>NZ_MZGU01000004.1 GCF_003111605.1 Methanobrevibacter woesei | reverse complement strand
TGTCTAAAATTACAACATCAAACTGAGAATCATTACGATAATACTTAGTTAAATCCTCAGAAACAATTGTAGACAACACAGTTACATTACGTGTAACAGACAAACCACCATAAGACGCAGTAATAGTGTAAATACCAGGAGCTAAATTAACATCCAAAGAAGCAACACCCTCACCATCAGTAACACGAACATACTCCGCACCATTAACAGTGAAAATCACATCCACACCAACAACAGCCCTACCATCATCAGTCACAGCAACATCAAAAGTAGTACCATTCTTATAATACAAAGTAGTATCTTCAGCAGATAAGACAAGTGTTTCATTAATTGTGAATGTTGTGTTTGTTGTTAATTCTTTGTAGTTTTCATCACCACTGTAGGTGATTTCAACAAGATAATCACCAGCACCAAGACCAGGTACATAGATTACTTGTAAACCATTTACAAGCTCAGCAGTAACGCTTTCACCATTAATAGTGACTGTAACTTCTCCAGTAGCATCATTTTCAAAGATAGTGGAGATAATCACATAATCCTCACCAATAACAGGAATATTAACAGTAACATCAGATTCTGCTTTATCTACAGTGAAAGTAGTATTTGCCTGTGAGGATTCATAGTTTCCATCACCAATAAAGATTACACTAACTTCATGGTCCCCAACAGCAATATTAGAAAGTTCAAGGGATACTTCACCATCAATATAACCAATAGTGTATCTTCCATCAATAATAATAGCTACATAACCAGGAACACTGCTGGTAATGTTTAAAATTACATCCTCACCGTAAACAGAGTCTTCAACAGACACATCAACAGAAGAATCTGCTTTATTTACAACAACAGTAGAGACTGCAGTAGCTGGAGTGTAGATCATATCACCATAATACATAGCAAAGATGTCATATTTACCTGCATTTAATCCAGATACAACAACACTTCCTGTTCCATTGACTAATTGAACCTCATAAGTTTCACCATCAACAATTACATCAACAACACCCTCAGCATTCTCATCAGTACTAACAGTGATTGTTACATCATCACCATATACTGCATCACCTGTAACATCAATAGTCACATCAGTATAGAGCATTTCTATATTGATAGTGAAAATTGCAGTTGCAAATTCATGTAAACTGTCACCAGGATAGACTACAGTAATTGTGTATACACCAGGTGTGAAATCGAAGTCTGAGAAATCATAATCTACAACTCCATCAACAACAGTGAAAGTGTAGTTCTTTTCAACATCAAAGTTCATATCACGAACAATAACAGTAACAGTACCATCCAAAGCAGGATCAACAGTTATAGTAAAGTCGAAGTCTTCACCATATTCATAAGTGTTATTTCCTACAACTGTGATTTCTGTATTTGCTTTATAAAAAGCAATAAGCACATCATCAGAGATTCCATTATACTCAGCAGTAGCAGTGAAAATATCAGAAGCATCAGTAGTATATTTTGCTTCATATAAGTTGGTGTCAGGATTAAATACAGCAGTTACATCTTTACCATCAATAGTAATTTTAATACCATCAGCTTCCCAGACAACATTACCATTTCCATCAGTTAAGTTAACAAAAATATCTGCAGCAGTATCAGCAGAGATAACATTATTACTTACACCAATATCTAAAACAATACCATTAACAACACCTGCACCTGCAGATAAGATAAAGTACTCTTTAGAATCAGAAGTGAAAGTGTTACCAGAAACAGTCAACTCAGCATTAGTAAGAATACCATTATTAACAAACTCAGAATCAGAAACAGTTGCTTTTTCAGTAGTTGCAATAGCACCTTCAATAGAGTCAGTGTTATTTATGAAAGTAGAATCGATTACAGTAACTTCATTTAAACCAGCAAGACTAGTACCTGCAAAGATTGCACCACCTACAGTAGCAGTGTTATTAATAAATGTAGAATTTTTAATTACAACACCATTATTTTCAGATATAGCAATAGCTCCACCATAGTGTGCATCATTACCAATGAAAATAGAGTCAACAACTTCACCATCTGCAGTAGATCCGTAAATTTGTATAGCTCCACCATTGTTATTATTTGGAGTCATATTACCTTTACCCCAAGCAGTGTTATTGATGAATGTAGTGTTGGTAATTGTAAATTCAGAACCATAAATCAATATACCAGTACCATAAAGACCTTGATTGTCTTCAAATACTGAATTTTCAATATTTACAAGGATATCTCCAGTAGTTGAGTGTGAGGATATTGCAGCTCCCCAACGTCCAGAGTTATTAGCAAAGTAAGAACCAGAAACAGTGACATCACCATAAGTCATAATAACAGCAGAAAGAAGGTCACCATTATCATAGTTTTTAAGATTATTTACAACATTAGAATTAGTAATTTTTAAATCACCATAAATAAAGATAGCTGCTCCACCAAAATCAGGGTCAGAACCTGGAGAAGTACCTCTATTAACAATATCATTTCCATCTAAAGTTGAATCAGAAATAGATACATCACCACGACTGTAAATAGCTCCACCATAACTTAATGCAGTATTATCTTTTAAGGTTACATTGTTTATGTTTAATGCACCGTCGTTGTAGATTGCTCCTCCTAGGTCAGCTCTACCATTAATTAGTACTGCATTGTTTATGTTTAATGCACCGTTGTTGAAGATTGCTCCTCCTCCTAGGTTAGCTCTACCATTAATTAGTACTGCATTGTTTAAGGTTAGTGTAGCGCCATTTGCAATGTTGAATATTCTTCCTAATTCTCTAGCATCAATTGTGTGTCCTTTAGCATCAATAGTAATGTCTTTATTGATTGTAATACCGTTAGCATATTTATCAGCTTCAGCATCAGTCATTGTAACATCACTATCAAGAACTAACTCATCATCAACAGCATTAATAGCATTTTCAAGATGAGTAAAGTCAGATACAATGAAATTTACATCTCCCCTGGATTCAACATTATTGTTTGTAAATATGGAATCAGCGATAGTTAAATTAGCATTTGCTCCATTTACATAAATTGCATCTCCTGAAGATAATGCACTGTTATCTGTGAATTCGCTGTTTTCAATGTATATATCAGAAGCTCCATTGATGAATATTGCTCCACCACTAGATATTGCACTGTTGTTAATGAAGCTAGAATCATATATTTCTAATTGGGAATTGGAATTAGAGAATATAGCTCCTGCAGATCCTCCAGCTCCACTGTTGTTTACAAAGTTAGAACCATTAATGAGCATATATCCATTACCGTTGTTGAAAGCAGCTCCTTCGTCACAGTTAATGAATTCAGAATTTACAATTTCCATATGTCCATTTGCATTGTTATATACAGCTTCAGAGCCAGTGTGGTCTTTGAAGATAGAATCTGAAATAATGACTGATCCACCATTGTTATTAAATACCATGGTTCCATCGTTTCCAATGAATTCAGAGTTGGTAATTGTAGTGTCAGTGGCTCCAAGGAATATTAAATCAGATATACTTGATACTCCCTCATTGTTAGTGAATTTAGATGAATCAATATTCAATGTTCCACCAACTTGATAAATAAGATTTTTATTATCAGAGAAAGTAGTGTTAACAATATTTATATTACTGCTTGAAATAGCTGCAATAATTCCATATCTAAAATTAGTTGCTTCATTGTTTGTAATAACTGAATTGTAGATATTTACATTTCCTCTAGTTGCATATATAACTGCACCATTTTTAGCAACAGCATTTGTTAAAGTAACATTGTTTAAAGTTAATGTTGCCCTATTTGTAACATTGAATATAGCACCCAAATTATTAGCATCAATTTTAAAGCCATTACCATTGATTATAAGATCTTTATCAATAGTAATTCCAGCTACATATTTTTCAGCTTCTTCTTCAGTCATTACAACATCACTATTAAGGGTTAAACTGCCATTAATTTGATTAATAAATTCTTCTAATTGAGAGAAATTAATAACAGATGTACCATTAATTTCAGTGTTATCTTTAGCTTCATTATCAGATACATTAGAGTTAATTATTGCTATTTTTGAACCTTCACCCATATAACCAATAGCAAAGGAATCTGCAGTATTGTTAATTACATTGGAGCTTACAATAGTTACATTAGTTCCAACTAAATTATCCTCTGCATAGACAACAGCACCATTTTTTGCACTGTTTCCATTTATATCACAATTATTAAAAGTAATATCATAGATTGAAATGTATGGGCTGTCATCATTAGCAAATACAACTCCACCATTGTTAATAGCATTGTTGTTTTCGAAAACACAGTTATCAACAATAACGACCGGGTTAGCAGTTGCTAAATATATTGCTCCACCATTATTTGCACTATTATTTTTAAAAATAGAATTTGATACATAAACTGGAGTAACATATGTTGTAAAGTCAAGTGCTCCACCATTATATCTGGCACTGTTATTAATAAACTCTGAATCCGCAATAGTAACATTGGATTCGTATCCACCTAAAATAGCTCCACCATAACCTGCAGAGTTATTATAAAATTTTGAATTAGTTACATGCAGATATGCACCTGTAAAACCAGGAGTTTGAGCACTGCCAACAATAGCTCCACCATTATAGGTTACAGAGTTATTAACAAAGGTACAGTCAGTAACATTTACTCCACCGTAACTGTTAATAGCAGCACCAAAAGCAGCAGTGTTATTAACAAAGGTACAGTTGATTATAGAAACAGTAGCACCTTCAAATACATAAATAGCACCGCCACCAACTTGATTGTAATTTCTATCTGCATTTGCAAAGACTATATTTTTTAAGACAATGTCTGTTCCATAAATATTAAAAATACGAACATACCCACCATCAGCACTTTCAGCATCAATGGTGTGTCCTTGTCCATCAATAGTTATAGCCTCTTTAAGTTCAATACCTCCATAATTTCCAGATCCATCCCAATAGTAATCTTTATCCAAAGTAATGGTTTCATTAGGACTAGCAGAGTTAATTTGAGAAGATAAATCTGTAAAAGTTCCATCTGCTTCTAATGATATATCATCATTTGGATTAGTCTCAATGGGTTCTGAATTAGAGATATCAGAAACATCTATTTCGTTATCTATTGCAGCATCTATATCTGCAGCTGAAACAGCTGAAAGAGATAATAATACTACTAAGATAAACAAAATAATGGACTTAGTATATTTAATAAAATAACCCCCATGATTTAAAATTATGTATAACTTTTAAAAATTAATAAAAAAATTAATTTGAAATAATCATACATGTTACTCTATATTAATTACATGTGTATTTAAATCTTCTTAAATTATTTAATTTTTTAATAAAATTTTTGAATTAAATAAAATAAAAATTAGAAAATTTAAATAATTATTTTGTTTTATGAAATCTAAATTAAATAATATTCAATTAAAATTAAGAAATAAAGTTATGATGATAAAATAATTATAAATTGTTATTAAAAAGAGTAAAAAAACAGTGAAAATATTAATCATATAAAAAAAAATCAACATTTTATATCTTAAATTTAAAGGTGTAGTTAACTTTAATAAGTATATCAATATACCATTATTTGCAAAAATTAATGTTTTTTTGATTTAAAATAAAACATTAAAAATAAAATGGTGAATTTATGAAGAAACTAGATGATATAACTGTTTCAAAAGCTATTATACAAGAATATATGAATGATTTTTTAGACTACACTGATATGGATGTAGCTATTGGTGGTGGAGGACCTTCTGGTGTTACTGCCGGTTATTATCTTGCAAAAGCAGGTTATAAAGTAGCTTTATTTGAAAGAAAACTTAGTATCGGTGGTGGAATGTGGGGTGGAGGTATGATGTTCAATAAAGTTGTTGTTCAAGAAGAAGGCAAACGTATTCTTGATGAATTTGGCATCAAATCTAAAAAATTTGAAGATAATTATTATACTGTTGATTCAATTGAATGTACATCTACTTTATGTTCAAAAGCTACCCAAGCAGGTCTTAAAATATTTAATTTAATGTCTATTGAGGATTTAATGGTAAGAGAAAATGGAATCAATGGTATTGTATTAAACTGGAGTTCAGTTGAAATGTCTGGTTTACATATAGATCCATTAACTGTAAGAGCTAAAGCTGTTATTGATGCAACTGGACACCCTACAGAAATTACAAAAATTGTTGAGCAGAAAATGGGCGCTAATCTTAAAACAGAAACTGGTAAAATCATGGGTGAAAAATCCATGTGGGCAGATCGCGCTGAAGGGAAAATTTTAGACAATGTAACTGAAGTTTATCCCGGTTTATGGGTTACTGGAATGGCAGCTAATGCTGTGCACGGTTCTCAACGTATGGGTCCAATATTTGGTGGAATGCTTTTATCCGGTGAATATGTTGCTCAAAAAATTATAGAAAAATTAGAAAATGAATAATTTTTCTCTCTTTATGTAAATAGCTTAAAAGTTAAAGTATAGTTCTTTTATTAAAAAAAGAACTATTCTACTTATTTTTTATTAAAAAATCTCATGTTATATAAAAAACTATTTATATTACTATTTAAATAGATAAAGTATTAGAAAACTTAATGAAACTTAAGTTATTTAAACACATGAGATGGAAAAAAATGATTATTAAGACACCTTCAAGATTGCACATGTCTCTTATAGACTTAAACGGTTCTTATAAAAGAATTGATGGTGGTATTGGCCTTGCAATTCAAGAACCTCAATTTGTTTTAGAAAGTGAAGAGACTGAAAGTGGAGTAACCTTTGAATTTGATGACAGCATAACAGATCAGGAAGCTATTGATGAATGTTCCATTAAAATACCTGCTGCTGCTCAAAGAGCCTTAGATTATTTTAATATTGATTCTGGTTTTCATTTTACTGTTAAATCTGCTTATCATCCTCATTCAGGGTTAGGATCTGGAACTCAAATAGCAGTAGCTACTGCACATTTAATTACTGAAACAATGGGAATTGATGTTAATACAAGACAATTAAGTTCAGTTGTATGCAGAGGAGGCACATCAGGTATTGGTACCTTTGCACATGAACTTGGTGGTTTTATTGTTGACGGAGGACATAGTTTAGAAGAAAAACCTGGTTTTTTACCTTCCTCAGCATCAACTGCTAAACCTCCTCAATTGATTGCAAGATATGAATTCCCTGAAGAATGGAATATCCTTTTAGCACAGCCAAAAGTTGAAAAGTATATTAATGGAGATCAGGAAGTTAATATCTTCCAAACCCATTGTCCTATTCCTAGAGATGAAGTGGAAAAAGTTTCACATTTAATTTTAATGAACCTTATACCATTCTTACTTGAAAAAGATATTAAAAACTTTGGATGGGCTATTTCTGAGCTTCAAAAAGTTGGATTCAATAAATTAGAACATTCATTAGATCCTACTTTTTTACCTGTTATGCAAGCTATGGAAGAAGCAGGAGCTTATGGTGTGGGAATCAGTTCATTTGGTCCTACTCTTTACACTGTATTTGACGATGAAAACAAGGATATTGTTGAAGCAACTACTGAAATAATTGGTGACGAATCACGTATTTTAGTAACCAAAGCTCAAAATCATGGATTTACTTTTGAAAAGTAAATCTAATTCTTTTTTTAAAAAAAATTAATTTAAACTTTAATTCAATTTATAGCATTAAAAAGACAATAGCTATAAAAATTCTTTATTTTATGTTAATAAACTATGATTTAATAATAGCTATTTTAATAATTTTTTAATTAACTTAGAATAATATAAAAAAGCATCATAATATGTAGATATATTACTTATTTTAAAGACTAGTTATTGAAAAGTATATCATAAATTTTATTATTAAATTTATACAACATTATATCATGAATGATGATGAAATATTAATAAAATGTGCATATGTAAACACTTCAAGTTATAGATTCAAGACAATGATAGCAATAGGTGTTTCAATTAAAACACCAAAAGAAATTAGTGAAGATGCAGAAATTAGAACCAATCATATTAGTAAAGTATTAAGTGAATTAAAAAATGAAGAATTAGTTGTTTGTATTAATGAAGAAGCTCGTAAAGGTAGACTTTACAAATTAACTGATGATGGTGTTGTTGTATTAAATAAACTACTTTCAAGTGTGAATAAATAAATATAAAAAATTAAATAATTTTATATTAAATATTATTATAGGTGTTACATATGGAAGAAACATTTAAAAATTTTTATGATACTCTTCTTGATAATTTAGATTCATATAATGGTGAATATGCTGCATTTATTGACTGTGGACCTAATTTATTTAAATTATTATGTAATCTTTTGGAAGAAGATATTAATTTAGAAATCAGAAGGGATATTTGTGGAGCAATTGCATATTATGTGGCTCCAATGGATGTTATTCCAGAACAAATTTACGGCCCTTACGGATATATAGATGATATTTACATGTCTGCATTTGTATTAAAAAAAGTAGCTGAAGAATATGGTTATGAATTTATTCAAAGTGTATGGGACACCCCAGATATTGATATTAAAGAAGTTATAGCTGAATGCTACGAGAGATCTTCAGAAGTATTGGAAGAAGAAGATATAAAAGCTATTTTAAATTATGTAGGTATAAAATAAATTATTATATCTCTTCTTTTTTCTTAATGTTTACTTTCATTTACTGCTTTAGTATAATATGTATTAAATTGATTACTTTTAACTAATTCATTTTATCTTCAAATAGTTTTATCTTAGAATTACTTATATTCAATTCAATGAAAATATCAATTAAATCAAACCCTTTTGATGTAGATATTAATCTGTCAATTTCTTTTTCAAATTCTTTCAGATGATTTAAAACATTAATTAGTTCAGTATTTTTTATTATTCCCTTAACAATTACATTTTTACTTTCAGAATCATTATTAAGATATGTTATTGTTAAATTTTGCTTGTTAAGGCCACTATCTTTTTTATTTGTATTTGAACTATCATTAGAATTATCAGATTTATTTTCATTAAATGAGCTATCTGGTTTACTAACATCTGAAACTGAGTTATATACATTTAATCTTAAAGATAATTTAGCTTTTTCAATATCACGTACTCCCCATACATAATCTTTATCTTTAATTTCTTTGTATAACTCAAAAATATTAGAATTATTAATTTTTAAAGGTTTTCCATTGATTTGTCTTTGATAAACCCAATTTTTTCCAATCTTATTTACCCAAGCAAAACCAGTTGATATTGATTTAGATGATTTAAATGAATCTTCATATTCCTTAGGAAGAGGATCTAAAATTCCTTTTGGATAAGATTCACCTGAATCTTTATCTTTTTTCTTAGATTCTTTATTATCTGTTGTTAACTTATTAGATTCATTATTCTTTTTAGTTAACTCTTTATTAAGTTCAATATCAATTAACTTCCTATAAAAAGTGATATTATCTTCGCCCATTCCCTGTTTGCCCTCATTTTTCCAATGAGTAATCTTATAAACAGGAATATTTGCAAGAGCAGCTGCTTCCTGTTTAGTTTTTCCACTGCTTAAAGCATCTAAAACTATTTTCATTTGTTCTTTTTTATCAACAGGAACTTCTTCATTAACTTCCTCATTTTTAGTTATTTTTTTATTTGGAGTAGAATAGGTCTCTTTATTTTCTTTTTCAACATAATATTTATCTAAAAACTTCTTACATTCCTTTTCACTAGCTATGATATATTCACCATTAGCCTCAGCTTTAATTAAATCATAATCCTGCATACTCCAAACATTAGACTGAAACTCAAAATCTGTTGAGTATAATTCCTTTAATTCACTTTCATTATATGAATTTCCTGCATCTACATGGTCAAGTAACCATTTCAATGATCTTGCTGCATTAACTAATCTTTTACATTTTTTACAGAAATCTTCATAACCATCAGGACTATTTTCATCATGATAAAATTTACGGGTAGATAATGTTTCACCACAAATTTTACATGTTTTATTTAATTTTAAAGTTTTTTTCTCAGGCTTAAGAGTTTCTTCTTTACTATCTTCATTTTCAATACCATATTTTGAAATAAATTCATCAAGGACTTCTTTATTTTTAAGAGAATATTCACCTTTATTTTCATTAATCAAATCATTTTCTTGTAATGACCAGATACAGTCTTTAATTTTAATTTTATTAAAACCCAATTTTTCCAAATCTTCCTTTCTAAATGGAATTTCTGGACTAACAAATTCTTTTAATTCAATTAAATTTTTAGAAGCATGTATTTTTCTTGAGCAGGTTTTACAAATAGTCTTTTTACTACCTAACCTAAGTGATTTACCGCAGATTTCACATTTAGGTGCATAAAAATCTTTATATTCTTTATAAAATTTGTTATAAGGTGCAAAATTTTCCCTACCTTTGCTGTTCCAAAGCTCAATAGTTTCTTTAGAAATATTTAATTCATTAACTGCATCGTTAAAGTCGTTACCTTCATCTAATAATATTAAAAAGGAATTGATTAATTCTTCATCATCTAAAAATTCATCAACCACTACACCTTCACAATATTTACATATATTTTTATATCCAGATGGTTCATCCTCACTTTTAGAAAAGTCAGAAATAGAATAAATCTTTTTACAGCTATCACATTTCTTACTTAAAAGAATAGGTTTACCATTTTCATCTACCTGAGGAGTTAATTCTCTACCATATCCTCCATATTTATCAAAAAAAGAATTTAATGTGGAATAATTTTTAAGAGAAAAAGTAATATCATCTATATTATTAAGAAGATTATTTTTATCTAATAAATTAATATAATTACTGATAAAGTAATTAGAATAACCAATATTTTCAAAATCTTCTTTTTTAAATGGTATTAGGGGATGGATGTGTTTTAAAAGTAAATTTAAAATACTTGCAGCATATGCTCTTTTGGAACAATCTTTACATATTTTATCAGATTTTGAAACTGACTTTCCACAGATTTCACAGCTACGAGAGTTAGATTTTGAATAAGCTTCATAAAACGGCACATATTCAGAATTACCTAGTTTTCCTTGAGTAAACCAGTTAGATATTCTAAATTTAGGTAAATCCAATTCTTTAGCAATTTCATTTGAATTATAACCTTCATTTAATAATGTAACAAATAATTCCATCAACTCTTTGTTGGTTTCAGGAATAGTTACATTTTTAAGCAAATCTGATAACCTTTTAAATTGTGATGAATCTGTTTCTTCAACTGAACTTTCATTAGATGTATTTCTCTCTTCCATTTTTTTATCCCCTAATTCACTATTATTTGAAGTATTAACATCAGATGTTGTTGATTTTTTATTATTAGCACTATCCACATCAGATTTCTTTTTAAAATTAAAATTTACTTTTAAATCATTTAATAAATGTAAATCCTCCTCATAAATAAGTCTTGAAAAATTAGCATTTTCTTTTAGATGAAACAAATCATGATTTTTTAAATTAAATGTAATTAAAAAACGTTTCCTTAATAAATTAAAACAATAATCAAACAAATCAGAATTATAATTCTTACGAACATCATAAATAGAAGTGTATTCATCAGTTATTATATCTTTTAATTCATTATAAAACTCAAAAAGCAATGTATTCTTTAGATTTAAAATAGGAATATCTGGATGAATATCTAAAAGTATATTATCAATTAAATCTTCTTTTTCTTTATCTAAAATAAGCAAATAATTATCTTTTTTTGATTTAGATTCTAAATTATTCTCCAACTCCTTATTTTTCTTAGTCAAATTATCATTTCCTTTAACTTCATCTTTTAAATTAACATTCTTATCATTATCAATTAAACTTTTTAAACTATCTAAATTACCATCAGTTGAAATTAAATCTTTTAAATAAGATAATAAATGTAAATCAGTTTTATATGCATAATCAATTTTGATAAAATTTGTATTATCATTTAAACGGAAAAATCCATCATTAGTTTCATCATACTCAATTAAACTTTCCTCATCTAACAAATTAAAACAATAATCAAACAAATCAGAATTATAATTCTTACGAATATCCTCGATTGAATTATAATCATTAGCTACCATATCTTTTAATTCATTATAAAATTCAAAGACTAAACTTTTCTTCAATTTTAAAAGAGGAATGTTCAAATGACTGTTCTTAATTAATTCATCAATTAATGTCTGTTTTTCATAATCTAAAAATATATATTTCTTTTTTTCAGATTTTGAATCATTTTCTGATTTTATATTACTCTCAACTTTATTGTTGGATTTATCATTTTGAGCAGCTATGCTTTCAGAATTATCATAGGATGCCATTAATCCTTTTAAATTATTTAATAAACGTAAACTATTTATGTACTCTTTCTTATTAATAAAATTGGAATTATCTTTTAAATTAAAAAATCCTTTTTTAGTTTCATCATATTCAATTAAATCTTCCTTATCTAACAGATTAAAACAATAATCAAAAAGGTCAAGATTATAGTCCTTACGGATATGGGAAATTGAATTATAACCTGCATTTGTAGTAATTTTTAATTCATTGTAAAACTCAAAAACCAATGTCTTCTTTAATTTTAAAAGAGGAATATCTGGATAAATATTCTTAATAATTCCATCAATTAATGCTTGTTTTTCATCATTTAAAGTGAATAAATAATTATTATTCTTAGATTCAGAATCAAAATCTTCTTCTTTTAGATTTTTATTATTGAACTTATAATCTGCTTCAAGTTTAAGTTTATTAACATTGGCCTTTATAGTTTGTAAATTATCATATGAAGATATTAATCCATTTAAATCTTTTAATAAATTTAAATCTTTTTTATATGCATAATCATAATTGATAAAGTTAGGTTCATCTTTTAAACGGAAAAATCCATCCTTAGTTTCGTGATATTCAATTAGATCATTTTCATCTAACAAATTAAAACAATAATCAAACAAATCAGGATTATACTCCTTACGGACAAAGGAAATATAATTATATTTGCGAACAAATGTTTTTTTTATTTCATTATAAAACTCAAAAATCAAAGTATTCTTCAACTTTAAAATAGAGATAATGGGATGAATTTCTTTTATTAATTCTGTTATTGGATCATCTTCTTCAGTGATTAAAGAATCTTTATGAGAATTAATAAAATTCATATAGTCCATATATGAAACAATATGTTTTGAATCAGTATTCTCTCTAGAGCCAGCATTGTTTTCATCATTTTCAGATACTATTTTTTTTAGAATGCCTTTTATCTTTGGTTTAAATAGATTTTCTACAATATAAGTATTGTCTTCATCTGCCAGTTTCTCTGTAAGGTTCAGTTTTTTATTTTTTAATTCCTCCTTAACCTTACTTGATGATTTTTTAAGATTGTTTCCACAATTATAACAATAAATTTCATCTGAATAAACTTTAACTCCACAATTAGGACATTTAAAAGAATATGTTGTTTCAGCACTAAATGAAAACTCTTTTACAAGCTGTTCAACACGATTGTTTATGTTATCCACTTTGTTTTCATTAATTTCATCAACGACTTTTTGCTTAATCTTAAATCCAATCTCATCACTAAGATTATATGAGTCTAGCATTTTTTTAAATGATTGAGTGTGATAATTTGTTCCAAAAAGAGTTTTTAATTCATCTAAAGTATTTTTATTACTCATTATAATCCCAATTAATTTCTATTATTAAATAAGAAAATTATAAAGTCATTTAAGGCTCAATCATTATATTTAATATGTCCTACAACAGCCACAAAAATCTTTATTAATATAAATATGAATTTCTTATTATTTATTAATTATTAAAAAATGTCTAAAAAGTTGTTATTAAAAAGAATAAAAAAATAAATGAAAAAAAATAACTATAAATCATAACCTAAAATTTTTTTCCTGAATAGGCATTCTGATGGAATAAAGTGTAAAGAGTTATTTTCAATTACATCAATCAAAGCATTTTCATCAAATAAGATACGATTTTTAAGCTCTGCACGATCTTCTGAAGGGAGATACTTAATAAATTTATTTTTCTTAAACTCAGCTGTTAAATCATCAAGTCTATGAATAGTTTCTGGTTTTTTTAAGATATTCTTAACATCATAGATGATATCTTCCATATCTTCATTTGTCAAATCTTCATTATTTACTTTAAAAGAACAATAAAATGGATTAGAAACTACATTATCTAATTCATAATAGATTTCAAATATTGTAGCTAGTAATTTATTTGCCTTATCTCCAGCAAAAGTATATATGAAGTATTCACCTTTATTTGTTTTTTCTATTGGGATGATTCCTTCACTAAAACCAGATTGCCGAGCTAATGAACAACCGATTTCAATAAACTCCCTTGCATGTTTATCTAAAGGTTTCAGGAATTTTTCATCAAAATTACCTAGAATTATTTCATGCATTTTACGTGAAATCAAATAGTTTACAGGAGCACCACCAGAAAACCATTTAGGAATAGCTAACTTAACATTTGATTCTAATTCAGCTTGAATATGATATAATTCATGATCAATTGATTTAACTCTCCATAATTTACCGGCTAATGTAAATGTATCATTAGGAGCTAAAAATATTGCAAATGAAACATCAAGCCCTCCAATTTCTTGTCTTCCATGTTTTACCTGATATTCATAGCTTGGCATAAAAACAGCAAAAAATTCCATGAAATTTCTTCTACCAAACTCTTTTTCAAAGTTATAACCTAAACTTAAATAAGGCTCATAATAATCAACTAACTTTAATTCTTCCATATGCTTTAGTAATCTCTTATATTCATCAAATTTAATTTCACTAAAAGCATAACATTGAGTTAACTCTTTATAAAGTTCATTTACACTTATTCTTCCTTTTGCAAAAAGAGAACTTAAAATCTGATGGAAAAAAATATCCATTGACCTTTTTGAAATATGAATATCCTCTACTTTACTTTCATGAGATAATATAATTTCTGCTAATGCTTTAAATATATTAACATCTTTTGCAGCTATAATAGAACGTTGAATACCTTTTCTACGTCCACTACGACCCATTCTTTGTAAGAATCCACTTACAGTAGCTGGAGGTTTAACATGAAAAACTAAATCAATATTTCCAATATCGATTCCTAATTCTAAAGTATTTGTGGCAACCATAAACCCATAAGGTACTTCTTTGAATCTTTGTTCATTTTCTTCACGAGTATCCTTATTAATAGAACCATGATGAATAAAGACATTTTCTGCATCTAATCTCTTTTTTAAATTAGAATAGACTAATTCAGCTGTTGCTCTTGAATTAACAAAAATTAAAACTTTTTTATCCATATATTTTGACAGTATTTTAGTAACCTGATTTTCATCAATATCTAATATTTTATACTGGAATTTACGTCTGTTATCATCGATTACAACTGTTGCGGGTTTTTTAGGATTAATCCAACTAGCTATCTGTTCAGGATTTCCAACAGTAGCTGATAAACCTACAGTTACAACATCATTAGGCAAATATTCTTTTAATCTGTTTAAAAGAGAATTTAATTGGATTCCCCTATCAGAATCAGCAAAATAATGAATTTCATCAATTACAATATACTTAATATTATTAAAAATCCTATTTTTCTCTCCTTCTTTTCTATTCATTAAAATAACTTCTAAGGATTCAGGAGTGGTGGATAAAAAGTCAGTTGGTTTTTTAATAAATTTATCTTTATCATACTTAGAAACATCCCCATGCCATTTAGTGGCTGTTAATGTAAAATAATTTCCCCAACTTTCAATACGACTGTGAATATCATTGATAAGTGCTTTTAAAGGAGAAATATAAAGTACACTAACTGGTTTTAATCCTTTTGTAAGAATCTCATTAAAAATAGGAATTAAAACAGCCTCTGTTTTCCCAGAAGCTGTTGGAGCCAATATTAATGTATCCCTGTTTTTTAATATTAAAGGAATAGCTTTTTCCTGTATTGGATTAAGTTTACTCCATCCCAGTTTATTGCCTAGAAAGGAGGTTACTCTATCACTTAATAATTCTATTGGATATTCAGACATTAATATCTACCAATCATCATCAAATTCATCTAATGCATTAAAATTCTCTTCATTTAACTCAGATTCCCTGTCATTAAATAAATTAAGAATTTCATTGGAATCTTTAAAGTAGGACTGATTTTGTTGAACTGTATCTAATAAACTAACAAATGATCTTATAAATGTTCTTGGTGTAACTTTACCACCAGTTAAACCTGCATTTTCAGCATGAATTTCAACAATATCATTTAAAACTGGATTAATTTTATCATTTGCATTCCATTTATAAACTTCTTCATGCATTATAAGTAATTTGCCTGCAACATCAAGTAAATCTTCTTTTTCAAATCCTTTTAAGTTGAAAATTGGTTTTCTCATATCTGGCAAATCAGTATCTAAAACATCTTTAAGCCTATCATCTAAAGCTTCATAAGAAGGTATTCCTTTTTGTGCATTATCAAATAATTCAGGAGTTGCTGCAAAAACAAATAATGAATTTTCAAATTTACCTAAATTACAATTATCATAAATATCTCTCATATAATTGTAAGCAACATCTCTAAGTTTTTTAGTGTGTAAATTCATTGTAAATTCAGCTTCATCAATAAGAACTACTAAACCAGAGTAACCAATTGATTTAACAAATATGGAAAGTGCTTCTAAAAAGTGAATTGCATTATCTTTAGTAACATCTCCTTTAACACCAAATTTTCTTTTTTCTGTGTAAGGAATATTTGAATCTCCACGTAACCATGCTTTTGCATATTCTGCAGTTTTATAATCTTCTTCATTCATTAATTTATTATAACTTTCAATAGCCATTGCAAAAGCACTTGCATGTTCTCTAGTTTCTGCTAAATCATCATATATTGACTCTTGAACCAGTTGATTTTGTTTTTGAGGATTGGAAGTTTGTTCAAAAGCCATCATTTTTAATTCTGTAATCCACCTATCAATAATATGGCTTAGAGAAGTTCCAGTTTTACATTTCAAGGATTTAACTATATTTTTATAAACAATATCAATCTTATTAAAAGGAACATCATTACTTAAAGTAATCCATGATACAACAAAATTTTTATCATAAGCCATTTCTTCAATAACTTTTAAGAAAAATGATTTTCCAGCACCAAATTCTCCATTAATAAATTTTACAATAGCTTTTTTATTATTCACTTTATCTAATAATTTTTCAAATTCGTCGATTTCCTTTTCACGACCAATACATAAATTTTTTACACCTTTTTCTGGAACATTACCATTTTTAAGTGCCATTAAGACATTTTCATAATCCATAAAAATAAACTCCTTTAATATTTACTCCAAACTTATATATGCAAAATTCTTTTTATCCCCAGAATATGTATATAATGGTACAAATTTATCTGGATCTCTTGAGGGAATGTGTTTAAAACCAAAGGATATAGCATTTTTTGAATAAAAGTGTATAAGATATTTTTTATCTTTTTTAACACCATAACCTTTTAAAAACTTTTCAACAATATCTAAAAATTTTAAAATTTCGATTTGCTTTCTAGTTTCATAGTGTTTAACAATATTATAAGCTAAATATATTGTATTTTCCAAAAATTCATTTAAATTCATAGAGATTTCATCTAAATATGCAGGCAAAGTATTAACTAATTTAGCCTTACGTCTAATCACTTTAAAATCATCTATACCAATTTCTTTATACTCAGATTTAAAAGAATCAGCACTTCTTTTCTTATTTTTAACAAAATCCAATTCATCACTAATATCTAAAGTGGAAATAGGGTTTTCAAAATACTTTATTTTAAGCTTTAGTTTCTTTTTAGAGTTGTAATAATCATTGTATAATGAGTTATTATCAATAAAAGTGTCTTCAACTTTAGCATATCCAAAAAATTCTAGTATACCATTTCTTTTTGTTAATAAAAACAATAAATCATTTTTATTAATTTTTTTAATTAGTAGTGAATTTTTTTTTGTAGAACCAATACATTTTTTTTCATTAAATTCAGAAAAATCATCTAAAATTACTCTATGAATCCAAAATTTATGTTCATTATCCTCTGTTTTCAGAGTATTATTTTCACTAGAGTTAATGCAATTTCCCCCTGAATAATAATTTATGTTAATATATCTGTAATTTGATATATATTAATTATTTTAAAATTATTAGTAAAAATAAATCTAATTCAATAGTTATTAAAAAAGATAAAAAAAAGAGGATTTCTTAATATGAATCCATTTCTTCAAGCATTACATCACCGTACAAATCACAGATTTCATTTCTACGGACAGTAATAACACCCATAAACCGTTCATCAATAGTGATTTCATCAGAATAACATTCTAATAAATCACCTTCTAAAAACATTCCATCAGTAGTTTCAATATAAACTGTCATAATTTAACCACCACTAAGTAACAATTATATAAACTATAAGTAATTATCTATTAAAATAGTTTTCTAAATATAAAAAATAGCTAGTTACAACCCATAACTAGCTCTATCATAGTTTAATTTATACATGAACTTATAGTATTCATCATGGTTTAGTCTACCATCATTATCATCATCAGAATCTGTATACATCTGATCTCTAATATCAAAAGGAGTATGTGCAAGATTCATATCAGATAAGGTTACATACCCATCCCCATCAGTATCAGTATCTTCAAATGAATTTGAGTAATAATAAGATTCATAATCTATCTCATCACTAGTTGAAGATGAACTAACAGTATCAGAATTAATTTCAGTTGCCTGTGAAGTGTTTGTTACAGTTGTATTATTATTTAATTGATTAAAAAGGATTAAACCAGCCACAACAACACAACAGATAACAATAGTAACCAGTATTATTAATAAAATCTCAGTTTTGTCCATTAAAATCCCTCATTTATTATAAATATATTTTTAATAATTAAATAGATATGGTTAACTTATGTCTAAACCGAATAATGATAAACCATGATAAATAAAAAAGAAAAATAAATAATTTAACAAAATTTATTAATTAAAGAAATATAAAAATATAAAATAACCTATGAGTGATAATAAATACTTTTTACTGTTAAAAAATTTAAGAACTATTGTAAATAATCCAAAACATTTATCAAAACTAGCTATTCAAGGAATATTAGTTGGAATTTTTGCCGGATTAATGGTTTGCCTATATAGATTTTTATTAAGTGGTTCTGAAACCGTTCTGAGAGATTTGCTTACATTTATTAATGGAAATATATTTTTAATTTTATTGTGGTTTATAACACTAACTATTTTAGGTTTAATAACTGCATTTCTTGTTAAATGGGAACCTGATAGTATAGGAAGCGGAATTCCCCAGATTAATGCAGAAGTAAAAGGGTTTTTAGATACAAACTGGTGGAAAGTATTATTCTCAAAAATTACTGCAGGTATATTAACAGCTCTTGGAGGATTATCTTTAGGTCCTGAAGGTCCTTCAGTTCAAATTGGGGGAATGAGTGGAAAAGGAGTTTCAAAACTTTTTAAAGCATCAAAAACTGATGAATTAAGATTAATTTTAGTAGGATCTACTGTTGGTATTACAGCAGCTTTTAATGCACCTCTAGCTGGAGTAATATTTGTTATTGAAGAAATAAATCATGGCTTTGATAAAACTTTAATTTTTATTGCACTGATTGCATCTATTGTTGCAGATTTTATATCTAAATCTTTTTTTGGACAGGCCACTGCACTTAATTTTCCCTTGGAAACAATACCTCTATCCAGCTATTGGATTTTCATTGTTTTAGGTATTGTTTTAGGTATCTGCGGTTATATCTACAATGTTGGAATGATAAAATCAAATGATTTCTGGGACAGATTTCCAAATATACCACTTGAAGCAAAATTTGTGCTAATATTTTTAATAGCTGGAGTTGTAGGGTTGTATATTCCTGAAATCCTTGATGGTGGACATTTCATGTTAAATATACTTGATTTTGCCATTCCATCACTGGGCATTTTAGTGCTTTTACTTGTTGCCAAGTATTTATTTTCAGTTGTTTCCTTTTCAGCAGGAATTCCTGGAGGTATATTTTTACCTCTTTTAGTAATTGGAGCATATATAGGTGCTGTTTTTGGTTCAATAGCTACTCCCTTTCTAGGTTTTGAAGAAGTTATAATCTATAAATTCATTGTTATCTCAATGGCTGGATTTTTTGCAGCTACTATAAGAGCACCAATAACAGGTGTTGTTTTACTGTCTGAGATGTGCGGATCAACAGAATCTCTTGTTGCTATGTTAATTGTTGTTATAATAGCTTATTCTATACCAATGCTTCTTAACAATAGACCAATCTATGAATCATTATTTGAAAGATTGTTAAGTAAAAATAACTTTGATATTGTGCAGGATACATCAAAACATGTTTTATCTGAGTATATGATTCCTTTTGGATGGAAATATTTAGGAAAAACTATAAAAGAAGTTCCTTTCCCAAAAAACTGCATTGTAGTTTCAATTACAAGAAATGGTGAATATATTTTAGCTAATGATGATATTACCCTTCATTATGCAGATCAGATTTATGTATTGATGGACAGCAAGAATTACTCAAAAAACAATGCAGAAATAGAAAAAATAATGGATGAAAAGATTAAATAAAAAAATTATTCAATGATACTGATATCTGATTCATCAAAAATATAATCATCCTCATGATTGTTAATCTTATCTTCACAAGTATACTTAGGTATCATTCCAAAGTAAATAGCATGAATTAGATTATCGTCCAAAAATACAATTGAACCATTATAAGAGTTATCAGACATAATATAATGATTTCCTAATCCAATAGATTTCTTTTTAGTTAAATTTGCATTTAAAATATTTTCTAAAGTAGTGGATGCTGTTAATTCAGTAATATTGTTATTTGAACTATTAGAGAAATCATCAATGATATAACTTTTTAAAATACTGTCATGATATTTTTTATAAATGATAGTATTGCAAAAAATTTCAATTCCTTTTATCATTCCATTAACAACAACTAAAACACCCACCTGGTTATCAGTTATTTTAAAATGTTTTAAATAGTCTTTACAGACTTCCTGATTATTAATATAGGTATCTCTTAATGCATTAGTTAGGGAATATGTTGAACTGCTTTTATCTAATCTGTCAATTGAATTCCATACTCCACTTTGTATATCTTCATTATTAATCTGAGATTCTAATTTTCTGGTCCTGGTTGATGAATTAGCAAAATAGTTTGAATATTTGAAATCAGATTTATACTCCCAACGGCCTTTTTCACTACACAATACTGATATTGTTTCCCTAGTCTTAGGAGGTATAATCAATGTTTCATTAATAATCCTATTCTGCTTAGACCCAATTATTTCTTCACCATCGATTAAAAGTAGTGGAGCAATCGAGTTATTATGTAACTCAACATGTGAAACATCACTAGTTTTACATTCTTCTACAGAAATAATACCCATTTCAAGTCCTGTTTTCAAATCAATAAAATCTAGTTTCATCTGATTATTATTTATAATAGGAAATACTGAAAGATTCTTATAATTCTGTTTTTTAGAAATCTTAACAGCCACATTCATAATAAAAACCCCTTAAATATAATAAAAATCACAGTCAGGATCTTCTTTTAGAATATCAACTTCCTCTTTAGATAATATTTTACCAATAGCACTGTTTTGTCCGATAAACTTTATTTGAGCATAACCCTCATCAGCGATTTTATCATATAATCTACCAGCACTCATTGTTCCTCTAAACACTGTATTGGTACTATTACCTACATAACCTACTTTCCCAGCATAACGCATTTCAACAGCTATTGCTTCATCATCATAGGCATTTACTTTATCTTTAATTAGTTTAAGTAATCCTCCAACTTTAAAAGGCTTTAATCCATGATAGTTTTTAAAACCAACAATTGTAAAAAACATTTCCTCATCCATCATATCACCTTTTTAATATTGATATGTGTTTAAAGTATATATAATTTATACTTAAATTTGAATACAAATTATTAAAAAAAAGAAAAAGAAGATTAGTCAAACTTGAAACAATAGCTTTCTTTTTTAGAATAGCAGTTATTACAACTTTGACAGATTGAAACGCCTTCACCATTTTCCTTCCATTCAGCAAGGAAATCAGGTTGTGCTACAAATGGTTTGGAAAGTGACATGAACTCAACATTGGTAGTGTTTAATATTTCATTTAATTTGCTCATTTCCCTTAGATTTCCACCTAAAATTACAGGGATATTAAGTTCATTGGTTAATTTATTGGCATAATCAACAAAAGGGTTTAATCTCATTTCCTCATAGGCATAGGAAATTGTTCTTCCAGTTAACTGAATGCTGTCAGCTCCTGCCTTTTCAAGAAGCTTGCAAATTTCAATATTTTCTTCCTGTGTTATTCCACCTTTCCTTACATCATTAGGATTTACTCTGCAGCTAATATGCATATCAAAGTTATCTTTGATTAATTTGATAATTTCAGAGACAATTCTTACTCTGTTTTCAGTGCTTCCACCATAGCTGTCTTCTCTTTGATTAAAGTAAGGATTAATAAAACGTGCAAGATAGAAGTTATTTCCCATATTTATCTGCATTCCATCAAAACCTGCAAATGAAAATTTTTTAGCAGCCATTATAACTTCTGCTTGCAAGCGTCTAATTCCTTCTAAAGATATATCATTAGGCTCTACTTTTTGGTTAAGTCCATCATTATAATAGAAAAAAGCTAACTGGCCTAAAATAGGAACATTATATTTATGAACTAAATCTGTAATCTCTTTATAATCTTTAAAAAATCCTTTATAGTTCGTATTAGTGGAATATGGGTAGAATCTGTCCCTGTGATCTAGGGCAAATATTTCAGATATTATTGCACCAGTTCCACTTTTAGCAATTTTTTCATACCTGTCAAATACTTTAGGAGTTAGGAAACCACCATCTTCAGTTTCTGTTTCCCAAGTTCCAGTTCTGATAATATGGCTATTAAGTTTTAAATCGCCTAAATAACATTCATCAAATATATCTTTCAAAATAACACTCCCACTAGCTATTTAAACAATTACTTTATAATAAATTTTGCTGTTAATTATCTGACATTGCATCTTCAATTGTATTCATCATACCTTTAATATTTGCCATTACTCCAACTAGTTCATGAGGAACATAAGGTTCTTCAAGATAAGCTATTTCTTCAGCTGTTAACTTCAAATCAACAGAATTTACAGCTGTTTCAACATGATGAGGTTTAGTTGCACCAACAATAGGAGAGGTTACCTTTGTAAGTAACCAGGCAAGAGCAACTTCACTTATTGAAACATTATGTTTTAAGGCAAGTTCTTCTACTCTTTCAATGATTAATTCATCTTCTGCTTCTGTTTTTCCATATTTAGATTTGGCAACTGTGTCTTCATTAGCTCTTTTAGAAGTATTATCTCTTCTTGATAGGCGACCAGATGCAAGTGAACTGTAAGGGGTTAATCCAATATTATCATCTTTTGCAAGAGGAAGCATTTCTCTTTCTTCTTCTCTAAATATTAAGTTATGATGGCCTTGCACTGAAATAAATTTAGCCCAGCCATTTTTCTCAGCTAAATCATTTGCTTTTGCAAGCTGATATGCAAAACAGTTAGATATTCCAATATACCTTATTTTTCCTTCATTTATCAGTTCATTTAAGGTTTCCATTACCTCTTCAATATCAGAATTATAATCCCACATATGATAGATATACAAGTCTACATAATCAACTCCTAAATTACTTAAACTTTGATTTAATGAGTCAATTATATGTTCTCTCATAGATATGTTGTTTTTAACTTCTTCACTGCTTCTTGGTAGGAATTTTGTAGCTATATAGACATCTTCCCTTTTTGCAAAGTCTTCAAGTGCTCTTCCTAAATATTGCTCACTTGTTCCATTTTGATATCCAATAGCTGTATCAAAAAAGTTAATTCCATTATCTAATGCTAATTTAATAATTTCACGTGTTTTTTCTTCATTAATTGTCCAGGTATGCATTCCATTTTCACTATCTCCAAAGCCCATGCATCCTAAACATATTCTTGATACATTTAAATCTGAATTTCCTAATTTTTGATATTCCATTAATATGACCTTCTCATTAGTATATATATTTATTTAATTTATTAATAATATATATAATTTTGGAATTATAAAAAAAAATAATGTTTATGAAACTAAATCATAAACAACCTGCAATAAGTCATAAGTTCTTGAAGTTGAATCCCATGAAGTAATATTTTCAGGAATTTCATAGACTAATGTAGGAAAACCAGCATTAGCTAATGGAGCAGAAACTAAAGCTGCTGAAGAGCTTTGATAATTTCCATTACTGTTAGAAGGGAAATAATTAAAGTCAATTCCAGAATCCCTTATACTTTCACCCAAATAGACAGATGCATCATCCATAGCTGGGGTAGCTACATAGAAACCTTCACCATAACCTTCAATATGAGAGTGGCTAATGATAACAGCATCTGCAGTGGTATTTTCAATTATATCTGGAACAACATAGTCATGAACAAGGCTCTCACCATTGTTACGGCTGTTGGTATAATCTGTTGGATCTTTTGTAACATCCACATCATAGTTAATCATATTTACACCATGAGATAAGGCAAATAACTTAGCTGAAGCAATTTCGGGCTCAATAGCTAAGGTTTCTCTTGGATGCATTCCAGTTATAATAGCTATGGTAATATTTGAGCCATAATAGTTATAGATATTCTTTTCTACAGAGCCCAATTCATTTGAACCTATTTCAACATGTTCACCAGGAGTGTAAACAGCCAAAACCCCTATAATAGCTATTATAATAATTATTATAAGAATTATTTTTTTAAATTTCATATTTCCACCATAAAGAATTATTCTTTTGTTGGATTGAAAAATAAATATGTGTCACTGTTTATTTTAAATAATTGTTGATCTTCATCGCTTTCAATGATTTTATCTATCTTTTCCTCTAAAGTTAACTGTTCTTTAGCTGAAAAATAAGATAAATCTTCCATAAAAACTCTTTCCACTTGTTGTTTTGTTAAGAAACTTGAAAAATCAATTATTGATTGAAGATTCTGACAGAAATTAAGCTGATTTTTAATAACAGGAACAAGTTCAATTGCTAGTTCAGGTGTAACAAGTGGATTGTTGTATGTTTCATAGACATAGTTAGCTGAAGCTTCTATATCTTTTCCAAAATCATCCTCATTCATTCTATCCTCTCTTTTATTAGTTAATAGAATGTTTTATTTTTAAAACTATTAAAATATTTCATATCGATTATTTAAAAAAAAATAGGAAGGTGCAATATTTATTTATTGCATGCTTTAGACATTGAAGATACATACTCTTTCAATGCATCTGCTGCATTTTCACCATGTTCTTCAATTATTTTTACAATTGCACTACCTACAATAACTCCATCAGCTATTTTGGATATGTTTTCTGCCTGTTCAGGAGTATTGATACCAAAACCAACAGCAACAGGTATATCAGTAACATCTCTAATATCCTCAATAATTGCATTTAAGTCAGTTTTTATTTCACTTCTCATTCCAGTTACTCCAAGAGAAGAAACAACATAGACAAATCCTTCGGCTTCACTTGCAATCATCTGAATCCTTTCTTTTGATGTTGGAGCTATTAATGAAATTATATCAACACCATTTTCACGAGCATAACTAGCTATTTCCCCTTTTTCTTCATATGGTAAGTCCGGTGAAATAAAACCATCAACACCCAATTCCCCACATTTTTTAAAGAACTTATCATATCCATAGAATAAAACAGGATTAATATAAGTTAAAAATACTATTGGAATGTCAGATTGTTTACGAACTTCTCCAATAATATCAAATACATCATCAGTTGTTGTTTTATTTTCTAAAGCTCTTATATTTGCATCCTGAATTACAATTCCTTCAGCCATTGGATCTGAAAATGGAATTCCAATCTCAATTAAGTCACATCCAGCATTTTCCATAGCTAGGATATATTCTATGGTTTTTTCCTTGTTTGGATCACCTGCTGTTAAAAACCCAATAAATGCTTTATTATCATTAAATGCATTTCCTATTTTACTCATGTAAATCAACCCCTTTATATCTAGCAATTGAAGCTACATCTTTATCTCCCCTTCCAGATAAACAGACAATGATAATGTCCTCTTTATTCATTTCCGGAGCTATTTTCATTGAATAAGCAACAGCATGTGCACTTTCAATAGCTGGAATAATTCCTTCCATTCTTGATAAATATTCAAAGGCATCTACAGCTTCATCATCATTAACTGGAACATATTCTGCTCTTCCTATTTCATTTAGATGTGCATGTTCAGGCCCAATTCCAGGATAGTCAAGTCCTGCAGATATTGAATAAACTGGAGCAATCTGTCCATATTCTCCTTGTGAGAAAATTGATTTCATTCCATGGAATATTCCAACTTTTCCATTATTAATTGCAGCTGCATTGTAAGGTGTATCTATTCCTTTTCCACCAGCTTCACATCCAATAAGCTTTACATCTTCATCTTCAATAAAATGGTAGAAGGCACCCATTGCATTACTTCCACCACCAACACATGCTATAACGGCATTTGGTAATTTACTTTCTTTTTCAAGTATTTGCTGGCGAGCTTCCTTACTTATTACTGATTGGAAATCCCTAACAATCATTGGAAATGGATGTGGACCCATTGTAGAACCGATAACATAATGAGTATCATGAACTCTTGAAATCCATTCTCTGAAAACCTCATTTACAGCATCTTTTAGTGTTTTTGTTCCTGATGTTACTTTATGAACTTTTGCACCTAAAAGTTCCATTCTATAAACATTTAATGCCTGACGTTCAGTGTCAGTTTCACCCATGAATATTTCACATTCCATGTCTAGAAGAGCTGCAGCTGTTGCAGTAGCTACTCCATGCTGTCCAGCACCAGTTTCTGCTATTACTCTTGTTTTTCCCATTTTTTTAGCTAGTAACACCTGACCTAAAACATTATTGATTTTATGTGCTCCTGTATGGTTCAAATCTTCTCTTTTTAAGTAGATTTTCGCACCGCCAAGGTCTTCACTCATTCTTTTAGCATAATAAAGTATGGATGGTCTTCCTGCATATTCCTTTAGCAATGTGTTTAGCTCTTCTACAAATTCTGGATCATTTTTATAATGATTGTACTGCTCTTCCAGGCAAATAAGTTCATTCATTAAGGTTTCAGAGATATATTGACCACCATACTGTCCAAATCTTCCTCTACTCAAATTTTTTACCTCCATTATTTCCTTTATTTTGCTTTCATTCTTAAATCCATTAACTTCAACAGAACTGCTTAAATCTATGGCAAATGGTTTAAATTTATCAATAGCTTGGGAAATATTTTTACTGTTAATTCCACCAGCTAAAAAGAAAGGTTTTTTAATATTATTTTTAATTAAATCCCAGTTAAAGGTCTTTCCACTACCTTTACCACTGTCAAATAACAAATAATCATCCTGAGATTTATCATATTGAGAAATATCAGTTTCATCTTTAATTTCTATTGCATTTATTATTTTTAGTTTATTGTTGGTTTTATCTTTTAATGATTGGATATATTCTTCATCTTCACTGCCATGAAGCTGAGCTATATCAATAATGCCCCTATTAAATAATTCAATGATTTCTTCTTGAGGATTATCTACAAATACACCAACAGCTTTAATATCAGAGTTTAAATTGTCTTTCAATTGCTCTGCTAAGTCATGATTAACTTGGCGAGGACTTTCTGCAAACACAAATCCAATAAAATCCGGTTTATATTTGTTTACAATTTCTATATCTTCTAATCTTTTAAGTCCACAGATTTTGATTTTAACCATGCTTAAACTCCCTGATTAAAGATTTCTTATCATCACTTTTCATCAAAGTTTCACCAATTAAAACTGCATCAATATTATTTTCTATTAATTTAAGAGTATCTTCTTTTGTTTTAATACCACTTTCAGAAATAAATAAAATATCAGATGGCACTAATCTACATAGCTCAATGCTATTATTAATATTAACAGTAAAATTTTTTAAGTCCCTATTGTTAACACCAATAATTCTTGCACCTGCATCTAAAGCTCTTTTAATTTCTTTCCTATCATGAGTTTCAACAATAGCTGAGAGTCCTAATAAATCAGCTATTTCAAGATAATATCTTAATTCATCATCAGATAAAATAGATACAATAAGTAACACTGCAGAAGCCCCAATAATTTTAGCCTCATAAATCATGTATGGATCTATTGTAAAATCTTTTCTTAAAATAGGAACATCCACTTCACAAGCAATTTCCTTTAAATAATCATTACTGCCCTTAAAAAAGTAAGGTTCTGTTAAAACAGAAATAGCTGAAACACCAGCAGTTTCATATTCCTTTGCAATATCCAAATAATCAAACTCTTCTGCAATTAAACCTTTTGAAGGAGAAGCCTTTTTAACTTCAGCTATTATAGATAAACCTTCACTAGCTAATGCTTTTTCAAAGGGAAAGTCAAAATTAATTTCTAAATTAGCTACCTCTTCTTTCAAGTCATCAAATGGTTTGTTTTTCTTAGCTTCTTCAAGTCTTTCTTTAGTTTTTAAAACAATTTCATCTAACATATTAATCAGAGATTTGTGTATTTAATAAAGTTATCTAACTGTTCTTTTGCCTTTCCACTATCTATTATTTCACAGGCAAGTTCAACTCCTTCTTCAAGAGAGCTAACCTTACCTGCAACATATAACCCTGCAGCAGAATTAAAGACAACTGCATCCCTACATGGGCCTTTTTCACCATTTAAAATATCCAAAGTAATTTGAGCATTGACTTTTGAATCTCCACCTACAAGATCCTCTTTTTTGCATCTTTTAATTCCAAAATCTTCAGGTACCAATTCATAATCAAAGAGTTTACCATCTTTAATTTCACAAACTGTTGTATTAGCACTAACTGATATTTCATCTAACTTGTCTTGACCATAGACAACCATTGCAGATTTTACTCCGAGGTTTTGAAGAACTTTTGCTAAAGGTTTAACATAAGATTCATCATAAACTCCTAAAACCTGCATTGTAGCACCTGCAGGGTTTGTTAGAGGACCTAAAATGTTAAAGATTGTTGGAATTGACAGCTGTCTTCTTACACTAGCTACATACTTCATAGCTATATGATAGTTCTGAGCAAACAGAAAACAGAGATTAATCTTTTTTAAGACTTCTAAAGATTTTTCTGGCTTAATATTGATATCAACACCAAGTGCTTCCAATACATCAGCAGCACCACATTTACTTGAAGCTGCACGATTTCCATGTTTAGCTACTGGAACACCTGCAGCTGAAATAACCAAAGAGGAAGTTGTTGAGATATTAAAGGAATTGGAACCATCACCTCCAGTACCGACGATTTCTAAAACTTCTTCATCATTTAATAGTCTTATACAGTGAGTCCTCATAGCTTCAGCAGAAGCAGTTATCTCATCAATTGATGCTCCTTTAATTGATAAAGCTGTTAAATAAGCACTCATTTGCACTTCTGTTGTAAATCCACTCATGATTTCATCCATTGTATCATAAGCTTCACTGTAAGTTAAATCATTTCCTTTGGAAAGTTTTAAAATTGAATCTTTAATCATTATATTTCCTCCTTAATTAATTCTGAGAAATTAGTTAAAATTGACAATCCATCTGGAGTTAGAATAGACTCTGGATGAAACTGAAGACCATAGACATTGAATTTCTCATGTTTAACTGCCATTATTTCTCCATCATCACTTCTAGCTATTAACTTTAATTCTTTAGGTAAAGTTTTATCTTTTAAAGATAAAGAATGGTATCTTCCAACTGTAATTTCTTTATTTAAACCTTCAAAAATCAAATCATCTGATAAACTAATAATTGAAGATTTACCATGCATCAATTCTGATGCATAAGAAATTACACCTCCAAAGGCCATACAGATTGACTGATGACCTAAACAAACTCCTAAAATTGGAATTTTATCATAGAACTCTTTTACAATATCTATACAAAGCCCTGCATCTTCAGGCCTTCCAGGACCTGGAGATAAAAGAATCATTGATGGGTTTAACTTTGAAATCTCATCTAAAGTGATCTTATCATTTCTAAAAACCTTTATATCATCATCAATTTGACCAATTAACTGATATAAATTATAGGAAAAGCTATCATAATTATCTATAAGTAAAATCATTCTATCCCTCCATCAGCTAGTTGTAATGCTCTAATAACAGCTGCTGCCTTATTCATACATTCTGAAAACTCCAAATTAGGGTGACTATCTGCAACAATTCCTGCTCCAGATCTTATAAACACTTTGTTATTTCTTGCAAAAGCTAGCCTAATTGAGATACATGTATCAATATTTCCACTTAAATCAATATATCCAATAGCTCCACCATAAATTCCTCTTTTATTGTTTTCAAGCTCATTAATGATTTCACAAGCCCTTATTTTTGGAGCACCAGATAATGTTCCTGCAGGAAGAATAGAATCAATAGCTGAAAGCTCATCTAAATCCTCTCTTAAAGTTCCTGTTACTGTTGATCCAATATGCATTACATGAGAGAACTTTTCAACAGACAAATATTTCTCAACCTTAACAGAGCCTATTTCAGATATTCTGCCAATATCATTTCTTCCCAAATCAACAAGCATATTATGCTCAGCAAGCTCTTTTTCATCAGATAATAATTCCTCTTCAAGTAATGAATCTTCTTTTTCATCCTTTCCTCTTGGTCTTGTTCCAGCTAGTGGAAAAGTGTACAGTTTCCTGTCTTCAAGTTTAACTAAGGTTTCAGGAGATGCACCAACGATTTCAATATCATCACTTGAGAAATAGAACATATATGGTGAAGGATTGGTTGTTCTTAAAACCCTATAAGTATCAAATAGACTTCCACTTATGTCTGCTTCTATTCTATTGGATAAGACAACCTGGAAAATATCTCCTTCTTTGATATATTCTTTAGCTTTCATAACCATTTGACCATATTCTTCACGGGAAAATACTGGTTTAAAATCAGATTCTAAAGTTAATGGCTGAATCTTAGCCTTTTCACCATTTTTAATTAAATCAGCTATTTCACTTAGCTCCCTGCATGCATTCCTGTAGTTGTTTCTTAAATCATCAGTTTTTATATTGACTATAATCACTATTTTCTGGCGGAAGTTGTCAAAAGCTATTACCTTATCAAATAGCATTATATCTATATCTTTAAACTGATCCTGATTTTGGGCATCTAAATTCAGGGAAGGTTCACTGTATTTGATGTAATCATAGGCAAAATATCCTACAAAACCTCCAGTAAATGATGGAAGATTATCAAATTTTGGAGATTTATTTTGTTTGATTAAATCTTTAATTATTTCTCTAGGATTATCAGTTTCAATTGTAGTTACTTCACCATTAGCCAGTTTTTTACTGTCTTTAAATTCCAAATCTCCTTTAATTTGAACTATACCATCTTGACATGTAAATTCAAGTATTGGATTAAAACCTAAAAAAGTATATCTTCCCCATTTCTGTGAATCCTCTACACTTTCCAACATGTAGCAATGGTTGCTAATTCCTTTTAAAATCTTTAGTACTTCTATTGAAGTAGCTATATCTGAATACATTTCATATGCAATTGGTATATTCTTATACTCCTTGTTTTTTGCAATTTCCTGAACTTCTTCAAAACTTGGGGAAAACATTTTAATCACTTAAATTCTTTGTATATAATAATTATATTAATGTACTATTTAAAACCTTGCTGTCAATATTTGTACATTATAAAAATTAAATCTAAAAAATCAATAAAATTTACAAATAAAAAAAAAAAATTAAATTAAAGAAAATTCATGGAAACTGATAACATCATTATGATTTAAATCATACTTTTCAAATTCGCTGATAATCATTTCTTCAGGAGAATAACCATTCCAAAAAGAATCTTCACCAATTATGAAAATAAGTTCCTCAAATTCATCAATAGTAATGTTTCCATTATTATCAATATCAGTTTCATTAAATTCATCCACTATTTTTGTAGTTGTATTAAATAAGTCTGTTAATTCCTTTTTATCATAATCTTCTAAAGAAAAGTGATTTTCATCAATATCAGATAATGATAAAGCATTAACAGGCAATATCATAACTAAAAAAAAACTAAAACCATGAAAAATTTAACTTTCATAATTAATATTCATTTGTTTAGAAGATATATAATTTGTTATTAAAAATATGTTTAAGCAGTAGTTAATTTTAATCCAACAATCCCAATAATAACCATAGCTATAAATCCAAGACGTACAAAGCTTGTTGATTCATTGAAAAATATCATACCAATGATAATAACTCCAATAGCCCCAATTGCAGTCCAACATGCATAAGCAGTTCCCATAGGAATGGTTTCAAAAGAAAAAGATAAAAGAACAATACTAATAATCATGAAAACAATTGTAAGGAGTATATACTTAACTTTGCTAAAACCATCTGAAAGCTCTAAAGATAAAACCCACAACATCTCAAATATTCCAGCTATTATAAGATAAATCCATGAATTCATTATTATTTAATATTAAATAAAAATATATTTAATTTTATTGGAAATCTGATTAAAAAATAAAAAAAAAGAGAGTTATAACTTACTATACTCTTCATCACTTACAGGTTCACACCATTCATTTTCAGTGTTTTCTCCTGGAACCTCAATAGCTAAATGGCTAAACCAAGAATCTTTAGTAGCTCCATGCCAATGTTTAACATTAGGTGGAATAACAACAACATCCCCTGGAGCTAGTTTTTGAGCATCTTTACCTTCTTCCTGATAATAACCTTCTCCACCAGTTACAAGTAAAATTTGACCTCCACCATTGGTGGATTTATGAATATGCCAATTGTTTCTGCATCCTGGTTTAAAAGTAACATTTCCAATTGGAATTGGTTCCATTGTAAGCATATTTAAGTAGCTATCTCCTACAAAAAAGTCAGCAAAAGCAGTATTAGGTTCTCCTCTTTCAAAAATAATTCCATTTTTCACATTTTCATTTACCATTTTATCACTTCAATTTTAATTTCCTGTAATTTCATTAACTATAGCTAGTGCATTTAATGTTCTTGGAAATCCTATAAAAGGACATAAAACAGTAACAGCACCAATTAATACATCTTTATCATTACCAACCATTAAATTTCCTGCAGTATGGCCTCTAAGCTGATTTTCACAACCACCTAAAGTAGCTATTATTGAAAAGGTTATTAATTCCCTATCCTGATTTGATAAACCTTCTCTTGTATAAAAGTCACCAAAACAGTATCCACTTAAAAAGTCCTGAAAATAGATTTGATCATTAGGACTTGTTTTTCTCATTTCATCAATTTGGTCTTTTCCAAAGAAAGAACATTGAATTTCATAACCTTTTTGCCATCTATCCTCTTTAGTTGTTGTTGATTGACCATTTAAAGGCAATTCAATATTATTTTCTTTAAATATGTTATTCAATACTTCCAAAAAATCAAAAGCTATTCCAAATCCAACATATGGAAAAGATTGATATGTTAATTCTTTTAATTCAACAGGACTTAAAATTTCATCTTTTAAAGCTTCTTTAACCATTATTTTAAAAGGATTAACAGCATGATTTGTTATTAAAGATGAAATTATTACAATCATCCTGTTTCTAACATCTAAACTAGTATTTTCCAATACTTCACCAAATGCAAAATCATCAAATAATTCTACAAATTCATTATCATTCTTTCTAATATTTTCATATAATTCTTCATGTGACATAACAGAACCTCAATTATTCAAAGTAATCAGCAACATCTCCCATATATTCCGGAATATCTAACTGCTGAGGACAGGAATCGACACAATTTCCACAAAAGGTACAATCAGATGCATAAGCAGCTATTGATGCATATTCATTATATTCATCCAGATATTTAGAGAACTTAAAATGATTTTCTCTTAAATCTGCATTATATAATTCAAAGAATTTAGATATAGGAATATTGTCTTCACAGTTTTCAGCACAATAATTACAGTAAGTGCAAGGAATTATATTAACTCCTTTAATAATACCTGCAACATCTTGAAGGATTTTATGTTCCTTCTCATCTAAAGGTTCAAAATTATCCATTGTTTCAATGTTTTCTTTTACATCTTCAATTGAATGCATTCCACTGAAAACAATAGAAACATCTTTCAAACCAGCTACAAATCTTAAAGCCCATGAAGGAACAGACATTTCTGGTTTGGATGTTTTTAATATATCTTTAGCTTTATCTGGAACATTAACTAAAGTTCCTCCTTTTAAAGGTTCCATAACCATAATTTCCTTATTATATTTCCTACAGATTTCATAACATTTTCTTGATTGTACAGCTGAACTTTCCCAATCCAGATAATTAATTTGAAGCATTACTACTTCAATTTCAGGCATTTCATTAAGCATTTCCTCTAAGAATTCAGCATCATCATGAAAAGAAAACCCAATATGCTTTACTTTACCTTCTTTTTTTAATTTTTTAACATATTCATAAGGATTGAATTTACGAATTGCATTTAAATTTCTTTTAGCTATATCATGGATTAAATAATAATCAAAATATTCAACACCACAACGTTCTTGCTGTATATTAAAATATTTTTCCATATCCTCTTCTTTTTTAAGAAAAAATGTTGGTAATTTATCTATTAAAATAAAATCTTCACGTGAATATCTCTCAACTAAACATTTCTTTAATGTTTCTTCACTTTTACCACTATGGTAAGGATATGCAGTATCAAAATAATTGTAACCCTTTTCAATGAAATAATCAATCATTTCACAGGTTAAATCCAAATCAATACCCTTTGAAAATCTACCATTTTCTGGTAATCTCATAGCTCCAAAACCTAATTTTTTCATTTTTCACTCCTAAATACTTTTTCCAAGCTCATAAGCCTCTGTTGGATAGTTAGAGTTTTCAATATCGCTTCTAACAGTACAGTAAGTTGCAAGAATTATTCCTTTATCCTCCCAGCCCATATATTTTTCAACAACAGTTTTATAATGATCTACTAAGGCCTGCATTGTCCAGTCATTTCCATCTGCAGATGTTGCAAGTAAAATACAGTCTTTTTTATTTGCCATTATTTCACTATTATGTGCATAGAATCTGTCAATTACCATTTTAATCTGTGCTGTCATTCCAAAGTAGTAGAGAGGAGTTACAAAAACAATCATATCATCATTTATTAAATGAGGATTTAGTTTTTCCATTGAGTCTTTGTAAATACATCCATCACCTTTAAAATGACAGTGCTCACATGCTTTACATGGATGTAAGTCCTCAAAAGCTGCATCAAAACGGAAAATTTCATGTCCTGCTTCTTCAGCTCCTTCAATAAATTTATCAGCCAATAATGCAGAAGTTCCTTTTTTATGTGGACTTCCAGTTATAACAGTTATTTTCATTTTTTATTCACCTTTTAATACTAATTTTCAAATGTTAAGTGTGTTATGTAATAATTAAATTAAAATAATATATATAGTTTTTGTAAATTTATAAATATATATAAAAAATTTTAAAAAAAAATAAGGAAAAAATTAGAATAATAAATCAGGATTAGACAAATAATATTCTACTTTTTCATAAAACAACTTGAAATGCCATCCAAAAATAAAGATATGACTAGCTGTAAGAGAAATTGAAATTTTACCATCAACCAGCTTTCCCCAACTAATAGCAGGCATCAACTGATTAGGTGAAGCAATAATATTGGTCATTGAATCAAAATCAATCCAAGGAACACAAGAAAAGTTAGCTATTCCTTCAATATCCCTCAATTCAGGCTCGACAAGATACAGGTTTTCTTCAATATTCTCTTTTTTATTTTCAAGATAGCTGTTCCATTCAAGAATATCTTCAAACTCACTTGAAGGTTTAACTTCAATTTCACGAATAGAATGATCATCCTGCATGATAGGAGTTACTGCATTAATAAAATCATATTCAACAACTTCACCATCAATAATCCTATATTTAAACTCTGGAATCTCATTAATAGCTTTTAACATGCAGGCTAAAGTTAAATTAAAGAAAGAAATATTATTTTCTTTAGCTTTTAAGTAAGTTTTATAAGCATCAACTTTAACAGTCATTGAATATCTAGATGTTAAGAAATCTTTAAATGGTAAATCATCAACAGTTATGTTATCTACTTTTTTATACATTTAAATCCCTAAATCATTTAAAAATGTGTTTTATAATATATTTAGAAGATATATTCTATAAAAAGATTATTAAAAAAGAGAAATAATTAGTTATTTTAATTAATAGAAAAAAACATTTTTAAAAAAGAAGATGTAAAAATCAATGAATAAAAAAAAGAAATATAAATACTAATTTCAGAAAAATGCTAATGACTTAAAACTACTTTATACATTTATAAATAGTCAACTTTCAAAATTTAATTAAAAAATTTTTAAAATGCTACAAATAACACTGTTTTTAAGACAATATAAATTTTATAAACTTATTTTACAGAAGATTTTTATTTATGGACTATTGAATTGATAATACATATAAAAAAAAAGAGGAAAATATAAATTTTCCTTAAAATTAATCTTTTCTCATAATACAACTACCAACAAGAACCAATACCATTAAAATAGCTAATAATATCGGATTACCAGTTTTTAACATTCCAACAGAAGATTTAGTTAAAATATTTTCGTAAGAATCAGCAGATTCATCAACAACATCATTCACTGAATCTTCATCATCATCTGAAGTTATATTTTCTGGAGTTTCAGGATCAACATCTGGAATAGCACTAATAGATATATTATCATAGTTGTTTTCAAGGACTGGATCAAATACATCACTAGTTATATTGACAGCATAATCTAAACCAGAATTAATGTTGAATTTACATACAATTTCCATATAAACCTCTTCATCAACATCTAATTTAGGAATAGACCAGATTAAAGATTCTGAATCAAAGTTTCCTTTAGTTATATTAAATGCAATAATTTCACCAGATGGTAAAAATAAACCAACGGAAGTACAGTTATATGCTGTATCTGGTCCATTATTAACAACTTTAATTGTAAATATAACATTTCCACTGGAATCAGTTTTATTATCAATAATAGTAATCTCTAAATCTGCAATTGGTTCTTTAACATTAACAGTTACATTATCTTTTTTATCATTAACAACAACAATATTGGTTAAATTACCTGCAGCTATTGTTTTAATATCTACAGTTAAGTTAAGAGTTCCTTTAGAGGCAATATTTAGAATCCAAGTAACAATCCTATTATTTTCATCATATACCCCGCCATTAGAAGCACTAATAAATTCAAACCCTTCAGGCAATACATCTTGAACGATAATATTATCTGCATTAACATCAGCAGTATTTTCAACAACAATTGTATAACTTATCTCATCGCCAACAGTGAAATCTGAAGCATTAGCAACTTTATCAATATTTATCTCAGGAACAGTGACAGTAACATTAGCAGTTTTATTATTTACACTAACTACATTAGTTAAATTACCATAAGATAAAATTTTAACATTAACAGTTAATCTTTGAGTTTCAAGTGAATTTAAATTTAAAATCCAAGTTATTGTTCTTGTATCTTCATCATATACTCCACCATTAGAAGCACCAATAAATTCAACACCAACAGGAAGAACATCTGTTACAACAATATTTGATGAACTTGTAGTTCCAATATTTTCAACAGTTACTGTATACTCAATATTGTCTCCTAAATTAGGATTTGTGTCATTTACATCTTTGCTAATTGTATAATCTATTACATCAACATTTAATGATGCAAAATTATTAGATAAATTGGAATCTTCACTACCATTAATAGCTTCTGAACTAGTAGTAATCCTAGTTATTGTATTAGGAGTAACTATAATTTCAAGAGCAATTATTTCTCCAACATCTAAATCTCCAATAGTCCATACCCCACTATTTGAATCATAAAATCCTTTTTCTGAACTTGATGAAACATAACGAAGATATTCATCTAAATCAACAGTTACATTAACATTTTTATCAGCATGAGGACCATTATTTGTAATTGTTATAATGAATTTGATTGTATCTCCCATTACTACAGCAGATGCATTACTTTCAATATTAATTTCTAAATCAACAAGATTTAATACTTCAAATAATGTTTCATTTGAAATAGATTTATAAAAAAAGTCTTCATAATGATTTACTTTAATAATGTACTTTCCTGGTTCAAGTCCTTCTAATGAAAAGTTTATATCTCCATAAATATCAGTGATAAAATGGTTTTGCTCATAAATTTCCTCACCTGTTTCAATATTTTTAACCACCACATCAATTATTTGACAGTTTTCTCTTGAGTCCTGATATAAAAGAGCACCATTTTCACTATTTTCAGCACCTAGTACTGGATGAATTTCCTTATCAGTAGTTGTTTTATTTTGAACAACACCATTAATATTTGTCATATAAGTTACATTATAGAAGTAAATATCCTCTACATTTCCTAAGTTATATATTGCATTAGCAATATTATTTCCACCTTCCAATACAGCAGTTACATTAACAGTAACACCATATTTGTTTTTTGAATCTTCCACAGTAATTGGCAATGCATAAGTATATGCTTGATTTCTAAAGAAAGTAACATTTGTTAATATTGTTTCAGATGCCTGTGTGTAAATAGCTGAACCATTAACTGCATTATTGTATCTAAAATCCGTGTTAGTGTATGTATCCCCATAACCAATTGTATAAACAGCCCCTCCATGCCCATTACTTAAATCAGCAGATGGATAAGAAGTTGCATGATTAAATCTAAATAAAGAATCAGATACATTTAAATTGTCTCCAATAACATATATTGCTCCACCATTTCCCTCAGCAGTATTATTAAAGAAAATTGAATTTTTAACAGTTGTATTATTACCAATAATACCAATTGCTCCAGCTTGAGCAAAAGTAACATCAGATGCAAATGCATTGTTTGAAGTGAAATTACTATTATCAATATCAATATTATTTCCAACTACCCCTATAGCACCTGCATGAAAAGCACTATTGTTTTCAAAAGTTGAATTATAAATTTCTACATTGTCTCCACTTATAAAACCAGCACCACCATGATCTTTAGCATTGTTATTTTTAAATGTTGAATTGATTACAATTACACCATTATCTTCAATATTAAAAGCTCCACCATTCATATTAGCAGAGTTTGATATAAATGTGTTATTTGTAAAAGTTATTCTACTTCCTCTAGTTGATACTGCACCACCATTATTAGCTTTATTGCCCTCAAAATAACAATTTTCAATATTAATATATTGACCAGGAGTATTATCAGTTGTAATAGCACCTCCCCATGTAAGTGCAGTGTTGTTAATAAAAATTGAATTAGTTAATTCACCAGAAGCATGAAAAGAAGTTGCTCCTCCTTTATCTGCATGATTTCCAATAAATATACAGTTATCTACTTTACTGTTAGGCCTGAAACATAAAGCCCCTGCATGAGAACCATTATTTTGTGAATATGCATGGTTATTTATAAATGTACAGTTAGTACAGTTACCATAAAGTTGTAAAGCTCCACCATATGCCTCTGAATCTACAGTTTCTACAACATTATTCTCAAAAACAGAATTTTCTATAATATTTCTATAGCTATCTGGGTAAAATGATACTCCAACAGCAGTTCCATGTGCACTGTATACATAATTATCATAAACATTACAATTTATCATAGAACCACGAAGGTAAGCTACCCTTGCACTTGTTCCTTCACTTGTATTTAAACCAGTGGTATTAACACGATTATTGCATAATGTTGAATTAATCAAATTTACAATACAGCTATCACTTGATGCAATATGTATAGTGGCAGTTGCCTGAGCATGGTTTGATAACACTTCACAATTCATTATGATACAATTAATGAAAGTAATATCAGTTCCTCTAATAATTGCAGCTGCACCTCTTGCATCATCCTCATCAATACCAATAAATCCATTAGTTATAATCAAATTCTTCAATATTACACTATCAGACCTTATCTCCATTACTCTTGAAAGACTGTCTGCATCAATAGTTGACATTTCATCTCCAGTTCCACCATTATCCGGATTTATAGATCCATCAATAGTGATATTGTCCTTATTAATATCCAACTGTTGACCATCACCAACAAAAGTATGGTTATTCAAATAAATGTAAGTGTCTCCAGGATTATCATCTATAATTTCTTCAATATCCTTAAATTCACCATCTTTAGTTATATCTACAGTAGAAGCAAATGAAAAATTCATAAACAGGAAAATACATAAAATCGCTACCGTGATAACACCTATTTTTCTTAAATTCACTTGTTTTCACCTCTTTAATGTTCTCCATCAAATCCAATATTAATTATACAATTTTTGATGTTAATTTTATGTATGATACATTGTTATTAATATGTTTTATTTTTAAATTTCATTAAATTATATTATTATATTCATATTTTATCCAATTATAATAAAAAATAAATATTAAAGTAGTATTTTATGTAGATATTTTTTATTAAGTAAACAAGTGTTTAAAATTAATTTAATATTAACTAAAATTAGGAACAATAATTAGAAATTATAATAAAAAAATTAATAAAAAAAATATTTTAATAAAAAATTAAATTTTGCTACCTAAAGAGCAATATATTATTATATAATATAGAAATTTTTTTGTAACAAAACCTTATGCAATATAGAAATTAACTATTTTTTGATAAAAAAAAAATACTTTATAAAACTTTCAAATGAAATAGTTTCATAGAAAAGTATTTAAATGAAAATAGGTTTTAATAATATTAAAGAACACTTTCATATGAAAGAGTTTCCTATGAAATAAAGGTGTGAAAAAATGAACGTGACATCAAATTTAAAATCAATAACAGGAGATCCAAAAAAAGCTATAAACAAACTGGCTTTCCCAATGATATTAAGTATGCTACTTATGTCATTAAACAATGTAGTAGACAGCATCTGGGTATCCGGTCTTGGAGCAGGACCTTTAGCAGCAGTTGGATTTGTATCTCCAATATTTATGATATTAGTTGGATTTGGTAATGGTATTGGAGCAGGAGCAAATTCTTTAATATCTAGATTTATTGGAGCTAAAAACTACAAAGAAGCAAATAACACAGTAATCCATACAATAATATTATCCATTATACTCTCAATTGCATTTCCAGTTGTACTTTTAATATTTTTAGAACAAATTTTACAAGCAATGGGTGCCGGAGAAGTTATAGGATATGCAATGGAATATGGAGTAATAATATTAATCGGATCATTTTCAATGTTATGTCCAGCAATCTTTGGAAGTATTTTTAGAGCAGAAGGTGCTGTTAAAAAAGCAACTTACCCATTAGCATTAACTGCTATTTTGAATATAATTTTAGACCCAATCTTCATTTACACATTTAATTTAGGAGTTGCCGGAGCAGCAATAGCTACAGTATTATCTTCTACTATTGCTCTTTTATTATTAATCTACTGGTTAGTAATTAAAAAAGACACATTTTTCTCAGTTACAAGAGAAAATTATAAACAGAAATTCATCATATACAGAGAAATTCTATCTGTTGGAGTTCCAGCAAGTATTGAACAGTTAATATTATCCATAGTATCAATTGTAAACAATTACTTAATTACAATAACAGCTGGAACCTTAGCAGTAGCAGCATTTACAGCAACATGGAGATTAATATCCATTGGAATTATGCCTGCAGCAGGTGTTGGAACAGCAGCAATAACAGTTGCAGGAATTGCATATGGAGCTAGAAACTATAATAATTTAAAAACTGTTATAAAATATTCATCAATGCTTGCATTAGCAATGTCTATAATTGTATGTGTGATATTTTATGTATTTGCAGAACCAATTTCATTTATATTCTCATACTCATCAACTAGTTCAAACTTATCCCCATTAATCACTGATACATTAAGAATTCTATGTATATTCTTATTAGCTATTCCATTTGGTACAGCAGCTTCATCAGTATTCCAAGGACTTGGAAAAGGAACATTTTCACTTATATTAACAGCTATTAGAGAATTTTTACTTGTAATCGTATTTGCAGTTGCATTTATATTCCTATTTAATATGGGAGAACATGGAGTATATTGGGGAATAAACCTTGGAGCAATTATAGGTTCACTAGCTGGATTCATATGTATCATTTTATATGTCAATAAGCTCAAAAAGAATAGTGTAAAACATGACTAGGTGTTTAGATGGAAGAAAAAATACCCTTACAACTTGCAATTGTTTATCTATTTAGATCCCATACAAATTATCTTAGAAAAACCTTAAAAAACACAGGAATAACAATAGGACAATTTCCAGTTGTAGTTGAAACACATAAACATGAAACAATTTCACAAAAAGAATTGGCGGACATTCTCTTTTTAAGTGAAGGAACCATATCCAAGACTATAAAACAGCTAGAAGATAAGGGAATTATTGAACATGAAGTAAACCCAGAAAACAGAAGACAGAATAAGATTTCATTAACAGAAAAAGGCAGTGAAATAGCTGAAAAAGTAAAATATACTGAAATAAACTGGGAAAAAAAAGTAATTGAAGAAATACCCCCTGAAGAATTAGATAATTTCTTTGATAATTTAAAAAAGATTACTAATAAAGCTGTGAATTATTCTCTTAAAGAATAATAATTTTACAGCTATTTTTTTTTATTTTGATTGTTTTCCCGAAATATGCTCAATATCTATTTCAACAATTGAGAATCTATTTATTGAATTTTTTATTGTTTCCTGCCAGCTACCTTTCTGGTTTGGAGAATATTTTTCACAAAGATAAAGAATAGTTTTTGCTTTTTCTTTATTATCCTCAATAATTCTTGCCTTTCCAAATAGGATAACACTTCTATAATCTGTTGTGAATTTATCTGGAATAACTTCTTCACTATCAACAACACAAAAAGAAACTTTATTATTTTTCTTTATTGCATCTAATTTATGGCCCTTAGTAGCACAGTGAAAATAAATCTTATTATTTTTGTATGCGAAGTTTAAAGGTACTGCATAAGGATAATTGTCATCTCCATAAACAGCTAGTACACCTGAAGGTGCATTCCTTAAAATATTAATGCATTCTTCTTTAGTTAAGCTATGATTTTTTCTTCTCATTTCTCTAAACATGTGGTTCACTTTATAAATTTTGTCTGATTTTTATTTATTTGTTTCTGCTACATCCCCAGATATATATTATAATCCTAAAATAGTCTGATTTTTATTCTGATGCTGTGAAATTATCAATATTTATTGTGTAATTTCAATCCTAATATAGTCTGATTTTTATTATATTGATGACCGTGCAATATGCTTCAATGGTAGCTAATTTCAATCCTAATATAGTCTGATTTTTATAACAAGCATATTTCTGTGAGTTGATGGCTTCTTTTACATTTCAATCCTAATATAGTCTGATTTTTATACTAATATTTCACTTCAAATCTGTCTAAAAGGAAATTTCAATCCTAATATAGTCTGATTTTTATAATCCACTCTCCCAATCAAAAAGGAGGTCATAATGAAATTTCAATCCTAATATAGTCTGATTTTTATTCTGCATTCATCACTACAATATTTCCTCCTAGCATTATTTCAATCCTAATATAGTCTGATTTTTATCTTCCTTAATCTGCTCCACCAATTCTGGATCTGTATTTCAATCCTAATATAGTCTGATTTTTATGACCAATATCAACTTTATCATTGTATCTTCTGTAATTTCAATCCTAATATAGTCTGATTTTTATTGGGTCGTCATTCTTTTCTCCTTTTCTGGATTTGATTGATTTCAATCCTAATATAGTCTGATTTTTATGAGATCCACATTTGTAAAAGTGATTTTGTTTTCACCATTTCAATCCTAATATAGTCTGATTTTTATAATGTAATGTTGGAGCATATTGAAAAAGAATGGAATATTTCAATCCTAATATAGTCTGATTTTTATCTGAAACACGAACTATTTCATCACAACTTTTCAACATTTCAATCCTAATATAGTCTGATTTTTATTTCGTCCTCCTCGGATTCGATAACCTCGTTTATTAATTTCAATCCTAATATAGTCTGATTTTTATTAGCTAAGAGGTTTGTTACTTTTTCCTCTAATGACACTATTTCAATCCTAATATAGTCTGATTTTTATATCACCCTCAAAAGATTTATGGTTAGTATTCAAATTTCAATCCTAATATAGTCTGATTTTTATTAGAAAATTCGCAGATTTAAACACATCACTTGAATAATTTCAATCCTAATATAGTCTGATTTTTATCTCCATCTTAGATTCCTCCCTCTTCTTCTTGATTTCAATCCTAATATAGTCTGATTTTTATTTCCTCCAAGACCACTATATTTTTCTTTGCCGAATATAATTTCAATCCTAATATAGTCTGATTTTTATTTAACACCAGGGATAGGAGTATAATCCTCTTGACTTGATTTCAATCCTAATATAGTCTGATTTTTATTGTGCCATCATGGAAATATCCATTGGATGTACAAATTTCAATCCTAATATAGTCTGATTTTTATAGGCAGGATTTTTCCTTTAAATAGCTTAAAAACAATTTATTATTGTTTAATTTGATACTTAAAATTTTTGATTAATGATTTGTATTAAATTTTAAATAGGTAAATAAATTTCTAAAAATGTTGTATTTTGTTAAAAATGAGATTAAATAAAAGATCTATATAAAATAAAGATAATTTAATAGGAATAACTGGTTTAAAATATTAATAACTGAATATTCTTAAATTAGAATAATCCAAAAAATAACAATTTAATAAATACTATTAATAAAAATGAATAAACGAAGAATAATAAAGTCTTTAATTAATAAAAATATAACTAAAATTAATTATTTTATTAAAAAAATTTGTATTTTAAAGAATAAATTAAAAATAACTACAAAATTTCATCAATGGGTGATTTTTCCACACCTAAAACAGTTCTTTCAACTTCAGAAAAAAATTCAAATGGATAAATAATTATTGAATCTTCTTCTTCATCAATTATATCTAACAATCCATTTTTGATCTTTTGAAACTCACTTCTTGATACTTCACCTTCAAAAACTGAATTTTGAATCCAAAATAAATGTTGTCTTAAAAAACTTTTAACTTTGTTTACCCTTTCAACTTTTATATCATAAACAATAATAACATACATCTTTTACCACCATATAACAAAGGGATTGTATTTTTTTATACCTAAAATATGTTTTTTAAGTTTATATGCTTCTAATCTGATTAAACGTTGATATGAAACCTTTTTATTTAAATCTTTATGTTTAATAGTCTTTTTTAAACGTTTATTGTATTCTTTTATAAATTTATTTCTACCAGAATCATTTAATAGACAACAATTTAAATCTTGGTTAAAATCTTTTTTTGTAATCATCCTTTTATTAACTAAATAAAAAATTAAGCGGTCAACAAAAATAGGTTTAAAAATCTCACTTAAGTCTAGAGATAAAGAAAATCTGCGCTCAAAAGGCTCATGAAGATAAGAAATTGTAGGATTTAACTGAGTATTATATATCTCTGTTAAAACTGTTGAATACATCATTGAATTTCCAAAACTTATTAATGAATTAATCATGTTTTTTGGAGGCTGTCTAGATCTTCCTTCCATTTTAAATTCTTCAGGTAAAATTTCATCAAATTTAGAATAGTATTCTGACATGATTCTTCCTTCAACATTCATTATTTCAGTTATTTTATTTGTTTTGGTTAATTCCTTTAAAATTTCATTAACATTATTTTCAATTTTATAATATGATAATACTTTTAAGATATTGTTAGCTGCACCTTCAACAAATAATTTAGCTAGTTCTAAACGTTTAGATTGATTTAAATAATATTCTGCTTGTCTTACTAACAGGTCTCCAGATAAAAGTGTTTCACGAGGATAATATGAACCATTATAAAACCCATAATAGTTAAAAAAATGAATAGGAATTCCTTTTTTAGCTAAAAGACTCATTACCTGAGAAGAAAAAGTTATTTGACCATAAGCGTAAATAGAATAAATTTTATTGATTGGAATGGGTTTTTTACCTTTATTATTTACAAAATACAATGTATTTTCTTTTCTTTTTAATATTCCATCTGACAAAATATAATAATTTTTCCTAAGCATATTAACCCCACATCTATGAAAAACAAAACTCAAAATAAGCACATTTAGAACAAATTCTTGATTTTTTAGGCATTGGCATTGGTTTATTAATGATATCTTCAATATTTTCAATAATTTTCAGCAAATCTATTTCATTTTCTTCTGTTAATTCAATAGTTTTCTTTTTTCTAATACTGGGATAATTCAAAAATCCTTTAATATTTTTTATATCCTTTTCATTCTTTAGATAGAACATATAATATAACAATTGATAAATATGAGACTCTTCCATTTTCTGAGTTTTCTTAACCTCATGAATCTCAACAGAATCATTAATTTTAATGAAATCTATATTGATTAAGTCATCGATAAGAAACTCTTTTTCTTTTTTGAATGAATCTTCATGTAATTGCTTACCTAAAGCAACATTATCTGATTCATGTTCTAATCTAATATTGTGTGAAAATAGCCATAATTTAGTTTTGCAAATAAAATAATAATTAATTTGAGTTCCATTAATATTTAGAATTCAAAATACCCCCTAAAGAATAGTAGATTCTTCATTTGAAAGCAATAATCCTAAATCTTCATCATACTCAACATCAATGAAGTAATTATTTTTTTCTTCTTCAACATTTCCTTCATTCATCAATTTAATAAATTGACCTTTTCTAATTGAAAGACAAAAACTTTGAGCCTCAAAATACTCATTATTTTTAAGTTTATCCAAATATTCTTCTTTAAATTTTATTGGAATAACTTCATATGAATTAAATAATTTATAAAAAGTATTAGAGTCTTCTGAATTAATAAAAGGAACTAATTCATGATAATAATAATTAAAAGCATTAGTTACCTTATTAAAAATCTTTTTATCATTAAAATCATAACCCTCACTATAAACCTCATCAATTTTTTCCTGTATGATGCTTTCTTTTAGAATATTTACTTCATTTAAACTGTTCAATGTTTTAGAAACTAAATCTTGATTATAAATATATTTATCTTTTTCAGACCCTTCAGTAAATATATTGACTGGTTTAATAATATTATTTTCCCATCCTCTACGATTTACTCTTCCAAATCTTTGGATAAGAGCATCTAAAGGCGCTGGTTCAGAGTATAAAACATCATAATCAATATCCAATGACACTTCAATAGCTTGTGTACCTACCAATAAATCTAAATTGTCTAATTTTTCTTCAATTTTTTCCCTATCCCTTAATATAAATCTACTATGTAACAATGCAGAATTTTTGATATTGTTTAGCTTAAACCATTCATAAATCTCTTGAGACCTATCTACCGTGTTACAAACAATTAAAACCTTTTTACCATCTTTAATATCAACTAATATATTATTTAAATAACTCAAAATATTTCCAGATAATATATTTAGTTTATGCCTAGTAAAAGAATTTAATTCATCTTGATCTAAAGATATAACGTTTTTAATATCTAATTCACTACAAAAAATATTTTTTAAAAATGTAGGTAAAGTAGCAGACATTATAAATATATTCAAATGAAACTTATTTTTCAATATTTTAAGAATTTGTAAAATTAAAGCGGTAACCCTGGCATCATATGCATGAATTTCATCCAAAATTAATAAACTATTATTTAGTTCAGTAATTCCCATTTCAAAACCTTTAACACCAAAGAATAATTTAATTATCTGAAATGGAGTTATTATTTTATAAGGTCTGTAAATTTTATTTGTTAAAGACTGAATTGTTCTAACTTTATCTTTAGATTTGTCATCATTCAGATATTTATAAATAAAATATGATGATTTTCCATGGGATAAACCGACTAATTCATCACTACCTAAATCATTAATTAAACGTTTATACATTGCATTAATACTTGCTGTATAAGGTAACATAAAAAAAATTCTTTTTGAAAAATTTTTATTTTGATTAAAATCTGCCCACAAAAGAGAGGCTTCAGTTTTACCACTTCCAGTTGGAGCAATTAACAGAGCATCCCCTTCTGTATTAGCAGCAACAGCTTGTGTTTTTCTTAAATCATTAAAATGATACAAATCAGCATTTTTAACAGCATTTAGAATTCCATATTTTGATCCAGATGCCAAATAATCACAGGCATTGATAAAACCTTTTAAAAAATACCCATAGGTACCATGTAACTCATTATAATCTTCATTTTCAGTGTCAATAAAATATTTTAAAACAGTCCCTTTGTAAACACTTCTTAATTCATCAAATGATATTTTATTAGGAATTTTTAGTTCATATCCCAAATATTCTTTACTCCACTTAGGAATCAGTGCAAAATAAGATATTAACTCATCAAAATTAGGTTTTAATTGATTTAATTTTTCTAAAAACACCCTTTCATCATCTGATGTTTTCATTCTGTATTTTCTTCTTAAAAAAGGAACATCTTTATGATGGGTGATTATCCCTAATCCAATAGCATTAACATAAAATTCTGAATAGAAATCTTTTAAAGAAACTATGAAAGTAGCTGATAAAATTTCATGCCTATAATCCCAATATTTATTATATTTCAACGATTCTTGAAAACCAACAGCTGCTTTACCAAAATCGTGAAAGAATAGAGAATAAAAAAGATGTTCCCAAAAATCTGGAACACTACAAATTTCAGGAACATTGACATAACTTTCTTTTATACTTTTAAAAACTTTTAATGTATTTTCCGTATGTTCTATTAATGATTCATTAGGTTTAGCTAAAATAACCATAAAAACACCTATTTATGAATCCATACACCCCACTCATATTCTGTATCAAAATAACATTCCTCAGAATAATTAAAAAATTGATTCATTAATATAAATGGCTTTGTACCAATTGTTTTCCTTGGAATAGAATCAGTAAAATAAGTAGGTAATGCTTGAATAGTACCAAAAGCACCTTCCGTATCTAAAGGCAAAATTGTTTTTCCTAAATTTACATTAGATTTTAATTCAAGATTAACTTCCTTTATTTCAGATACCATTGCTAAATCCGAAGACCTACCTAAAAGAATTGGATATGCTGGATGATTAAAATATTCTTTATAATCTAAATTATCTAAATACAAATACAATTTTGGGTTAAATAAAAATTCCCTTTTGGTAATATTAGATTTATTTCCTTTCAATGCTTTCAATTCATATATTGTTTCCAAATCAACAGCTTTTGAATCATACTCAAAAATGAAACCTACATGAACATCATTAGGAGTAACTAATTCACCTTTAACTGCAGATAACAAACCATAAATTGTACTTAATGGAGGAACAGGCAATGTAGGTTGAAATCCACTTATAAAAGATGGAAATCTAAATGATGCAGTCCAACCATTAATAATAACCCTTAAAAATTTCATTTAAATCAACTTAGGAATTTCCTCAGCAAATTTATTAGCCATTTCTTTTATAGTTCCAACATGAATATTTTCTTTATCCTTAGCATATTCCATAATTTCCTCTTGAGTTTCTTTTAAAAATCCAGTTCTAGTACCTATAAATATATCTGATTTAATAATATCTCCATATTCTTTAACTACTTCATCAAAAGCATTTAAATCAAAAACAACTTCACCATTTTCCTCTCTGACAATATTCATAAAAATATGGTTACCCCCATCAATTGCTGTAAGCACCAATATTTTAGGAGAAACATCTGTTAAATGAGAAGAAGATTTTGCACCTCCAGATAAATAAGGTAATGAATTAATAACCTCTTGTGCTCTTCTAACTCTTGTTTCATCATCCAGAATCCATGCATCCTCTTCATTAGTTAATCCTTTTTCTTTAGCTAGTTCAACTAATTTAGGATACATATTACGATACCCTGTTTTTTCAGTTTCATTAAATACTCCTAAACATCCTAAATCAAGAGAAAATATGCCTTTTAAAACAGTTGAATAAAATTCATGTTCGAAAGGAACAGGATCTCCTTCTTGACGAGCCATAACACCAAAATCATTTGTAGGATTTTGACCAATAACAGAAACCAAAGGAGAATTCTTTAATGGAGCAATTCTTGTTACAGTTCCATCTTTATTTTTCTTTAAAGCTCTCATATATCCAAATACATCATCATCTGGATAATCAATAGGGTTTGCTTCAGTAAAAGCTATCTTTTTTTCACGGCTAATCGGAGACATTTCCCAATCAAATTTATTTTTTAATGTGTCTCTCCACCAGTATCTTAAAGCCTGACCAGAAACATAAGGATATTTTACCCTTCCTTTTTTAATTGTTTTAACTCTTACTACATTATCAGTTCTATCTCCTGCATCAGATCCTGCATTATTAAGTGCTGAATGTGGAGCATCAATTAATATTAACCCCAATATTGTATTTGACATTATTCTTCCTCCTCAAAAAACTCATCTTCATATTCTTCAACATATTTATTTTTTACCATCCAATCGTGTAATTTTTCATATATTCTAAAGAGTAGTAAATCTTGGGTTTCTTTCCAATTTTCATTACCTTCAGGAAATATGTACATTACATAATCATCAAATGTGAAAAGTAATTCATTATCTCCATTACTAATTTTATTTTTAGATACTTTTCTTAAGGTATTTCTAAAAGTATTATAATTAGATGCTTTTTCTAAATTATATAATGTTTTTTTGCTATTTTTATCTTTAATATAATAAGCTAATTTATCACCTAACTCTTTAATTGCATCTATCCTTTTTTCATCCATATTACGAACCTCTTTAATATAATGTTTCACCAACTTCCAAGTACAATATGTTTTTTTATATTTTGAACTATAAAAAAATCTTAAAATTGAATGATTATTAAGCAACCCATTATAGATATTATTTGATTTATTTTTAAAATCATTTTTATCATTAACTTTATTCCATTTTACATTGTTATATTCCTTCTTAATTATGTTCTTCCAATTTTTATATTCATTTAAAGGGATTTTAGTTAAAAAATGAAAAATTGGATTAGGTAACGAAAAAATTTCTAATTCAGACCCTTTATTAAAATTAGTAAAATAGTAAAAAGTCAATGATGGATTTTCATCTCCCCATAAATCATCTAAATTAATTATTTTATCTAGAATATTAAATATTGCATTAATTGGATTTGTGTAATTTTCATTATAACATCCCGTAAAATTGTCAAAAATAATTTGTTTGTTAATATTATTAATTGCATCTTTAGCCCAATAATCCATTACTTTTTCAGAATTTGAATGTAATAACAAAAATTGTTTTTTTTCATTTTTAGCATATGTTGGACAATTATACATAATTAATGGGGCAAATTGGATTAATATCGCACATAAAGAACAATATTCAACACCTTCATTTGCAAATGAAAAATAATTTTTTAATGAACCAGAACCAGATAAAGGAATATAATCTCTTTTAAAAGTTTTAACAGCATCCCGTCTTCCACATGAAACACATGTTCCATTATAACTAACCTCTGAAATTGACTCAATCAAAGTAAGCAACTCATTAAAATACAACTCATTTAAATTATCTTTTTTTGTTGTTTTTGGATTAACTAGAACATTATTCGGAAAAATAGAATATAAATTTTTTTTCCAAGCAGGAGTAACATAAATATCCGAAATATTTAATGCTTCCTCTTTTAAATCATCTTTTGTTATTTCATTAATCGGTTTTTTCAGTTTTCTTTTTAATGCAAAAATTCCTGCATCAACAAAAGGATTACCCGTATACTTTAATGATAAGTTGTTTGACATAATACCTCCTAACTAATTTACACCAAATTGGTCTGATTATAATACCTACCATATATTTCAAAAACAATATGATCTGATTATAAATTTAATATTTTAATTAAACTATATAAATATTTTCCAATATGATAGGTTTTATTAAATCAAGAAGCAAATAATAGCCCGAAGCCTAATGCCGTCTTTTCACCAATTCCGACATCATAAGCAAATTTTATTAAGTTTAAATCTCCCTCAAGTATTATATCCATCATATACCCTCTATTATATGTTGTTTGAGGTCCTTTCTCAATAGCTATTCTTTTTCTTTTTACAGATTTCATTTCAGAATAAATTTTAATTTTCTTATCAGTACTTCCCATATCATTAAACATCAGATATTTTCTGATAAGATTTTTTTCCAAAGCCTTAAAAAATTCATCTCCAGGAGCTAAATCCCATATTTTTAACTTTCCATCAACTTCTTTCTTTTTTCTAACAATTATAGGTGATAAAGTTTTAAATTCCATCTTATTTTGAAATTCAATTTCTTTTAATAATTCAATTTTCTCTACAAACAGTTTTTCATGTTTAAATTTAACATATAAATCCTCTAAAAAGCCATCAACAAGACTTCTAATTAAATAATCATTGGGAGAAGATATATAGAAATTCAATCTCCCATCTCTGGATAAAATTCCTTTTTTAGTTATCTTCCTGTTTGGAACATTAATCTGAGAAAAAGTGAAAAATTTAAAGGAAATAGAATTATGTAATTTATCTGCTAAATCTAAATCAGCGATTTTATTGTAAATAATTGAAGATAAAATATGATTGTAGTTAAATGGAATCATGAAATCTTCATTTTCAGATTTAAGATAAATTTTCAGCCTCATTAAAACACCATAGAATTGATTGTAAGATGTATAATTATATTTAATAATATACTATAAAAATATTTTTAAAAAAAGTTTATTAATATAAAAGTTCATTAATTTTAATAAAAAATGAATATTGATTAAAAGATAACAAATTTAATTGATTAATATCAATTTATATACAAAATTTAAAGTTATTATAAAAAAAGTAGCTAAATAGCTTCTAAAAAACTTAGAAACTATTTTTATAAATTTAAAAGTTTTCTTTGTAGAATTCTTCAATTTTATCAAAAGGAATAACATCCATTTGGTCATATAAGTCAGTGTGCACTGCATCTGGAATTAACATCAATTCCTTGTTATCTCCTTCTAATTTTTCATATGCATCTTTACTGAAATAACAGGAATGTGCTTTTTCACCATGAACAAGCAACACAGCATTTTTAATTTCATCAATGTAGGTTAAAATAGGCATGTTTAATAAAGATAATGAAGAAGTAGTATTCCAACCTTCATTGGAGTTTAAAGACCTTTCATGGTAAGCACGTACTTTATAATATTCATAATAATCTTTTACAAAGAATGGTGCATCATCAGGAAGTGGATCTACAACTCCTCCTGCTCTTTGATATTGGCCATTTTTGTAGTCTTCAGTTCTTTGTGCATTTAATTCTTCTCTTAGCTGATAACGTCCTTCTTTATCTAAAGAGTCAAAGTATCCTTGCGCAGTTACACGGCTCATATCATACATTGTACAGGCTACAGTTGCTTTGATTCTTGTATCAATAGCTGCTGCATTAAGAGAAAATCCACCCCATCCACAGATTCCCAATATTCCAATTTTGTCTCCATCTACATTGTCTTGAGTTATTAAGAAGTCTACTGCTGCCTGGAAATCCTCTGTGTTTATATCTGGAGATGCAACATATCTTGGGCTTCCTCCACTTTCTCCAGTAAATGATGGGTCAAATGCTATAGTTAAGAATCCTCTTTCAGCCAAATTCATTGCATATAATCCAGAACATTGTTCTTTAACTGCTCCAAATGGTCCTGATACTGCAATAGCTGGAAGTTTACCAGTTGCATCTTTTGGTTCATATAAATCTGCAGCCAATGTAATTCCATAACGATTATGGAAGGTTATTTTTCTATGATTTACTTTATCACTTTTTTCAAAGGTTTTATCCCATTGATCTGTTAAGTTTAATTTTTCTTCCATGACAATCATCAATATTATATATATTTTATAATAATATTTGTGTATATATACAAAGTACTATATAAAGATTTACTTAACAAAATATAAAAAAATCAGAAAAAAATAGCTATAAACAGCTATTTGAAAAATTAAAATTAATATATTGATTAATTAAGTTATTCACCTTTGAAATATTCATTAATTTCAATCATTTTATCCATAATTTCCACATTAAATGGGCAACGGCTTTCACAGTCCCCACATTGACTGCAGTCTCCAGCATTAGCAGATAAACTATCATAATGAAGTTTTAATGAATCTGGAATTTCATCATGTATTTTTGCCAGATCATAGTATTTATTAAGCATAGCAATGTCAATATTTTCACTGCAAGGAGCACAGTGCCCACAGTAAGTGCATTGTCCAAGATATGGGTTTTTAGGTGAGTTTTTAAGTACTTCTGAATAGTTTTTCATCTCTTCAGTTGCAGTTTCATAACTAATAGCTTCTTCAATTTCAGAAACTTTTGCATAACCACCCATTACTGAAGCTACTCCTGATTGAGACAAACAGTAGTGGATACACTGAATAGGAGTCAATGCCACACCAAATGGAGAGTCATTTACATTAAATAATCTTCCGCCTGCAAATGGTTTCATTATTGTAACACCAACATTGTTTTTCTCAGCACTTTCATAGAAATCTGCTCTTTGAGGATCCATCCCGTGTAATTCCTGATTAAATGATTCTTCATCAGAGAAATCATTAATATCATCAGTTGGTGCAAGCATATCAAAAGCAGGATTAGCACTAAACATTATTGTTTCAAAAACATCTGAATTCACAGCCAAATTAGCAACATCTGTATTATGAGTACTTATACCAATATGACCTATGATTCCTTCTTCATGCTGTTTTAATACATAATCAAAGAATTCACCATTCATTATTTTCTCATATTCATCTATTTCATCAACAAAATGAATCATACCAATATCTAAGTAATCTGTGTGAAAACGGTTAAGCAAATCATTAAATGCTTTTTTTACTTTATCCAAATCTCTTATACGTAGATATTGTCCGTCAATCCATGTAGAACCAAAATGACCTTGAATATACCAGTCATCTCTTGTTTCTTTAATGGCATCTCCTAAATTTGAACGGATTTCAGGGTCTGCCATCCAACAGTCTAAGAAATTGATACCATTTTCTTCACAGCAGTCCGTGAGATTTTTAACTTCTTCTAAGCTATATCCACCAACCCATTCTCCACCAAAACCAATTTCACTTACTTTTAATCCGGTTTTTCCAAGTGTTCTATACTCCATCTAATCATCTCAAAAAATAATAGTCTAATATTATTATTCTAATTAATATGTTGTTTGTGTAATTTAAAGTATTTTATAAAAAACATATCTTGAAGTTATAGATTTATTTAAATCCATAAAATTACTTTTAATAATCACTTTAAACTTGCTATAAATAGATATTATTTGAAAAAAAGAATTAATGATGATTGTTTTATTAATCATCATAACGGTCATCATAATCATCATCATAGCGATCATCATCATAACGGTCATCATAATCATCATCATAGCGATCATCATCATAACGGTCATCATAATCATCATAATGATTATTGTTTTGTCTGAGCTCATACCTATCGTCATCAACAACAGAATTATTTTCTTCTCCAAAAAACATGAAAAAAGAAGCGCCAACAGCTACTAAAACAAGGCAACAAACACCAACAATTATAAGAAGGCTAGTACGGGACATTTTAAAAACCTCATATAATATATTAAATTTTTTTTTGAAATCTACTAATTCATACACCCTAATGAGACTAGTAATTATTTTAAACTATCAATAATTTCCCACATCCATGTTGAGCAATACTCCTATAATAGCGGGAATAGCTAAAATAAAAGATAATAAAATCATATCAAAACTGAAAGGCATAAAAATTAAAAAGTAGCCAAAAATCATTGATGTTATGATAATATATGCACCAACATATCTTGCCAAACCTAGAACCAAATATTTATCATTAAAAATTCTTCCAGGCAATTGATGGGAAAAATATTTAAACATTGTCATAAAATATCACACAGTTCCCATTAGTTGTTTATTAATATGATATTAAAGTATATAAAATAATACTATTATCAGATTTCCATAAAACAAATTCATTTGATATGTCAGCCAGCTATTTTATGAAGTGATTTTTATTAAATAATATTAAAACCTATATATGTGTATTTTTATAAATTTTAATCATAAAATCTAGCATTGCTCTTTTTAAGGATTGATTTGTTATATTATTCTAATTAAAATATAAAGTTGATTGCCTAGACTTGTCCTTATTTGGAAAGTCCCTCAAATATCTGAAAACATCATCAGGTTTATTTAAAATATTATTTTCAGCTGTCTTTTTATAAAATAAGTCCATTAATTGCCTGTTATTTTCACTTTCTAAAACATAGTTACTTCCATATTTTTCAATATATCTGTTTTTAAGGCCTGGAAATGATTCATCCAGCTTTTTATAAAAATACTGGCGATTTCCATCCCTTAAAGTTAAACCTATATTAAAACAGATTATACCCTTAACATTAGTTTCAATGCAGTAATCCAAAAGTTTAGAAATATTCTCTTCTGTATCATTTACATAAGGTAAAAATGGAGTTAACCATACAACAGTTGGAATATCTGCATCATTTAACTTTTTTAAGACTTCAACTCTTCTTTTGGTTGTGCAGACATTAGGCTCAATTTTTCTGCACAAATCTTCATCAGCTGTTGTCAAGGTAATCTGTACAACGGTTTTTGCCTTTTCATTTATCTTTTTAAGCAAATCCAAATCTCTTAATATTAAATCAGATTTTGTAATGCAGGTAAATCCAAATCCATATCTGTAAATCAATTTTAAAGAGTTTCTAACAAATTCCAATTTGAACTCAAGAGGAATATAAGGGTCTGTCATAGATCCAGTTCCTATCATACATTTCTCTTTTTTAGATTTTAATGCTTTTTTCAATAATTCCAAGCTATTCTGCTTAACTTCAATATCTTCAAAATCATGATTCATATTATATATCTTACTTCTTGAATCACAGTAGATACATCCATGAGTACATCCCCTGTATAGATTCATCCCATTTTTTGAAGATATTAAACTTTTAGCTTGGACAAAATGCATAAATCCACCAATAATATTTAAAATTAAACTTTACATCTTAACTTTTATAATAGCTAACATATAAATATTAAATTATGAGAGTAGGTAGTCATAATCATTATCATAAAAAAGCTAGCGGAAATCTGTTGTATGTATTTATTCTAAACATTTTACTTAATGTAGTTGTAATCATTGGCGGATTAATAACAAATAGTGTAGCTATTTTAGCAGACTGCCTTCATGATTTATCTGATACAATTTCCGTTGGACTAGCTTGGGTTTTAGAGAGAATATCCCAAAAAGGCAGTGATAATAAGTACACCTATGGTTATAAGAGATTCTCTTTACTTGGTGCTGTGATTACCTCAGTATTCGTTGTTGTTATATCAGTTATTGTGATATATGAATCCCTATCACGTTTATTTGCTCCAGTATCTCCAAATGCAGAAGGAATGGTATTAGTAGCTATATTAGGACTTATTTTTAAGGGAATTTCTGCATTCATCCTTCATGGTGGTGAAACATTTAATGAAAAAGCTATTCTTTACCATGTTTTAGGAGATATCTTCAAATGGATAGGTCTTTTAGTAGTTAGTGTAGTTCTTATCTTCGTTGATTTGCCAATTCTTGATCCATTGGTATCCATTGTAATAAGTTTGTGGTTAATTTATAACTTAGGAAAAACTCTTATACATTCATTAACACCATTACTTCAAAGAGTGCCTTTTGATATTAATGTAGATGAACTTAAAAATGAAATATTATCCATTAAAGGAGTTAAATCAATTGAAGGTTTTCATTTATGGTCTCTAGATGGACTTGAATCTGTATTAACCATAAAATTAGATATTGATAATGGTTCTGATGAAGAGTTAATTAAAAATAAAATCAATGAGATGTGTATTGAAAAAGAGATAATTGACATTACAATTGAATTTATTTAAATAACTTTTCAACATTATCCAAGTAATATTGTGCCTTTTTGTAGAATTTAGCCAAATCAGAGCCTGCTACAAAGATGTGATTTACAGTTATTGATACTGTCATTTCATAATCCTTATCAAATTTTCCCCATGTAATTAAAGGCTGAATTTGTCTTGGATGAAGCACTGCTGTTGTAATTGAGTCAAAATCAACCCAAGGAATGCATGAGAAATTTATTATATTTTCTTCATCTCTTTTTTCCATAGGCAAGTTAAATCCATCTATTTTTTCAGATAATATATCTTTACTTAATTTTTTTACATCTTCATGCCATAATGGGAAATTAACTGGATTTGTAACTCTCATCTCACAGTAACTGTTTTTACTTTCATCCATTATTGGAGTTATACCATCCATTGATTCAAATTCAACAACTTCATTATTGATTATTCTATATCTTAATTTTTCAACATCATTGGCTGCCTTTAATAAACTAGCTAATGTAACTAAGAAAAAGGAATAATTTTCATTTTTAGCAAATTCATAGGCTTTTTTAACATTAACACGTGCAGACATTGAATATCTTGATGATTGAAAATTATAGAATGGATTTTTTTCCAAATTAAAGTCAATTTTATGCATTTAATATCTCCAATATCTATTTTTCATTTTTACATCATTTATAACTAACCTCATCAAGTTATTAACAGTATTTTTATAAGTATAAATAAAAGTACTATTAAATATATAAGATGTTAATAAAATAGTAATAATGGTGTATTGTGATGGATAAAAAGGAAATAAAGTTGTATTTAGAAAATTTACTAAAAAATATAGAAAAATTTATTGAAAGTAAATTAACAACAATGGGCAATGACATTAAGAAAAGAGAAGAGTATTATATACTTAAAAATTCAATTGATTTATTCTTAAATGATGATAAAACAAACAGATTTTTTATAATGTCTGGAATTAGGGGCATAGGGAAAACAACAATTCTCTACCAGTTATATGATTATTTAAAATCTGAAAAACATGTACCTTCAAGAAACATTTTATATTTAAATCTCAATAGACTTCGTGATTTAGGAGAATATGAAATTTGTGACTTTTTTAATGTTTATAAAAATGATTTCGGCTTTAAAAAAGATGAAAAAATAGTAATTTTCGTAGATGAATCACAATATCTTGATAATTTAAATTCTGTAGAGAAATGGATAAACTCTGATGAAAACAAAAATATTTTCATTATTTTCGCAGGATCTAATGTCATTAGCTATGAACTAGACAGCAATTCCCTTGAAGACACCATTATTAAAATGTATCCTCTTAATTTCATAGAATACCTTAATTTAAACTATAACTACACTATTTCCCTTGATGTTAAAAAGAATCTAAAAAATCTTATTTTAGAAGGTGAAACTGGTAGTTTAGAAGAAATTCCTTTAAATCCATATATTAAAAAACATAAAGATGAATGGATGAATCATATACAGTACTCTTCATTTCCTAATTTAGCTCAAAACAATGTACTTCAAATCAGTTCAACTTTAGACATTAAAAATGAGATTATTGAAAAAGACCTAGATTCCATTAGTTCATTTACAAGACTTTCAAGATTATTAGCTTATCCATTGCTTAACTTACTTGTCATGGAAGATATTAAAGATTTAGCATTAAATAAACTAGCTACTACGTTAAATATATCCAAAAAGAATGTAAGTAATTTATTATTTGCTTTTGAAAATATTCAAATTTTATTCCATGTAGAACCTTATGTTTCATCTGGTAAATCTGTAAGAAAAGCCTGGAAATACTTCTTTATTTCAACACAGTTTAAATCAGCAATTTATCAAATTTCTAAAGATATTTCAACAAATTATGGGGAGTATTATGATAGCATTGCTAAAAATTTAGTTGCATCAGCATTATTTAAATTAAAAGATAATAATTATAATCTTTATTATGATGCAACTGTAGATGGTGTTGAATTTATTGTAAAAAGCAATGAGAAGATAGTGCCTGTTGATGTTAACTCAAATGAGGATAAATTAAATAAAGCCATTGAAGAGTATGATGCTGAATATGGTATTTTAGTTATAGATAATTTATCCAATATTGAAATCAAAAACAACATCATTTATATCCCATTACCTCTTTTCTCTCTTATTTAGAGAGTTTTTTTATTTTTTAAAAATTTTATATATATATATACATAACATATAAAAAGTTATATATAATGAAATTAATTAAATACATATATAAAATAATTTTTAAAAAAAATATATATGTAGCTAATTTTAGAAATAATATACAACTAAACTTAAAAGGAGCATACATATGGTTAGATTTAATGAAACTACATGTGTAAAAATCAATAAAGAAAAAAAAGACCTCGCAAAGTCAAAAGGTCTTAAACTTCAAGACATATTAGATAATGCGCTAAATGATGCATTAAGTATTGAAGACATTGAATGTAATGATATAAGAGTTGAACAAATAGATAATCAGATTGAAAAATTAAAAAAGACAAAAGAAAAAGCTATTGCTGACTGTGAAAAGAAAATAAACTTATTAATGAAAAGTTTAAATGAAATGAAAGACAGAGAAGCAGAAAACTTTGATAAAGAGATTCATTATCTTGAATTAGAAAAAGAATTTATTTTAAAAGAGATTAATGGTGAACATTAATGAGTAAAAACATTTTAATTCTTCAGAGTAGTCCTAGAATTGGTGGAAATTCCGATATTTTATGTGATGAATTTATTAAAGGTGCAGAAGAAGCAGATCATAGTTGTGAAAAAATATACCTAACAAAAAAAGACATTAAATTATGTACTGGCTGCCTTACCTGTGATGAAACACATAGCTGCGTAATTGATGATGATATGAGAGAAATACTTGAAAAAATGGTAAATGCAGATGTTATTGTAATGGCCACTCCAGTATACTTCTTTACAATGTCTGGACAAATGAAAATGTTAATAGATAGAACCACACCCCGTTTTTCAGAAATGAAAGATAAAGAGTTCTATTTTATATTTACTGCAGCTACACCTAATGAAAAACATTTGGTAAATGTAAAACGTGAATTTAAATCATATTTAAACTGTTTAACTAATCCTACAAACAAAGGCATAATTTATGGCCTTGGTGTTGGTAAAGTAGGAGATGTAAAAGAAAAAGAAGAAACTTTATTAGAAGCTTATAATTATGGAAAAATTGTCTAAGGTGATAAAATGATGGACTTTGGATTTGGATTAATGAGATTACCAATAAAAAGTGAAGATTATGCTGATATTGACTATGAACAAGTTAATGACATGGTTGACAAATACATAGAAGCAGGATATAACTATTTCGATACTGGATATGGATATCATGAAGGGAAAAGTGAAATAGCTATTCGTGAATGTGTTATTAAAAGATATCCTAGAGAAGATGTATTAATAGCTGATAAATTACCATTATATGAATTAACTAAAGAAAGTGATATTGAAGCTATTTTTAATGAACAGTTAGAAAGATGTGGTGTAGATTATTTTGATTATTATCTTGTTCACAACACCACTGATGTATTTAAACCTGTATGTGACTATTTAGACTGTTTTGGTTTTGTACGTGATAAAAAAGAAAAAGGTTTAGTTAAAAAGATTGGATTTTCCCACCATGACAGTGCTGAGCTTTTAGATGAAATCTTAACTGAAAATCCTGATGTTGACTTTGTTCAGTTACAAATTAACTACCTTGACTGGTATAATAATGAAAGTATACAAGCAAAAGAATGCTACGAAGTTGCACGTAAACACGATGTTGATGTAATTATTATGGAAGCTGTTAAAGGAGGAAACCTTGTAAATCTTCCTGAAGAAGCAGAGAAAAAATTCAAAGATTACAATCCTGATGCATCTAATGTTTCATGGGCAATAAGATTCTGTTTAAGCCTTGATGGAGTAATTTGTACTTTAAGTGGTATGAGTGCTCTTGAACAGATGGAAGAAAACTTAGAAATTGTTAAAGATTTCAAGCCATTAAATGATGAAGAAAAAACAATCATTGACGAAGTTGTTGAAATCATTAATCAGTCAATAGCTATTCCATGTACCTACTGTAACTACTGTGTTGAACACTGCCCTAATGATATTCCAATTTCCAAGTTCTTTGAGCTTTACAATGATGCTAAAAGTGCAATTGAAATACAGCCTCTTTATTATATCTATTATAACAACTATGCAGAAAGAGGAGCACCAGCATCTGACTGCAGCTTCTGTGGAGACTGTGTAGATCAATGTACTCAACACCTTGACATTCCAGAATTATTGGAAGATGTTGTAGACTTATTGGAAGGTAAATTCTAGGTGTAGCATATGGTAGAGTTAATTAAAGGTCCCTTAAACACAAAAGGAGATTCAAGTTGGGAAGATGCAGCTAATCTACTATGGGAAATTAATAATCTCCCACCTAACCAACAAAAAAAGAAAAATGAACTATTTAAAGAATTGTTAGGTGAAGTTGGAGAAAATACTTTTATTTACACTCCATTTCAATGCAATTTAGGTTTTAATATTAAATTTGGTAAAAACTGCTTTGCTAATGTTAACTGTGTATTTTTAGATACAGATACCATTGAAATTGGAGACAACACCATGTTAGCTCCTGGAGTTAACATTTTCACAGCAAATCATCCTGCAAAAACCACAGAAAGAATTGTACCATTAGATGATGATGTGGAGTTTAATGGAGAATATGACGATTCCGTTGACTATACCTTTACTAATTACTCAGAGCCTGTAAAAATAGGTAAACGCTGCTGGATTGGTGCAAATGCAATAATTCTTCCAGGAATAACCATTGGAGATAACTGTGTCATTGCTGCTGGAAGTGTTGTTACAAAAGATGTCCCATCTAACTGTACTGTTGCTGGAGTTCCTGCACGTATAATTTCAAAAGAAGAATAATTCTTCTTTTTTCTTTTTTTATTAAAAATATTTATTCATCAACAGTTATTGTTATATCTGAAGCATCTGGAACATCAGCAGGCTCTTCAAGAAACAGATCATCAGGAAGTTCTTTATTAGAAACTTCAACTTTATTTTCACTTAACAGAACTGCTTTTTCATCATCAGATTGATCTTGTGATGGTTCACTTTCCATATAAACATAATGAGTAGGTCCCTGAACCTCAATAATATCAACATTACCTGATGAATACTTAACAGAACTATTGTTATCATTTTCATGTGCTATATTAACAAATAAAACTGCACAGATTACAATACAAACTGTAATTATTAAAATTAAAGATAATGTTAAAATAAACTGACGACTAGCCATAATATCCTGTTTTATTTATTTAATTCTTTTTTAATAAATTTTTGTGCATGTGGACAAATATTCATGCATATCCCACACATTGTATCTTCCCATCTAAAAGCTTTTTTGGATAATTTTTTAGCTGTTTCTTCACATTTCTTATGATTGTAAAAATCATCTCTTGATAAAGAAGAATTCCAAGCTTTTCCACTGATTGCATCACCAGGACATGCATCACAACAGATCATACACTCACCACATAAAGATGAATCAATAGGTATACCACATTCCAATTGAGCATCAGTTAAAATAGAAGATAAACGTAAAGCAGGACCATACTCTTTTGTTATGAAAAGTGCTGATTTTCCAATCCAACCAAGTCCTGCAAGAGTAGCTATTGTTTTATTTGGAAGTTCTGCAGAGTTATTTTTTATTGTGTCTACAATTCTTCTTGTAGTTTGCCCATAAGCATTAAAACCTCTCTCTATAAGATATTCTTCACCTTTAATAGATATTTCATCAAGTTTTCTGTTTAATTCTCTATGCCCTTCCAAATAAGCATATGTAGGTCCATCAACAACAGTGTTTAAATTCTCTGCTTCATGATTAATATAAAATACAATTCCTGTGTTTAGTCCTTTAATAGGAGTTATTTCAGATATATCTGCAAAACCTACAGAGCAAGCACCTAAACTTAATAAATAATCTCTAATATCATTGGTCAAATCCATTTATTCTCCCTTTAAGAATTTTTTTATTAATAAATTATGATTATTATTTGATTTAAAAATTTGTAATTTAGAAATATTTATATAAGAATAAAAAGTTAAACTACAATTAAGTAATACTGACTATATAAATAAAATTAAAAAAAGTAATACTTTTTATCTTTTTCTTAGGTATCAAAAGAAAAAGCAACTTCTCATTGAAAGTCAGTAATACTGACTATATAAATAAAATTAAAAAAAGTATTACAAAAGGAGATAAAATATGATAAAAAGAGTAATGGAATTCCTTGAAGGATTAAAAATGACCATCATATCTGGAGTATTCCTTCTAATATCAGCAATAATTATGATATTTGGAGTAGATGTTCCAGTTTACCTAAATCCAGCTTGGATAACCGTAATAATCAGTGGATTACCTCTACTATACTTAGCTATAACACGTTTAATCTTTGAAAAATGGGTGTCCTCAGCACTACTAATTACAATAGCTATGATAGCTTCCCTATCAATAGGCGAACTCTTTGCAGCAGGAGAAGTTGCATGGATTATGGCTTTAGGTGCACTCCTAGAAGATTGGACAGTTGAAAGAGCTAAAAAAGGATTAAAAAATCTTATTAACCTAACACCACAAAAAGGGAGAAGAATTGTAAATGAAAAAGAAGAAATTGTTGATGTAGATGAAATAAAACTTAATGACACACTTAGAATACTTCCTGGAGAAACAATACCTGTTGATGGAGTAATAATCGATGGAAACACATCTGTTGATCAGTCTGTAATGACTGGAGAATCACTACCTATTGATAAAAAAGAGAAAGATAAAGTTTTCTGTGGAACAATGAACCTTTATGGATCCATTGATATAAAAGCCACAAGTATTGGAGAGGATTCATCACTTCAGAAACTAATAAACCTTGTAAAAGAGGCAGACAATAAACAGGCACCAACACAGAGAATAGCTGATAAATGGGCTACATGGCTAGTTCCTGTTGCACTTTTAATAGCTATTGGAGCATGGATAATTACTGGAGATGTTGTAAGAGCAATAACTGTTCTTGTTGTATTCTGCCCATGTGCTTTAATACTTGCAACCCCTACTGCAATTATGGCAGCTATTGGTCAGGCAACAAAACATGGAGTAATCATTAAATCTGGAGAAGCACTTGAAGTTTTAGGTGGATTAAGTACCTTAATTTTTGACAAAACAGGAACTTTAACCTATGGTAAATTGGAAGTATCTGACATTATCCCTACAGAGAGTAATTTATCAAGGAAAGATTTACTGAAATTAACAGCATCATCAGAGCTTAAAAGTGAACATCCACTAGCTAAATCCATAGTCAGCTATGCCAAAGATAAAAATATTGAACTTGAAAATCCAAAAGACTTTAAAATGTATCCTGGAAAAGGTATTTTAGCTTCAACTTCATATGGTAAAATCCTTGCAGGAAATGCTGAATTTTTATCTGAAAATAATATTAAAGTAACATCTGAAATTAATACATTACTTGAAATGTTAAGGAATGAAGGTAAAGCTTCAATTATAATAGCAAAAGATTCACAAACTATTGGAATTATTGCACTTTCTGATGTTATACGAGAAGATGCTTCAAGAATTATAAATAGATTACATGACATGGAGATAAACACAGTTCTTTTAACAGGAGATCACAAAAAAACAGCAGATTACTTTGCAGACAAAGTTGGAATAAAAGAAGTTCATGGAAATCTGTTGCCTGAAGATAAGTTAAATTGGATTGAAAAACTAAAAGTAGAGAATAACAAAGTCTGCATGATAGGAGATGGGGTTAATGATGCACCAGCTCTCAAAAGAGCAGATGTAAGTATTGCAATGGGTGGTATTGGAAGTGACATAGCTATTGACAGTGCAGATATTACACTGCTTGGAGATGATATTGGTAAAATCCCATATCTCAAAAAGATATCAAATACAACACTCTTTACTATTAAGTTCAATATTGGATTATCACTTGTAATTAATGCAATAGCTATTGTATGTTCTGTTTTAGGATTATTAAATCCAGTAACAGGTGCATTAGTTCACAATGCAGGATCTTGTCTCGTTGTAATCAATGCAGCATTACTTTACGACAGAAAATTTGACAAAGATTTAAAAGAAATAAATAAAACACCAGAAAAAACAGTTAATAACGAATTAGAACATATACATATGCATTATCATGATGACAGCGAACATACTCACTCCCATGATAATGTTGAAATTTTAAATGAAATTAAAACAGAAAAAGGTATTAAACACAGCCATATTCATAAGCACAGCTATTCAAGGGCTTGTGAGAAATACCACAATATTTAATTTCTTTTTCTTTTTTTAATCAAAAATATCTAGGAAAATAAACATAATGCATTCCACTACTTTTATCACTACTTGAATGAGTGTAATAATGATGGGAATCTACATAATCATCAACCATTTCTCCCATTTGATATTGAGTTAAAGCATCATCTAAGGTAGAGTAAAATTCTTCACTTGATAATGTAGAATCAGGAGAATTTGTTATCATTTCTCTAATATAATCATGAATAGTGTTACCTTCAAATGCAATTACATAAATTATATCAGCACAGGCAAAAAAGACTGCAGAGTTATTGGTTTCAGAGGAAGGATTATATTTAAAACAGTAAACCACATCATGAGATCCAATAGTTATATTTTCATTTTCTGCATTGGACATCCTATATCCATAAATATTGTCTAAAGATGTTTCAAGAGAATGAATTGAGAAAACATTATTGTTATCAAAGATATATCCATCTTCTATTGTTCTACCATCCTGAAACTGGCTAGGAATATCAAAAGTTACTCCATCAATTGTAACAGATTCATAACTGGCAGAAACAGATGGAATAGCTATTAAAAAAAGAAGTGTTAAAAAAAATAAAAAAAATTTGTTCATATTAAAACCTTAACGTTGACCATATCTATGTTGTTGGCCGTTTCCATCTCCGTAGCCCGGACCGTTGCCTCCAGGATTTCTGTTTGCATAATTACAGTCTTCTCTGTAAGGACAGTCTCCATTATAAGGACAATCATTACTATTATAATTAGGACATGTTCCTTGGTCATAGTACGGGCAGTCAGCTTGGTATCTGTTACCTGCACCATTTTTATAAGACTGATCCTGTGCACTGCTGTCACTAGAGTCTGATTGGACAGCTACTTGAGAATTACTTTTCTCATTTGATTTTACTGCACTATCAACAGTTGCAGTGGTAGACTCTTCATTAACATCTGCAGTATCACTAACTACATATGCATAGGAACCTACAGAAAAAATAGCAACTATTAATATAACAATTCCAATAGCTACTTTTTTATTCATGTTAATTTATAATTAGCTCCTTATATATTAGGTTTTTTATTTTATTTTAAAAAAAGAAAAAAGAATGATTTAAATCTTAGTATACACTACCAAAACCAAAACCATGTGTTCCAAAATGACTGAAATGGTATCTGCGATTAGATATTTCATCTAATTCTTTTATCATTGAGTCTTGTTTTTGATATTCATATTCTTGTTGTTCTGCAGCTAAATCTTCAACATACTGATTATTTGCATTATCAAATATGTTCGAAAGTTCATCACTAGAATATGAAGAATCAGGTGTTTTTTCAATTATATTTTCTATTTCAGGAGTTATGGAATCTCCTTCCCAGCTAATACAGAAAATCTTTTCACCAGATGCAAAAAAAGCATATGATACTTCCTTATTGAGTATTTCTGTTAGCACGTAATAAACCTCATGAGATCCAATGGTTACTACTTCATTGGATTTGGCTTTTTCAATAGCATATCCATATTCATCAACTAAATAGTCATTATAGTACATTGACCTTATTGCAAAGTCAAATACAGTATCTAACATGTAAACATGCCCATTAGAGTCAACAGAACTGCCTTGATACTTTTGTGGTAGTTCAAAGGCAACTCCGTCAACAGTAATGTTTTTTGTTGTATTATCTACTGAAAATACCGGAGCTATTGTTGATACTAACATTAAAATAAAAAATATGCTAATAACTTTTTTATTCATGTGGTTATTATGTATCTAATATTTATTTATAATTTGTTAATTAATCATGAAAATAGCTAAAGATATCTTCACGAGCCATATGGTCTAATTTTAGCTTAAAGTTAACAATAGGTAATGTTTCACCATTATCATTTAAAATTGTTGTTTGTTTAGCATCAATAGGCTCTGCTTTACCCATATAATAAAAATCAGTCCCTTCACCATCACTTTTCTTAATAAATAAATGGACATCCATTTTTGATGCATCGTAATTTATTAATGGTTGAAGCTCATTACTTTCTAAAGTACGTTTAGATCTAGACATCCAACTGAAAAGTTCATAATCAATAAATTCATCTTGATAATCTGTACTTTTTGATATATCATCACTTTTATGATAAGTCACAAATATAGGGCAAGTATTATGCTTAATTTTATAACCATACATTGTGCTGCTTTCATCATTTGACCAGTTTAAAAGCCTACAAACATCCCTTCTAGAATATTTTTCATATAAAACTAAGTTGGTATCATCATAATAATCTGAATACTCCTCTTCATATTTTAACAGAGAATACTTAATTACATCATTTAAAAATAATTTAAAATCTTTATTTTTAAGTAACTCCAAAAATTTAGAAGAAATATTATATTCATCACTGAAAAATCTAAAATCATTAAATTTCTTTTTATCTTTATTATCGAAATCAAAATTAAGAAGATTAATTGCACTTTTTACTGAATCAATATCTGAAAAAATGTGATAATGCTTTTCTAATTCATTAGATATTTCTTCAATGGAAAATCTTAAATTATCAATTAATTTAGTTAATATAATTGCTTCATGCGGCCTTTTTCCATTAGCTATTTTTTGTGAAATAAACTCCAATATTTTAACTTCCAAATCATCTAAATAATAGGTACAATCTACTTCATATTTAGATAGAAATTTATAATAACTCTTAAGTGAGCTATGTTCTAAAATTAAAATAGGATCAATTTCTCCATGAACATAAAAATCAACAAGCATTGGAATCTTTCCAAGCTTAAATTTTAGGTTATTATACTTTTCTTTAAATAATTGAATATTCTTAAAGTTAGTTTTATCAATAGATTCGTAAATTCTCTCTTTTGAAATTACATCAAAATTAACAGTGGAATTTCCAGGAATAACTCTTGCCCCTTCCATTATATACTTTCTTAAGTTATCTTTATTATAGGTTCTATCTCCAGAAAGTGCAATAGGAATCATGAAGTTATTAGCATAATTTGATATAAAATCAAGAACAACAACAAATTCTTTACCCTTACTCTTCCTAAGGCCTCTACCTAACTGTTGGATAAAAATAATTGGAGATTCAGTTGGTCTTAACATAACAATTTGATTAATTTCAGGAATATCAACACCCTCATTAAATATATCAACAGTAATAATATATTCTAAATAATCAAGCCTTTCATCAGAAACTAATCTATCAATAGCTTCTAAACGTTCCTTTTGACTATTATCCCCAGTTAAATATTTTGTTCTTAATCCTTTTTCATTGAACTTTTCAGACAATACTTTTGCTTCTTTTTTAGTACTGCAAAATATTAATCCTTTTGGACGATTACCACTATATCCATAAAATTCCATTTTTTCAATAATGTTTCTTACCCTAACATCAGATACAAGATTATTAAAATCAGAACCCTCAATATAATTATCACTAATACCAAAATAGTGGAATGGACATAAAATATTCTCTTCAAGAGCCTGTTTTAATCTTAACTCATATGCAATGTTATGATTAAATAAACCATAAATATCAAATCCATCACTTCTATCAGGGGATGCAGTCATCCCTAAATAAAATTTAGGCTTAAAATAATCCATAATTTTTTGATATGATTTAGCACCAGCCCTATGAACTTCATCTATAATTATATAATCAAATTCATCTGGTTGGAATCTTTCATAAACTTCTGGTTTTGACATCATCTGAATTGTTGAAAATAAGTAATTAGCATTATAATCTTTAGAATTTCCAGATAAAAGTCCGAATTTTTTAGTGTTACCAAATACATTTTGAAAACTATTTTTTGCTTGTTTTGCAATTTGTTCACGATGAACTAAAAATAAAGCTTTGTTAGGTAATGCATCTTGAAGAGCAAAAGCAGCAGCATAAGTTTTACCAGTACCAGTAGCTGAGATAAGTAATGCTTTATCTTCACCTTCTGATTGGATTTCTTTTAAGTTTTCAATAAATGAATTTTGCATTAAATTAGGTTTTAGTTTATTAAAAGAAGGTTTTGGAAGATTTTCTTGATTTAAGATAATTTTTCTTTGCTGATAATACTTTTCATAGTTATCAAGAGAATTTTCTAATAAATCAGATTCCTCCCATAAACTATTAAACTCATTTAAAATATCTCTAGCTATTTCACCTTCTTCAAGTGAAGAAAAAGATAAATTCCATTCTTTATTCACTGTCAATGCATTTTGAGTAATATTTGAACTGCCCACTATTATTCTGTAGAAATCATCATTTTTAAATAGATATCCCTTAGTATGTAATCCTGGTTTATCATTACCTACTTTATACATACGAACTTCAATATTATCTAACGAATTTAATCTTTTCAATGCTTTAGGTTCACTAAAATAAAGGTAATCTGTAGTTAATATCTTACCCTTGACATTCTTAGATTCCAGTTCTTTTAAGTCCTGAAGTAAAGGTGTAATACCACTTTCTGTAATAAAAGCAACACTTATGCAAAATTCATTACAAGTAGATAATGCTTCTTTTAATGAAGATAATACTTTTATACCTTTTTTATAATCATTAGACAAAAATGTTGGTTTAAACAGAAAATTAGAGTTAAAAGATTTATCAATGAATGCAGTTTTTGATGCATCAAGGATATTATTGTTAATGTTATCCATCTAAACCCCTACAAATAATTTTTTAAAAAATCAATAACTTCAATATCCGCAGGAAGCCAATTTACAGTATTAAATTCATTTTTTTCAAGCCATTTTGCATCATTATGTTCCAATAAGGTAATGCTGTCTTTTAATGAACAGATATAACAATGCATTGTTAAATGAAAAGTAGGATATGTATATTCAACTGTTAATGCAAATTCATCAATTTTAATATCAGCATCTAATTCTTCTTTTATTTCTCTTATTAATGCTGCTTCATTAGTTTCCCCAGACTCAATCTTGCCACCAGGAAACTCCCACATATTAATAAATTCACCATATCCTCTTTTAGTAGCTAAAATTTTATTTTCTTTTTTAATTATTGCTGCTACAACTTCTATTGATTTCATACAAAAATCCTTTTAAAATTAATTAGTAATACTTTTTGCTTTAAGATCATAAAAGTGTTTCTAAAAAAAGATAAAAAAATAGTGAGATTAAATAGGGAAGAAAAGAATATGGATTTTAAAAAATGTTTCCTATTTATCAAAATCTCAGGGTACTGATCTTTTCTCCCCGATGTGTAATATAATTATCATTGTATTTAAATCTTTTTATAGAAATAATATCAATTATTGCTAAAATACTAGACAAAAAAGAAACTATAATTTTTAAAAAAGCAAAATGTAAAGAAAATATTACTTTTTTAATGATTAAACTTGATTACAGAAAAAATTAAAAATAACTATAATAAGAAAACAGAATATCAAAAAAAAAAAAGTTATAAAGAAAGACTTAATTCATCTAAATCAAAAGATTCACAATAAGCCTTTGCTTCAATTAAAGTTTTAAGTTTAGAAAAAGAAACATCAAATCCTCTACTGTTAACTTCATTAACGAATGATTTTAAATCCTCATATTCAACTTTTAAGGAAATAATCTCCTCTTTTAAGTTATACAAATATTTAATCCTAATATCCTGGCTAAAAGAGACATCCTGAATATTCAATGTTAGTCTCTTATGAGCAATTTTATAAGGGAATTTAATATGCTCATAATTTATAATTTTCATTCCAATAGTTCCAAATTCAAGAGCTAAAAGAGATGAAATCTCCTCAAGAGATTCATCTGGAAAATCTACAAAGATAATATACTCCATTCTTCCTTTTTTCGTGTATGCATTAATAATATGAATATTTTTAGCACCATTATCCATCACTTTATCAGTAATGTAAGGAATACCCTCTGGAGGCATATCATCCACAGTAGCCATTATTAACATTTGAAATCGCCTATGACATATCTTTTACAATGGTAGCTGCTCTTTTAGCAACATCACGAGCTCTTTCAATACCACCAGGAATAGCTGATGTTATATATGCCTCCCTAGTTGCTTTTTTAGCTATTGTGTCAATATCATCAATGCCCATTGCTCCTGCAACAGCTGCTGGAACAACAATATTCACAATAGAGTCGCATTTGGAGGGAAAATTAAAGATTCAATAAAGAAAAATCTTGTTATTTCCAGCAATATGGGCATTAGTAATAGGATTAATATTAAATAATCTGAGTATCACTTTAGATTCAACAATAATAGATTTCCTAACCTACTTAAAAGAAATGACAATCCCATTGATTATGATTTCTCTTGGAACATCCCTAAACTTTAGAAGCATTAAAGAATATTACAAAGTTATTGGATTAACATTCTTATTAAAATCATTGTTATATCCAGCAGTAGTGTTAATATTATGCATAGTATTCTCATTACCCTCTTTATAAACAAATATTTCAATAATTGAAGCTGCAATGCCTTCTGGAATGTTGATATTGGCATTAATGACTGAATATAAACTAGATTTAAATATGGGTTCAACATGCATTTTCATAAATACATTGCTCTGCTTAATCCTAATACCAGTTCTAGTGGGAATCTTATAAGAAAAATCTCTAGAAATCAGCTTCAATTGATTTAATTATGTTATAAATAGTTTTATTGACACTTACATCAACATCATATTTTTCACCTAGTTTAATGACCATACCATTTAATGAATCAATTTCAGTTTTCTGCTTTTTGCTAATATCCTGGTAAGTTGATGAAAAATGATTATAAGTGTCTGGAACTAATTTAGAGTAAAAAATATCCTGATATTCCTCTGGCTTGTCCCAATTGGTACTGTATCCTGCAGCTTTTATTACATTAAAGATTTCTTCAATGAGTTTATTCATAATAGCTATTGAATAATCATTTTCAGTTAATTTACCATAGTTAACACCTAAAATTGCACCTAATGGATTTAGGGCACAATTGTAAAGCATTTTAGCCCATAAAAATTTATCTAAATTCTCATTGATCTCAGATGGGATTCCAGACTTTGAAATCATTTCAGCTATTGGTTTTAAAACTTCAATATCTGCACCTTGTAGAGACCCAAGTAAAATAGGTTCAGTGTGTACTGTAACTTCACTTATATTTCTCTCAGGCCTGCTAAAGCCAGTAATTACACGTGCACAGAATACCTCATCCTTATCAAAGTATCTGAGATAAGGCTCATCATTACCAAATCCATTTTGGAAAATAATAATTTTTGCACCTTCTTTCAAAATATTTCTATGTTCATTTAAATTATTACTAATATCATCATTAGCTACTGTTTTACTGCAAACAAAGACAAAATCAAAGGAATCTTCAGGTAAATCATTATAATCAGTGTATACTTCATATGAATCTGGTGAAAATGAAAGATGATTAAATATTCCAATTCTTTTAATTCCTTCAGTTAACTTATCTGCAGTTCTTTGACTTGCATAAAAAGAAACATTTGCATTTTGAGAAATCATAGAAGCCCCAAGAGCAATTCCTATAGCACCAGCACCTTCAATTAAAATATTCATTTCATAATCCTTCTTTAAACTTAATTAATTATACTATTTGATTTTATAACATATATTTTTAGCTTAACAGTCAGTACATAATAATCATTTATTTAATAAACAAACTACATAATTAATTTGAAGTAGTTATATGTCCCTAATAAAAGGTGAACTACTATGAATGAAAAGATATTAAAATTAATGGAAGAATATATTGAAATTGAAGAAAGTGAAATCGAGTTCCAGGATGTTAAATTAGCTATGGTTGGTCACGAAATCGATCATGCTGTTTTAGATTCCAAGTTAATAGCTATTACCAATAAAACTGAAGAATACAAAGAAATTTTAAGATTAACAGTAGAAGATGCAAATAATAGCTATTTCATTCCTGTTTTTACAAGTGAAGATGAAGCTGAAAAATGTATTGAAGAAATGGGTCTTGATTCACTTGATTTTGACTATGAACTTGAAGTAATGGAAGGTGTTGATATTTTTGAAATAGGTCTTGATGATGAAACTTTTGTTGGACTTGTAATTAACCCATATGACACTGATTTCATTGTTCCAAAAGAAGACCTATTACATACAAGTCAATGTAACCACAATTCCAGTGATGTAAATGAAAATTAATGATTTAACTAGAATAAATAATGGAGAAATAGTTAAGGAAAGTGAACTTAAAGATAAAATTGATGAATTTCTTCAAGGAAATGTAGATGTAGAAAGTGAAATTCATAAACTTCTACAGGAAGAAGTGTTGATTTTACTTGTTAATGAAAGTGATGATCCAATTAGTATTGAAGCATACAAAAATTCAAAAAAATTTATCATACCTGTATTTACTGATTTGGAAGAATTCAACGCAGGTATAATAAAATTAAACTTCAATAAACTAAATTTTAAAACAAAAGCATTTTATGCAACCTTAGAAGTTATTAAAGAATATGGAAAAAATCAGGAAAACTTCGAAGCAATTACAATTAATCCTCATTTCCAGAATTACCTAGTTAATAAAAAGCAATTGTGATTTACTATGAGAATGAAAGATTATGAAACCTATAAAGAATCTGGTGATAAAGTAGGTAAAAGTAAATTAAAAGATTTCATAAATACCTATGCTGAGATTACTAAAAAGATTAAGGATGAATCATCAATTGAATTAGATGTAATGAAAGAAAATATCAAAGAAACCTATCCAACTGAAGTTTATTTAACCTTAATTGATGAAAAACCAGAATTAGTTCGCTTTAATGTAACTGAAAGAAGTAAAGATTATTTTATACCTGTCTTTACTGATATTAAAGAATTTGATGATGGCTGTGAAAAAATTTCAAAATTATTCCTTGACAAACTTGAAATGAAGCTAATTACACCAGAAGATATTAAAAAATTAGCTAGTGAAGATGATAAATTCAAAGGAATTATTATAAATCCACATAGCCAAAACTTTTCAATAGATTTAGATAACCTAGGAGATTAAAAATGGAAATAAATATAGAAGAATTAAAAAAAGTAACCTTGTACTGCCCTACTTACAAAGTAGATGACGATATGAATTTTATAGCTTTTGGAGATGAAAATAACTTTAAAATAGCTGTTTTTACTACTGAAGAAAAATATGAAGCAGGATATGAATATTTAAAGTTAGACCAGCAAGAACAGGAATATTCACTTTACACAACAGATATGGAATTATTTATTGAATTAGCTGTTAACGATGATGGATTTTCTGGCTTAATCGTAAATCTCCCAGAAGATAATATGATTGTGGATAGTGAAAAATTAGCTAGTTTAAAATAAAAAAAAGATTTAAGAATCATCTTCATCTGATTCTTTATCTTCATTTGACTCATCTTTTTCATCATAATTTTGCATATACCTAAATAACAATGGCCTGTCCAATGGACTAGGTTTAGGATGAGTTTTTTCTTTATTAGGTTTAGTTTCTACTTCTTTTTGAGTTTCATGCATCATAACTGGACGATGCCTATCAATTCTCCGAATTTGACCATATTTAAATACTCTTTTTCGAATTAACCTTTTTCTTGGTTTAAGTGATGGTTTTCTAAAAGATCGTAACATAAATTCAACCTATTGTTTAGCAGCTGATTTATCTAAAGTAGCTTGAATTTCATCAATCCTATCAACAACAACTCTAATTGAATGTTCACCTTGACGAGTTGGATTAATACCTTGTTCAACAAGTAAAGCATCCCTAATATCTCTTAATCTGTCAATAGAATCAATTTTCATTATTGTACTGTAAAACATACTTAATTTTCCTCCAATAAATATAAACTTCTTATATAATTTTAATATAAACAACATTATATAAAAAGGTTTTTGTACAATAATCCAGTAAGTTAAGAGTTACATATTAACTTTTCTATGAATTTTTTATAAAAAGCTATTAATTAGTAATGAAATTTATAAAACTTTGAACATTGTGTAAAAACATCCATAGAATTTAATAAAATAGCTACTAAAAGAGATAAAAATAATTCAAATTTTAATTTCAACTGATAATATATTATAATTGTTAAGAATAATAGAAAAAATCACATTATAAATTAAATAACTCCCTTTAAATAACTCCTTTATAAAATTCCTAAATTAAAAATTTATATATGTTAGATAGAATAAATTTTGAATTATAGGAGGTATTATATATGGAATTAGATTCATCAAAGGTTGAAAAAAAGATTGAAGAGTTGAGAGAAACAAAAAGCTGTTCTCAATCTACATTAATGGGACTTTGTGAAGATACTGAATACTCTCAAGATGATCTATCAAAAATAGCTAGTGGTTTTTCTGGTGGAATTGGTGGAACATTTGCAGAAGGAAGCTGTGGAGCAGTAACTGGAGCTACTCTTGCAATAGGATTATTAGAAGAAGATGAAGATAAAATAAAAGCATATACAAAAGAACTGTTTGAAGCATTCAAGGATAAATACACATCTGTTCGTTGCGATATAATCTCAAAAAATGGAGAAGACAAAACATTATGTACTGAATGCTGTGTATTTGCAGGAAAAAAAGTTTGTGATTTAATAAATAAATAAAATGGATTTTAGTGTATAAAACACTAATCCATAATACTTATTTTTTAGTAATTTGTAGCTCTTTCTTCAAAGTAAGCTATTGGGTGGTTACAACATGGACATACTTCAGGAGCTTCTTCTCCAACATAAATAAATCCACAGTTGTCACATTTCCATTCGATTTCTTCATCTCTTTTAAATACAGAGTCATTTTCTATATTTTCAGCTAATTTTCTGTATCTTTCTTCATGTTTTGCTTCAACTTGACCTACTAATCTAAATTTAGCAGCAATTTCATCAAAACCTTCTTCTTCAGCTATTTCAGCAAATTCCGCATACATTTCAGTCCATTCGTAGTTTTCACCATCTGCAGCATCTTTTAAGTTGGTTATAGTGTCTGGTACTGCACCATCATGCAAATATTTAAACCACATTTTAGCATGTTCTTTCTCATTTCTTGATGTTTCAGAGAAAATAGCTGAAATTTGTTTATAACCTTCTTTAGATGCTTGGGAAGCAAAATATTGGTATTTTGTATGAGCTTGGGATTCACCAGCAAAAGCTGCTTCTAAGTTCTTTTCAGTTTTAGTTCCTTTTAAATCGACCATATTATCCGCTTTTATAAGTTAATATAATCATATCTATAAAGTTATCAATTATATATATCTTTCTAAGTTAATACTAATTTTATTTACTCATACCTAAAAAAATCCAAAAAAATTCAATTTAAAAAAAAAAAAAAATAGTTCTTATAAGAACTGTTCGGTTCGAAACTTTTATTAATATATAAACAATTATATAAACATGAGGTTATGCAAATGAATTCCAGACAAAGAAACTTAATGGAAAAAATGGATCTGATTCCTTTAATCTCTGTCATATACAAAAATGAACAAAGATACCTTGAACACAAGATTAAAGAGTTAGATATTAATTCTACACAAGTATCTTGCCTAATGGAAATATATTCACATGGCGATGTAGAAGATCAACATAAACTCTGCCAAAAAGATCTAGTGGAAATATTAAACTTTAGTAAATCCACAATATCTACATCCTTAAGTAAATTAGAAGAATTCGGTTATATAAACAGGAAAATTGACCCAAATAATCGAAGAAAAAACATGATTTATTTAACAAAAAAAGGATGTTCAGTAATTCCAAAAATAATTGAAATAGATAAAATGTGGGAACAAGATATGGATTGTGAATTAATCACTGAAGAACTCAAAGCAGACCTTAGAAAAATAGCTATTCAAAGCTGGAAACTTAGAAAAAGTATTAAATAAAGGAGAAATGAAAATGAGAAAATTAAAACTTCAAGATTATGTTATATTAATCACTTCAATAGCATCCTTTTTTGTTGCTTTTATATCCTCAGCTCCAGCAGTAGCACTTCCACAATTAGCAACTGAATTTTCATTAAACAATATTATGCAAAATTGGGTAATTAACATCTTTTTATTCACAGTAGCGATTGTTGCAGTGCCTTTTGGTAAATTCTCAGGAATGTATGGAATTAAAAAATCTTATAACATAGGATTAATTCTATTTTTAATTGGTTCTATTTTATCTGCAATTGCATTTTCAACAGAATCATTATTAATATTCAGAGCATTCCAGGGAATCGCTGCAGCTATTTTGTATAATACAGTAACTTCACTTGTTAGTGTTGCAGTACCAGAGCAAATAAGAGGAAAAGCATTAGGAATTATGGTATCTGCCGTTTATATTGGACTTGCAGTTGCACCATTTATTGGAGGAATACTAACTGATTACTTAGGTTGGAGAGCAATATTTTACTTCTCAATTCCGTTTATTTTAATTACTTTATTAATTTCATTTACTAAAGTTAAAGATGAATGGAGTATGTATGAAAATGAAACCTTTGATATCAAAGGATCCATACTTTATGGAGTATCAATTTTCTTATTAGTCTATGGATTCACAATAATAAATGAACCAAATGGACTAATATTAGCAATAATTGGAGCTATACTCTTAATAGCATTTATTTACTTAGAGTTAAGAGTTAAATATCCTGTATTTAATGTACGTGTATTTAAGAATACAAAGTTCTTATCTTCAAACCTAGCATCAATAATAAGTTATATTGCAACATTTTTAGTAACTTATGTGTTAAATTACCACTTCCAATACATTTTAGGATATAATGAAACATTAACTGGTGTTCTATTGCTAGTAACCCCCCTATTAATGGCAATTGCATCACCAATTTCTGGTAATCTCTCAGATAAAATTAATCCTCAAAAATTAGCAGCTATTGGAATGGCCTTTGTAACTTTGGCTTTATTTATATTAATATTCTTAAATGCAGAAACACCACTCTATGTAATTATAGTAGCAATGGTTTTACAAGGTATAGGATTTGGAATATTTGCCTCACCAAATACAAATCTTGTTATGAGTACAGTTGAACCAAAAGAAACTCCAACAGCATCAGTTACAATTACTGTAATGAGAGTAGTTGGTCAGACATTAAGTTTAGCTATGCTAACTGTAATATTTGCAATAATTATGGGTAATGTAGCTTTCGTTCCAGAGAATTTCCCTCAATTAATTGAAAGCTCAAGCACAGCTTGCATAATCTCAACAATTTTATGCGCAATAGCTATTTTGGCCTCACTTTGGGGTTTAAAAAGTAAAAATATAAATTAAATTTTATTTTTACTTTTTTTCTTTTTTTATAATGTTAAAAACTTATTTATTATAATTGATTCTAATTAATAACTATGGATGCAGAAAACATAAAGAATCAAGAAATTAAAAATCACATAAATATGATTTATCTTCATGAAGAAAATGGTAATGAAGAAAAAATAATTAAAGAAAGAGAAGCTTTAAAAGAATCATTAAGCAAATCCACTTTCATAAGTGTGAAAGAAGATGGAAAATTTGTTAAAATACCATATGGGCTTGAAGATAAATACTTAATCCCTATTTTTTTAGATTTAAGAGAATTTGAACGTGGAATAGAATACTTCAGATTAAATGAAATGGATAAAAATAAAGAAATGACAGTTGAAACTGTAGATAGTTATAAAAAAATAAAAGAAGATCCTAATTTCTTAGGATTTGTAGTTGATATAGCTAATCTAAATTACAACATTGATGCTGATTTAATTTAATCTTCTTTATTTAAGAATTCATCATCTATTTTTTTAGCAATATCCATAAATTCTTTACCAACTTCAGCATTAGAATTTAAGGATACCATAGATTTTCCAAGATTAGCAGAATCTGCAACTTTAGGAGTTAATGGTAAATCTCCTAAGAATGTAATGTCCATTTCTTCTGCAAAGTCTTCACCGACATTTTCTCCAAACATCTTAACTTTTTCTCCACAGTTTGGACATTCATAATAAGCCATGTTCTCAACTAAACCAATATGGTCTACATTAAGCATTTCAACCATTTTAACACATTTCAATACATCATCTTGGGATACTGCATTAGGTGTAGTTACCATTACAACAGCATCAATATTTGGTATAGTTTGAAGAACAGTTAAAGGTTCATCTCCAGTTCCAGGAGGATTATCAATAATTAAAACATCTAAATTACCCCAACTTACATCAGCAATTAACTGTTTAATTGTTCCTGATTTTTGTGGTCCTCTCCATATAATTGGAGTATCTTTAGAATCTAATAAAAATGCCATGGACATAACTTTTAATCCACTTTCTGCTTCAACAGGAACCATAGCATTATTTTCATCAAGTCCAATAATTCCTTTTTCAACACCTAACATTTTAGGAATATTTGGACCGTGAATATCTGCATCTAAAATTCCGGTTTTATATCCATGTTTTTGAAAAGCTTCAGCAATATTTGCAGCCACAGTAGATTTTCCCACTCCACCTTTTCCACTCATAACTGCAATTTTATATTTGATTTTGCCTAAATTTCTTGCAATTTTTAATTCTTGTTCAATCATTTGTTTTTGCTGTTCAGGGGTCATTTGACCTCCATGAGCATGATGACCATGTTCCGCCATTTTATCAACTCTCTCTATTTATAATTAATTATTTAGTTACTTAAGGTATTTAAAAGTTATCATATTAGTTACTTAAAGTTTTTAAAAGATAAATGTAATAAAAAAAGATAACAAAGAAGAATATTAGTTAAATTTCTTACTAACTTCTTCAACAGCAATAACTAATGGATCAGTTACCATAGAAACAGGAGGAGCATAAGCAAACTCCATATTACTTAAATCAAAACAAGTTAAGCCTTCAGTAATAGCTAAAGTCATTGTATCAATCCTTTCAGCTACCCTTTCCTCAGCTATTATCTGACAACCAATGATTCTTCCATCAGCATCACAAATAACCTTAATATCCATTGGTTTTGCATTAGGATAATAACGAGCCCTGGTAAGAGCTTCCACTTTTTCAACAACTGGTTTAATGTTATTTTGTTGAGCAAAACTAGTTGTTAAACCAACCGCACCAAATTCCAATTTACCTACTTTTGAAACCATAGAATTTAAAACTGGGTTAAATTTAGATTTTCTACCAGTGATAGTGCGTGCAAGAGTTTTGGATTGACGAACAGCAGTTGTTCCTAAGTGAGATATAGTATTTGCACCTAAAATTAAATCTTGAGATTCAACACAGTCCCCAACTGCATAAACATCTTCAACTGAAGTTTCCATTCTTTCATTAACTAAAATAGCCCATCTTCCAATTTCACATCCTGCCATTTTAGCCAATTCAAGTTCAGGCCTAACACCAGTAGCTAATATTACCATATCTGCATCAATACAGGTTCCATCTCCAAAACAGGCAGATTTTACTTTTTCTTCACCATTTAAATCTGTGATTGGTTGACCTAATACAACATTAATTCCTTCTAACTCAAGATAATTAGTTAAAATATCAGCCATATCCTTATCTAAAGAACGAGGAACAATTTGAGGTAACATTTCAGTAATAGTAACATTTAAACCTAATTTTTTAAGTCCAAATGCAATTTCAATACCAATTAAACCAGCACCTATGACAATAGCATTCTTTGAATCTTTAGCCCATTCTTGAACCTTAATACCATCTTTAATGTTTCTTATTTGGAAAACACCTTCTAAATCAGATCCATTCATTGGAGGGATAAAAGGATTTCCACCAGTAGCTAAAACTAATTTATCATAATCAAGTTTAATTTCTTTACCCTCTTTTACATAAGTAACTGCTTTTTTATTACTGTCAACAGAAGTTACTTCTGCTTCAGTGATAACATCAATATCTTTTTCCTTATAATCTTCTGGCTTTTTCATTATAATATCATCAAATGATTTGATTTTTCCAGCCAATACATAAGGTATAGCACATGGAGAATATGCTACATTATTATCACGGGTTAAAACAGTTATTTCTATATTTTTATCAATTTTACGAATATTTGAAGCTGTTGATATACCTCCAGCTCCACCACCAACAATAACAACTTTCATTTTTTCAAGCCCTTTTTAAATAAATATAATATTCTCAAAGCGATAATAATTTATCTAACTTAAAATATAAAAAAGTAACTATTAATTAATAAAAATAAGTAAATTTTTAAATAAGTAAACCTAATTGTTTATTTAACTATAAAAAAAGAATTAATTGTTTAAAAATAAAAAATAAAAATAATAATATTAAATAATATTATTAATATTTATTTTTAACTGTTCATAAAAAGAAAAAATTTTATTCAAAATCAATTCCAGTAAGTCTAAATCCACCATAATGGGATTTGTATTTAATATTTAATCCAATTAATAATGGAGTGATTGATTCAATCAAATGAGCTTTTTCAAGTTTACCAATATCAACAACTCTTAAATCTGGAATCTTTTCAATAATTTCACTAGCTATTTCCTTAGATTCTGCATCATCACCACAAATAAGACAATCACAGTCAATAGGTTCTGGAATATTAGCTAAATGAAAATTACTAATGTTACAAAAAGCAGAAACAACTTTTACATCTTCATTAGCTAAAAATTTTGCAGTTCTTTCAGCAGCAGATCCTGGATTTACATGTAACAAATTAGAAACATTTCCACCAATAGCAGTTTCTAATGGTACAGTTGCATCTAAAATAATCTTACCTTTAACAAATTCTTTAATAGTTTTTAAAGTAGCTATTTGTGCTTCTAAAGGAACAGTTAAGATTAATAAATCAGCATCTCGAGCAGCATCTTCATTAGCTTTTCCAACCATTTTATTTGAAGTGTATTCACTAATATCTGAATTTGCTTCTTCAACAACTCTAACTGCTTTTTCTTCTTTTCTAGATCCTACAATTACATCAAAATCAGCGATAGCTAAACGTTTTGCAATTCCAAGACCTTGAGAACCAGTTCCACCTATAATTCCAATTAACATATAACATCCTCCTTATTATTTCTTATCATAAAGTAAACCACCAACAAACATTAAATATTCAGGTAATTTACCATCTTTTGGATATTTAATTTCAATATCAAAAACTTCTTTAATCATATCATCAACATTTCCACCTAATGATTCAATAGAATACCTTAATTTAAATGGCATCTTACAAGGCATACCAAAAGATCTGGTACACATTGGACAAAGATTACATGGACCCATACCTAAACCCATTGAATTTTCATCTTCCATCCTATATATGACATTCATTAATTTAACTTTTGTTCTATCTAACCTTTTTAAAAAGATATTAAGTTGATCTTCTTCAAAAGTTTCATCTAATAACTCCTTGGAGAAGTTATATTTAAATGCAACAACTTTAAGTTTGTTATAGGATTTCCAGATATCATTCGGGTCAAAATCATATGGTGGGCAACTCCAATTTGTTGCATAATCAGAGCATTCCTTACAATATTCTAAATACTTTTCAACATCCACGTACTTTTCATAGTATTCATCTACATCTAAATCAGCAGTCAATTGCTCTACTTCAAATAAAGCCATAGATATATCACACTCATTTTATTAATATATTTAAAATCTGTTTTTAAATAATAAAAATATTTTTATTTATAAGAATAAAATTTTATTATCTTTTTATATACTGACCAGGATTTAAGAAATCATCTATAAAAGACCAAAATTCACTGCTATCACTAGAAATATCCTCTAGGTTAATGAAAGAATAGCTATCAAGTAAAGAATCTTTTAAATTTTTACCAATCTTAATTAAAGCAATATTTTCACTGGTAAATACATGTTTTATATATGAAACAGCACTTGTAAATTCTCTTTCAACATTCATAACAAGAAAATCATCTTTAATATAACAATTTTCAAGACCATGAGCATCAATAAACTGCTTGCATCCTCTTTCAATGAATACTTTAGGACCTTTGTTGATTTTGATTTTATTTAAAGTAGATGAAGCCATTTCAAATATAAAAACAGCTACTTTTTCTTCATCAGTCCAATAATCAGATGCAAAAACATTAAACTCTTCATCAGCCAATTTTTCTGATAATGATTCAACGGTTTTCTTAAGTTGAGGATGAAGAGTATCTAAAGGAATTTCTGGAATGTTAAACTTAACAACAATAAATTCACTTTCATTATCTTTAATTTGATTTAATAGATTTTCTTTATTTGTGTTTTTATTAATGGGGTTAAAATATTCTTCTTTTATATTGGAATTTAAATAATTTCTTGCAGATTGTATAAATTCTGCCATTTTATCTAATCTTAATGCTGCCGCAACATTACGATTTTTATCTGTTGGATCTATAGCTATTAATGGGTCATTAAATAGCTTAGATGTTTTATAATCCATTAAATCAATAACAGTTCCATATCTCCATTTAGATGCTTCTTTTAAAGTGGTTTCAAAATCACCATACTTTACAATTAAGAGCTCACAAAGATAACCTGCAAATCCACCAACTTTAAACTCAGAACCGTAAGTTCCAGTCATATCCATAAATCTTTTAAGTAATAAAACATCATCCTTCTGAGATTCTTTAAGATTTGCTTTAATAAAGTTAGTATGAAGTACAGTCCTGTCTACAGCAGATTTTAACTGACTACCATCTTCAATTTGGTAGCAAGGTACAAAATCAATTTCAAAACCTTCAATTTCACTAGTTAAATAGGGATGAGAAGCATAATGTTCACTAGCTACTCCATTAAACTTTTCATTACATAAATAACCTAATTTAAGTCCCATTTCTTTAAGGTAATCCATTGATGTTTCAAGAGGAAATGTAATGAAAATATCAATATCAGATTTTCCCTGAAGATATGTTCCTTTAGCTACTGAACCAACAAGAACTGTATTAGCATTGATACTCTCTTTTTTACAGTAATCATTAAGAAAATCAATAATTTTATGAGATATTTCCTTAATTTTAGTTTTCTCCTGTTCTGTTGGTCGTAACTTATTTAAAATTGAAGTATAATCCATGTAATCACTTAAATATCAAAAACTTTTACATCTTCATAAATAGGGCCATTAGGTGTTAAAGTACTTTTTTTAAGTGAAATTCTACCAATAGACATTTCACCTATTTCAACAGTTTTATAATCATTTAATTTTTCTTTAACTTGATTTTTATTTTTAGCTGATTTCATTCTACCAATTGTAAGATGATTTGAGAATCTGGAATCTTTTTTAAATCCTATTTTTGAGAATTCTTCATCTAAATCATCATGCAAGGAATTTAAAATAGTGTTTTCTTCAGTTCCTAACCAAATGACTTTTATATGGTTTAAGTTAGGAAATGCACCGCAACCTTGAATTTTAAGATTAAATGGTTCAAATCCTTCTAAAGTATTGGATACTATTTCTGAAATCTGATTTATTTTATTTTCATCAACATCCCCAAAAAATTTTAAGGTGAAATGAAGATTTTCAACTTCAACAAACTTAATGTCAGTGTTTAAAGTTTTAAAATCTTCAATAATTTCTTTTATTTGAGGTTTGAATTCTTCTTTTAAATCAATAGCTAAAAAAGCCCTTATTTTAGACATGATATCATTGTTCAATAATAGTTTCATCAATTGCAATACCAAAGTGTCTTGCACTAGTTTCAATATAAACTTTAACTTTATCTCCAACTTTTAGCTCAGCAACGGAAATAGGATTGTTATCACTATCAACTATCCTAATTGTTTCTGCATTCTGGAGTAAGGTTCTAATGATAGTTCCTTCATATTCTGCTTCAACAAGAAGTAATGGTCTTTTTTCAATTTTACTCCTGCCTACATATGCAGTTCTAGTTTCACCTTCAGTATTAACAATTAAAACTTCATCTCCAGCTTTTAATTCAGCAAGATAACGAGTTTTATTTCCAGGAACCATTACATATGCCTGAACAGGCCCTGCATTTACTCTAAATGGCCTAGAAGCAACATATTCACTTTCAAGAGATTCACTGTGAACTAAGAATAATGCTTTTGAATAGGAACCAATAAGCATACCTTCACCAGGCTGCATCATAGAGGTTGTGTCAACACAGACTCTATCTCCTGAGCCTAATGGTTTAACATTGGTAATTGTAGCTTCTTTTAATTCATATTGTTCCCTAGATAAAGATTCAACAAGATTAACTATGTCCTTAATTTGGCTAAACTCTTCAGGTTCAAATATTACACCATCAGTACCTATTTCTAAGGTTTCCATAGCTACTTTTGCATCATCACTGTTTTTAACAGCAGCTATTATCTTAACAGATTCTTTTTGTAAGTCTGCAATAATATTTTCAAGTGGAATAATTGTCCAGTCAGTAGCAATGAGAATTATATAATCAACAATTTTACCTAATTCAACAGCCAACTGTTCATGTGCTTTATCAGTTATTTTTATATAAGCACAAACAGTTTTTCCAGCATTTTTAGCTTCTTTTGCATCAAAAAGGTCTTGTGATTCAGATAAATTTTCATTAAGGATTAAAGACCCATCTCCTTCACCATCAATACCGATTAAATAAATATCTGCATCATCACTATTTGCTACAATATTTACATTACCCAGTTTTCTAATTTTATCATGGTCATTTAAATCTAGTACATAATCAATACCAGACTCTAAAGCCATTGTGATAAATTCTTTTCTTTCATCCCATGGTTGATTAGGAGATAAAATCCAACTGAATTTATTTTGCAAAGAATCACCTTATTTTAAGAATTTTAATGCTTCTTCAACTTCTAAATCATTGTGGACTACTTCAGAAATAGCTCTGGTGATTTTTCCCGGATTTTCAGCTTGGAAAAGGTTACGTCCAAAAGCTACTCCAGCTCCACCAACTTCAATGGAATCTTTTACCATTTGGAGTAATTCTTCATTAGTTTCTACTTTTGGTCCACCAGCTATTACAACAGGTACTAAAGCTCCATCAACAACTTCTTTAAATGAATCTGGGTCACCAGTATAATTTGTTTTAACAATGTCTACACCTAATTCTGAACCTACACGTGCAGCATGTTTAACTAATTCCACATCATGTTCATTTTCTACTTTTTGACCACGAGGGTACATCATAGCAAGTAAAGGAATTCCCCAATAACTACAGGTTTCAGCTACTTCTCCTAATTCTTGTAACATTTTACTTTCAGTTTCAGAACCAAGATTTACATGAACAGAAACTGCATCTGCCCCTAATTGAATAGCTTTTTCAACAGAGGTTACTAAAACTTTATCATTTGGATCTGGTGCTAAGGAAGTACTAGCAGATAAATGTACAATAAGACCAATATCTTTACCGTATCCTCTGTGTCCTCTTTCTACAATTCCTTTGTGCATAAGAACAGCATCTGCTCCACCTTGGGAAATGGATTCAATGGTTTCATCAATGTTTATAATTCCTCTTAAAGGTCCACTGGAAACACCGTGGTCCATTGGAGCAATTACAGTTCTTCCGTTCTTTCTATTTATTATTCTTTCTAAACGAATTTTCTTTCCAATCATTATTTTATACCCCAAATATTTATGAAGTATATTATCTTACTGACTGTATATAATGTTTTCTTAAAAATAGTTATTTCAAAGAATTTGTCCATAATTCAAATTCTTTTATTTGTGGAGGTATTCCTTCATTTTTATAGGACTCCAAATAACCTTCACTTGAATAGAAAGATTCATCACTTTTAGATGTAGAATTTAAAAACTCCAAAAGCCCCCTATTTCTGATTATTGTTGATTTAGGCTTGAATGTTGAAGACCATATGTAAAATACTTTAAAAACAGTGTCAGGATGATAACCACCACCTAAATCAACAGAAAGAACATCACAACTTTGAGTTTTTTTAAAAACTAATGATAATACATCATGAAGCCTTACATCTCCATGAATAAAACATAGATTATCATATTCATTTTTTAAGTTATCCATTTTTGGAATAGCTTCAGGACTGTTATCTACTGAAATAAGTGTAATATCTTCAAAACTATCTAAAATCATCCTTGAGGTAGTGCCTACATGACATCCCAATTCAATAATTGTGTCACCATGATTAATAACTTCAAATAATTGATTTCTATACTTTTTGATGTTATAACTTACTTTAATCATATTTAACACCAAAGTTATCTATCTCATAGATATCAACTTCTAGATTTTCAAAGGCATCTTCATTATATGCAAAGGAAAATACAGTATTTCCAAGCATAGCCATTGAAGAACCTAAAATATTATCTCTTTCATTAAGATAATCAATTAAATTAGAAACCTCCTTACTCATTAAATTTGTATCAGTGGAAAATTTATAAGAATAATCCAAAAACTTATCAACAGAGGGATTTTTAATAAATTTTTTTGTTAAATTTAGTCCAACATCACTAATTACCTTTTTATAATGAGGATCTTGAATAATATCCGAAGTTTCAATCTCTCCAAAGGTTTTACATGCAACATAAATAGTTTCATTATTAAAACAAGAAATTTCACCAATACCTGGTGCACCAGGTTTTGTTCTTAAAACAATCCCTTTTCCAAGTTCAGCAATAACATCTCCAAGGCCTGAACCTAATTTAATTTCAGCCTGATGAGCAATTTGACCCGATTTAATCATATCATGATTTAAATCTAAAATATTTGAAATTCCAATAGCTGTTCCTAATGCTGAAGCTGCAGATGTGCCAAAACCTGCACCAATAGGAACTTCTACTGATTGATTAATTTTAAAGCTATCTTCAATATCCAATAACTTAAGGACTTCATGAATTATAGTTTCATTTCTTTTATCTATTTTCCCATTGATTTTTATAGAAGTTTCATCTTTTGAGGTTTTTTTAATAGAAGTTGTAACCCCTTTGTTAAGTAAAAAACCTGCACCACAGGACCCATTAACTAAAGGGTTATCATCATTTCTTATATTAAAAAAACCTGTTATATGACTAGGAACAAAAACTGAAACAGACATTTATATCATCTTATTAGATAACTTTATTTATAATTATATAATAAATTTATTTTTATAATATAAAAAAAGGTGCTTAATTTTGAATAAAAGAATAGATTTGCATATGCACAGTTTATTTAGTGATGGTGAATTATTGCCATCTGAATTAGCTAGAAGAGCTTACAAATTAAACCATGAAGCAATAGCTATTACTGATCATGTTGATTACTCAAATATTGAAAGTATTGTCCAAATTCAAGAGGCTATTGATGACATTAATGCTAACTGGGACATTAAAGTCTTATTAGGTGCTGAAGTTACTCATGCTCCTGTAGAGTCCATTGATGATTTAGCAAAAAAAGCAAAGGAACTTGGAGCAGATATTGTAGTGGTTCATGGTGAAACTTTAAATGAACCTGTAGTTGAAGGAACTAACTATGCTGCAGTTAATTCAAAATATGTAGATATTCTAGCACATCCTGGTTTAATTACAAAAGAAGAAGCTGAAATAGCTAAGAAAAATGATATCTATCTTGAAATAAGTGCAAGAAAAGGACACTGCTTGTCAAATGGACATGTTGCAAATATTGCACGTGAAGTTGGTGCAAATCTTTTAGTAAATACTGATACTCATGCACCAGATGATTTAATAACCTTTGAAAAATCTTATGAAATAGCTTTAGGTGCAGGATTAACTAAAGAGGAAGCAATGAAAGCTATTGTTGATAATCCAAGAAAATTACTTGGAGATTTATTAAATGAAAGCTAATAACCTTCTGGAAGAGATAAAAACAAACATTAAAGATTACAATATTGATTATCTTAAAAATAAGGTAACTGATGACAGATATAAAGATCCTCTAACTAAACGATTAGCAAAATATAATTCTGAAGCTTATGATGAAATATTCGAGCTAGAGATTAGTGAAGATTTTGAAATATCTGATAAAACAATTAAAAACATAAAAGAGGATATTGACTACTATTTTAGCAGATACAATCCTCATGATGAAGAAAACCAAAATTTAACAAGAAATTTGTGTTTATATTTTGCTCTTATAAGCAAAAAACCACTTCATCCCTTTGGATTAAACCCTAAAAAGGATGGCGTTTATAAATATAATGACAATTATTTCTGTAAAGGAAAATCAAAGTATATTAAAGAGCATAAATCATTATGCAGATACTGCATCTGTAAAAAAGCTCCTTTTGAACATTTATTTCTTTAATATTTAACTTTATATTTTAAAACTAAATCTTTACCACAGCTAAAAGAATCAACTAATTCTAATTTTACACTTTCATCCATAGTCATAAAACCATCTCCACCAAATAGTGAGATAGCATTAACACCACCAACAACCATAGGAGCTACACATATTCTTATTTCATCAATTAAACCATCTTTTATCATTGAAAAGTTTAAGGTAGATCCACCTTCCAACATTAAGGTTCTAACTCCTTTTTCATAAAGATAATTCATTAACTTTACTAAATCAACTTGATTTTCACCAGCAAAGAAAAAGTCTACGCCATTATTTTTTAAAACATGATATTTATCACTAGCTGTTAAATCAGATTTATAGTCATCAGAAACAGCTATTATTGTTGGTGCATCATCATTGGTTATTCTAGATTCAATTGGAATTCTTCCTTTTCCATCAACAACAACTCGGATTGGATTATCTTCCTTTTTAGATTCTATTTTATGTACAGTTAATCTTGGATCATCTGCAATTACAGTGTTAATACCAACCATTATTGCATCCACTTCTTTTCTAAGTTCATGAACCCTTATTAAATCTTCCTTTCCAGAGATATTAGAACTTCCAGTTTCAGTAGCTATCTTTCCATCTAAAGTCATTGCAGCATTTAAAATTACATAAGGTTTCATATAATCACTTCAAAGTTAGATTTTAAAAACAGATTTTGCATTATTAGTAGTGATTTCATCTACTTCACTTACATCAATATCTTTAATTTCAGCTATTTTATGAACAGCTTTTGCAACATTAGCTGGTTCATTTCTCTCTTCTCTTGTCATAGCCAAATAAGGACTATCAGTTTCAGTCAATATTGATTCTAAAGGAATATCCTTAACTAACTCCTGATGTCTTTGGGAGTAACAGACCATTGTAGAAAAGCTCATATAATATCCTTTATCCATAATCCTTCTAGCTGTCTTCATACTTCCACTAAAGCAGTGAAATATTATTTCAGGAATATCATCATACTCTTTAACAATATTAAATGCTTTTCTTTCACAGTCACGAGCATGGATAAGTAATGGAACTTTATATTCATTAGCTATCTCAACAAAGCTAGTGAAAGTCTCTTTCTGTTTTGCACGGAGAGCTTTATCTTTAACATAGAAGAAATCCATACCCACTTCACCAATAGCAACAATATTATCCAAATTAGCTATTAAATGTTCTTGAGCAGCTTTTAACTCTTCAACAGTAGAATCTTGAGAAGTTACAGGATGAAAACCGAAACTTGAATATATAAAACCTTCATTTTCTTTTGATAATTCTAAAACTCTTTGATTACCTTCTAAACTAGTTCCAGAATTAATAACAGCATCCAAGGTATCTTTTGCTCTTTGAATTACATCAACTCTATCATTATCAAAATCCTCAAAATCAACATGACAATGTGTATCAATCATTCTATAACCTCCAAAAAATAAAAATAAACAGGTGTTAAAAAATAAAATAAAAAATAAGAGAACTATACACCAAATCTACGTTCTCTTTGTTGATAAGAACGAATAGCTCTTAAAAAATCAACTTTTCTTAATTCAGGCCATAAACTTTCACAGAAATAAAGTTCAGAATAAGAAGACTGCCATAATAAAAATCCACTAAGACGTTCTTCACCACTTGTTCTTATAATTAAGTTCGGATCATCTAATCCTTCAGTATAGAGATTTTTAGAAACTACATCCTCATTAATATCTTCAACATCAAGTTTTCCATCTTTCACATCTTGAACTATTTTTTTAATAGAATCTACAATCTCTAAACGTCCATCATAACCAATAGCTATATTGAATAAACGTTTATCATAATGTTCTGTTGCTTTTTCAGCTTCTTCAATAGCTTCACGAACACTATCTGGAAGTAAATCAAGTTTTCCAACTACTTTTACCCTAACCTCATTATTATGGATTTTACTGTGATTTACAATCCTTTTAAAATTTTTAACAAAAAGCTTCATTAGCCCCTCTACTTCCTTTTGAGGCCTATTGAAATTTTCAGTGGAAAAAGCATAAGCAGTGATTATTTCAATACCTAAATCAATACTCCAGTCTAAAACACGTTCTAAAGTATCAACACCAAATTCATGTCCCTTAATAACATCCATATTGCCTTGAATTCTAGAATATCTTCTATTTCCATCCATAATTAATGCAACATGTTTCGGCATGTTCTCTTTTTTTAAATTACGAGAAATATACCATTCATAAATTTTGTAAATAAAATTTTCGGACATGAAACTCTCCTTGTAAATAATTGGTTATATATTATTAGCTAATTCATAATTAATAAATATTATTTAAATTATATGCTAATTTTATAGAACGTAGGTATCCTTCAACACTTTGAGACCTACTAGTGTCAATATAAATTTTATCTAGACCAAAGGTTATTGCACCATTACTTGGCCATTTGTTTATTAAAATAAGTGTTCTAAAAATAATATTGCCTGTAATTCCATCAGGAGCTATAATAACATTACATTTATCTTTTACAGCCTGTTCAATCAATATATAATAATTTTTAACATCCAAATTAGTTTTACTTAATAAATCAAATAATTTCTCACTTTCATCAATGGATTTATTAATTTCTTCACTTCTTCCATAATCCCCTTTTCTTCCACCAGCTAAAATAGCTATTTTCGGAGTTTTTTGAAGTTTTTCTAAGAATTTAGCACAGTTAATAGCTATTTCATATTTCTCTTCTATTGTTGAACCTTCATCTATTCCAACAGGAGAAAGCAGAAACTCCTGATTTTCTCCATTTACATAGGTAGCCCTAGTAATTAAATTTGAAGAATAATGCTCCTTAATATCTTTCATAATAGAAGATGAAGGTAAAGAACCTCTAATTACTGCATCAACATCTTCATCTTTAATTGCTTTTATTAAATCTTCTTCTTTTTCAATTAATTTAATATTACAATCTGAATGTTGAGTTTTAAAAATAGAAATGGCTTTTAAAACATTTCTATTTTCACCAATCCCAATAGCTATTGTATACATTGCTCTAAAAATTATTTAATTTCTTAATCTACTTGCTAAGGTTCCTAAATGATGAAGAATAGCAAATACAACTAAAAATATTACACAGATAAGTATGGATCTTGAAGTAAAAATCCAATAACATCCAATTACTACCCAACAGAATTCTAAAGCATAAAATAACCAGTAATAAAATTTTGGTCTGAGAGTAAAAGGTTTTTGAATAACTTCATCAATTTTTGAAATTGTATCTTTTAATGACATTATCTACACCACATAAAAAAATAAAATAAGAATTAATGATTATTAAAATCATCAATTGCTGAATCAACTAAGTCTAAAACAGATTTGCCTAAATCAGGATAAGTATAATCTAATGCAATAGGAATATTATCACAGTAAACAACTTCAAGACCAGCATCTATAGAATCTTTAGTAGCTACATCTACAGCAGCAGCTTTTAACTCTGTAAGCATAACATCTGCTTCATCCATATGTTCTTCAATATCTTTCTTAAGTAAAGGCCTGTTAGATAAATGAGAAGTTATACCAACAATTTTACAGTCATAGTTTAACTCTAAATATTCAACAAGTTTATCTTGAACAGCTTCAGGAGCAGTAGTTGCAAATAAAACTTTTTTGCCTGCAATATCTCCTAATGGTTTTGGCCTGAATACTGTAGAAATGATTTTTGCATTTGGATTAATCTCTTTTACATACTCTTCAAGGTATTTGATTTTTTCTTCATTAGCCATTGGTGCTTCACACATTGTAATAACAATTAAATCAGCTAATCCTATTCTATAAGGTCCAAAGTATTTAATTATATTATTTAATGGTTGATTAGCTCCTATAAGCACAATATTTTTATCTGTTTTAATAGGTGGAATAGCTGCACCACTACCTTCAAATATTACAAATTTACTGTCAACTTCATTGGCTAGTTCTGCACCTTTTGGCATGTTAGTAAGGAATACTTCTCCAGCCATTCCTCCACCACAACGTCTACATCCAATAGTTAAAATCCTACTCATTAATGCATCTTCCCAATGATCACTAGCTGCATGAACTCCTTTTTCAGATTGTTCAAGTAAAAATTCTGGTGATATTTCAATTTCATCCCCATGAACTATTTCAGGTTCTTTTGGTCCTCCTCTTCCCATAGCTACAACACAAGGTTCATAATTGTTTTCATCAATTAATCTAGAAACAAACCCAGAAACAGCAGTTTTTCCTATTCTTTTACCAGTTCCAATAATTTTTAAAGAAGGTTTTTTAACAATATCTAATTGAGTAACTGGTTCAAATTTAAAATCAGGCCCCTCATAAATTTTTCCTTCATTTAACACTTTACAAGCAATATTAAATCTTTTAGGGTAATCCAAAATAGGTTCATCACTTAAATCAAATACTGCATCTACTTCATAGCTGTTAATCATTTCCACAATTAAATCATAAGGGATATTTTTAGTTTCAGCAAAACGAACAGGAACACCTAAAATATTAGTATAAGATTCTTCATTGTCATCTCTTAACTTTTCAGTCCCACCAATGAAAACAGCAGCTATAACATCATATTCATCTTTAGAGTTTAAAGTATTAATTGCATCTTTAGTAACAGGAAGGTAATGTTCACCATCCACTAAACATAGGACTTTTTTTGAATTCATTAAATCACCATTTAAGTTCATAATATAATAAAAAAGAAAAAAATAAGATTATGCTTTAAGTTCTTTCTCAGATCTTGTTACTAAATCTGCTAAAGAATTGCAAACATTTGTAGGAATTGAATTTGAATCCTTATCAGCAATCAATTGAGCAATGATTTTACAGAGCACAAAAATTGCATGTTTATGTTCTGCTTTTGTTTTATGGATATGATGGGGGCTAATATTAAGTGATATATATTCTGAACAGTCATTTTTAATTTGATCATTTTCTGCCAAGTATTTTAAAACATAAACTAAAAATTGATGTAATTGAATCATTTCGTCTTTATACATAATAATCTAACCTATATATACATAGTCTATCCAATCTTAACAAAATTAATTATATAAATATTATTTTTTCATTATGATATTTAAATATTAATGCAAAATCAAATAGGAAACCTTATATTAAACATGCATAACTGTTTAATAATGGAAAATTTATTTTATATTAAAGAATTTTAATCAAAGCAATCCTTAATTAAATAGTTATTTTTTCCCAATATGGTTAAATAAGAAATATAAAAAGAGAAAAAATTGCTCATTTTAACAGTGTATTCAGCAGATTTTCATAAATTTCAGGAAGTTCATCATCAAGTAAATCCAAACCTTTTTGAGTTATGCCTTTTTTTGTAGCTACTTTACCCATCAATTCATCAGCTGTGAATATATTAGAGCTTAATAAATTAGATGAACTAGTTACAGTTTCAGATAATAAATCAAATAATTCATTTTTGTTTAAATCATAATTAAGAGCCATAAAATCTACAAATGATTTAATATTTAATGCAACAAAAGCAGGCATACAGCTAGTTATAACTGTAAATAATTCCAACTCTTTTTGATTTTTAACTTCCTTAACAATGCTAAATTTAGAAAATAAATCTTTTACAAAAGTTTTATTCTCACTAGCTAAATTTGCATTATTATAAATAAGTGAAACTCCTTTTTTATCTTTATTTTCACAAATAGAGGATGCAATTGATGGAATAACACAAGTTACTGGCTTATCATATACTTTAGAAATCTCATCAAAGCCAATTCCAGCACAGGTATGAATAATGAAAGCTTTTTCCTTTAAATAGGGATTAATTTCAGCAATAACATCTATCAACTGAGGACTTTTAACAGCAATTATTATTTTATCACAATTCAATGCCACTTCCTTATTAGAACTGCAAATAACTACATCATCATTATTTTCAAATTTATCAATTTTTGAATGTGTTTTATTTGAAATAAATAATTTATAATCCTCATTTAAATTTAAAATATTTAAGGTAAGAAGCTCTCCAATATTTCCATATCCTATAATTCCAATATTCATATAATTCACCTAAATATAGTCTAATTCAAATTTTTTAGTTTTAACAAGTTTAGGTAACTTTCCAATAGTTCCAATATTATCCCCTGAGATAATCAATACTCCTTTAAAAAGTTCTTTATAATTTTCTGCTATTTCTAAAGCATTTGAAATTGCATCCTGAGAATTTTCGCCTTTGACTTCATTAGCCAATCTTGTTGCAAGCCCATCAGCCAGTGATGAAGAATCAGCAATGACAGTTACAGAATCTGCATCACCAAAGCTAATAGAATGACCTATCCTACCAGAAGAAGTACAAATACCTAAAGGAAACTTATTTGGTTTTAAACGAAAAGCTATTTCATTTCCAATAACTTTATTATTACTGTATATGCCACAAACAATTTTTCTATTGTTAATAATAGCTATATCTCCACCATTTTCAACTATAGAATTTTTAGAACCTTTAGAAATCAAGTAATTAAGGGACAGTTGAGAAATTGTTCCAGCAACTGTAGCCATAGGGCCAACATCTGACAGATTAGATGACCTGACCATCATCTGGACAATTTCAGGTAAACTCTCTAAATTTTCAACTTTAATCTTATCAAAAGTAATGAGAAAATTCTTATTGAATTTAATATAACTTTTAAGTTCAGATCTGATTTTAAAAATATAAGAGCTTAAACAGTGGAGTTTTAAATCGGTTTTAAGCCTTATATGTGTTTCATCAATATCAATATTTTCACTATACATTGTTTAATCCTTATTTTCATATTTTTTAGAAAATGGAGAAATTATCAAACAAATGACAAATAGCACCGTGATTAAATCAAAGGCAAGTTTCATTGCATCATAAAGAATTTGATTTGCAATTTCTGCAGATGCTGAGGAAACACCCTGCAATTGATTTATTTCAACATCATTCATGTGTTCAATATAAATATTGAAGTCATCAAGAACTTCATCCTGAGTTATATTATAATCAGTATATAATCCAACTCCTTCATAAAAGCCATAGGCAGCTCCAACAATAATTAAAACACCGATAATCGCAGTACCCATTGAAGAACCCAACATATTTCCAGTAGTAATCAATCCAGAAGCAGAGGATTCATCTTTACTTTCAACACCATTTAATGCAATATCAGTTCCAAGTGCAAATACAAAACCAACACCTGCACCTACTAAAAACATTCCTGGACTGATATCCCATATTCCAACACTTAATCCAAATTGTCCTCTAAGTAAAATTGAACCGATAATGGCTAAGATAAGTCCAATCATAATAACTGTTTTATGGGAGAATTTACTAGCCAATCTTGGTGTTACCATTGAAAACAATAATAATCCTACAGTTAATGGCATTAATGCTAAACCGGTAGTAAATGGATCAGTTTTTAAGATTGTCTGCAAGAATATAGAAACAGCAAATATTGTTCCTGCTAAAGCAAGTGCTGCTAAAAGTCTTACAACAAAAGAGATATCCAAAGTTCTATTTTTAAATAAATCTAATTTCAATAGAGGTTCTTTTCCTTTTTTAGTACGCCTATTTTCATATAATACAAATAATATCAAGAAAACTAATGATAAAACAAGAATAAAACCTGTTAAATGTAAATTAAACATATGTAATGATAAAATTCCTAAAATAAATGCCACTAAAGTTATAATAAATAAAATAGAACCATAAATATCAAAATCAGATTTAGATAATGTAGTTTCTAATTCCTGTATTTTTCCTCTAAATACTAAAACAAAAATAACAATTAATAATTCAACTAAAAATCCTACTCTCCAACTTGCATAGGTTGTTAAAACACCACCAAATAAAGGACCAATAGCTGCAGCAATACCTGCCATTGCACTAACAACAGCTAATGCTAAAGTTCTATCTTTTCCTTTATAAGTACCACTAACAAGTGAGATAGTAGCAGGAGTCATAAAAGCTCCCCCAACTCCTTCAAGTAATGACCAGCCAATAAATAAGGTACCTGCTGAATTACTTAAAGAAGCTATTAGAGTACCGCATCCAAATAAAAATGCACCAATCATAAAAATTTTCTTTTTACCAAAAATATCCTGTAATTTAGCTCCTACAAGCATTAAAGAAGCCGTGATTAATGTATAAAAAGTAATTATAGCTTGGATAGTTGATAAAGAAGTATTTAAATCTTGAACTAATGTAGAAATAGCTACATTCATAAAAGTTGAATCAAGAGCTATAATAAATGATGCACATGCAATTATAATAAGTGGAAACCACGATTTTGAATGATTTTCATTTACTTCCATAATTTATACCTCATATAAATTATCTTTTATTTATTCAGGTATATATTATATAGTACTATAAGAAGAACATGAGAAAAAACCTAATATATTTAAATACCAATATTTATTAATTAATAAAAAATTAAATAGTTTACATATATAAAATTACAAAAAATAAGTTATAAAAGTGTGATTATCTTGAAATCATTCAGTTTTTTATCAAAAGAAAGAGAGAATAAACCAAGAACCAAAGGACTTACTATGGTTCTTGATAAAGGTTTAGGACTTGAAACTGCAGAAAGTTTAATGAAAATATCTGGAGAATACGTCGATTACTTAAAATTCGGATGGGGAACCTCTATTGTTCATGAACAAGATATCATCAGAAGTAAAGTTGAAATGTATCAATCTTATGACATTACTCCTTATACTGGAGGTACTTTATTTGAATTAGCTTGTTATCAAAATAAATTAGATGAATTTTACCAAGAAGCTCATGATTTAGGATTTACAGCTATTGAAGTTTCAGATGGATCTTCACATATTCCACATGATGAAAAATTAGAATACATTAGAGAAGCTAAAAAAGAAGGATTTGAGGTTTTATCTGAAGTTGGTAAAAAAAATCCTGATTTAGATAAAGAAATTACAGTAGCTGAAAGAGTAGAATTTATGAAAGAAGAATACAAAGCAGGTTCATCTTTAGTTATTGTGGAAGCAAGAGAAGGTGGAAAAAATATTGGAATTTATGACAGCAAAGGAAATGCTAAAGAATCAGAAATTGATTATATCCTTGATAATTTTGATTCCAATAAAATATTATGGGAAGCACCTAACAAAGATCAACAAGTATTCTTCATTTTAAAATTAGGAAATGATGTTAACTTAGGAAACATTTCCAGTGATGAAATTACTTCTCTTGAAACTCTTAGAAGAGGATTAAGAGGAGATACTTTTGGTAAAATCTAAAATTCAATAGAAGGGTTAATATTGAGAAGTATTGAAGAGATTAATAAAAAAATAGAAAGTGGAGATGCCAATATCTTTACTGCTGAAGAATTTAAACAGCTAGTAAAAGATGATGATGCTCCAAGTTTTGATGAAGTTGATGTTGTTACAACAGGGACCTGTGGAGTAATGAGTGGTACTGCTGCAGTATTTAATTTAATAGCTGCAGAACCTGGAAGATTTATCAGAGCTAAAAACATTTATCTTAATGGAGTTCCTGGAAATGTAGGTCCATGCCCAAATGAATGGCTAGGATCTGTTGATTTAATATTACATGGAACAAGCAAATCACCTGAAAATCCAGATTATGGTGGTGGATTCCTTTTAAAAGATCTTATTGATGGAAAAGATATTGATATTAAAGTTGAAACCTTAAATGGAGAGATAATTGAATCAACCACAAATCTTGATGAAATGGGAAGAGCACAAATCTTTGGAACACGTATGGCATTTAAAAATTACACTGCTTTTACAAATCCGTCAAAAGAAGAAGTTTCTTCAATATTCTCAGCCATTCCACTTGAAGGTAATTTATCTGGATTAACATTTTCAGGATGTGGAGATTTAAACCCATTACAGAATGACCCTGTTCATAATGTTATTAAAGAAGGAAGAAGTATCTTATTAAATGGAGCTAAAGGTTTAGTTATTGGAGATGGAACCAGAAGTTCTCCTGAAAAACCTAATTTAATGCTTACAGCTGACATTAAAAATATGGAACCTGGATATCTTGGAGGATTTAAAACAGGTCAAGGAGCTGAAGTCTTTGATACAGTAGCTATCCCAATTCCAGTACTAAATGAAGAAATATATAACAACTTATTAATTAAAAATGATGAAATTCCATTAACTGTTTCAGATATTAAAGGCCGTCATATGCCATTATGTGAAACAGACTATGGTGCACTGTGGGATAATCATCAATCAAGACCAAAATATGATAGAGAAAAATGTAAAAACTGCAGTGACTGTATTATTGAAAAAATATGTCCTACAAATGCTTTTGCAAATGAAAGACTTGATTTGACACGTTGTTTTGGTTGTGGAATATGTGTTCACTACTGTAGAAACAATAGCTTTGAGATGGATACTGGTTCTGTTGAATTAGAAATAAATGGAAAAACTGAAGAAATACCTATAATATGTAGGCAATCAGATATTTTAAGAGCAAATAAACTTTCAACTAAGCTTAAAAAGATGATTATTAAAGAAGAATTCAAGGTGTAAACAATGAATACACAAAGAATAGATGATGAACCTCTTGATTTTGCTGAAACTATCATCAATGATATAAAATCATCCAAAGATGAAGGGGTTTTAAAATGTGTTCAATGTGGAATGTGTACTTCAACATGCCCAGCAGCACGTCATTCCCATTATAATCCACGTGATATTATTGAAAGAGTACTTGAAGGAGATAAAACTGTAATAGAAGAAGATGATATTTGGAATTGCTTCTACTGTTATACATGCCACAGCATCTGCCCTGTTGGAAATAGTGTTTCAGAAGTAAATCAAATATTAAAGCAACTTGCAATATCTGAAGGAAAAGCTTATGATAAAGTCTATGACTATCTAGGCTTTGCAGACAGCTATTATTCAGAGGCAATTGGTGCAATCCCATCTACATTTTATCCTGAAATAAGTGAAGATGTTGATGGATGGTGGGATTTTAGATTACATCTTGATGAAATAAGAGAAGAACTTGGACTTGGTCCTGTTTCACCTCCTAGAGAAGTAATTGAAGAAGTTAGTGTAATACTAGATAATACTGGTTTTAAAGAAAGAATAGAAAAAATTAGAGAATCAAAAGAGTGTTAATAATGAAAGAAATTCCAAATAAAGACATACTTCTTTTTAAAAGTTGTCTTGTAAGTGTAGAGTATCCTGGAATTGAATCATCCACTAAATATGTCTTTGATAAACTTAACATAGATTATCTTATCTCTGATAAACAGACCTGCTGTACTGGTCTTGGACATTATTCAGATATTTTTGACCAGTTCACAACAACAGCTATTGGAGCACGTAATTTAAGTGTAGCTAAAGAATTAAAAAGACCTAATTTAGTTATGATGTGTGCTACATGTTATGCTATTAATAAAAAAGTAGTTAATATCTTAAATAAGAAAGATAATGTGAGAGAAGATGTTAATAAAGTTTTTGATGATTCTAACTTAAGTCATTTAAAATATGAAAAAAATAGCTTCGATTCAACAGAAAATATGTTTCATGTAGTGGACATTTTATATTCAAAGAAAGATGAGATTCCTGATTTAATAAAATATGATTTAAGCAACTTTAAAATAGCTACTCATCATGGATGTCATTACTGTAAAGTTCATTATGATGATACAATTGGAGGAGTTAGAAATCCACAGATTTTGGATGAATTAGTAGAAGCATGTGGATGTGAAACTGTTGGTTTTTACGATCATAAACGTACAACCTGCGGATCTGGATTTAGACAAAGATATTCCAATAAAGAATTATCAATGACAGTTACTGAAGATAAATTAAACTCCCTAGAAGATGAAAATGTTGAGATTCTAGTTCATTTATGCCCTAACTGTCATGTACAATTTGACAGGTATCAAAATCTTATATCAGAACAATGCGGTAGAAAATTTAACATGATACATCTCAATATTGCCCAATTTATTGCATTAGCTATGGGAGGAGACTTAGAAAAAGTTGTTGGATCAAAAGCACATACTGTTCCTCTTGATTCAGTACTTAAAGATTTAAAGGAGGTTGAACAATGAGAGACAATTTAAAAGTAGGTTTATTTATCTGCGAATGTGGGGGAAACATTTCTGATACTGTAGATATTGAAAAAGTTAAATCCTCCTTAGATGTTGAAGTAGTTGAACAATTTGAAAACTTATGCTCATTAAATGGAAGAAAAATAATTCGTGACGCTATCTTTGAACATGACTTAGACCGTGTTGTTGTTGCTGCTTGTTCACCTATAAGTCATGAAAAAACATTCCAGGACTATGTAAAACCTTTAAATCCTTATCTTATGGATATGGCAAATATACGTGAACAGTGCTCCTGGGTACATGATGATAAAGAAAAAGCAACCAAAAAAGCTATTTCTTTAATTAATGCTTCAATAGAAAAAGTAAAACAATCTGATGAAGTAAATCCTATTTATTGCCAAACTCCTGATGAAGTTGCAGTTATTGGTGGTGGAATAGCTGGAATGAATGCAGCACTTTCCTTAGCTAAACAAGGAACTAAAGTAACTCTTATTGAACAAAGCCCTTCTATTGGAGGACATATGGCTAAAATAGGTAAAGTATTTTCTCCTGTAAAAATAGCTGAAGAATGTGGAATGTGTCTACTTAACCCAATTCTTAATGAAGTTGTTTGGAATGAAAATATTGAGGTTATGACCTGTGCAAAAGTTGTTGAGGCTGAAAGAAGAGCAGGAACCTATAATCTTATTGTAGAACAATCTCCAAGATATGTTGATGAAGAAAAATGTATTGCATGTGGTAAATGTGCTGAAGCTTGTTCTGTTGAAGTTCCTGATGATTGGAATGATAATTTATCCAATAGAAAAGCTATTTACAGACCATTTGGACAATCTTATCCAGAAGCATATATTGTAGACATTGAAAACTGTGATAAATGTGGAGACTGTGTAAGAGTATGCCCAATGAGAGCTATTAAACTTAGACGTAAACCCGAAAAGATTCCAATAAGTGTAGGTTCTGTTATTTTAGCAACTGGCCATCAACTATTTGATCCTAATTTAAGACCAGAATATGGTTACTCAAGATATGATGATGTAATTACACAAAGTGAATTAGGGCGTATTACTGGTGTAAATGGACCAACTAAAGGAAAATTACTTAAATCCAATGGCGAAGTCCCTAAACGTGTTGTAATGATACAATGTGTCGGTTCAAGAGATGAAAAACCAGATGGTCATAAGTACTGTTCTAAAGTATGCTGTATGGTAGCTTTAAAAAATGCTAACATTATAAAACATAAATACCCAGATACCGATATTGTAATCTGTTACACAGACATCAGAACTCCAGGAATGTATGAAAAATACTATAAACACTCTCAAGCTAGTGGAGTTAGATTTATACGTGGAAGACCTGGAGAAGTTGTTAAAAAAGGAGAAAATTTTGTAGTGAGGGTTGAAGATACACTTAAAAGAGAATTCTCTGAGATTGAAGCAGATATGGTAGTTCTATCAACTGCAATGGAACCATCTGAAGGTACTAAAGAAATAGCTAAAATCTTAAATGTTGGAACAACTGAAGATTCCTTTATTAAAGAATCACATCCTAAAATTAAACCTGTTACAACAGACCTTCAAGGAACCTTTGTTTGTGGAACAGCACAAGACCCAAAAGATATTACTGAATCAATTATGCAAGCAACAGCAGCTGCATCTAAAGTAGCTGAATACAATTATGGTGGAATTGAAATTGAACCATTTATTGCAGAAATTGATGAAGAAAAATGTCAACTATGTGGAAACTGTATAAAACTCTGTAAATTTAAATCACTAAGCATAAGCGATGATAAACTTAACATTGACCCTATGAGTTGTACTGGTTGTGGAAAATGTCTAACAGCATGTAAAAATGCAGCTATTACCGTTAACGGTAACATAGATGAAAAAATATTTGCAACTATTGATGGAATATTAACTAAAAAAGAACCAGGTGAACGTTTAATCCTAGTATTTTTAGATAATATTGGATACACAGCAGCAGACAATATTGGAGTCAATAGACTCTCCTATCCAGAATCAATTCATATCATAAAAGTATTATCAGTAAATCGTGTAAGACCTCGCCACATTAGATATGCACTTGAAAATGGTGCTGATGGAGTATTCATTGGTGAATTCCCTGGAGATTTAATGTACGAAGAGGTTGAACGTAAAATTGAAAGGGTAAAAAACAGAATTGCTGAAAGTAATCAAAATCCAGAAAGATTAGCATTCTCAAAAGTATATATCCCATACTTCACAGGACTAGCTAAAAAATTAACTGATTTTGATAAAAAAATTAAAATGTTAAATGAATCTGAATAATCGGATTCATTTTTTACTTATTTTGAAATAGCTTCCATAAATCTCTCTTTAATTTCTTCTGGAGATAATGGAATAACAGGAGCCGGTGAATTTCCTGGTTCAACAGAATATCTAATAAAACTACATTTTTTATTGCTAATTACTTCTTTTAAATCAATATTCTCAAATTCATAAGCATCTTCAAAGCCTACAGATTTAGCTATTTTTAAAAGATCTATATCATTAGCATAAGTTTCCTGATTTCCAGTGGATCCATATGCTCCATTATCAATAACAATCCAAGTTAAATTATCTGGTTTTTCTACAAAAGTAGTGATAATAGAATTAAGATTCATTAAAAAGGCACCATCACCATCAATAACAACAACCTCTTTATCTTTTTTAGCTATTGCAAGACCAAGAGCTATTGATGAAACAAGACCCATAGAACCAATCATATAAAAGTTTTCATCCCTATCTTTAACATCATACAACTCTTTTGATGGAAAACCAATATTGCAAACAACAATTTCATCATCAATATATTCCATTATATTTTCAATTGCATCCCTTCTAATCATAATATCACCAATAGCTAATCTCCAATAAAATAGAAACAGGTTTTCCTTCTTTTAAAGAATTATTCCATGATTCTTTAACTTGTTCATAAGCTTCATCTGGAGAATCAGGTTTTGAATAGGTAAAATCCATTGCATCAAGCAAACGGGGAGTTGCTTCACCCATAGGAACTTGTCCACAGATGGATTCGCCTTCAGTTCCTCTATGACTCATAATCATTACTAATGGAAAATGATATAGTTCTGTTAATGACTTTAAAGCATTGATTGAATTTCCAAGCCCTGAATTCTGCATTAAAATAGCTGTCTTAAGACCACCCATATATGCTCCTGCACAGATTCCAATACCTTCTTCTTCCCTTGTAACTGGAAGATGTTTAATTTCATCATCTTCATCAAGCAAATTAAGAAGTTTTGATAGATTTACACAAGGAACACTAACAACAAAGTCAATTCCAGCTTCCTTTAAACCTTTATAAATTGCTTCACTACTATCCATATAACTCCTTCACAATCTTTTTTTTAATAGTCTATTATTTGATTACTATAATTAAAAAGTTATGGATAGCTATAAAAAATAAGAAAAAATAGGATTTATTTTAATTCCTATTTATAAAAAAAATTAGTCTTTCCTTTCATGGAACCAGCCTAACTCATCATCACTTAAATTGTATCCTCTTTCAAAGCAGCTTTCAACACCATCAATGGAATCTTCATTATCCCTTGCTTTATCTTCACAGTCATCTGGCCATACATCATGAAAATCTTTATGCAAACGTTTATAATCAGTATAAATATTCTCAGAATATTTGCTAACAATTTTATTTATATCATGAAAAGAGTTATAATTCTCTTTAATTGAATTTACTTCCTCTCTTGAAATGATTCCCTCAATATATTCAAAATAATATCCATTTACATCTGGACTAAATAAAATTAAATCCTTTCCAAAAATATCATACAAACTTTCATCAGAATTAAAGGAAGAGAATATTATTCTTTCAAAGCTATCTAGAACTACAAGGAAAATTCCAGAAGGTTCTTCATCAACAAGCTCTTTTCCATAGACATCACATAATTTATCGTAACCATAACTATCAATAATATGGGTTTTGAAATTATCTGTCCTTATTTTAAGGTAAACAAAACCTAATTTTTCAACAATTAAAGAGTTAACGCCATAATTATCAGTTACATACTTTTCATAATCTTCTAATTCACCTTCAATTGCACTTTTTCTAATTTTAAAATATAAATAATCCATATCCATGAATACAACACTATTTTTAAACAAATTTACATCATATTCATTTAAATGATTAGTTTTCTTAATACAAAATAGGTAACTTGCCTCTAAACTAGATTTATAATCATTTAATTCAGATTCTGTGACACTAGTCATCTTTCTTAACTTATTTATCATTTTTATTTCATGATTTAAATCTTTTAAGTTATGTAATCTTTCTATATACATATTATATTCATATACAAAGGAATCTTTATCAAATTCAGTGGGATTAGTATCAGTATCTACTTCAAAATCATCTAACAGTTTTTCTATTATACTATCCATATCCTCTTCATTATTATTGAATTCATCTTTATCTTCTTTTTTCATAATTAAACACCAAAATTATTGAGTATATTAATAGGAACAGGCGAAAATAGTAACTTTATCATTCAATTTTAAAAAAATTAATACTGTTTTTCATGGAACCAGCCACATTCTTCATCACTTAAATTGTATCCCCTTTCAAAGCAGCTTTCAACACCATCAATGGAATCATCTTTCAGTTTTTCTTTTTCCGCAGCTTCATAGTTATATTTCATATCCTTCTTACGAATATAATATTCAGATTGTTCTTCATAGAATTCTAATTCATCAAAGAATTCACTCATATTACCCCTTTCAAATATGAATGGATCATAATCTTCATAATCCTCAAAATCATGTTCAAATAGGTAATCTAATTCATCAATACTTTCAGGACCCAATAATTCAAGAATATCTTGCTCATATGGATTTTCCAATTCCCAAAGTTCTTTTAATTGTTCTAATTCCTCCATTTCTTCTAAATCCATCAATTCCCTTAATTTTACTACTTCTTCTGCATAGATTTTTGCATCTTTATTAATTTCTTCTAAAATAGTTTCATAAAATTGTGGATCTTCAGTCTGTATATTAGCCCATTTACTATCATGATTCATAATAAAACACCTTCTAGAAATCAACTATATTAATATTAACTGCATTCAATGTTTTCTTATTTTTCTTTTTATCAAAGCTTTCTTCAAGGAAAAAGGACACATAGTCTCCTTCTTTTACTTTGGATTTATCTCCTTGAATCTCATAAATGCTAAAGTAGTAACTTTCACCATCATCGGCCTTAATAAAACCTGCCTTTCCATGGCCTAAAATATTTGATATTGTCCCATAGCTTCTTTGCTGATTATTAAATTTAATCTCAACCCATCTTTCTTTTAGTTCTTTCTCTATTTCAACAAAATTTTCATCATCTTCAATAGCTTCTATTAATTTAACAATCTTGTCTGAATCTTCATCCATATCTTTAGCTATAAAAATTTCATCAAGCAGCCTATAAAGATTAATTTTATATTTAATATCACCTTTAGCCAATGCTGCATCCATTGCATACTTAAGAGCAGAATCATAATCCTCAGTAAGAGAATAAATCTCAGCCAGTTCTTTAAAGATAAACCAATCATTCTTAGAATTTATAATATCCTCCAAGTATTTTAATGCTACATCATAATTGTCTAATTCTTTGTTTGCAATAGCTATTCTCCATTTAAACCATATGTCACTATTATTTACAAATTCATCAAGTTCATTTAATGCTTCATCTGCAAATTTAATGGTTTCCTCATATTCTCCCATATCTAAGAGATGTTTTGTTTTAAGACTGTACCACTTTTCTTTATCTGAATAAAATTTAGATATTCTACCATTCCTGTTCATAGACTTTGGATTTGAATTTAACAACTTTGGATTAAGCATATCTAACCATTTTAGACATTCATAAGCATTGTCCTTAAAATAGTTAATGATTTTAAGCATTGAAGTAGTGTATGCACAAACTTTAACCTTATTTGTATCTTCCTGAATTAAAAGTTCAGAAATCAATTCACAGGATTTTACTAATTCCTCTTCAGATGATGGATTTTTAATATGCAAATGATATAAAGCCCAGGCATAAAATCTCCTATCCCAAATAGTAAATGCCTCTGGATCTTCATCATAAGCAGCTTTATAAATTTTTTCAGCTTCATCATGCTTTTTCTTTTGATAAATAGCTTTTGCTTTTTTTAATTGAGTTTTAATATCTTCTTCCATTTATACACACCTATTCTGTATGAAATGAAGTTCAACCAATTTTAAAATTATTCTAGAAAAAATTAATTTTCAAAGAATATGATACTATATATTAATATTATATAATCCAAAGAATATATAATTTGTGTTTAAATTATTATAATAAAATTGTTATACTAATGATAAGGAGTATTTCTAAATAAATAATTAAAAAAATAAGCTAAAAATGAATAAACTAAAAAGAAATCTTTTTATATTAATTCAATCTCATTAAATATCATGTTTGATAAGTTACCAATTACTTCCAAAACAGAAAAAATTTTAACAAAATCACTTGATGAAGAAATTTCTGTTGAAGAAGCTAATTATTTAATGAATATAAAAGGATCTGATTTGTACCCTTTACTTGCGACAGCAGATTATTTAAGGCAGCAAATCGTTGGAGACAAAGTTACATTTATTAATAACTGTAACATCAATTTTACTAATGTATGTACTGTTAGATGCGGATTCTGTGCATTTGGTAAAGATGCAGATGACCCTGATGCATATATATTAGATGATGAAGGAATACTTGAAAAAGCAAGACATGCTGCAGATAGAGGAGCTCATGAGTTCTGTTTAATGGGAGGAGTACTTCCAGATGCAGATATTGAATATTATGAACACTTATTACAGCTATTAAAAGGAGAATTTCCAAACATTCTTATTCATGGATTTTCACCTACAATGATTAGAGATGCAAGTATTGTTTCAGGAATGGATATTGAAGAGGCATTTAGAAGATTAAAATCTGCAGGTCTTGACACATTACCTGGAACTGCAGCAGAAATATTAACTGACAGGTCTAGAGAAATTATATGTCCTGAAAAGGTTTCAACACAAGAATGGATTGATATTGTAAAAACAGCACAAGAAGTAGGAGTAACAGGTTCTGCAACAATCATGTATGGACATGTAGAAACCTTAGAAGAACGTGTAGAACACATTGACATTATACGTAACATCCAAAGAGAAACAAAAGGATTTACAGAGTTCATTCCAATGACTTTTATGCATGAGTACTCTCCAATCTTTTTAGAAGGTCAACAAAACCTTGGAGCTACTGGTACTGAAGATTTAAAACTTTATGCAGTTTCCAGATTAATGCTTAGAGATTTAATTCCAAATATTCAAGTATCTTGGGTAAAAATGGGTTTCAGATTTGCACAGGTTTCATTAACTGCTGGTGCAAATGATTTAGGTGGAACACTTGGAGGAGATGAATTATCAGAAGCTTCAGGTGCACCAGATGGTGTTGATGCTTCAATTGATACTTTAAGAAGTATTGTTGAAAACTTAGGTAGAACTCCTATTGAAAGAAACTCCAAATATACAGAGTTTTATCCATTTGACAATAAAATTGGAGTAGCTTCCAAATAAATAAAAAAAAAATATTCATTAAATGAAAGAATAAATAGCTATTAACTATTTATTCACATAACTTCTTTTATTCCATCTTCTGAAATAATTAATAAAGAGTTTAAATTATCCAATATTATTGAAACAATAGGATGCTCTTTAATTCCTTGATTCATAAATAAAACTTCTTTTGGTGTTACAACTAACCAGTTTACATCATAAACAACAACACCATTTACAATTAAACCTAAATATTTAGGAACAAAAATATTTTCTTCGACTTCCTCAAAAAACTCATTTTTTCTTAGAATATCCTTTAAAACAGATTCCATGTTAATCCTTCCTTTCATAGACAAATTTAGGAACAGCTTCTTTAAATGGATCAAAAGTTTCCCTATTTTTAACTTCCACACATTTCATACTAACTTTAGAGTGAAGGGAAGAAGGGAGCCTTAAAATTCTTTTTAAATCTATAGACACTTTAGCATCAATAGTTGACAAATTAACCTTAGCCATAGCTTCAACAAGATTTTTGTAACGTCTAGGACCTATATTGCTTTTAAATAAACCCCATTTGTTATCATCAAGAAAATGTCTATACTTCATAATATCTTTCATTAATTTTGGATTAATCCCATCTAACTGCTCATTACCGACTAAATGTTGAATATTATACTTAACTTTCTGAGTAAAGAGTCTTGAATAACCAACAGGAATAGAAAAATGCTCAAAATTAAAAGAAGTGTTAGAAGCACTGGAATTGGAAAAAGTAGTGTTTGGAATTTCAGCTCCAGCAGCATATTTTAATACCTCTCCTCTTAATTCACTGCCTGCAGTCATCATTTCCTCATCAAGAATCCTAATATGATAACCTCTTCCAGAGTATATTAAATGGATATTATTTAACCCCAAATCTCCTTCTAAATCATCAATAAGAGTATTAACAATTTCTAAAGCTTCACCAAGACAAACTTCACATACACTGTCACACTGACATGATCTAATAGGAATATCTTTTGCATCTACATCAAAGATATACTCTGCTTTAAGCCAATCTTGTCTTTTTTTAGGGTTATTATAGAAAGCTACTGAAATATAAGCAGCAAAAGGAGCTTTATATCTTAAAAATTTTCTTAAAGATTCTTTTCCTTTAAAAGTTCTATATCTATCATTTGGTCCTTGTCCTAAATGGTCAAATCCAAATTCACGTTTTGTAATATTGTCTGTAATAAAATCAGGCAAATCTTTAACAGACCATTCTTCACGATAATATTGTCTTCGTTCTTTTAAAGTAGCTTTAGAAAACATAAATATCAATCACATTTTAAGTTTTTATCCTTTGAGGTATTTAATAATAGTCTTTTATAATTAATGAAAAATACTTTTTATTAAAATTAACAAATTAAGAATCAATAAAGTTTAAATTAGGTGAAAAGATGGAAGAAGAAGTAATTGAAGTAATAAATATTGAACATCTTAAAACATTATTATCACATCTCAGTCCAAGAGATATTGTAGAACCTGCTTACAAAGAATGGATACCATGTCAAAGAACTGGACATACAATCATTGATTTAGAAAGTGGAACCATTCAAGGACTGGGAGTTGAATTAAACCAACTACCCTTAGCTAGTATGATTTACATAACATTATATACAATTAAATCTGGGGAACATCCTATAACTCCTGAAGAACTCTTTAGTGAAGAGGAATATGAATGTTATTTAAATTTCAAGGATGATGATCCTTCAGAATATACTCCAGATATCGTTTCAAATTTCTGTGAGACTTATGACATAAATGAAAACGAGCGTAAAATATCAATATTGGCTGATCGCTTTGAAGAGGATAAATACTGGAATTATAATATGTGGGAATCTGGTGTTTTAGAAGATTACTATGATGCTCTTCAAGGAGATTCTGACCTTTAATCAGATTTTTCAGCTTTTTTACTTTTATCTAATTGGAATTTATTACGAGTATAACAAGATAAAGGATTATTAATTCCTTTACAGGATTTATCCGGCTGACAGAGATGTGGCAAATGTATTTTAATTTTTTCACAACTCATTGGAGTGTACCACTTAGTTTCACCTTCATTTTCAAGATTTACTTCTTCATGCATTCCAAATCCTAATTTTGAAATAATATTTATTTTTTCTTGCGGTTGATCATCAAATAACGGAGGTGAACAATTATCAGCTGCCTCATAAATCAATGGCAAAATCTCATTTTCTGTAATTGACAAATCTGCATCTATATCTGAAACTTTAACAGAACTATCTGCTGCAAAGATTCTTGGATATAAACGTGCATAAGAAACAAAAGAAGTTAATAGCAATACAATAGCATCATTACGTCCACCAGAGGAAACACCTTCAATAGTCTTTTGAATACATGGCGGAAATGCTTCCCTGATTAATTTTCCTGCCTTTACAGTTCCGTAAATTCCTCCACTACCTGCAAAGTAAGTATTATATTTACTGATTTCAGTTGGGATAAATTCTTTAAGTTCTTCTCCAAGTTCAATAATTACAGGGTGAATTTCAATGATTTTTGACATTTCTTTAATTCTTTTAATGTATTCTTCTGTTTTCTGCATGATAAGCCTTGAAAGAATTACTTCTTTAAGTTTTTCACCAACCAAAATATCATACATTTTCTCTGCAGGCCTATCCTGAAAGGCATCCTCAAATTTATATAAAAAGTCATCACTTTCTAAGACAATTTCGCCTTTATCAAGCAATAATTGAGTTAAAGAAAGTTTTTTTGATGCAATAACATCTTTTAGTGTTTTCCAATTGATGGAACCATCAGTCTGAATTTCTCTTAGTGTATCATCAATAATTTCACTTCTATTAGCTGGTGGTATTTTAGCTAATCTTTCCTCAATAAGTCTTCCTTGTGATTCAATAAATAACCTGGTCTCTCTTGAAGTTATATTGAATTCCATAGCTATTGCTTGAGATAAAATATGAAATGCAACAACATCCTGCCTATATAAATCCCCATTAAAAAGATATTCAAATTCCTGCTGTGAATAGTTTTTATTATTTTTTTTCTCAATAGCCCATTGAATGCGCTTTAAAGCTAACTGCTTATAAGATTTAGGAATAATATCATCATCAGAAATTTTTTGGTTTTGAGTATGGATAACCTCCTCTATTAAGGATTCATCTTCATTATCCAATTGATTTAAATCTCCATAATCTTTTAAAATTTCCCTTCCTTCATTTGAAAGCGGATTTATAAAGGATAAACTTACCATGTTTTTGATATATTCACTTAATTGTATTTAAAAATTAACATAAAACAATGAAAAATAAAATTAAATAAAGATTCTTAATTATGATAAAAATTTAGAAATAAAACATAGATTTAAATGTTTTTAAAAACATATAATTTAAAGATAAAGAAATTATATTTACAATTTTTATTTAATTTTAATAAAAACAATGAAATGGAGAATAAATAGATGTCTAAAATTTTTATTTCATGTGCACTTCCTTATGCAAATGGACCTTGCCATTTAGGTCATTTAAGGTCTACTTATCTTCCTGCTGACATTTATGCAAGATATAATCGTATGATTAACAACGATGTATTGCTAGTTTGTGCAACTGATGAACATGGAACACCAATAGCTGTTAAAGCAGATAAAGAAAATAAAAAGCCTATTGAGATTTCTAAAAGATATCATGATATGATTGTTAAAGATGTAGAATCCATGAATATATCTTTAGACAGTTTCACACGTACTACTGATAAAGCTCATTATGAAATTGCTCAAAACTTCTTTTTAGATTTATATGAGAAAGGATTAATTTACAGAAAAGACATTCAACAGTTATACTGTGAAGAATGTGGTAAATTCTTACCTGACAGATATGTTGAAGGTATTTGTCCAGTATGTGGTGCAGAGGCTCGTGGAGATCACTGTGAAAAATGTGGAAGACCATTAGAACCAACTGAACTTATTGAACCTCAATGTTTAACCTGTGGTTCTACACCTAAAATTAAAGATACTTACCAATACTTCTTTAAATTAAGTGCTTTCCAAGATGACATTACTGAATATATTGAAAATAATAAAAATTTACCAGATAATGTTAGAAATTATGCACTTAACTGGCTTAAAGAAGGATTAAATGACTGGGTTTTAACACGTGATATGGATTGGGGTATTCCAGTTCCTCTTGAAGAAGCAAAAGGTAAAGTAATTTATGTTTGGGGTGAAGCATTCTTAGGTTACATCTCCTCAGCATCACAATGGTCCAAAGAAAGTGGCATTAAATGGGAAGATTACTGGAAAGATAATGTTGTACATTTCATTGGAAAAGACATTATTTACCACCATGCAATCTTCTGGCCAGCATTACTTAAAGGATATGGATGTAAATTACCTGATACAATCTATGCAGGTGAATTCTTATCTTTAGAAGGTCAAAAAATGTCCACCAGTAAAAATTGGGTTGTATGGATATCTGATTTTGTTAAAGAATTTGAACCTGATTTACTTAGATATTACCTAACTATTAATGCACCGTTAAACAAGGACACTGACTTCTCATGGGATGATTTCCAAAGAAGAAACAATGACGGTCTTGCAGATGTAATAGGTAATTTTTTACATAGGACTTTTACATTTACACACAAATTCTTTGATGGAGAAGTTCCAGAGTATAAAAATCCTTCTGAGGAAGATTTAGAGTTTGAAAAATTAATCAAAGAACTTCCTGACACTGTTGGAGAACATATTGCTAACTTTGACTTCAGAGATGGTCTTCTTGAAATATTTAGAGTTACTAAAAAAGGAAATAAATACTTTAATGATCAAGAACCATGGAAAGCTGTTAAAGAAGATAAACAAAAAGCAGCAAATACATTACATTTATCTAATCAATTAGCTAAAATATTAGCTGTTGTTCTTAAACCTTACATTCCAACAAAAGCTGAGCAAATAGCTGAAATAGTTAATATAGCTAACCCAGAGGAATGGAAGGATGCAAAAGTTCCATTAAATGAAGGTCATAAAATCAATAAAGCTAAACCTTTATTTAAGAAAATTGAAGATGATAAAATAGCTGAACAAAAAAATAAATTAGAAGAAAATTTAAAAACTGAAGAGGATGAAAATATGAGTGATATTATAACTATTGATGATTTTGATAAAGTTGAAATTAGAATTGGACAAATTAAAGAAGCAGAAAAAATCGAAAAATCCGACAAATTATTAAAATTACAAGTTGATATTGGTTCTGAAGTAAGACAAATTGTTGCAGGTCTTGCACAATTCTATTCACCAGAAGAATTAATTGACAGAAAAGTGGCTGTTGTTGCAAACCTTAAACCAGCAAAATTATTCGGAACCTTATCTGAAGGTATGCTTTTAGCTACTGGTGAAAGTGGAGCATTATTATCACCTGATGAATGTGAAATAGGCGAAAGAATCCAATAAACTAACTAAAACTAAAAAATTCGGTGTCTTTGATGGAAGAATCTTCACTAATTAGCAAATCTGAGAAATTTTTAAATGAAATTTCAAAAGAATCAATTGATGTTAGTCAACTTGATGATTTTGAAGAATTTAAATCTCTCTATTTTAAATTAGATGATAGATTATCCACTCTTCACACTTTAAGAAACCAAATGGATTTACAAGGGTATACAACCCCATTCCGTTCATTAAGTAAATATGGAAACACTACTTCAGATGTTGTAAGCTTAGAGGAAGTTAGTGAAAACAGCAGACATAACCAATTTTTCAGAATGAAAGCGAATGCCAAGAAAAACATTCTTGATAGAGTAAAATCTGCTATTGACTCACATCAAATAGCTATTGGAAATTTAGAACAATATGGTTATGTGAAATGTGAAAGCTGTTATAAAAAATACAGAATGAATGAATATAAAGAAAATGAATGTAAATGCAGCTGTGGAAGTGAACAGTTTTCTTTTAAAATAAATAAAGACAACTCCTACAGATTAGAAATCATTCCATTTTTACCATTATCTGGAAATTACAGAGTACATATGACCCAATTTTCAAATTGGGGAAGAGATTCATTTAAAAAAGTTCTAAATTTACTTAAACAAGAAAGAAAAGGTGTTGTTAAATCAATATCCCTTGTTATAAAATTTAAAGATGAAAACAATAGATGGATTCGTAAAAATGTCACTATAGACTCTGATCATGTTGACAATTACGAAGAAGAAGTTAGAAAAACCTATGGAAAAAATGTTAGAATTGAAGTATTGAGATTCCATAGAACCAAACCAGCTATTATTGATGATAGACATGCAAGAACTGCATTAGCTATTGGATATGTTAAATATTCAGAAAAATTAGTTAATGAAATGAAAGATTCAATTTTTAAAAAGAGAATATCCGATTTCAAAAGATTGAATAAATATAATGATCTTAAACATGAAATTGCCACTAAAAAACCAACTTTTATTGATGAACATGACACTGCTTCATTAGAATCCTGGAGAAAAACAGAATTTGAAGAAACATGCAAAAAACTTAAATTTATGGATAAATTTGGCAATTTAAACAGATCTTTAAAAAGAGATTTAAAAATAAAAGAGAATATTGAAAAATCTATTTTTACTAATATAGCACCTACATTGATTATATGGGATATTTTCAGATATTATTTAACCACTTCACATAATAACCGTAAAATAACTTCAGGTCCATTCCCATACATTAGGGTTGAACTTGATAGACAACAAAGAAAAATATTCCAAACTACTTATAAAAAGGTTATTGAAACATTAAATGAAGAAACTAACCTTAAGCTAATTCCAATTCCAGAAATGGATCTTGTTTTATATGAAAAATTTAAACTTGAAAAGTTAATTAAAAATACTAAAATGAAAATTAATTATCCTGCTTTAGGTGCTGGATTAATCCATAAAACTACTGAAATTCCTATTGAAAATATTGGTAATGCTTTAAATATTAATAATTCTAAAATTAAAAAGGAAATTAAAAATATTGAAACAATTAGAAAGCCAAAAACTGAAAAATCAAAAAAATTCTTAGAATTAATTAAAAAATAAGTGATTATATGGATGAAGAAACTACAAAGATTCATATAACCCAAGTATTAACATTATCAAAAGTTATGGAATTAATCGATGAATATCCCAACCTTGAAGAGATTACCTGCAGTCCCAGTGTTTATAATAGAATTTCAAAAAAATATATTGAAGCATTGGAATCTCTTGATATAACTGTTAAAAAAGAATACCAATGGGGATCTAAAAGTAAATATTCTTCTAAAGATGAAGAAATTTTAAGATATGTTAAAGAAAAGAAATCTGCTAAAGAAATATCTGAAATTTTAAACATACCTGTTAGCAGAGTTTACTACTATGTAAGAAAAAATAAGGATGAAGTAAGCTTTGATAATTACAAAAGAAAGCATGATTTAAATACAAGAAAAGAAATTAAATCATTAAATAAAGAAGGATTAAAACCAAAAGAAATATCCGAAAAATTAAATGTACCAATTAGAACTGTGTACTATATACTCAACAATAAATAAATCACTTTTTTTAAAAAAAAATAATAAAGAATTTATCCTAAAGTGTAGAAAAATTCTTTAATATACATAATATCTTCTATAGTTTCATTTTCTGCAAAACCAGGCATAGACAATGCAATTAAAATACCAATAATACCGAATATTATACCTATAGCCCAAATAATTTTAACAGCATGCTCTTCTTTAATTGGTTTTCTTAAAATAAATCTAATTAATGATTTAAAACCTGTTTCTGGTCTAACTAATCTTCCTTCATCATCTAATTGAGTAGGTTTAAATTGTTGTCTTTCCATGACTCCTGCACTGTAAAATTTTAATGCAGCATCAATGATATTCGGAATAAGAACAATAAAAGCAATTAACTTTACACGACCAATAAATGCAATAGCTACAATAGTTGCACCAATAATCAGAGTACCAGTATCACCAGGAAATATCTTAGCAGGATATTTATTAAAGTGTAAGAATGCAATAAGTGCACCTAACATACTCATACTTATTATTGTAACATCATATTTTCCAAGAATAATACATGAAATAGTCAAAGATCCTAGTGCAATAATACCAAGACCTGCTTCAATACCATTTAATCCAGCAAGCATATTAGTTAAATTAGCACCAATTGAAACAGCTATTGGAATAGCAATTAAATATAAGATTCCAACTTCTGGAGGTGCTGCCCATATTAAAGGAATACCTGCTAAAAATAGTAAGAACAACTTTTCTTTTGATGAAAGTACAAGTAAGTCATCTGCAATACCAATAATTCCCACAAGTAAAATTACAATCAAAACAATACATAATGGAAATGTTAAAATGGAATGCATTCCAATTCCTGCAAAAATACCTATAATAAAACCAAATAAAATTCCAAATCCGCCCATTTCTGCAACAATTGGTTTCCAAGATTTATGAATATCTTTACCAACAATATTTGCTTTTTCTAATTTTTTAATAATCTTAGGCATTGATAAACGTGTAACTAAAAAGGACAGTATACCACAGATTATTGCAATTACATATAATGGTAACTGAGGAAACATAACAGCCATATAATCACAATTTTATTTAATTAACATATAATTTGTTTCAGCTACTAATTAAATTTAATTAATCCATTTTACATTAGCTGTTGTGAAAACATAATGATTTGAAAATACAGGATTGTATAACTCATTAGTTAAATTTTCACTATTGAAAGTATAAGCCAGAGACTTTCTTAAATTATAATTAATCCTATCTCCAAAAGAATCTTGCAAATCTTTATCAATTATCTCACTTGATGAAACTGTAACCTTAAATTGAATTTTCTCTTTATTATATCCTGAATCGACACCCATATTTGTATAATTTACATTTTCTAACTTAATTAAAGAAGGATGAAGCAAATTTTCTTTTGATAATTCATATTCTCTATAAACATCATCAGGATAAACAGCCGCTGAATCAATAATTATTCCTTCATTAACACCATTTCTAGCAGCAATCATTGCTTTGTTTAGCTCATCTTCTTCTAAAATAAATATACTTGAAACAACTAGAAGTGCAATGAAAAATCCAATTAACAGTAAAAATTCAGCACTTGACTGGCCTTTACAGTCCATTATATAAACCACCTTTTAACTGAAATTGTATTTTCATCTTCTTTTTTGATTAAATAGCTGTTTCCACCATATAAGTCCACATCAAGATTGTTTTCTAATTTAATTGGAAAAATGTTTGTTGAAGCCTTTCTATTATCAATGTCTAAGGTTAATGAATCCCCTGATAAGGTTAAGACATAACTATTATCCTGTATTTTATAAGGAAGTGATATTACTTTTGAAAAATTAGCACCATTTGAATTGACTTGATTTATTTCATCTGCTATATTATCAAGAAATAACCTATAGCTAGTAGTTTTTTCTATATTTTCAGCTGAATTCAAGGTGGATTCTGAAAAATAAAGAATACCAATAGCTATTAAAATAATTAAAAAGATAGAAAAAAGATAGTCTATTGAAATAAAGCCTTGATTATCCATAATAACTAATTTTTCATGAACATTAATATAATTTGTTTAAATAACCTTGTCAAATTGATTAAATGATTAAAAAAATAATTATAACAACTTTTTAGCTATTATACATAATTATTAAATAGAACCTAAAACTTATAATGGTGTATGAAAGGTAAAGTTATTTTTATTGGAGCAGGTCCTGGAGACCCAGATCTCATCACTGTAAAAGGAAAAAAAGCTATTGAAAATGCAGATGTTATCATTTATGCCGGTTCACTTGTCAATGAAGAAGTTTTAGACTGTAAAAAAGAAGAATGTGAAGTTTACAACAGTGCTTACTTAAATTTAGATGAAATTATCAACATTATCAAAGAAGCTGTAGCTGAAGACAAATTAGTAGCTAGAGTTCATACTGGTGATCCTTCAATATACGGTGCAATTGGAGAGCAAATCAGAGAATTAAAAGCAAATAATATCGAATATGAAATAATTCCTGGTGTAAGCTCATTATTTGGAACTGCATCTGCTTTAGAAACTGAGTTAACCTTACCTGAAATCTCACAAACAGTAATTATAACTCGTCCTGAAGGTAGAACACCAAAACCTCCTTTAGAAAGTATTTCAAGCCTATCAAAACATCATGCAACAATGTGCATCTTTTTAGGTGTTGGTATGATTGACAAACTTGTTGAAGAATTACTTGAAGGATATGAAATTACAACACCAGTTTCAGTAGTTCAAAAAGCAACATGGAACGACCAAAAGATAGTTGAAGGAACACTTGCAGATATTGCAGATAAAGTTAAAAGTGCCAATATAACAAAAACTGCAATGGTTGTAGTGGGAGATGTTTTAAAACCAGGTGATTTTACTCCATCTAAGTTATATGATGCAAACTTTAAACATGAATATAGATAAAAAAATAGCTATTTTTATAAAGAAAATTAAATAATTATTTTGATTTAGCTAATTTTTCAGCTTCATCAAAATTATTTTCATAAATATGTGCACTAATAGAATGGATTGTGATAGGACCAAGTTTTACATCACCAATCTCTTCTGATACATATTTTGCACAGTAAGTTAAACCAACAGCATTTGCAAACCAAGCACCATAAATATCATGACTTCTCCATAATGCTGTTGTATATAAAACATTATCTCTTATTTTAAAATCAATTAAAATCATACATGGAACTTCTTCTGAAGTACTATCAATAACTTGATCCCAAGTAATAGAAATAGCTCTTCTAGATTCTCTGCAATTTTTTAAACGAGTAATTGATTCTTGAATTTGATCAACATTATCAAAATGTGCTCTTAAACGATTACCATAAGTATAAACAAAACCAGGATTTTCAGGGCTGATAAACTGATCAGCATAGGTTTGAAGTTTGTCTCCTTCCCAGAAATAACCTTTAGGAATCCTAATATTTTCCAACTTTTCTAAAGCATCACCCATACCAAAGAAATCCTTTCCACCAACACTAAATGGGTCTTTAATTTCAGTAACAATATTTAGACACTCTTTAGTTAAAGAACCGCGTTCATCATTAACATAATGTCCATTATTAACAATATTAACAACTATTTTCTCCCAACAATCTGCTATATCATTACCTTTGATATGAGTAACCATTTTAACACCTATTTAACCTCATTTAATACTTTGGTCATTGTTTCTAATTTTTTACAAGCAACATTTACACTAGCTTTTCTAAGACCACAATCAGGATCTAAAATCATATTCTCTTTACCTACTGCATCAATACCTCTTTTTACAAGATTTAATACATCATCATAAGAATCAACTTCAGTAGATGCAGTGTCTAAACAACCAAACCCGATTTTTTTACCTTTAATTAAATTTACATTATCTTCTAAAATACCAATATTAATATTATTTCCTGCAAATTCACAGTCCAGAATATCAATATTAAATTTAGTTAAATCTTTAAAAACATTATTTAAATTTCCGCAAACATGCATAGCTAATGGAACATCTAATCCTTTACCAATAATATCAATAGCTTTACGTGCAGTTTTAAAATCAACTAAACCAGTAGATAAAAAAGGTTCATCAACTTGAATATACTTAGGGTCAATTTTATCCATAATTGCATTAACTTCATGTTTTAAGCTGTGAGCCAAATCAATTATTGCATCATTCTTATTTTTATAAAAACTCTCGATTCTAGAAGAATGAACAATTGTTGAAGGTCCAGTTATAATTCCTTTTACTCCCTTATTTTCAGGGATAGAACCAGAATAATAATCTTTTAAAATAGATTTAGCATATTTTAAGTCATCAACTGTTATTTCTTTAACAGGAGCCCTTATTTTAGAAGTGATAATAGTTGAATTGTGCTCAAATTGCATTCCAGGAATATATTTAGAAAAAGAACCAACCATATCTCCTCTAACCTGACCATCAGAGATAATATCTACACCAGAGTCTAACTGATGAAAAACAGCTTTTTTAATAGCTGATTTATAAGGATCATAAAGACCAAAAATATTTAAAAATTTATCTTTAAAAGAAGGGGAAGTTTCTAATTCTACAGGGAAACTTCCAACAACAGTAGAAAACATTCTATCATCATTTAGTGTTTAATTTTCTAATTCTTTCGATTTCTTCAGCATCAACTGGTAATTCTATTACTGCAGAACCATGACAAGGTTTAGTATATGGGATTAAAGCAGTTCCTTTGGATTCATTAATTCCAATTGGAACCGGGGGAATTCCAATAACCCTAACACCCAATACTTCATCTCCAGGTTTAATATTTACAACTTCTGGAGCTTTAGAACGGATAATTTTAGCACAGTCTTTAAAACCAGTTTTAGATGCTAAAATTTCATAATCATCAGATTGTTGAAGATAAGTATCTAAACAAAAAGACATTTTTATAACTCCTCCAATACTTTATCAAATCTAACTCTAATTGGAGTTGGATTATGGAAAGCTTTAACAGCAACAATTTTAGCATCAGTGTTTTCCTGAACCATATCAACATAGCTTTCCAATAACTCCATATCCTTTTCAAATACAAGAGCTATTGATTCACATTGCAATAAATGATAAAATGTAATGAAGAAAGATGCAGCTGCATCTTTATGAACAAAACCAACTAATAAATCATAATCTCCTTCTTTTATATCATTTAAACATCTGTCTAAATCAACGATGCTTTTTACATAAACTTTTTTTGGATCTGAAACTTTAACAAGTTTAGTTGCTGCAGGATTTGCTGCCACAGTAACATCATAATCTAATTCAGATAACTTATTTGCTGCATAAACTGCCATTGGTGTCTGAGAAGGAGATTCAGGACAACCAAGCAATACTAATGCTTTTTTCATTTTATAACATCCCCTCATTATTGATTTCTAGTTTTAAGAGTTACTGCATGAGATAAAATAAATGCTCCTAATAACATGAATGTAAGTAATGCCATACCGTTGATTGTTCTGTTAAATATGAATAATCCAATTAATGCTTGTGCAATAAATGCAGAAAGTGCACCAATAAGCATTACTTCTTTACCTAAATATTTTTTATTATTTTTCTCTCTTTTCTCTCTATACATTGTTAATATTTTTAATCCAACAAAAATGGTTAAAAGAACAAATAACATTAAACCAATTAGTCCTAAATAACCAAAGTCAAAACCATACCCCATAATACCTGGAAGCATATAATCCACAGTATCCTTTTGGTTTACAAGTACACCAAAGAACAATGGGAATGGTAAACCAAAGAACAATATTAATTGCATTGGAAGGGAAACATATCCTTCTGCAAATGCTGTTCCATTAACTCCCCAATATGATGCATCACCACTATGACCTATTAATTGAGTATTGTTTAATACCATTCTAATACTTGATAATGAGTTATCTTCAATCCTTTCAATCCTTAATAATGGAGAGAAGATAGTCATTCCGGTGACTCTAGCTATTACCTCTAGACATGCAAATGCTGCAACACCTAATCCTAAGAACATAAGGATTCTTTTAAGAGTAAAAATGGATTTCTCTCTGAAATTTTTAGAGATTATTGAATAACCTATAAATAAACCAAGAATCCAAAGTAAAAGGAAAGATCTGTGCATTAATCCACCAAATACTGTAATAGCTGCAATTAATATAAATACGACCTTTTTAAGACCAGAGACATCAACTCCCGACTTTTGCATCACCTTCAGCGATGCTAAAGCAGTAATAACAGCAAAAAGTGCCAATGGTCCAAATGGATGAGTAAATTCATTCTGACTTGAAGAGATTATAAGAAATAGAATATCTGCTCCAAATAGAAGAACGAATCCTCCAGAAACAAACAAAGATAAAAATGTTACAATACTAAGTGATAAAGGAACTAAATTTATCACAAAGATAAAAGTTACAAGCAAAATTAAAAATACTTCAATAATAAATTGTAAATGATTTTGAGCTATTAACAACATATATGAATCACTTAGACCTGTTTGTTTTATAAAACAATTAATTTAATATGGACTGACCGGGATTTGAACCCGGGGCCTCCGCCATGCCAAGGCGACGATCTACCATCTGAGCTACCAGCCCTTAAAAATATAACTAAAATATTCTATTAATTTAATATGAATATTTTAATATAAATAACTATTTAATTTATTTACCTAAATCATAGATATTATCTAAAATTAAATTAAACAAATCATCAGATTCAAAGTTAATCTCCTGATGAGGATTAACAATAAAATTCAATGCTTTTTGGATAATATCATCAGTATCATTAGATCTATACATTAAACCCTGATTGATATAGAATTGATCAACAGATAATGTATCTCCAGGATAACAAGAAATAACAGGAGTCTGTAAAATAGCAGATTCCCTATTCATTGTACCTCCAGCCCCAATAACTAAATCACATTTTTTAATTAAACTGGAAGTATCAACAGGGGGTTTTAAAATAGTGACATTTTCAATATCTTCAAAAATTTCAGACTGTTCTCTAAATCTTGGCAATACCAAAATATTTGCATAATCTTTTAAAACATCAACAATTGGAGATAATACAGATTGTCTGCAGTCAGTATCCAAATATGAAGCAAGAGAAGGTTCCGGCCTCATTAAAATAGTCTTAGGATGATTAAGTTCAAGATTTAAATCAGCAAATATGTTCTCATTATAGTTAAAGTTATTAAAATGCATTAATTCAGAAGTTCCTTTATATGGAATAATTGAATTAGGATCAGCTCCACATTTCATTAAATTCCATACACTAATAATTTCAGGAGTTATAATCCTATCACATAAAGGAAGGGTTAATTTATTAGCAGCTAGTGCATGTTCATTATCTAAAATAAATAAGCTTGGAATACCTAAACCAAAAGCAACACGAGGAAGCTCAATAGAATGTTTACTAACTGCTACATCAATTTTTTCACCATTAATTAAATCTGTAAGCTGAGCTACCCTATTAGTACTTTCATTAAGTTTATCATAAAGACTAACTCCATGTTTACCTACAGAAATAAAATCAATATCATAGGATTCCATTAATTTATGGATATCACCAAATTTCCTTGCAGTAACAATTAAATCCTCACCTTCAGCTTCCAAATACTTAATAATGTCCTTAAAAAATCTTACATGAGGAGCATTAGAAATATCAATCCATATTTTCAATGAAATCACCATTTAAATTTAAATATTGTCTTTACGTTTGTTGATAGCTGCAATAATTTCTTCTAATCCTTCACCATCTTTTAAGTTACTTTTAATAACTTCAACATCAGGATTTAAAGCTTTTGCATCAGCTATCATTTTATCGGTGTCGGCACCAACGGCATCAGCTAAATCAATTTTATTAATAATAATTAAATCTGAATCTTTGAAAATTAAAGGATGTTTCTCAACAGTGTCGTCTCCTTCAGTAACACTTACAACAACAATTCTCATATGAGATCCAAGCTCAAAATCAACAGGACAGATTAAATTACCTACATTTTCAATGATTAATACATCAATATCATCTAATGGTAAATCAGCTACTCCATGTCTTACTAAATGTGCATCTAAATGACATTCTTTACCAGTGTTTAAACCTACAACAGGAACATCATGTTTCTCAATTCTTCCTGCATCAAATTCACTGATAACATCTCCAGCTATTACACCAATACTATAATCTGTATTATCAATAATATCTTCAATTAAAGTAGTTTTACCAGAACCAATAGCTCCTACAAAATCAACACAAAAAATGCCATGATCTTCAAAATTTTCCCTATTTTTATCAGCTAATTTTCTATTAGCATCCATAATATTTTTTTGTACTTCAATATCTGCAACTTTATGCATAATTTAATCCTCCTTATCATCCGGTTTTTCAATAACAATATTTTTAACAATGCAATCTTTACCATTTAAAATGGAAATTCTTTTATTATCACATTTAGGGCAAGAAACCATTGGAGCATAATGATCAAGATCATCTAAAATTGCATTTCCATGAAAACCACACTCTGGACAATCAATTTCAACAGGTATCTCTTCAATCTCAATTTTTGCATTTTCAACTATGGTATTCTCAACAAGAACACTTAACATAAATCTTAACTGTTCAGGATTTATCATAGCTAATCTTCCAATTTCAATAGACACTTCTGTAACTTCAACTGCATCATTCTCCTCTGCAGTTTTTAAAACAGCATCTATTATTCCTTGAGCCATTGATAATTCGTGCATTTTTATTCTCCTTATATAAATCAAATAATTTCTATATTATTAAACTTTACATTTAACAGTTATATAAATATTATGAAAAAAAGTTGTATATAAAAAAATTAAAGATTATTTAATTTAAAAAATAAATCGTTAGCTATTTCATTAGCAGAATCCAAATTTAAAGCTCTTTTATTGAAATTAATAGCTCCCTGTTTATCTCCCTGCTCATATAATATCATAGCAATAAGTGCCCATGCATCAGAATTTTTCTTGTTTTTAGATAAAATATCATTTAAAATTTCTTTTGAAGAAAAATAATCTCCCTGACAATATAAATCGTAAGCTTCTTCATATTCTACTTCAAAAGAATCTTTTTTATTAGAAATTTCTTCATTAATTGCTTCATTACTTTTTTCTTTTACTTCTGATTTAGAACCATCCCTCTTACTACACATATAACCTAAAATATGTTTGGTTGCTTTTTTATGAAGAGGTTTATTATCATTTCCACATTTCGGAGAATAAATGCATGATGGACAACCATCAACACAATCACAATTCTTAAGCAAATCATATGTTGACTTTACTAATTCTGGAAATATTTCAATAGCCTTTTCTGTAATTCCAATTCCACCTTCATAACCATCATAAATAAAAATAGTGGATTCTTGTGTGTCTTCATGATATTTAGTAGATAATCCTCCTATATCAGACCTATCACACATTACATGAAGTGGGAATAAACCAATCAAAGCATGTTCAACACCATGAAGACCACCTGCAAATATAGAATCACCCGAATATAACTCTTCTACTTCATCTTCAATATATGCCGGAATTGTAAACCATAATCCTTTTGTTGTGAACCTCAAAGGAGGTAAATCCAAATCAAAAGATCCTAATGTTTTCGAAAACTGTATTTTTTTATATTTGTAATAATCTTCTGTTACAGTCAACTCTCCAAAATGAATTGTTAAATCACCAAATTTAGTTTTAGATATTTTACGCTTAATATTAATATTTACCTTATTTAAAACTACAGTATGATAATCTACATCCTCTTTAACAACATTTACTGTATTATTTCTCAAATTTAACTTATTAACAATGTAAGATTCACCCTTGTTAATTAAAACTGCACCTTCATGAGCTTCCCTATAAACTTGAGAACGCCCCATTGTTTCTAAAATTTGACGATTATAAAATACTCTAAACTCTTCATTAGATAACTGGTCTAGAGAATGATTAAATGCAGGATTATCATCATAAGGATAAACATAAGTTCCACGAGGTGTTTTTCTTAAATCTTTTCTTTCAACAAGATTATCCAAAATTTCAACAGGAGCATTAAAGTATTTATTACATTCCTCAGAAGTTAAAGAATGTTCTTTAGCAGCACATAAAATATGAGCATTCCTTAGAATATTGTTATTTAAATCAATGAAAACATTTTCATGAGGTTTATCAAAGAAAAAATCAGGATTATTCATAAAATACTGATCTAACTGATTTTCAAATGCTATTAATATAGCTAATGATTTCTGATTACTTCTACCTGCCCTACCACTTTGTTGCCATACTGAAACCATTGTTCCAGGATAACCTGAAATTATAACTGCATCTAAAGAACCTATATTAATTCCAAGTTCTAATGCATTAGTACATGTAACTCCAAGATATTTCCTTGATTTTAACCCTTCTTCAATTTCGCGTCTTTCTTCAGGACGATAACCTGCCCTATAAGCAGCTACTCTATCAACAAGCTTAGCTTTAATATTATTGATTTCATTTTTAGACCATCTAGCTATTAATTCAGCCATTTTACGTGAAACAGTGAAACATAATGTCTGAATATTCTTGAATATAAGATATAAAAATATTTCTTCAGTTTCTACATGCACAGAAGGTGATTTTGAATTTCTTTTATTTTTTTTCTTATTTATAAAAGGATTATAGAGTATAAAATCTTTCTCACCACTTGGAGAAGTATCTTTATCAATTAAAACAAATTCTTCACCAGTTAATTTATTAGCCAGTTCTAGAGGATTAGCTAAAGTAGCTGAAGATAAAATAAACTGAGGATTAGAACCATAATTATTAGCAATTCTTTTCAATCTGCGAATAAGAAACGCCACATTGGAACCAAAAACTCCTTTATAATAATGAGATTCATCAATTACAATATATTTTAGATTTGTGTAAAATCGTTTCCACTGATGATGCCAACTAAGGATTAAATGTAACTGATATGGATTTGTTAGTACAATTCTTGACTTTTGACGAATCCCATATCTTTCATCTTTTGGAGTGTCTCCATCATAAGTTCTAGGATTTGTTTTAATATCTAACTCCTCTTCAAGATTTTCAAGAACATGCAACTGATCATTTGAAAGAGCCTTAGCAGGATAAATATAAAGTGCTGTGGCTTCTTCATCTTCAATCATTGTTTCCATAATTGGAAGATTAAAAGCCAAGGTTTTTCCTGAAGCAGTGGGAGTTGTGATAATAATATTCTCCTTATTTTGGATATGCTCATAAGCTTCTGCCTGATGTTCATATAATTTAACACCTTTAGACTCTAAATAATCAATTATACATCCATTCAGATTGTCAATTTTTTTATATTTGGCTTTTTTTGAAGGAATAGTTTCCACATGGACAATTTTATCCCTATACCTAATATCATTTTTAAATCTGTCAATTGGTTCAATATCTGAGCTATCCATATAAATCTAAAAGAAGTTTATTAAAATAATATTATAATTTATATAATTTATAATCATATAAAAGTTTCAGTTAGAATAATAGATTTCAAATGCTCTAACAAAGAGATAATTAAATAAAATATAATAAAAATAGTAGATATATAAAAAATAAAAACAATTGAGGGCTATAATGATTACTTATGAAGAATTTGAGGAAATTGTTGTAAATACATTAAAAAGAGATATTTCTTCAAATGAAGAACAGAAAAAATCAATATTATCCAATGTAAATCAATCTCAATTTATTGTTGCAGGTCCAGGTTCTGGTAAAACAACAGTTATCGTGCTTAAAATCTTAAAATATATTTTTGTAGATGATATAAATCCAAGTGAAATAATTTCAACAACATTTACTAGAAAAGCTGCTGATGAACTTTACTCACGTATTCTAAATTGGGGAGATCAAATTAAAAATATACTTCTTGAAAAATACGGAGATGATTTTAATAAAATATCAGCTCTTGTAAGAATTGATTTTAACCAAATTATAATAGGAACCATTGATAGTGTTGCAGAGGAATTAATAAGAATTCATAGGGCTCCTGGTGAAAATTCACCAACATTAATTGAGGGGTTTGTAGCAAAGTCTGCAATGATAAATACTGGACTTTTAAAAAATGACAGATATCTTAATGAAGACCTTCAAGACTTTTTAAAAGAGTTTGATGGAAGGGAAAAACTAAATGACCCCTCTAAAATGAGTAGAATATTAATTAACCTAAAAGATAGACTTTACTTTGACCAAGTAGATTTTAATGAAGTATATGAAAATGTGAAAAATAATCCTGGAGCTGTAGAAGCATTAAATGCAATTGCAGACTATGAAAAAGAATTGAAAAAGCGTAACCTCCTTGATTTTCCAATGCTTGAAGAAGAGTTTCTAAAAAGACTTAGAGAAAATCAATTAAATGAATTTTTAAATAATGTTAAAGTAATTCTTGTTGATGAATATCAGGATACAAATCTAATCCAGGAAAAAATCTATTTTACAATAGCTAAATCTGCTTTAGAAAATAATGGAAACATAACTGTAGTTGGAGATGATGATCAATCCCTTTATAGATTTAGAGGAGCTACAGTTGACTTATTTACTAGTTTTAAAGAACGTGCAAATGAAAAACTTGGAATTGAAGTTGAAGAGATTAATTTAAGAACAAATTATCGTTCAACTGAAAAAATAATTAACCAATGTAACAGTTTTGTTGAGCTTGATAAAAAATACCAGTCAGCAAGAGTACACAACAAACCTAAAATCATTGCTCCTAATTTCAAAGAAAATGAAATGCCAATTCTTGGAATGTTTAGAAATAACCCTGAAATGCTATCCAGGGATTTATCTAATCTTATAGGAAAACTAATCAACAAAGGAGAAGTTGAAGTACCTGTTTACAGAGTCATTACAAGAGAATATAATGAGATAATGAATAGCTCTCTTTCACGTGATGAAAAACAGAAAGAAAAACAAAAATATCTTAAAGAGGGTAAAAAAATTAAAAATATAACTCTTAAACTAGACAAAGAAAATGGTTCTGCATCAGATATAGCTATTTTAACTTATTCTCCAAAAGAAACCAATAATAATGGAAGGTTATTCCCATTTTATCTTAGAAAACATTTATCCAGATTAAGAGAACCTATTAGTGTATTTAATCCACGTGGAAAAGACCTTCAGGAAGTTTATGAAGTATCTATTTTCTGCGGATTAATATTGGAATGTATTGACCCTGAAAGTAAAGTTCAGGAGGATGATAAACAAATTCCAATGCTTGCAAGAAGAAATATGCGCAAATGGAGATCAAATGCCCATGAATATATAAAAGAAGACCCTCAACCACATTATCCTCTATCTTTAGAAGAATTCGTAAGAGCCTGGCAAGAAAGAGAACCAATAGGGCATGAAAAATGGCCAGAATCAGCTAGTTTAATGGAACTTGCATATAAATTAATTACATGGATTGAAGAACTGCAAGATGATGTTGAAGGAATTGTTTATTTAGAAGCTATTACTCAATCAATTACTCAAACAGGATTCTTTAATAAATATTCTGCCAATATTGTTCATGGAAACGAAAAAGAAGAATATGAAAGTATAAAAGAAGCAATCTGGAATATTTTCATCCCCATAGCTACAGGTGATGTTGAAATTGATGAAGCTCTTCTAGAAACTTTGCCTAATGACAGAATAAACTTAATGTCCATTCATCAATCAAAAGGACTTGAATTTCCTCTCGTAGTTGTTGATGTTGGTTCTAAATTTAAGAAAAATGAAGCAAAGACACAGAATCTAAGATTCCCAAAGATGCCTTCCAAAAAGAAATCATTAGAAGACACAGTTAGAAATTATAGTTCTTTAGGAAAATTAGAAAGAAGTGAGAAAGACAGATCATTTGATGATTTAGTGAGACTTTATTTTGTAGCTTTTTCAAGAGCAGAAAATGTCTTGCTTTTAATAGGACTTACACAAGGAATTGACGGATATTCTGATAAAAATGAACTTAAAACCATCCCTAACGTTGCATTAGGATGGAGTAGAGATGAGAAATTTATTGGATTTAATGAAATGTATATGATATAGTGATGAAAATGAAATTATCTACAAGATCAAAACCATATATAATCCCAGAATACAGTTTAACTGGTGATTTACTTTCTTTTTTAACCTGTAATCTTCAATACAGATATCAAAATAAAGGTACACTCCCTCCATCCATGCCAGTTCAATTATGGTTTGGAGAATTTATACATGGTGTTTTAGAGGAAGCATTTCTTAGATGGGATTTAAACAAGACATCATTTCCATGGGATTGGAAAGAGGATATTAGACCTATAGAAAATATGATTGATTTAAAGCTTCAAGTTAGAGGTCTTTACCCTCCTCAAAATCATTTCTTCACAACAAATATTCCTGGACGTGAAGATATGGAAGTTACTGAAGCAGACCATAAAAAATTAGCCAGTGCAAGAGCAGAGGCTGCTATTAACATTTGGGGTCCTCATCTATTTCCATTAATTGATTCAACTGAAGAACTGATTAAAGGAATACGGGATATGCCAAATTATAAAGAAAACATTAGTAGATCCAATTATTACGGTATAAATGGTGTTGTTGATGTGATTACATTATTCAAAAAAGATGAATTGAAAAAAACAGAACAATTCTCACTGGATTATTTTAAAGAAAATGAAATAAAAAATTACCTTAGAGAAAATAAAGAGTTTAATGAAAATCTTCAAAAACTTGATGCAAATGAATATGAAATTATCATTGACTATAAAGGAATGAAAAGACCCTCCATAAACGATAACACATGGAATCACCATAAATGGCAAATATTAACCTATTCCTGGCTTAAACATAAACAAGAAGATTCAAAACCTATCCTTTGTGGAATTATTTTCTATTTAAATGAGTTAGTTCCCTCATATGAAGATTTAAGAGCTATTAAACAGGACATACTTAAGAATGAAAATGATGTGAAAATTAGTGATGAAGATTTAGAAGTTCTGATGAATTGGGATGAAAATGATGAAGAGAATTATCCTGAACTTTCAGACAAATTCAAAAAAGACAGATCCATTAGAATTATTACAGTTGATGATGATGAACTGGATAATGCACTAGAAGAGTTCGATAAGGTAGTTGGAGATATTGAAGAATCATTAATTAAAGAAACAAACGGTTGTAAAATTAAAGATGCATGGAAAGCCGAAGCTGATGAAAGAACATGTAATGCATGTGACTTTAAAACCTTTTGTAACAATAATAAAATAAAAGAATTTAAGGTACCTTAATTACATAATTATAAATAAGTGGTTATATGAGTAATGAAAATTTAGAATTAAATAAAGAATATGCGAATGTATTTGAAGAAAATATAAAGTTAACTTGTTCTCCTGTTGCAATTAAACTTCTTAAAAGTGAGGATGAAATACCAGAAGGTATTGAACGTATTGGAGAAAAAATAAGACATTGTGAAATGGTACGCAAAGCATCATATGGTGATACATTCTACAGCACTATTGATGAACATCTATGTCAAGGAGGAGCTGGAGCTATTGGTTTGAGAGAAATGCCACCAAAAGTAGCTAGTGGAGAACATTACTTTAACTTAGGAAGATTCAAAACCCCTGAAATAGCTAAATCAACAACTGATGCACTTTCTGTAATCTCAGAACCTCAATGGGGAATCGCTTATGCTCCATTAAATGAAGCTAATTTTGAACCAGATGTTGTTATTATCATTTCTGAACCAATTACTGCAATGAAAATAGCTCAAACAATTGTATATAACAATGGAGAAAAAGTAAGACCTAATTTTGCTGGAATCCAATCATTATGTGGAGATGCATTAGCTAATCCTTACTTAGAAAAAAGTGTAAACATAACCATGGGATGTGATGGTTCTAGAAAAGCAGCTGATATTAAAGATAATGAATTAGCTATTGGAATAAGTAAAGATAGATTAGAAGAAGTAATAGAAAGCTTAAAAGCTATCTAAAACTTTTTTATAATCATCATAATGATTAATATTTAATAATTCCAATTCATTTTTTTCTTTAATCCCATAAAATGTAAATCCATCCTTAAACATTTTTCTAAGGATTGGATTTAAATTATCATTTTCATTTTTTAGATAATTAATTAACTGATTTTTATTTGCAACAAAAGGCATTCCTAATCCTTCAGCAGTATCAAGCAAACCAGTTTTTCTTCTTCTTAAAATAGAAATTGTTTTTTCAGGATTTTTTGAGTTTTCTGCACATTCAATTAACTTACTAAATGTTTCTGTTGATACTGTTGGTTGGTCTCCAGTAACACAAAGAGCATAATCAGATGAAATATTTTCTAAACCATGTAAAAGAGATATTGAAAGACCTACATCAACAGGATTATTTTCAACAAATTTAACTTTATCTTTAAAATTATCAGAAATAGCATCCTTAATTTCACTAGAATAATGACCAAGAACTATTATACATTCATCAATATTGCAGGATAATGCATTACCAATAGTTGTCTCAATAATAGTTGAATCTTTAAAAGGAAGAGCCAATTTATTCTGAGGTTTTAAACCCTTTGAAATCTGATCTTTTCTCATACGAGAGTTTTTACCTGCTGCGGTAATAATAGCTGAAATTGACATAATAAAAAAAAAAATTAAGAAATGGTATTTGTTGAGTTAGTGCTAGTTTCATTAGTTGGTTCATATCTAATGATTTGAGCATAAATCAACATACCTGTTCCTGAACCTTCAGTCCACATAACAATTTTAACTGGATAATCATGATTATTTGTGATTTTAATATCCTCAGATGGATGGAATCCAAATAATACAGCATCTTCATCATTTACCATACCCACAGGTAACTCAAATCCCTCTGCTAAAACAACATTTCTTAAAGCCCTAGCTGGAGGACATACTCCATGAGAAGCCGCTCCACCTGGTGCATCAGGATCTACTGCTGAACCAAAATCAACATAAGCCCTACCATTACCCTGAGATTCTGGAGGTATAACTGTATTGTTCCATGCATCAACAAATTGTCTTGCATTATATTCCCTTATACTATCACCATATTGAGGATGTGATCCTAATGAGGTGTAAGCAAGTTCTCCTTCTGTTTCAGTAGTATTACCCATATACAATACAATAGGAGTACCATCAGGATATGCTGCAACATAATCAGAAACATTAGAACCAAAAATAGATTCTACCTGTTTAAATGATACATCAGACCTTCCATCGGAAAATGAAGTAATTCCTCTTTCTAAAGTAAAATTACTGCCTTCTTTATTAGAATTAAACCAATTTACTATAGTGGTATTATTGTAATAATCATTAGCATAATCTGTATTCTTGATTTCTTCAGTTGGAATTGAATCAATTACAGTACCATTTTCTACAACATCAACCCCAGAGCTTGTTTTAGTTAATACCTTATATGGGAAACTGTATCCCCAAATGTAAGTATCTGGCGGATGAACAACAAGATTATCTCCATCTAAAGTTAAATATCCTGGACCATCAAATCCATAAGCTTTACCATAACTGTCAATATGACCACTGGAAACAGTAGAAAAATCAAAAGGAACAGTTCCTGTTGATACAGTTAATAACAATCCACCTAAATCCAAACTTACAATTTCATTAAATATAAATCTCGCATTACTCAACAATGGTACTTTCATATTGTCAAATTCACCTAAAATTGAGTCCCCATCATATACTGACTGTCCAATAGGTAAATCATAAGTTTCTGCTATTGTTTTTCCTGAAAACTCAGCATTACTTACAAAGGAGAAAGCAAATATAAGTACGCATGCACAAAATAATGTTCCTATAATTTTTAAGGACGTATTTCTCCATTCATAACTCATTTAATAACACCTGAAAAATAGTAAAATAATAAGAATAATAATATAATTTATTATTATATTGTATTCTATATATAAAGATTGTTATAACTGATGCAAATAGTTGACAATGTATAAAATTAATTACAGTTCTGAGATAGTAATCTAATTCTTTCCTGTATATCTATAATAACATCTTGACCATTTCCACCAATAAGCATTGCTTCTTCATGAGAAAACTCGGCAACCAATGCTATAATTTCATCAAGAGAAGTAGCTATTTCCACTCTTCCTTCATAATTCAAGGAATTTAATCTATATTTTGCCACTTCAAAATTATCATCAAGACCAGGGAAAAGAACAATAACCTCAGGATTATATTTAACAACTTCATCAAGAATATCTAATCTATGTTTCTCATGAGGTCTTGGAGTTCCAATGAATATTGCATAAAAATTATTTTCAGCTAAAACAGAAGCTAAAGCATCACTATTATCTGTTTTTCCAATGTAAATTAAAGAATCGTTAAGTGGATAAACATCTAAACGACCTGCAACAGCTTTAAAATTATTTAAAGATTCTTTAATAATACTTTTTTTAATTTTAAGTTCAATTGCAATAGCTGCAGCTAAACCTGCATTACATCTGTTAAACTCACCAAAAACTTGCAATTCTTCTTGTGATTCAAAGTATGGGATTGAATTTGATGCAGAATCAATAAAATCTGCTTTAAAATCTTGATTATATGCAATTACTATATTTTTATCTTTAAAAAATCTGACAAGAGAATTTTTATAGTTAGCAACTGTTTTATGAACATCCATATGATCATTACCCATATTTGTAAGACCAACAATATCAAAATCAAAACAGTAATTTGCAAAATCCAAGGTCATGTCACATACTTCAACAAGTAAAATATCATAATCCTTTTCATTTGCTTCTAAAATCAAATCATAATAACCTTCAAATCCTCCACCACCATTTCCACCAACTAATACTTTCTTACCAGCATTTTCTAAAATTTCTTTAAGCATATGAACAGTAGTAGTTTTTCCATTTGTTCCTGTGATTCCAATTGTAAATAAATCTCTATGTTTAGTTAATACATCACATAATAACTTTCCATTTTCAACTATTTTACTTGCAAAAGATCCTCCCCACATACTAGGGCTAATTGCAATTGCATCACAGTCATCTATTTCATCAGGATTGGTAAATCCAATATCTAAAACAAAATTCGAAGAAATAAATGAAAAAGAGTCTCCCCTTTTAATTAATTCCATATCTAACTTTGGAATATCTAATCCAGATAAATCAACATTAACATTTAAATCAGATGCATAAACATCCCATCCATGATTTATAAGAGAGTTAAATGCTTTTTTACCTTCAACTCCTAAACCAATAACAGCTGCTCTCATATAATAAACCCTCGATAAAATACAATATTATATATTAATTAATTCTTTTTACTTTAAATAACTAACAAATTTTTTAAATAGAATAAATATGTAATAAAACTAATATCTATAAAAAAATGTGATAAAAATGTTTGAAGAAGAAAATGATAATAAAATTTATAATCTCATTGTAAGTAATGGATATGATAAAAACAATGAATATAGACAGTTTATTGAAAAAATATATTCAAAAACAGATTTCTTATGGAAAGAATCTATTTCTCCTTCATATTCAACCGTAAATCCAGAATTCTTCCATAAAATAGATGTTATAATATTATTAGCAGGTCTTTATCAAGAAAATAAAGATAAATTTGATGATCTTTTAAATGCCAGTGAAAAACATAACATACCAATAGTCTTAGTTAGACCATATGGTGTTGAAGAAGTTCCAGAAAATTTAGAAAAAAGAGCTACAGTCATTGTTGGCTGGAATGCAAATTGTATTGTTGATTCAATTAAAAATGCAATCCATGAACATAGCTCTTCTTGTGAAATCTAATTTTCAATTATAACTTTTGAAATTCCATTATTTTTTTCAACTTTAATCAAGTTAGTTGCTGCATTTTCTAATTGAGTTTCATGAGTTACAATAATCATTTGAGGTAACATAGACATTTCTTTTAATAAATTAATTAACTCATGTTTCCTGAAACTATCTAAATAAATAGTAGGCTCATCTAAGAGAATTGTTTCTAGATCTCCTTTAGACATAGCTTGTGTGATTCCTAATCTTAAAGCAAGGGCAATAGCTATTTTTTCACCACCACTTACCATATTAAGGGAAGTTTCACCTTCAGGACCGAAAACAGAAACATCATAATTATCATCTAATATTAAATCGGAATAATTAAAGTTAAATTGATTAAAGAAGTCTTTAGTGTATTTTTGAATTACAGGTTTGGAATAGTTTCTTAAATCTTTTTGGATACCATTTTTACCATATAATTCTCTAATTGAATTTAGAATAATTAAATACTTATTAACACCATCTAATTCTTCTTTAGCACGATTATCTTCAAGAACTTTAGTAGTTAAAGATTTTACCTGTTCAATAACTTCTTTTGATTGACCTTTAATACCATTTAATTCTTCAGAGAATCTTTCATATCTTTTCTCAAATACTTCAGAGGAATAAATAAGTTTATCATATTTTTCCCTATCATACTTAGAGTTTTCAATATTGGATTTGATATTATCTATTTTATTGTATTTCCAGTCAATATCTTCTTTTTTGGATGTTAACTGACCTTCAAGAGATTTTTTATTTTTAACAAATCCTTTAAGTTGATTATATTCTTCTTCTTTTTGTTTTAAATCATTAATACGATTTTGAAGCTCTTGAGTAGTAATATCATTAGAAAGATGACTATCCTGTTCAATAGCTATTTCAATATTCCTAATATGAGTATCAATCTCATTTTGAACTTGATTAAGGTTGTATTGAGTTTCAGTTTCACTATCTAAAACATCTAAAGCACCTTTAGCCTTATTATATTTCTCATAAGAAGCTTGATATTCTTCATGTTTTACTTCTTCTCTAGAGATACTTAAAATAATTTCACCAAGCTTAGAGTTAATATAATCTTTGGATTCAAGTCCTTCATCAATTCTGTTTAATTTACCTAAATCTTTTTCAAGTTGAGCAAATTTATGTTTATATTCAATAATATTTTTAGAAATTTCTTTAACATTTTCTTCTTTTTGTGCAAAGTTATCTCTATTTTTCTTCAACAAGTGGATGTTTTCATCATTATTATAAATTAAGCTTCTATTTTCACTTATAATGTCAGAATAATATTTTTTAAGCTCAACTTTCTTTGCACTGGTAATTTCAGACTGACATAGAGGACATTGATTATCTACTTCATCTAATTCATTTAATGGTTTATCAGCAGATTTCATAGCTTCTTTAAATTTAACATTTTCCTCTTTTTTCTCATTGATTTCCTTGTTGATACTTTCAATTTTATCAGAAATTTCATCTAAAAAATTATTTGTAACTTCTTCTAGTTGACTAAATTTATCAACATCTGTTAAAATATCTTGAGAAAGTCCATTATCATATAATTCATCTTTAGTTGTTGAAAAGAAGCTGTTAATGTCATTTCTATTTTCTTCAATTACTTTTAAAAGCTCTTTTTTATTTTCTTCAAGCTGAGTAATTCCAACTAATTCTTGTTCAATTTTAGATTTTCTATCTTTTAATTTTTCAAGTTCCTCTTCACAAGCCATGTAATTAGAATAACCTTCCTGTTCAGCTTCAACAATTGTTTTTTGTTCCCGAATAGACTCTAAATTACGGTTAATTTCATCCTCTTTAACTTTTAACTGTTGAATACTGGTAACTGATTTTTCAAAGTCAAGATATAAAGGTAATTTTTTAGTAAATTTCTCTAATCTTAACATTTTCTCTTCAGCTTCTTTAATTTCATCTAATCTATCATGGAGAATGGATTTATCCTTTTCTAAACTAGTTAATGCTTCTTGTTCCACTTCTAAATTATGACAGAAGTTATCATAGATTTCTTTTTCTCGTTCCATGTTTAATTTGTCATTAGCTATTTCCTCTTTTAGCTCTGTTACTTCAGCAACTTCTTTTTCAAGTTCTAAACCTCTTTCTTTAAGAGTGTTAAGTAATGAAATCTTTTTCTCACGTTCTTCATAAGTTTCATTAGCAGAAGCTAATCTTCCTTTAAGTTCAGATTTCTTATTTTCATAAGAGCTAATAAAAGGTTGTAAATTCTTCCATGCTTTTTCTAAAGAATCAATTCCCAGTAATTTACCTATTAACTGTTTTTTCTCAGCAGCTGTTTTATCAACGAGCTCAGCAATTTCACCTTGCCTAATATAAATAGCATTCAAAAATAGATCAGAATCAATATCTAAAACAGATCTGATTTCATTAGTTACCTCTTTATCACCCGCACAGACTGGTATAAAATTACTATTTGAGGATGTTTTCTTAAGGAAAGTGGATTTTAATTGTGAACCTTTCTTATCACGAACTACTCTGTATTCTTTTCCATTTGAAATGAAGTCCAATTCCACATACATACCATCATCACTGCCATTTCTAATTAAATCATCAATTTTTTTAGCAGTGTGCTGTTTAAATAAAGCAAAACTAATAGCTTCAAGAATGGTGGACTTACCAGCACCATTTTCACCTACAATAACACTGATACCCTCATTAAATTTTATTTCAGCATCATCATAAGATTTGAAATTTTTTAAACTTAATCTAGTAAATATCATTGAGAACCCTCTTCCAATGTTGTTTGAGTATCTTTTTCTTCTTCTATTGCAAAATGATTGTCATAATAATCGCTAATGATTTTTTCAGAGCCTTCATTGTCATCTTTTGATAGTGAATCATATAAATCAATAGCTAATCTTGAGATAGACTCATCATCAAACTCTTTTAAACCTTCAACTAAAAGTTCTTTAGGTCCTAAAGAAGTATCCTTATTAATTAATTCTTCAACTTCTTCATCAATTAATTGGAATTTAGGCCTAATCATAAGTGCATAATCGCCCAGTTCTTTTTTAATAATCTCATAAACATCAGTGGTATCAATATCAATATTGGTAATATTTAAACTAATAATTGGTTTTTTATCAAAATCATTAATAGTACTTTTAATATTTCTTAACTCATCTTCAAGATTATCATAAGAAATAGTTTTGTCAATAAATGCTCTTGGACTTTCCACTACAACCCTTTTAACAGCTGGTTTTGGACCATCTAAATCAACAACAACAAAACCTTTACCATTTTTCTTATAATCTGGAAGTTCATTAGTTCTCCAAATATCAATTGATCCAGGGTAAACTAATTTACCTTTACCAAAATCATCTTCAATATACTTGTGAAGATGACCAAAAGCATAATAATCAAAGTTATCTGGAATGTCACCAATCTCTAATTCATATTGAAAACTTAAATATTTATCAATACCTTGATGTAAAACTAAAATAGATTTTTCATGATTAGCTGCTTTTTGAGATAACTCAGCAAGCTTATTTTTAAGGTTTTTACTTTGGGAACTAGGATAATAAGGAAGTCCAGCTATAAAAACATCATCAAACATATAATTAGTATTTATAGGACTAATAACTTTAAGACCCCACTTTTTAAATAAAACTTGAGGAGGAATAGCTTCTTTACGCATAACTGAATCATGATTTCCAGCTATTGAAAACATAGGTATTCCTGCACCTTTTAATCTTAACAAACCTTTTTGAAAAGTAAGTAAAGCATTAGGTGATGGTCTAGCAGTTTCAAACAAATCTCCACTATGAATTACAAAATCGACATTTTCTTCAATTATTTTATCTATAATAAGCTCAAACACTTCATAAAAGTCTTTTTCTCTCTCATTTAGACCAAATTGTCTATAACCTAAATGAGTGTCTGATAAATGTGCAAATTTCATTATATTACCTTTCTCTAATTTTTGTTTTTTTATAACCAATTAACACTCAAATTAATTATTAAACATATAATAATCTAGTTTAAATATTATTTAAATATTTATTTTATAAAAAATAATTAAAAAATTAAAATAAAAAAGAGCAAAAAAAGAGAGTTAATAATCATATCCTAGATTAAAACTATCTTCTTCCTGTTGTTTAAGTTCTGCTTCTTCTTTTTTTCTAAAATCAGCAAGTTCAGCTATTACATCAATATCTCCACCATGAGTTCTTCCTTTAAACTCATCAATTTTAACTAAAGTAGGAACTTTTGTCATCAAACCTAAAATAATAGCTTCACCAACATTTAAAGAAGGTAACTGTTTAACTAAATCAGAACTAAGGCTTTCACTAGCTGCCTGAACATGTCTTTGATCATCTGGTTCTACTAACCTTAATATAATCATATTGTTCATCTGAGAAAGAGCATCTTGGTCAACAGTTTTTGGAGATTGACTTACAAGGCATAAACCTAAACCGAACTTACGCCCTTCTCTTGCAACTCTTTGAATCCAGAACTTGGAATTAGAATCTCTCTTATGAGGAGCTAAAATATGTGCCTCTTCCAGAATATAGAAAACAGGAAAATCTAAAGTAGCTGTACTGTTTTTATGGAAAGCATTTTTCCTACGTTGAAGAGAGTTTCTTAGAATATGGCTAACAAGCACTTCAGCAGCATATTCATCTGTTTGGCTTAAATCTAAAACATTAGCTTTTCCAACTTGAATTTTACTTAAAATATTGCCTTCATTTACATTAAATAAATTACTGTACTTCTCAATTAGGTCTTCAATCTTATTTAGAACAGCCAATATGTTATTTCTCTCATCTGCAGGCTTGTCATCATCATTGTACTTAATTTCTAAAACATTTTTAATTATCTCTAAAAAGTCATTGGAATTCGCCAATCCATCTTCAACAGCCTGATTTGCCTCTTTAAATGCCTTTCTAAAATGTCTTTCCTGTTTATATGCATTATTTGGAATATTAGCTAATTTTTTAATTTCAGTAAAAGACATATAGCGAGGGTTAATTGTAGGTCTAATTACATTAACTTCACCATTTACAAATTCAGCATTAACATATTCTCCATGCATGTCAAAAATAAAGACTGGCACATTATAATCTAAAAGACCATCAATTAAAACACAAACAGTATTTGATTTACCTGCACCAGTCATTGCTAGAATAGCTAAATGACGATTTAAAAAAGAATTTGCATTAACAGAAACTTCAACATCATCCTGATTAATTAAAGTACCTAACTTTAAAGGATTATCTACTGTGAAAACCTTTTTTAAAATAGCTTCACTAGCTAACTCAATAGGAGTTCCAGGGGGTGCAGGAGTTCTTGGAAGTTTTAAATGATTGTTTATATCTCCCAATACTCTAATTTTCCCTTTAACATAAAATTCATCCAATCCATACTCTACGATTCTTTCTATATCTTCTGTGTTATAAATTTCTGAATTTAAGGCAACATTACCTCTAACCAAGTCTTCAATCATCCCTAAAATAAGTTTACCATCGTAGTTCATTGAAACATATTCACCTACATTTGGCATTTTATTTGAGATAAAAGTAAGTTCAGTTAGTGAAGTTTCACCCATACATCTTCCAATAATCATGAAAAAAACACCCTTAAATTATCTTAACATTTCCCTTCCTGATTTTTCACGTATATGCATAATCTTTAAAAGTTCATCCATATTTTTATTTGAAATAACAACATCTTTATGAGTTTTTTTAAGTAAAAATGGATATCCTCCTGTTGAAAATTTTTTAATCTTACCCACTAACTTAACAACTTCCTTAAAAGATGCCTTGTAGGGCAACTCTACTTTTAAAACATTTTTATTATCAGCTAGTCTTAAATAGAATATTGTAAAAGTTAGTTGATTGAAAAAGTCATCTTCAACTGGAAAAGATTGTTTAATACTTTTTGATACATCTTTATAAATTAAATTTGAAATTCCCTCTTTTTTGGTGTAATTATCAAAAATAGCTATGTCTGGAATTCTACTTTTAAAAATATCATTATTATCTGAGTTTTTTGAAATAGCTATTATATTTTTAGAATTGTTTAAAATATCTTTTAGTACCAATAATTTTTCAATAGAACATAAAAACATCAAATAATCATATTTTTTACCAACATATGTCTCTTTATAAAAGTGATTCACAAGTTTCTGTGAGGAGATAACCTTCTGATGTTCATTTAATCTTCTTTTAAGCTCATCTAAACTCTCTTCAAGAATTTCTTCTTTTACTTTTTTTGATAATCCAATTCCCCTAGGATAAGGATTCTGCAAATCACCATAAAGAGATCCATCAACAAGATAATAATCTACATCAAATTCATTTACAGCTCTAAATGCATTTTTAAGCTCAAAAATAGACATATAATAACTTAAAAGCTCATCAGTATACTGTAAATGTTCCAATAAGTCCAAATCATAATTTTCAATCTTTTTAAGTTCACCATCATAAATTAATGATTCAGCAGCTACTGCATAAAAATTGTAACCCATAAACTTCTTTTTATTGAAACTTCCATCTCCAGCACCAATAGAAAACTCATCATCACTATCAAAAGATAATTCATTCCAACTATTAGCAATCATATCATTACTTTTAAGATCTGGAGAAATTTCTTTTATTGAGCCTTTCTTACGAGCAGCTTCCACATATAAAGATTTTAACATAAAATCACTATAAAATAAATAAAAAAGAGAAAGAAATAGGATAAACCTATTGTGAAGCCTTTTTAATAGCTTCAGTAATTTCTAAAATTTTGGATTTAACATCATCGGTTTCTTCTACAATAGTTCCAGTAACAATGATATCTCCACCAGCTTTTGCAGCTGTGTATGCTGCTTCAGCATCTCTGATTCCTCCACCAACAATAATAATCATATCATCAGTAGCTTTTTTACTGTAAGCTATCATTTCTGGAGGTATTGGCTTATCAGCACCAGAACCTGCTTCAATATAGAAGAACCTTTGTCCTAGATATTGTGAAGATAAAGCATAAGCTGCAGTTAATTTAGGTTTGTTTCTTGGAACTAATTTTGCATCTCCAACCCAACCAACAGTTCCACCAGGTTCTACAACCATATATCCCATTGGTAAAACTTCAATACCAGACTGTTTAACTGCCATTGATGCCAATGCTTGAGCTCCAACAATCCAATAAGGATTTGTGGAATTTACATAAGTCATGAAAAATATTGCATCAGCATACTTACTTACACTATTAATATTACCTGGGAATAAAATAATTGGAACATCAATATTTTCAGATAAAATTTTACAGGTTAAATCAACTTCTTCATTATTAACAGTTGATCCTCCAATCATAATACCATCAGTTCCACCTTCAATAGCTAATTTAGCTATTTCTAATGCAGATTCAGGAGTTTGTTCATCAGGATCAATTAAAGTAAAATGAATTTTTCTAGTTTTTAATATTTCTCTAATTTGCTCTTCAACAATTTTCATAAGCATCCCAAAAAGTAACTATATAATATAATCTTTAACTAATTAGTATAAAAAACATTCTAATAATTATTATGCTATTATTAATATAATTTTAAAAATCAATTTAATAAATTTTTAGATAATTCCATTAATTTACAATAAATAAATACTATGAACAAGATGAAAATTTTATGAAATAGAAATTGGAAAATAAGTTCTTAAAATTAATTAAAATAAATATCAAAATTAAAACATAAAATAAAATTCATAAAAATAGTTTTTAATTATAATAAAAAAAGAAAAAAATAAGGTAAAGAGAATAAATCTATCCTCTTGGTTCTTTAGCTTTGAATCTTAAACCTTTGTAACCACATTTTCTGCAAGTTTTTGCACTAGCTGGGTTACGAGCATTACATTTTAAGCAAATTTTTACATTGAACATTCTGTTTTCAGCTTCTTCAAATCTTGCCATTAGTAACTCCTCCCTATATTCCTAAATTAATCAATAATAATCAACAAAACATTATGAAACAAAATCAGTTAAATTACTGTTCATAAATATTATTATAAAATATAAACTTAATAGTATTTAAACCTTTAGTTAAAATAAGGTTATTCATGAGAATTTAAGAAATCATTTTGAATTTCAACCACTTCTTTACTACTATCAGCTTCACTATATGCTTCTAAAAGGTCATGATTCAATTCTAAAAATGTATGACCCCATTTAAAACCATCAAGAAGATTCTTAGCTTCATCTTTAAAACGAGTTATATAAAGAGTAGCAGCTATTGCTTCAACAGTTGATAAAATACATGGTTTTCCATAGTTTACTGGATTGGTAGCTATTAAAAAAGGAAGAGATCTATGGTATTTAGATAATGAAAAGAATTTTTTTGATTTAGAAACTTCATTCCAAGAGCAGTCCAAACCAACAATTCCTCTCCTAGATACCATTTTACAGTCTTCATAAGAAACAGCCTTATCAGAATATGGATTTAAAACCAGTGCACCACTTGGAATTTTATTAATATTATAAACAAGTCTGCATTTACCCATCTTTTCTAATTTAATAGCAGTACATTTCTTTTTATCACATTCATCTGCATGAAAAACTGTAATTCTCATCAATATCCCTACTAAATTGGATTTCCATTAATATCTACTTCACCAGCTTTATATCTCTCCATCAAATCAACATATTGCTGGAATGTTGCTTGATCCATACCTAAAAGCTCATATAGTTCAGGCACTTCAGAGTTAGGTTTTAATTGGGAACTTTCCAATAATGGAACAACATAATTTTCATAAGCTTCACAATAAAGAGAACCGTCAACTTCAACAGAAGAACTATTTTCAAATATAGCATAGGTTAAAAAGTCCTGATTTTCTTTATTAGCAACACACATATAGATATAAACTGTTTGATTAGTTGAATTAGTGGTGTTATTACCGGCATTCATCATTCCAGTCAAAGTGTAAATATCCCATTGCTGACCATTGAATTCCCTTTCATCAGGCCCACTCATTCCTTGAACTAAATAAGTATCTATAATATAAGAAGCATTTTTACAAGTAGACATGTTATATTGAATTTTATTAGCTTCATCGGCATATGCAGATGCCCATTCAGTTGAATTATTTACTAATTTAACATTACCTGCAAATTCACCACTCATAAAAGAATTATCAAAAGGTGTTGTGGTTGATTCACCTTTATCTGACATAGTGAAAGCATAAATTCCACCAATAATGACAACTACCACAATAATAACAATAGCTGCAATTATCTTTTTATTAAATTCCATTAAGAAAAAACCTCCATCGAGTATTATTTTATTTAATTTTATTAAAAGTATTTAATATAAGTTAGTATAATTTAAAAAAACATTATTTACATTACAATAAAATTTTATTAGTTAATAGAAAATAATTTAATTAAAGTTTATTTTACCTATAAAAAGAATGTAAAACAATGTTTTTAAAGAAAAAAATATTTATAACTAAAAATAAATAAAATAATTAAATTAAATCCTAAAAGGCAATAATATGAATAGAAAACAATATAAAATCCTTTTAGTAATACTAATTGCTATAGTAATTATTAACACAGCTTTTATTATTAGTGCTGATTCTAACGTATACAGTACCGAAGAAATTGGTACAAATGTAAATGGAACTGTATACAAGATTACAGCAGGAAATAATCAAAGTGAAGATGTTGTAACATTAATATTAGGAATACACCCTAGAGAACATCAAATACATGAAGCTGTAAACTCCACTCTCGCAGAAATTTGTGGTGAAGACGGTTCTCAGAATTTAACAAAAAAATATGTAGTATACTATGTTGATATTAATGACAATATCACTTCTCGTGAGGATACAAGGCCTGCAGGTGAAGGATTAGCAAGTCAATTTATTGTTCCAAATATCAAATCAGATAATCCTTTTATTGTCGTCGATATCCATGAAATAGATGCAACTTATGAATATGCTAACTTCATATATTCCATTTCAAATACAACAGAAGGAAATGAGTATGCACAAGAAATAGCTGAGAAAATAGATGTTGCCCAATTTAACTTTACAGAGGGAACAAGCCCTGAAAAAGTAACAATACCTATTGCAGAGCAAGGAGTTACAACATTACTCTTTGAAACATCTACAATTAACTCATATGATGAAAAAATGGATGTTGCAAGAAGTCTTATTTATGCATTAGATAATCTCCAACCAAGGTGAGTTCTATGAAAACAAATAGGGGAATTCTAATTGGAAGAATGCAGCCATTTCATAATGGACATATTCAGGTAATAAAAAAGATTCTAGAGGAAGTAGATGAAATAATCATTGGTATTGGAAGTGCACAGATAAGCCATGATCTTAAAAACCCATTTACTGCTGGAGAAAGATTGGTAATGATAAAACAATCTTTAGTTGAGCATAATATTGATCCAAGTAGATACTACATTATTCCAATGGAAGACATCAATAAAAATGCAATTTGGGTATCATATATTAAAATGCTCACACCTCCTTTTAATAAAATTTATTCAGGAAACTACCTTGTTAAACAGCTATTTTATGAGGAAGGTTATGAAGTAAAAACACCACCCTTATTTGATAGATTAAAACTTTCAGGAACAGAAGTTAGGAAAAGAATGCTTAATGATGAAAATTGGCAAGAATTGGTTCCTAATGCTACCGTTGAATTAGTAAATGAAATAAAGGGTATTGAAAGAATTAAAAATTTATCTAAAAAAGAAATAAGCGACATGTGAGATGTTAAAATGGTCATTAAATTAATTGAAGATAAAGAAGAAAAAATAGAAATGGCTGATTTAATAGCTGATTTAAAAAAGAGCAGAAAGGTTGATTATTCAGGAGCAATCTTTACTTTTGAAGGTATTGTCAGAGGAAAAGAAGATGAAATGGACTTGAAAAAATTAATTTTAACAACACCTGACAAAGAAAAAACAATAAAAGATATTGAAAGAATCGTTGAAAATGCCAAAATGAAATACGGTGTTTTTGAAATCTCTGTAGTTCATCATGTTGGAGAGTTCTACACCGGAGACTCATTATTTTTAGTTGCAGTACTAGGTAACCATAGAAAAGAAACCTTAGATGCATTACATGAAGTTATAGAAAAAGTAAAACATGATGTTGAATTTAAAAAAGAAGAAATTTCCAATGAAGGAACAAAAATAATAATGGCAGGAGGATAGTTAATGCCTTTATCTGCCACTGCTTTTTTTATTATTAAACTTTTAATATTATTTGGAGTTGTATACTTAATTATTAAAAATATTAAAGTTATAGCTCTTGTAATAGCTGCATTATTCCTGTTTTTTGCACTTCAGAATGTTTTCGGATATAATGCAGTAGACGTTTTAACTCAAATTTTCACATTTCCAACAAATTAAGATATAAACCTATCATCAGCTTTTTTTGTTGATGCATCCTGATGTTTATCTTCAAACCATCCTATTTTTAACTCATCAACAGTGCCATCGTATAAATGAGGTACAAAAGGTTTAATATCTAAAATTGGTGTTCCATTTAGCATATCTACATTTTCAACATGCACAATGTTATCTTCAACACCAGTAACTTTAATTACAGAAGCCCCAATACGATTAGGTCTTTTTGGTGATCTTGTTGCAAAAACTCCATGAGTCTTATCATCTAAAAAAGGTTTAACTTCCAAAGAATGTCCTTTAACCTTATGAAGCAAGTATAACACTTCAATATGTGAAAATCCTTCAAGGTCTTTTAATCCCTCTTTAAATTCATCTTTTAAGATTAATTGTCCCTTAACACCTTTAGCACCTACTGGCTGAATAGGCATACCTTCCAATTCTTCAAAAGGTGTTTTTATAATTCCTAAAGATTCAAGTTCAATTTTCATAACAATCAATCTCCAATAAAATGTAAAAAAAAAAGTAAAAGAAAGAATTAGCTATAATTCACCATTTTTCTTTCTTTCTTCAAGGAGTTTAAGTCCAATATCTCCAAGTTTATATTTTTGAATCTTACCACTTGTAGTTAATGGGAATTCATCAACAAAGAAAACATATTTTGGTACTTTATATCTAGCTATTTTTCCAATAGCATAATCTCTAATATCTTCTTCAGTTAAATCAGCATCCTCTTCTTTAATAATGAAAGCACCAACGATTTCACCATATTTCTCATCAGGAATACCTGCAACTTGAACATCCCTAATTCCATCTATTGTAAATAAGAACTCTTCAATTTCACGAGGATAAATGTTTTCTCCACCTCTAATAATCATATCCTTAATTCTTCCAACAATAGAATAGTATCCATCTTCATCTACAGTAGCTAGATCTCCACTATGTAACCATCCGTCAGGTTCAATAACTTCTGCAGTTTTTTCAGGCATTTTGTAATATCCTTTCATTACATTGAAACCTCTACACATGATTTCTCCTTTTTCACCAACACCCACTTCTTCACCAGTTTCTGGGTCAACGATTTTAACTTCAATATTTGGGAAAGGAGTTCCAACAGTGTTAACCTTTTTCTCAAAGCTATCAGATGCATTGGTTTGAGTAAAACCAGGTGATGCTTCAGTTAATCCATAAACACTGGTAATTTCAGTCATGTTCATTTTGTCAATTACTTCTTTCATTGTTTCAACAGGACAGGTTGAACCAGCCATAATACCAGTTCTTAAAGAAGACATGTCAAACATGTCAAACATTGGATGGTTTAATTCAGCTATGAACATGGTAGGAACACCGTAAATAGCAGTACATTTTTCTTTTTGAATAGCTGAAAGTGCAAGTAATGCATCAAACTCTTCAAGCATTACAACTGTAGCTCCATGAGTTATAATTGCCATAATACCTAATACAGTTCCAAAACAATGGAAAAGAGGAACAGGAAGACAAACTCTATCTTTATTAGTGTAGTTCATGTTTTCTCCAATGTAATAACCATCATTAAGGATATTACGACTGGAAAGCATTACACCTTTAGGAAAACCTTCAGTACCACTTGTATACTGCATATTAATAACATCATTGTTGTCAAATTTCTTTTTAGCTTCAACAAGAACATCATCACTTTGGTTTTTACCAAGTAAGATTAATTCATTAGTATTGTACATACCACGATGTTTTTCTTGGCCCACATGAATTACATACTCTAAAAATGGGAACTTATCAGATTTTAAATGTCCCCTTTGACATGTTTTTAATTCAGGGACTAACTCATAAAGCATTTCAATATAGCTAGTTCCTCTAAATTCATCAGTCATAGCTAAAGCTTTCATATCTGACTGATCTAAAACATATTCCAATTCATGAGATTTATAAGCAGTGTTAACAGTTACAAGTACAGCACCAATTTTAGCAGTAGCAAACATAAAAGTCAACCAATCAGGAACATTTTTAGCCCAAATTCCAACATGATCTCCTTTTTTAATACCAATAGCTAACAATCCTTTAGCTAAATTATTTGCACGTTCATTAAATTCTTTATATGAATATCTTAAATCCCTATCAGGATAAATAAGAAACTCATGGTCCGGTTGTTTTTCTACTTGCATTTCAAAAAAATCTGCTATTGTTTTCTCGGTGAATACCATTTAAACCACCTTTAAATTATTCTTTTCCAATGTCTTCTTCATTTATTAAATGTTGGCTTAATTTTTCCCTAATGTCATCTGGAAGTTTTACGGATTTTTGTTCCATGAAATTAAAGTGAACTAAAACTGCTTTTCCTTTAGCTTTAAGTTCACCACATTGCCATGCTTCATGACCTAATGTAAATGAACTATTTCCAATTTTAAGAACATAAGTTCTAATTTCAACATCTTCATTATAATAAATTTGACCTACAAAATCATATTCAGTACGAACCATGATTAATTTCCAGTCTTCATAACTTAAACTTAAATTTGGTGTAAAAAATCTGAAGATGTCATTTCTTCCAGTTTCAAACCAAATACCAACTATATTATTATTAACATGTCTTAATCCATCAATATCTCCAAATCTTGGTGTTACACTAATCTTAAACATTTCTATCATCTATTAAAAAATTAAATTAAAATGGAGTATACAAAACAGCTAATATTTTTGCATTTTCAGTGTGTGCATGAATATGATGTGGAATAATAGAGTCATAGTATAAACTATCTCCAGGATATAAAAGGTAAGTATTTTGACCGTAAATTAATTCAACTTCCCCTTCAAGAATGTAAATAAATTCTTCACCTTCATGTGAACTTAAATCATGTTCTTCTTCATCACGTTGCATATCAATAACAAAAGGTTCCATATGCCTATCAGATTTTCCAGCACCTAAAGAATAGAATTGTAAGCTAGTATCTTCTGTTTTATTTTCCTCACCAGAGAAATAAACAATTTCTTCACTTTTTCCTTTTCTAATAATAATAGGATCATCTTTAGGGTCATCATCAAGGAAGGTTCCTAATCTTACACCTAATGCTCTAGCCATTCTAGTAAGTGGTGTTAATGAAGGGATAATTTCTCCATCTAATATTTTTTCAACAAGTTCTGGGTTAACTGCGGAATTATTAGCTAATTCTTCAACAGATAGTTGTCTAAGTTCCATTATGTTTCTAATTTTAACTCCAATTTTATTCTTATCAGCCATTTTTTCACCATATTTAATAAATCAATAACATTAAAAAATATACATTTAATTATTTAAAAAGTTTTTTGTAAAACACTATTTTTTTAATAAAAATTGAATAAATTAACAAAATTAAAATATTATAAAACTTATAAAAAATAGGAATATTAATTCAAAAACAACTATTAATCATAGTTTTCTTTATCTTAAAAGAAAAACAATACAAAAAATGAATTAAAGAATGAACAAATCAAAATACAGATAATTAACTACTAATAACTCGAATAAACCTAAAAATAAATAAAATAATTTATATATGTCAATCCTTAAATTGAATAATATGATATGTCCAAATTGTGGTAATGAAAATAAAGAAAGTGCAAAGTTTTGTCGTGTATGTGGTAAACCATTACATACAACTGCTAAAAACCAAGCTCATTCAAAAAAATCAGGCATATCTCCAATGCTAACAATTGCTATAGCGATTATACTTTTAGTTGTAGCAGTTGGTGCAATTATAGGATATATTATTTATTTTGATACATCTGATGTAGAGATTCTTCAGTTAAATACAAAAGATGCTGGAGATGTGCTTCAAAATCCACAAATAGCTGCAAATATTCCAGATTCTGAAATTTCACATCAAATCTCAGAGGCTGCTAAATCAGGAGTTCCAATTTATAAAATTAGTGATGGTGATGGCCCAGTAACTTTAATCACAGCTGGAGTCCATGGAGATCAGTTAAGCCCACAAATAGCTGCTATGGAATTAATTGACTATCTTGATGGACGTAAAATAAAAGGAACAGTTTATGTAATTCCTTTTGCTGCTCCAGGAGCTACTGCCGACAACACTAAATTATCTGATGGCAGTAACTTAAACACAGTTGCTGATGAAGCTGGAACTACATCAAATGATATTGTAAATTTTGCTAAAGCTAACTCTGTTGGAGCAGTTGGGGACTTCCATGGAACTGAAGCAGGTAAAAATCCTGGAGTTACAACAGTAATGTGTTCAAAGGTTCCAACCTATGGAAGTTATCAGTTGGCAAATGACATGGCTTTACTTTCACTTGATACAACCTGGACTTATAGTGTAGCAGGTATCCAATACAGTGGAGCTATTGAAGATGTCTGTAATTTAAATGGCATTCCAGCTGTTACTCCTCTTGTGTTATCTGTTCATGGTCAAGTAGATGAAACATCTGTTGAGGAATCTTATAACCAAATGCTTGCATTGTTATTAGCAAATGGAAACCTTGACCCTAATGACAGTTACTTAAACTTAGCAAATGCAGATATTGATGGATAAAATTAAAAAATATATTGTTAATGTACTATAAAAGAATAAAAATTTTTTTATAGTGCTTAATTTTTTCAAATACTTATTTTAAAAAAAAAGAGTTAAAAAAGGTAAATAGTTACCTTTATAAATTGTTAATAGCTGTTGTAATTAATTGAATAGTAGATTCAATATCTTTCATACTACAGACACTAACAGTAGTGTGAATATATCTAGTTGGAACTGATAAAACACCAGTAGCAATACCTTCTTTTGTTAAGTGAATAGCAGTACCATCAGTAGTTCCACCGTCACTTACTTCAAGTTGGTAATCAATGTCATTTTCATCTCCAGCTTTCATTAGCATTTCTTTAATGGATTTTGCAGTTAAAATTCCACGTCCACTTGCATCTGCTAATACAAGAGCTGGACCTTTTCCCATTACAACAGGTGCTTCTTCAGGTTTAATTCCTGGATGGTCACCAGATAAAGTTACATCAAGAGCTATAGCCATGTCTGGATCTAATTTAAATGCAGAAGTTTTAGCTCCTTTAAGACCTACTTCTTCTTGTACAGTACCTACACCATAAACAGTAGCTCTAGTATCTACTCTTTTTAAAACTTCCATCATTACATAACAACCAACACGGTTATCCAAAGCTTTACCCATTATTAAATCATTAGGGAACTCTTCAAACCATGATTTGAAAGTAATAACATCCCCAACAGATACCATTTCTTCAGCATCTTCTTTGGAACATGCTCCAATATCAATGAACATGTCAGAAGCCTTAATGACTTTATTTCTTTCTTCTGGTTTTGTAACGTGAGGTGGTTTGGAACCTATTACACCAACAACATCACCTTTTGAACCATGAACTACAACAGTCTGATTCATTAACATTTGATCGTTAATTCCACCAATTGTTGTGAATTTAAGATAACCTTTATCATCAATATAACTTACCATTAATCCTATTTCATCCATATGGGCTGCAAGCATTATAGTAGGTGCTTTTTTTTCACCTTTTTTAGTAGCTATTAAATTTCCCATTGTATCTCTTTCAATAGAGTCAACAGTATCTTTTAATTCCCTTTCAATAATTTCAGCTATCTTTTCTTCAGAACCAGAAACACCTGGTGTTAAAGAAAGCTCTTTCATTAATTCCATCTTATCACCAATTAGGTATTATTGTTTCTTACTATTTAAAGATTTAAAACCAATTGGCACAGTACTGTATTTAGTTCCTGCAGCTGATACAACATCCTGAACTCTAGAAGTTAAATATGAAACAGGCCTCCATGGTGCATCTTTATCTTCAGCAACAATAGATACCTCATCAACAACATTATTTTCAAGTAAATTAATTAGAATAGCTGAAACTACCCCACCATCTTGACCAATAATAGAATCTGCTTTAACATCTAATAATTCAATATATTCTCCTAAAGGTTTTTCATCAATATCATTAGGATAAATCTCTTCACTTACAAAAGTCCTAGGGCAAGCGAAATAACATGCATGACAGTCTTCTTCACAATCTTTTGTAATAACTGGTTTTCTATGATTTATTTTAATCGCATCAATAGGACATACATATTCACATGCACCACAAAGAACACAAGACCCTACACTAATAACATCATCCTGTAAATTGTTAAATTGACAGATAGAACATTCATCAACAAATTCTTCTTCATTAACAGCTCTTTTTGAAAGTACTGGTCTTGCAACAGCTTCTCTTTTATTAATAATTTTAGTGTTTCTTTTAATTTTTTTATTAGCTATATTTCTTAGGAGTTTCTCTCCTTTTTCATCTAAAGGTTTAGCTTCAATGGAACCATTTTTAATACAGTTATCGATGATTTCTTTTCCTTTTTCTGTCCTTACAATAACTGTTGAATGGTTTTTACCAGTACCTACTGAACCAACAGCAATATCTGAAACATCAGAAGTGTAATCAGTACAAACATGACAATTTTTACGAGTAAATGGTTCTGTTTCAGCTATAGGAATCTTAAATATATTACCATCAATTAGATATGCAATAAAATAACCTTTTTCTATTCTAAACTCTTTTACTTCATAAAGTTCAATATCATTTTCTTTTAAAAACCTTTCAAGATAAGAATAAGAAAAATTTTCCATACAAAACAATCCTATTTTAACATCAATAGGAGAGCCACCAGTGAAATCTGCATATCTATTAACTTTTGTTGCAGCTAAAATCTGACAAGGAGTTCCTACCATAGCTACTTTTTTATTACTCAATTTTATTCACCTCTTTATCTCAACTGTTAATACTATATAGGATTATTAATAGTAAATTTGAACATCATATAATTTAAAGTTATCTAAAATATAAACAAATTAGTAAAATAGCTATGAAAAATTAATAAAATCTTGAACATAGCCTTTTAATAAACTTATTTACTGAACAATGTTTGAAATAAATCAATTATTCAAAAACAATTATATATTCTCAATTTAAAATATATAACTTAAAATAGGAAGTGAGAGTATGGTTAATATTAAAAAAATCATTAAAGCACATTACAGTCCTTCAAATACAACCAAAAAAGTAGTTAATATAATAGCTGACAATTTTGAAGGACCTACTGAAGAATACAACATATTAAATATTAAAAAAGACACTGAAATTAGAACCTTTGAAGAGGACGAACTTCTAATTATTGGTGTTCCAATTTTTGCAGGTAGAATGCCTCAATATGCAAGAAGCATTATAGAAAACTTCAAAGGAAACGACACTCCTGCAATAGCTATTGCAAATTATGGAAATGCAAATATTGGAGACTGTTTACTTGAATTAGTAGATTTACTTAAAGAAAACGGATTTAAAATACTTGCAGCTTCTACCCCAGTAAGTCAACATTCATTATTCACTAAAGTTGCAGCTGGAAGACCAGATGCTGAAGATACTGAAAAACTCAATGATTTCGCTGCAAAATGTATTGAAAAATTAGCAAATGATGAATTTAATGATATTGAAGTGCCTGGAAATAGGCCATATGTAGAACTTAAAGATATGCCTTGGGTTCCTATTTGTGATGAAACTCTTTGTACATTCTGTTACGACTGTGTAAGCATATGTCCTAATGATGCTATAAGCGATGATGATCCAGTTGAAACTGATGCAAGCAAATGTGATGCATGTACTGCATGTGTTGCAATTTGTCAAGACAATGCAAGGTCATTTAACACTCCTGCATTTGAAGAAAAAGAAAAAGAATTTTCAGCTAATTTTGCACAAAGAAAAGAACCAGAATTCTACTTATAGAATTTAATCTTTTCTTTTTTTAATTAATTTCATCATACATTTTCATTAGAAAACTGACCAATGAAACAATATCCTCACGATTATGTTCCACAATTGGAACTAAAGGACCTAGATTACTATTTTTTAAATAAGTATTGTAAAAACCTGGAACAAACTGACCAGGCACATCATTTTCCCGTTCAATACCAAAAATTTCCTTTTCGATTGTTTGCAGCTGACAGTTTGGCAACTGGTCTTTCCATAGATTCCTTGCAAAATACAATAAATCAAAATGGGGCTTATCTAGCTTATCATCAGGCATTCTATAATAATTTAATCTTTGTTTAATAAAAGGAACATCAAAAAATTTCCCATTAAAAGTTACATGAACAGAATCATCATCTAAATTATCCAAATAAGCTTCTAAAAGAGCAGGTTCCTCAACTGGATCTCTTAACAGGTACTGTTTTGAAATAATATTATTATTCTTAATACTTGCAACACCAATCAAAACAATTGGAACATTAGAAAGGCCTAAAGTTTCAATATCCATAAACTTAAAGTTTTCAGGTTCTACCAGACTAGCTGCTTTTAAACTATTAAGCCCACATTTTTTAGAATATTTATTATCTTCCAACAATGATAAAATATCCTTAAATTCCATATCTTCCAAACTATCTGATAGCTTTGAAGCATTATCACAAAAAGAATCATGATTTTTTAAATCATCCCATGTACAGTAACCTTTTTTCTTAAGTTTTTCCTCTGTTTTAATACCAATTTTAGGAATCAATTTAAGGTTGCTCTTTATCTCATTTTTAAAGTTGTTATCTTTCAGTTTAAAATTAACATTGTGTTTTTTAACTATTTCTAAAGTATCCCCATTAGATGTGCTAATTTCTTTATTATCAGAAAAATCATTAAAGTTAAATCCTTTATATTCTTCTAGAAGTTCATTTTCATAAGCCTTAAAAAAACTAGGTGAATTTTTATAAGCTCTTAATTTTGTTTCATCAGAGGGATTTTCTGAAGACAAGGAATGAGATAAAATAGCTTTCAACAAATATTTTTCATGTTCTTCTCTTTGTGACATTATATCATTGTATTATATTAAACAATTAAATAGTTATTCAAATGTTTTAAATAAAACACAATCATACTCTTTACACTTATCTGTCAATATACTAAACTGTAAATCCAGAGAATAAAGAGATATTAAAGAAAAGATACATTTAATAATGAAATAAAATGTGTTTAAAAAACAATAATCTACTTTAATTAGGATTAATATAAATAATATAAATTTAATAACATTATATTCTTTCATAATTAAGTTCAATGAAAGATAAAATTTATAAAAAAAAACAAACATTGATGATAAAATGGATTTAAAACGTGCAATAATTTATGGATTTCTTTCATGGCTATTTATATGCATTATCAGTTCTATTATTGCGCCTTTCCTTGATATTGATTCACTTCCATATATTAACCTTTCAATCCCAATAACAATCATTGTTGTAACTGGTTTCTTTGGAATTTTATATATTAGGGAGTTCAATGAACATGAAATCAGAGAAGGGTTTAAAGCAGGACTAGTCTTCTTTATAATGGATATACTATGCGATTTATCCTTTTTTATATTGCCTGGAAATCCAAATGCTATTGTAGAACCATACTCCATCCATTTGGTTTCTATGTTTGTACTAATGATATTAATAACAACATTTATCGGTTATTTAGCTCAAATGACAATAAGTTTAAGGTGATATTATGATACCAAAATCACATCCACGCTATGAATCATTACTTTTAAGGGAAAAAATGGTAGAGGCAAGTAAAGAAGGCATTTTAGCTGATTCTGCTTTAATAGCTCATGGTAGGGGAGAAGCTTTTGATTATTTGCTTGGTGAACGCACAACATTTCCAGCAAAAAGAGCAATGTATGCCACTGTTGCTTCAATGCTACTTGCAAATAACCCTGTAATTTCAGTTAACGGAAATACAACTGCATTAGCTATTGATGATATAATCAAACTTGCAGAAGTATTAGATGCAAAAATAGAAATAAATTTATTCTATAGAACTGATGAACGTGTTGAAAAAATAGCTGAAATGTACAAAGAAAGAGGATGGGAAAACATTCTTGGAACTAATGATGATGAACTTAAATATATTAAAAATATTGAAAATCCAAGAGCTTCAGCTAGTAAAACTGGAATATATAATGCAGATGTAGTTTTAGTTCCATTAGAAGATGGAGATAGAGCCGAAATATTAAGCAAAACTGGAAAAACCATTATAGCTATTGATTTAAATCCATTATCTAGAACTGCAATAAAATCTGACATCACTATTGTAGATAATGTAGTAAGAGCAATTCCATTTATGTGCAAAATAGCTGAAGATTTAAAGGAACAGGATAAGGAATTCCTTGTAAACATTAAAAATGATTTCGATAACAAAGACAATCTTAAAGAATCATTAGAACAGTTCAAAGTAAAAGGTTAGTTGATTATATGAAAATATTTGGAATATCAGGATTACCGGGATCTGGAAAAAGTTTAGTTTCTGAATTAGCTGTTGAAAAAGGAGCTATTATTGTAAGTATGGGAGATATAATACGTGAAGAAGCTAAAAAAAGAGGAGAAGACTCAAAAACAACTGCAACTAACTTAAGAAAAGAACATGGAAAATACATAGTGGCAGAATTAACTATTGCTAAGATAAAAGGCATAATAGAAGATGGATTTAATAATACAATCATAGTTGAAGGTATTAGAAGCCCATTTGAAGTTAATCTTTTTAAAGAGAATTTTAAAGACTTTATAATCCTCTCTATTTTTGCAAATCCAAATTTACGTTTTAAAAGATTGCAAAATAGAAAAAGAGAAGATGATTCCCAAAATTATGAGGAATTTGTAAATAGGGATCAAATGGAATTAAATTTTGGTATAGGAACTGTTATTGCCCTTTCTGATAAAATAATAATTAATGAAGGAAGTCTTGAAGACTATAAAAATAAAATAAATGAATTTTTAGAAGAAAAAATGTGAAAAAACATTTATTTTTCTTCTAATACTGCTTTTTCAATAATATACACACCATTATCAAAATGCCAATCCTTTTTAGCTTCTTTTATGCAAATTCTTTTTTTAAATATTGGTCCATCAACAACTAGAGTTTCTGCTTCTCCACCTTCAAAGGCCAGATTAACGGCACATTTCTTATTTATCTCAATTAGCTCACTCAAAGCTTTTTTATCAATTTTACGACCTAACCAAGATTCATCTAGACCATATGCAAAAACACCACTGATAATAACTTCAAAACCTAAAGAAATAATCTTTTCCATATATTCAAGTTCATCTACATGCCAGTAAGGTGAAACTACCTTAAGACCAATTTCATCGGCCAATTTTTCAATCCTTGATTTTTGATAAACTGAATATAAAGCACCAGTATATATACACTCAACACCATAATCTTTAAGATTTTTAAATTGCTCTTTTAAATCTTGCAATTCCTCTTCTTTAATACCATTAGTTTCAGCCACAATTAGAGGAATATCAAGAGCTTCTGCAAGTAAATTAGTGAGGTCAATATTAGGCACATGAAACATATAAGATTCATCATTAATAGACTTCATAGAAAGGAGATATAGAACATCTTCTCCTTTCTCTAAAGCACTGTGTAATGCCATGACACTATCTTTCCCGCCAGAAAATAATACTGCTACATTCATGAGTTAACTACCTTTTTACTTTTGCATTAAGGAATTTTTTAAATTTTCTAAATGCAACAACAATATTATCACAGTAAACTCCACAAATTGAAACAATAACCCCAACAACACCAGAACAAAGGATAAATTCAGTGTTAGATAACATAGAACTATTTGTATTTTCAATACTATCTTGAACTGGTCCTTCAATATTGGTTGCAACAATACCTCTAGCTAGTAAGTTTTCTTCAACAGTATCCAATGCAGAAGATTTTAAAACAACTTCAGCTTGAATCTGTGCATATGAAATAGATCCTCCATAAACTTCAGTATACCAATCTGAAAATGATTTTAAAGCAGATGAAGTATCATATCCTCTTTCAATATCAATATCAATTTTTCCAGACTGATTAACAGTGAAATTTTCATAATGAGAGTCAATATTAGGAATTACAGACTGGAAGTATGCATACTCATTATCATCAAACCGCCACATTTGGAACGTTATTCCAGTAGTTGTAAATGATTCAACACCTTCAGTCTCAGTTAAATTTTTTTCTAATTCATCAATATCCAATGATGAAGAAAACATCAAGTCCATTGTTTCTTCATTAGAAGGGACAACTTTCTCAAAATTACTCATCATTTCAGGAACATCATCATAAATAGGAGACAGGAAAAATGCCCCACCTAATGAACCTATAAAAAATGCAGAAATCAAAACTAAAGCCATTTCTTTTTTACGCATGAAAGGTTTTAACATCCCTATTGAAAAAACAAATATCATTAAAATAACAAATAGCACTATATAGACTATAAAAGTTAAAAAATCCATAAATTCACACGCCAGTAAAATAATATTTATCTTTAAATTGTAATATATTATAAAATTTGTAATTAAAATATCTTTTGATAAAATAAAGATAAGTGTATTTAAATTAATTTTATTCTCATATAACAATTTAATTTAATAAATTCCTATTTATTTAAAATATTATTTAAAAATAATTAAAAAATATGATTTATACCATTATTATTTTATTACAAATTATTTTTAGCCTAATTCTAATAAGTACAGGAGTTATTTTTGACTTGAAAAAAGGAATAATACCTGACAAAATCACATTATTTTTAATCATCTTCGGTTTTGTAACAAATGGATTATTATCATTAATCACACATAACATTAAATTCATTTTAAGTTCCATTATTTCATCAGTGATAACCTACAGCATATGTTATTTAATATGGAAATTAAAGATTTGGGGTGGTGGTGATGTAAAATTATTAACAGGAATATCTGCAGTTACACCATTTGCAGTAGAAATTCCAATTTTAAATATTTATCCTCAATTATCAATCTACCCCTTTTCATTTACAGTAATAATTAACTCAATTTTAATAAGTTTTCCTTTTTTAGTTATGTTAATTTTCTACCTAAATATGAAAAATAAAATATTTTCAAAAAATGAGGAACTAGCTATCAATTTGATAAATTACAGGAACTTTCTATTATTTATTAAAACACATTTCAATAAAATAATACCCATTCCTGAATTAAAAGAAGGAATGATAATTAATAATTTCTATTTTAATGATAAGCATATTTTAGATTTGATAACAGAAAATAAAGGAAATTTAAAAGTTTATAAAGCACCAAAAGAAGAAGGATACAACTACTATTTTAAATCTTCAACAGCTGGAGGATTAACAGAAAAGGACATGTATCTCTTAAAAATCATGTATAGTCAAAATATTATCTCCAAGAACATATCTATAAAATTAGGAATTCCTTTTGCTCCTTTTATAGCTATTGGTTATGTAATTGCATTATTCTTTGGTGATTTGACAATTATATTAATAAGAAACCTATTTCTCGTGATATAAATGATAAAAGATAAAAAAGGACAGCTTTCATTGGAATTCATATTAATATTTGCAATCTCTTTAATCATATTAACAATTTTTACAATACCCTTAAGTGAAATAGCTATTGGAAACACCTTAGAGATAGCAGATATTGCAAATACTAAATCAGATATAACAAAAATAGCTAATGGAATCAGTGAAGTTTACAGTCAGGGACAAGGATCTAAAAAGACAATCAACATAGATTCCAATAGAAGTTACATATTGAAAATCTCTCCAAAATCCATTTCAACAACATTAACACTGGAAAATGGAGATACTAAAACAATAAAATCATCACATAACTATAACAACATAAATACAAATATAAACATAGAAAAAGGAAAAAATAAGATTATTATTAACTGGAAAGATAATTTAGACTACCTAACAGTTCAAAAATGAAAAAGTTAATTTTTAGAATGCTCGTGAACAGCTTCTAAAAATGATTTAAATAATGGATGAGGTCTGTTAGGCCTTGATTTAAATTCTGGGTGGAATTGGCATCCAATAGCCCATGGATGATCTGGCAATTCAACGATTTCAACTAAGAATTCATCAGGGCTTGTACCAGAAATAATTAAACCTTTATCTTGTAAATCTTGCCTAAATTCATTGTTAAATTCAAATCTATGTCTATGACGTTCAGAAATATCTTCTTCACCATAAGCTTCATAAGTTTTAGTTCCTTTAACCAGTTTGCAGTCATAAGAACCTAAACGCATAGTTCCACCCATATTTTTGATTTTCTTTTGTTCTTCCATCATATCAATAACAGGGTGTTCAGTTTTTTCATTAAATTCAGAACTATTTGCATCAGGATATCCATTACGTTTTGCAAATTGGATTACAATAGAATGCATTCCAAGACATATTCCGAAAAGAGGAACTTTATTGACAATTGCATATTCTACAGCATCAAGTTTTCCTTCAACACCTCTTTCACCAAATCCACCAGGTATTAAAATTCCATCGAGGCTTTTCATAACTTCTTCATCTAATTCATCAACATCAGAACTTACAAATTTGATATTAGCTTTAACACCAATACTTGCTGCTGCATGTAATAAAGATTCTCTTATACTGATATATGCATCTTCAAGCTCAACATATTTACCAACAATACCAATTGTTACTTCAGGCTCTTCAATTTTAAGAGATTTAACAATATCACGCCAGCTATCCAATTTTGAGGAATCAGGAATAACATCTAAATTGATTCTGTCAACAATAAGTTTTCCAATGTTATTTTCTTCAAGAACTAATGGAACTTCATAAATTGTACCTGCATCAGGAGTGTTTACAACAGCTTTAGAATCAACATCACAGAAGTGAGCGATTTTACCTTTTAAACCATCATCAATAGGTTCCTGGGATCTGCAGACAATTACATCTGGATTAATACCCATACTTCTCAATTCTTTTGTAGAATGTTGAGTTGGCTTAGTTTTAAACTCACCAGCTGCATTTAAGTAAGGAATAAATGTAACATGTACAAACATTACATTATCAGAGCCTTCTTCATTTCTTAATTGTCTTAAAGCTTCTAAGAAAGGTTGGCTTTCAATGTCCCCAACAGTACCACCAAGTTCAATTAAAGCAACATCATATTCCCTTTTATCAGAAATATTACGTATCATCCTTTTAATTTCATCAGTAATATGAGGAATAACTTGAACACAAGCTCCTAAAAATTCACCTTTTCTTTCTTTAGAAATAACAGATTTGTAAACTTTACCAGTAGTAATGTTTGACAATCCAGGCAATTCTACATCTAAAAATCTTTCATAATGTCCTAAATCTAAATCAGTTTCCATTCCATCATTTGTAACAAAAACTTCACCATGTTGATAAGGATTTAATGTTCCAGAATCCCAATTTAAGTAAGGATCAATTTTGATAGCTACCACATTTAAGCCATAGGAACGTAAAATACGACCCATAGAAGCGGAAGTGATACCTTTACCAATGGAACTTACAACTCCCCCAGTAATAATAATATATTTTGTCAGAAAAATCCTCTCCATTAAAAATAAAAAAAAACTTTTTCTAATTTATTAATAAAATATTAGATTTATCTATAATATAAATTTTAGTAATTGCTTATAACCTAACAGAAAATCTAATTAAATTTTAAAAAAAGAAAAAATAAGAAAAGATAAAAAATTATTTTCTTCTATACTTCTTAATAGCAACAACACAAATAGCTAAAACAATTATTAAAACAGCTAAACTGTAATAGAAAAATATTGGTGTTGGAGCCTCATTCTTTTCTATGTTAAATGAATATAGATAACCACTTTCATCAGCAAATAACACATTATCTCCATAAATAACAGGAGAAGAAGATATTGGAGAATTAAATAGTATTGTTCCTGGATTATATGTGAAATCAGGAATTCCAGTATATTTATTTAAAACATATATGTTTCCATTATTGGAACCAACAACAATTTGATTATCCTTTATAGCTGCAGTAGATTCAACTGGTGAGCCTGTATTAAAGCTCCATTTTTCTGTTCCATCTCTTAAGTCAAAACATGTTATATTTCCACCATCTGACCCAATAAATAGGTTATTATCATAGATATCCATTGTTGGTGATGCTTTTACACTGTTTCCTAAATCTTCACTCCATAAAAGAGAACCTGTTGTTGAATTAAGGACATAACTAAAGCTATCTTGTGAACCAAATGCTATTCTTCCATCCGCATAGGCAGGAGAAGAAGTGATTTGGTCACCAGTAGTATAAATCCAATTTTCATCCCCATTCATTGTTAAAGAGTAGAATTCATTATTGGTTGAACCAACAAAGATTGTGTCATTTACAATTATTGGAGAAGATTGAATTTTTCCGCCTAACTCTACATCTAAAACTTTATCTCCATTATCTATATCTAAACCATATAAATGGCCATTATCACATCCAACATAAATTGTATCGTTATTTATGAAAGCTGTTGAATTAACTGGTTTTGTTGTTTCAAATTTCCAGCTTATTTCATGAGAAGTTAAATTAACAGCTATTAAACCATCATTGTTTCCAACAAATAGCTGATCATCTTTAATCACAGGAGAAGATAAAGTTGATGAGTTAATATCTAATTGCCAACTTAAATCACCATTTTCCATATTAAATACTTTTAAAATTCCTTCTTCTGAAATTAAGTAAATGAAATTATCTGAAATAGCTGGTGATGAAAGAACAGATGATTCTACATTAGAAAACCAAATATTAGATACAAAATCGGCATTTTCATCACTAAAAGCCTGATGGTCTACACTTCCCTGAAAAGATAACCAATTAGACTCGGCTGAAACTGGTGCAATTAATAATAAAAGTGTAAATACTGCTATTAAATATTTTTTATTGAAAATCATCTTTATACATCCCTATTAAATCTTTTAACACCAACTATGAAGAATACTATAGTAAAACCTATTAAAACTAATAAATCTAACCAAATATCTCCTAATCCTAAACCTTTAATCATGACTCCCCTCATTGCATCATTTAAATATGTAAGTGGGAAGATATAAGCTATTTTTTGGAAAATCCAAGGCATTGTTTCAATTGGGTAAAATACTCCTGAAACAAACATCATCGGCATACAGAAGGGCATTACTAACTGAGTGTAATCCTCTTGTGTTGATGCTCTTGAAGACAGCATAATTCCGAAACCAACGAAACATAAAGCACCTATGAAAAGAACGATAATTGTATTTATAATTCCTCCTTTTATAGTTACTCCAAATAGAACAATAGCTGCAAATAAAAGAACCAGTGTTCTCATAAATTCAACTGATAATTTACCCGCTATTTTTCCTGCAAGCACTGTAGCAACAGAAGTTGGAGTCATGAATAATCTTGCAAGTTCCCCAGTTTCACGCTCTCCAGCTACTGAAGATCCCATACCCATCATACAGGACATCATAACAGTCATTCCTAAAACAGCAGGAACTAGGAAATCAATATACTTAATTTCACCGAAAATCTTGTTAATGTGTAAAGTTATACTTTCCTGAACATCTTCTATTGAATTAGAAATAGATGGTTCGACTGTGGCATTTTCAGTAGTTATTGAAGTGGTCATTGTACCTGCTGAGGAACCCATAGCTGTGGAATACTCTCCAGCCATTGCAGATACTTTTGCGAATAATTGCTGAGCAACTGGAATGATTACTTGAGATGCCATCTGATCAGAAGAATCTAAATATAATGTTGCTGCCTTCGATTGGTCTGTTGTAAAATTATCAAATTCCTTTGGCAGTATAATAGCTGCTTTGACTTCACCAGAGTCAACTTTTTCTTTAGCAGTATTAACATCCGTAGTTATATCCTCAACATGAAATGTATCCGTTGATTTTACTGCTTCTAAGGTTGCATTTGTTAATACACCATCATCTTGAGCTACAACAACCACAGGCAAATTAGTTAAATCTCCCCCCATACCATAACCAAATAAAAGAATCATAATAATAGGAAAAGCTAAGATTGAAACTAAACGAGATGGATGTCTTTTTAATACAATAAACTCTTTTTTAATCATCCATTTAATTTTTTTAAGCTCTAGCATCTTCATCAACCTCTGAAGTAGTTCTTATAAATACATCCTCTAATGAAGGTTCTTCAGTAGAAATAGAAGTTATTACACCATCATTATGTGAAATAGTTTTAATAACACTATTAACAGCATTATCATTGAAATTATCAATAGCTAATGTAATTCTTCCATTATCTGAAACATCCATTTCATGAACATGTTCATTTTCCCCAATAGCTTTTAAAATATTCTCTGATGAATTATTAAGGATAAATGACATCTTTCTATATTTAATTTCATTTTCTCCATTAACATTAATATCACTAAGAGCTGAAACAATGTTATTTTCATACTCTTCTTTTTCAAGTTTAAGTAAGCTATCTTTAAGACCTTGAGGACTGTCATAAGCAACTAAATTACCTGTATTGATAATTCCAACATTATCACAAAGCATATCAACCTCATGCATATCATGGGAACATAGAATAATTGTATGACCACTATCATTTAAGTCAGTGATTAAATCCCATAATATCCTTTTTGTAGTTGGATCAAGACCAATAGTAGGCTCATCTAAAAACAGTATATCGGGCCTGTGAACTAAACTTGCAACTAGAGAAGCTTTCTGTTTCTGTCCACCAGACAATTGCCCAATTCTCTTATCTTTTGCATATTTAATGTCAACAAGTTCCATTAAATCATTAATTCTGTCATATTTAACATCCTCATCCACTCCATAAAAATCAGCACATAACTCTGCATTTTCAAAAACAGTTAAATCTTTATAAAGACTTACTTGCTGAGGAACCATTCCTAAAAGATTTCTAACTTCATTAGGGTTCTTTTTAATATCATAACCTCCAACAGTAGCTGTTCCTTCAGTTGGCTGGATTAAACAAGTTAACATTTTAATTGTTGTTGTTTTACCCGCACCATTAGGACCCAACATTCCAAAAATAGTCTTATTAGGGACTGTTAAGTTCAAGGAGTTAACTGCTGTAAAATTTTTATATCTTTTAGTTAGATTATTAGTTTCAATAGCATATTTCATAAGATTAATTTACCTCCTCTGTAACTGCTAATTTAAAAAACAATAGTTTAACATATATTTCCTTTTTATATTAAAAAGTTAACTTTTAAATGAATTGGAATTTTAATTTTTAAAAAAAGATATTGCTTAACCTATAAATATTTGATTTTTGTTTATAAAAATAGTGTAAATATTAATTTTTAATTCAAAAAATAACTTAATAATTTAAATATTTTTTAAATAATATTAAAAGTGTGAAATAAATATATTTAGAGGTAAGCTATGAAAGGAAAAGAACATGATGCTCATTTTAAGAATGCATTTCAAATCAATGGCCCCTATTTAAGTAGCATTATAAATCCCGAAGACGAATTTGGAGAAATAGGCCCGACTGAAATAATAAGTAACAAGTATAACAATTATAGAGCAGATTATACCTACTTTACAAAAGATAAAGAATATATAATAAATATTGAATTTCAAACCAATCTGCCCAACTCTGAAGATTATTTCAGATTTTACATTTATGCCTCCAATTTACACATTAATTATAAAAAGAAAGTTAAAACAATAATATTGTGTACTGAAAACATTAAAAATGAAACATATGTTTATAATTTTGGAAAAGGAGATTATGAATTCATTTTAAAATCACTGAAAAATTACAATGGAGACAAAAAATTAAAAATAATTAAAAAGAAAGTTATAAACAATAAGGAAATAAACAATAAAGATTTAGCTATTTTATTATTAATCCCCTACATGAACAGTGTTAACATAGCTGAAACATTATTCGAAAAAGTATGTCAAATAACAAACAATATCAAAACTGATTCGCTAAATAAAAACATATTAAAAGCATCACAAATAACATTGCTAGAAAAATTCATTAAACACAAATCTAAACAAAAGGAAATAATGGAGATAATTACAATGAATAGTGAATTATTAAATGAATTTATTGAAGAGAAATATGCAGAAAAAATAGAAGAAACACGCCAAAAAGCAATCAAAAAAGGAATTAAAGAAGGAATAGAACAAGGCATAGAGCAAGGCATAGAGCAAGGCATAGAACAAGGAGAAGAAAAAATAATAAAAAAACTGTTAAAACAAGGAATTCCAACTGAAACAATACAAAAAGCAACTGGAAAAACACTAGAGCAAATAGAAAAATTAAAATGAAAATAAAGTTATTTAAAAATTTAACCATCTAATAAATTCTTTGATATGTTCATCACAAAATTCCCATGTATGTTCACCAGAATCTATTTTAAAAGTTGGATTAATATTTTTTTCTTTTAAATAGCTATAATAATCTTTATTAAATTCCAGTAAAAAGTCATCTTCACCAATTGCCATGAATATACTTGGAACATTCATTTTGTTATCAATTAATTTATCAATAAGAAATTTAGGATCATTGTCACTATTTTTAATTTTATCTAAATCACCAAAGCAAGATTCAGCGAATTCACGAGATCTTAAAAGATATTTTTCTCCAGATTTCCAGTTTAAAACATCTTCAGTAATTAATGCTGCTGAAATCGCCCCAATATGGCCAAAAGTATTGTTATATTTCAGACCTAATTTAAGTGCTCCATATCCACCCATTGAAAAACCTGCAATAGCAGTATCTTCTTTTTTATGAGATAATGGAAAAATACTTCTTGTAAATTCAACCAATTCTTCACCTACATATTGTGCATAAAGTTCATGTGATTCAACTTTATCAACATAAAATGAATTGCCACAAGAAGGAATTACAACAGCAATATTATTATCTTCAGCAAATTTTTGAATGTTAGTATTTGCTAAGTAGATGTCATCACTTCCAAAAAGCCCATGCAATAAGTATACTGTCTTATATGGCTTTTCAACAACCTCTTCTTCGCCTCTAAGGAAATGAATATTGTCTGCTGGAAGAACAATACTAATTGAGGTCCTTCCCTGTAAAGATTTAGATTTAATATCTCCTCTAAATAGAACCATAGCTATTACCTAGATTATTTTTGATAATTTATCTTCACAAGTATCAACCTGTGATGAAGTAATGCCCAAACCTTCAAAAACTTCTCCATCAGTTAATTCTTCAATAAAAGAAACACTATTTCCTAATCCTCCACCACCATTGGTACAGATAGGTTGAATGGTTTTTCCTGCAAAGTCATGAGTTTCAAGGAAAGTTGCAACAACCATTGGAACTGTTCCAAACCAATTTGGGTATAAAAGGAATAGCTTATCATATTCTTCAATATTAATATCCTCTGCAAGTTCTGGTCTTTGGTTTTCTTCCCATTCCACCTTGCTTACATCCACAAGACTTCTGTATTCAGTTGGATATTCTTTTTTAGCTTTAATTTCAAAAATATCTGCATCCACTAAACTATTCAATTTTTCTGCAACTTTTTTTGTATTTCCTGAAATAGAAAAGTAAGCTATTAAATCCATACGCTTTTCTCCTTAAATATTTTTACCCATATTATATGCTTCTTCCATTGCAACAGTTCTTTTTACATCTCCTTTAAGCCAGGAGCTAACACCATAAATAGTTCCTTTTTCCTGAGCACCAGGCAAACAGTCCAAGTATCCTCTCATAGCTTCAAAGGTTCTTTCTAGGGCAAATCCTTCATTTACTGCTGCAGTAGCTATTAAATAAAATTCCTTATTTGTAATTTCTTCATATTTAGGAAGAGTTCTATCAATAAATGTTTTTAGCTGACCAGACATTGAATAGAAGTATACAGGTGTTGCAAGAACAATTACCTCTGCTTTCATCATTTTATCAATTAATTTATCCATTCCATCATCATGTACACATGGACCTTTTTGACATGCATAACAGCCTAAACAATAATTCAATTTGTAATCAGTTAAATATATTTTCTCAGTATTGTGATTTGACTCTTCTGCACCTTTTATTAATTGATCAGTCAATATATCTGAGTTTCCGCCTTTTCTTGGACTTCCTTCTATAATCAAAATATTTTTACTCAAAATAATCACCTTAACTCTATAAAAATCTAGTTAAATATTAAGTAGTGAAAAAAAAATAAAAAAAAGTTATCTGATAAAGTTAGTTTTAACTTTTGGCTCAGATTCATCTACTTTAAGACCATTTTCATGCCCTAATTTAATGCACTGTAAAAAGAAAGCCATATTGCGACCTAACTGTCTCATAATATAAAGACCTTCTTCATCTTGCCTAACTTCCTCAGGAGTGTTTCCATGAACCACATTCCAGTAGCAAGAAGAAATGATTGGCATCTGACTAATTCCAAAGAACTTATTTAATTGATCATAAGTTACTGTAGTACCTGCTCTTCTTGCTGATGCAATAGCTGAAGCAGGTTTAAATTTAAATGCTTTACTACCATCACCATTACTGTTAGAGTAAAAGGCTCTTCCTAAAAATGATGTAATTTGACCAGTAGCTGCTGCATAGTGTACAGGTGAACCAAATATAAATCCATCAGCATCATATGCCTTTTTAACAAATTCATTTACTTTATCATCAAAAGCACATTCGCCTAATTCACTACATTTACCACAAGCCATACAACTAGCTATTGGTTTAGTACCTACCCAAAAAATCTCTGTTTCAATACCATTTTCATTTAAAGTCTTTTCCACTTCGCATAACTCAGTGTAAGTACATCCATTTTTATGTGGGCTTCCATTTAAAAGCAATACTTTCATAATCAAACCTCTTAGAAATCATCATTAATAAGGCGTTTAACTAAATTGCAGCCTCTCTGTTTTTCAATTGAACCTTCACAAACATCCACTTCATTAAAACCAGCCACAGAATCTCCATCTTTATTACAGGAATACATTATGATTGGCACATCATCTCTTGTATGGGTTCCAACAGACAATGGAGTTGGATGATCCGGTAAAATAGCTGCTTTATATTCATTACCTTCTAAGAAATCTAAAACAGGGCCAACAATATGTTTATCAATCTGTTCAATAGCATTTACTTTTTCCTTAATGTCACCAGCATGTCCTGCTTCATCTGGAGCTTCAACATGAATAAAAAGTAAATCATGGTTTTTTAAAGTGTCAATTGCATACTTTCCTTTTGCTGCATAGTCAGTATCAAAGTATCCTGTAGCTCCAGGCACTTCAATAACATCCAAACCTGCAAATACACCAATTCCCTTTAATAAGTCAACACCAGTGATTACAGCACCATCAAGCCCATAAGTTTCCTTAAAGTTAGGTAATTTAGGAGTGACACCTTGACCCCATAACCAAACCATGTTAGCAGGTTTTTTACCTTCGGAAATCCTTTTTTGATTGATTTCATGGTCTTTTAAAACTTCCTGGGATTCAATCATTATATTTTTAATTTCCAATGCCAAATCTTTTCCCCAAGAATCATCAATTTTACCAGATGTATTTTCATCTAGATTCTGAGATGCAATATCATGAGGAGGCATGGTCTTAAGATTAGAAAGGAACTTTGCATCTTCTTCATTATCACAGGAGTATACAAATACATGCCTATAGCTTATACCTGGATAAAATTTTCCTTTGAATCCTTCATATTTTTCATTGAAATACTCATTTAATGCATCCATAAGTACTTCAGCTTCCTGTGATGTGATGTGGCCTGCATTGAAATCATCCATTATTCCATCTTTTTCAGTTATGGTGTTACATCTAAAGATTACATCAGTAGGTTCAGTTTCAATACCCATGCTTCCAGCTTCTAGGGGACCACGACCTGTATAAAAGTCATTAGGGTCATAACCAAAAATACTCATATTTGCAACATCAGAACCTGGAGTTAATCCTTCAGGAACATTATTAGTAAATCCTCCACATCCTTTACTAGCTAATTTATCAATATTTGGAGTGTTAGCATACTGTAAAGGAGTCATACCATCTAATTCATCAACAGGATAATCACTAGACCCATCAGGGATAAAAACAACATATTTCATAGTATCAAGAAAAAAAAATAAGAAAAATTAGTATTTATTTTTTAAAATACTAATTAAATCAGTCAACATTGCAGAAGCGGTTTCAAGAGAACCTGCACCTAAACCAACAACAGTAACATCACCAGCTAAATCAGTGTGAACAGTAGCCATGTTTAAAGTTCCATTTACATCATAAGAGCTACCTTGTTTAACTAGACGCGGAGACACTTTTAAGTTATCTGGTGATACTTCAGCTATTAATTTAATTAAATAACCATCTTTTTTAGCAAGTTCAATAGCTTGAGAGGTAATATTAGAGATACCTTCTACATCTACATCACTATATGTAGCATCAATTCCAAGTAAGGAATTAGCTAAAATAACAGTTTTACATGCAGCATCAATTCCTTCAACATCCTGAGTAGGGTCTGTTTCAGCTATTCCTAACTCTTGAGACTCATGTAAAATATCCTTATAGGAAGAACCTTCAGAAGTCATTCTAGATAAAATATAGTTAGTAGTACCGTTTAAAATACCTTCAATGGAAGAAATTTTACAGCTGGAAAGAGTATCTTTAACAAAATTAATAATAGGCATTGCTCCCCCAACAGTAGCTTCATATCTGAACTGAACATTATTTTTTTCAGCTGCAGAAACTACATCTTTGAAGAATAATGCTAAGTGTCCTTTATTAGAAGTTACAACATCTTTACCTTCTTCAAAAGCTTTTAAAGTTAAAGATAAAGCAGGTTCACCATCTTCAATGTTAGTTGGTGTTGCTTCTATTAAGCAATCATATTCAACACTATCTAATACATCTATTCCACAAACATCACTACCATATTCTGGATATGATGCTAAACTTCCATTATCATTTTTAACACTAACAAGTAACTGTTCATCTAACCCATCAGCACAAATAGCTGAAGATGATGAATCAGCTGCAGCAACAACCTTCACCTCGACGTTGTGCTCTTGTTTAATCATATCTTTTTTAAGAGAAATGGCATTAGCGACTCCTTGTCCTACTGCACCAAATCCCATAATTATGACTTTACATTCATTCATAAATATCCCTAAACCTCATTAATCACTAATAAATCCTTTTCAACGGCAATTTCATTAATTCTATCAAATACAACTTGTTTTTTGCCTACATCCGTCTCAATATTGATTAATGCAGAGGATTTAGCCTCACCATCTAATTTAATATCAAATCCAACAATATAAATGCCGTCTAATTCATTAATTCTATCCATAGTGTCCCTAATATCTTTATCAACAATGTGACCAATTAAGATAGTGCTAACTTTTTCTTTGCGAACAACACCATCCATTTCCAAAATAGAAACACCAAGTTCATTAAATTTGTCAATTACACGGTTAAGGTTTTTACGTTCACCTTCAATAGTCAATTGAACAGGAATTCTTCCTTTTTCATTTTTAATGTCTCTTTTATGGATAACAGTAACTAAATTAGCACCAAGTCCACTAATAGGTTTTAATACAGACACTAATTGTCCTGGAACATCTAAAAGCTCCAAAACCAAATCCATTCTCATTATAAAGTCCCCTATTTTTATATTTAATTAACCCAATCTGCTTTTTTAACAATAAGATTTCCATCTTTGTCAATATTAGCATTTCTCAATATTTTTTCAGGATTTTTCTCGTGAGATTCATCCTTACGTGTGAGATTTAAATTATCTGTAATATACCATGTTTCTTCAAGATCAGGAATATTATCTAATGTTTTTGAAAATTCTTCTACAATTTTTTCCGCGTCTTTTTCTATTTTCATTAATAAATCTCCTAAACGATTAATTATAATAATATTAATTTATTGTTTAACACTAATAAATGTTTAAGATTTCACAGATTAAAATTTTATAAAAAAGAGTTTAAATCATAATTTTTAATGATTTTTTTACGTAGAATCTTATCAATTCCAGTTCCATATTGTGCTGCTTTCTTAGGCCTAAATGCAAATTCATCATCAAGCCCTAATTCACTAGCTAAATTCCTTAAAATATGTTTTCTTATTTTATCATCCCTAGCTATAATTTTATACTCAACTGGAATGTTAAGTGCAAATTCCACTAATTTAGAATCAAGGAAAGGTAATCTCAATTCTACACCATTATCCATAGACACTGCATCATCACGCTCTAAGTTAACATGATACATATTTTCAATGTCATGTCTCAATTCCTCATCCAAATCTCCACTTTCAAAGGATTTTAGGTATCTATTGTATCCTGCAAAGAGTTCATCTGCACCTTGGCCTGAAATAGCTACTTTAAGACCATCTTCTTTTATCATCTTTGATGCTAAGTAAATTGTCATTCCAACTCCTATTTTCATCAGATTTGTATCATCAATAGCATTTATAACATTAGAAAGATTTTCCTTTACAGTTTCTTCTGAAATATCATGAACTTTTAAAGGCAAGTGAAGTTGTGATGCAAGTTTTTTAGCAGCCTGAACATCTTTTGAGTTTTTACCACCAACAGAATATAGTCTTATTTTAAGATCTCTCTGACTAGCTATTTTTTTTAAAATTAAAGTTAAGATAGCACTGTCTACTCCCCCTGAAAAGATTACTGCTATCTCTTCTAAAAACTCCACTCTTTTTGAAACTGAGTTAAATAGTAATTCTTTTAGATTAGAGATATCTATATTTTCTGTTATTTGCCATGGATGGGCTCTAAACTCCACCTCTTTCCAGTTGTATAAGATATTTCCAGGCTTTAAAGAGATTATTTCACTAAATCCAACTTCTCTTAGTGATTTTCTTGTTGAGGAAAATCCCTTTAAATTATTATTAACTGCATAGAATAATGGCTTGACTCCCATATCATCCCGTGCAATAGCTAAGTTTTTACCATCCCATATTACAAAACTGTAATCTCCATCAATTTTACTTACAGTTTTCTTAACAGCTTCAAGTAAATTACCTGACTTTTTAAAATAATGACATGCTAAATTTAGAAGCAAATCTGTATCACAGCTAAAGTCAGAATTAAGAAATTCAGCCAGCTCCCTGAAATTATAAATCTCACCATTAAAAACTAAAACAAGATTATCCTTAGAAACAGGCTGGTAAAATTCACTATTTTCAAGTTTAAAAATAGATAATAAGTTATGCCCCATTGCAAAGTTTAAATTGGAATCATTTTCATAATCATCTAAATCAATATTGTTTTCAAGGGTGTCAGGGGCTAAAAATACTCCTGATGAGTCAATACCTCTATTTTTAGATGATTTAAGCATTTTAGTTAAATCACTTGCTTTGAAATTACCTTCTAAACCTGCAATTGAGCACATTATATCTAAATCCCACTATCAATCTAAATAGTAATTATCTAATTAATAGCTATTAAGATTATTCATCCATTAAATTTAGCTCTATATCTAAATCAAGTAAATCTGGATGAATGTTAAATAGGTTTCTTTCCCTTTCAATATTGATAGCAGTTCTATTGTTTTCATCTTTTGTAATGGTTCCTATATTTTTTAAGAACTTGTAGTCTTCTTTATCCATAAATGATTGATGTTTTAAGAATTTGACAATGTTCCCCTCGCTTTCTCCTTCAGAAGTTAAATTTTTCAATATAACCAATATCCTTTCAATAAATGCATCGTAAAATATCTCAGAGAAGTCAGTGTATTCGTTGTCCCCTTCAAGACCTTTTACATACCATTCATATGCATCATTTAATTTAATGTTAACTTTTCTTGCTGCCTGTTTAGGTTTATTATGCTTTATAATTTCCTTTAAGAAAAGCAACATTTGTCTTTCACGAATTTCATCATTTAACTCTTCTTCAAACTCCATGAATTCATCATTTGTCATGTCTGAATTCTTTAATGCCTTTAACTTGGATCCTTTTTTGATAAAATTACTAATATATTTCTCTTTTTTTATCTCCATATAACTGTCATAAAAAGTAATTGGATTTTCTTCATCTTCTTCTATCTTGCACCAGTTTTCTAAATCTTTCTCAGTGATTTTTAGAGATTTGAGTACTTTGGACTGTTGTTTTGTTTCAAATTCCTTTAGGAACTTTTTCATTAAATTAGGAACTAAAGATTTACTGTATTCTTCATACAATGCATGATATTGAGATTCTTCATCTTTACCCAATTCAAGATATTCATTTAATTCATTTAAGCTGATATCTACCTTTAAGATTGTTTCTTCCTTGGTTTTTCCCTCTTTAAATGAATCAATTATTAAGTCCGCCTTGATTTTTTCAAGCTTTTGCCTGCATTCCTCATTCATCTTATTGTCCAATAGGTTTTTAACAGATTCAACTGTTTTGCCTATTTCCTTTGCAGCTTCTTTTTTCCTTTTTCCATTTTTACGGGCTTCCACATACTTGTTAAGCAATATTTTTGTAAGTTTTGAATAAAATGTGATGAACATGTCATTAGAATCATCGTACTGTCTTTGACCTTTTCTTATCCAGCTATCTAAATCATCCCTTTTAATTTGAGAGTTTACAAATGCATTTTCAATATCTGTTTTTCTAAGCAACCTTAAATATTTGTCCATTAAAGCTTTAGTATACTTTAAACAGAAACTTTTGAATGGTTCTTCCCTTGTTTTACGGCCTTTTTCCACCCATTGGTTAACCTCTTCGATAGATAGCTTAGATTTGACTGCAGATGTTTCAATGCTTTCCTGATTTAAATAATGAATAAATTTGTTAGATCTCTTTTCAACATATTGCTCATTGAACTTCTTATTGAAAGAATCATCATTAGCTAATTTATCACTTAAATCTTCTTCAGTGATTTCAGCTATTTTCAATGCATCTTCCCTTATATTTCCTTTTCTAAGTTCCTTTAAAAAGATTTCATATTTAATCTCTTTAATGTTTTCAAAGAAGTCTACAAATAGCTCATTATCAGATGTTTTCCAGTAATTCCAGATATCTTCATTTATGAACAGCTCTTTTTTAATTTCTTCATTATCCCTGCCTGCTCTTTTCAATTTCAAGAAGTTGTTAATGAGTATCTGATTAAATTTCTTAAAGTCTGGACTGAAACTGGTCTTTTCCTGATTATACCATTGGTAAACAATGTCAATGTCAAATTTCAAGTTATCAAAGGATTCTTTTAGGAAGAAATTTCTTAAAAAAGTTGTAATGCATAATTTAGAGATGATTTTATAGATTTCAACAAAAGGAGCTATGCCCTTTTTACCTAATTCATAGCACTCTGAATTTCTAACTTCTTCAAGTGACAAGTTTCTTGAGTTTAAATTATATAATGTATTTTCAACTTTTCTGTATTGGTCTGTTTCCTTTATAAGTTCATTAATTTTTTCATTGTTGAAATAATTTAATCTGCCAACAATTTTTACATATCCTTCATTTCTCAATTCAATTAATAGCTGATTTCTAAGCTCTTTTGAATAGCCTAATTCAATTAATCTGTCTTTTTTAAATGGAGTCTTTGATCCTATGGATTTTCTAAGTGATTTTAGCTCATCACTTTTGTGAAGCTTTTCCTTACAATGAGGACAGAAGAGGCTGTTTTTGGAGCCCAATGGTGTTCCACATGCAATACAATTTTTAATTTCAATGTTGTTTTCATTGAAAATTCCCTTGTTTATCTTATCTGGATGAATATATGATGGTTTTGATGACTTGAAGATATCATCACAGAATTCATCATAATATAACCATGCACTGATAAAGAGATATTTATGCATGTTCACTGCACGTAGCTTATTTAGCTTCAAGTGGTCTTCCACATTATCATTGATACTGTGCATAGAATTTCTGATTCTATATGACCTTAAAAGATTTTTTTTCAAATTAATGCTAATATAATTTGATTTAGCTAAAAATTCCACTTTATCAGCAAAGGGAATGCGCAAATCTAATTCATGATTTACTCTTTTAAAAATATCAAAAATTAAATTCTCTAAAAAGGTTGTACCATCTGCTAGAACCGCTGATGGTGCAGTGTAAATTTCTTTTTCAATTGTGTCTGCTAAAATATACAAATTTCTATTAAAGTTTTTTAAAAATTTAAAATTGGAACTCATGTTATAATAATATGTTTTCATTATTAATAAATTATACACAATTTAGTATCATATTATGAGGTGATTGAGTTTAATCATCCATGAAAAATTGAGGTTCTAAAATAATAAATACTGTAATTTTTATTTAATTTTATTGACTTATGTTAAAAATTTTTAAGTTAAATTAAAATATTGTTCATAAATTACAGCAAATTTATAAATATTTTTATTAATTTAATTAAAAAATGGTGATTATATGGATAAAGAAAATCCCGATAATATTACTATATCCACAAACACTGAAGAACCCTACAAAAAAATATATAAATTTGCAGATACCTTTTTTAAAACACAGGAAAACTAGAACAGACATACATGGTTGAATTTTTTGACAAAAATAATCAGATAGTGGAAGAATTATCTACAGAATTCATAACCACAGATCCGGTTTATAGATATGCTGATAAAGTGCTTAAAAATGATAAAAATGAAATAATCATAGTGGAATATCAAAATAGTAAATTAAAATCACAAGATATAAAACGATTTATGGTTTATACAGCTCTTGCAATTGAAAAGCAAAAATCCAAAGTGAGAATATTTATACTGTATACATACCATGTGAAAACACAGGAATTATGGGATTATGGACCAATAATATTCAAACCTGAAATTTTCTCACTAAAAGAGATAGAAGGAGACAAAGTATTAAAAAGATTAAAAGAAAAGATAAAAAATAAAAAAACACTAACAAGACAAGAACTTCATGAATTAAGATTTTTACCATTTTTCAAATCAAAAGAACAACCTAAAGAAATATTAAAACAAACCGTTAAACTAACAAATGAATTAACTGAAATTGAACAGGAAACATTAGAAACTTTAAAAAAAGGTCAAGCCATATTAGCTAGAAGATTTATTGAAGATGAAAAAGAGTTTAATCTTATAATGGAGAAAATAAAAATGAAAACTAATGTTTTTAGAGAACTTGTAGATGAGGGAATTGAAGAAGGCGAAAGAAAAGGTAGAAATGAAGGAATAGAAACAGTTGCAAAAAGAATGAAAAAACAAAACTACCCAATAGAAGAAATAATGAACCTCACAAAACTAACCAAAAAAGAAATAGAAAATTTATAAAATTACTTATTTTTTAGAGTTTTCCTTAAAATGGGAAAACTATTAAATTTTTAAATTTCCATATATTTTACTAGTGATTAAATATGACTAATAAAAGAAAATATGGAGAAAGAACTTTAGAAGTTCATGCAGGAGAAGAAAGAGCAGATCCTGTAACTGGTGCAAGAGCAACCCCAATTTATTACACAAGTTCTTATGCCTTTGAAAGTGCCGAAAAAGCTAAAAAACTATATGCACTTGAAGAAGAAGGACACATTTACACAAGAATATCAAATCCTACCACTGAAGTATTAGAGAAAAGGGTTGCAGCTATTGAAAATGGAGTAGGTGCACTAGCTCAATCAACAGGAATGTCTGCAATTTTACTAGCTATTTTAAACATAACAAATGCAGGAGATGAAATTGTAGCTTCAAATAACCTCTATGGAGGAACCTACACTTTATTTAAGAATACAATGGTTAACTGGGGAATTAAAGTTAACTTTGTAGATACTCATGACCTTGATGCTTACAGAGAAGCTATCAACGATAAAACAAAAGCAATATACTGTGAATCTGTTGGAAATCCTCAATTAGATATCCCTGATTTTGAAGCAATAGCTGAAATTGCACATGAAAATGGAATTCCTTTAATTGTAGATAATACCTCAGCTATTACAATGGTCAGACCAATTGATTATGGTGCAGATATTGTTGTTCATTCAGCTACCAAATTCTTATCTGGAACAGGAACAAGTATGGGTGGAATTATTGTAGATGGTGGTAACTTTGATTGGACCAATGGAAAATTCCCACAATTTACAGAACCTGATGAATCCTACCATGGTTTAATTTACTCTGAGGCTTTTGGAAACAAAGCATATATCATGAAAGCACGTGCTCATTTAATGAAAGACTTAGGAACTGTAATGAGTCCAATGAATGCATTTATGATTTTACAAAGTACTGAATCCCTAAGTTTAAGAGTAAATCAACATTGTGAAAATGCTTTAGAAATAGCTAAATTCCTTAAAAACCATGAAGCAGTTTCATGGGTAAATTATCCTGGTCTTGAAGACAATGAAAACCATGAAATGGCTGAAAAATACTTAAATGGCAATTATGGTTGTATTGTTGGATTTGGTATCAAAGGTGGAATTGAAGAGGGTAAAAAATTCATTGAAAGTGTTGAATTGTTATCCCATGTAGCGAATATTGCTGATGCTAAAACCTTAGTAATACACCCTGCAACCACTACACACTCAAATATGAGTTCTGAAGAACAATTAGAAAGTGGAATCACTCCAGACTTCATTAGAATGTCTGTAGGTATTGAAAATGTTGAAGATCTTATTGCAGATATAGATCAAGCATTAAAAAAAGCAGTAAACTAAAAATTAAATAAATGAAAGGCTTTTCAACCTTTCCTTAAATCTTTTTTTTAAATATAAGAAATTAAATGACTTATTTGGTCAGTTGTAATTATTCCCTGAAGAATCAAGTCATCATCAACAACTGGAAGACAGGAAATATCAAACTTCTTCATTTTATGAGATATCTCTTCAATTGTGTCTTCAGCTTTACAGAACTTAACTGTTTTTGTCATTATATCCATTAAATCCTTAGAATCAGTTGCAATAGACTTAGACAAGTCCCAGCTAGTTACAATACCAATTAACTTCTTGTCATCTGTAACAACAGGCAAGTGAGTAACTTGATTATCAAGCATCAAACGGGCAGCTTCCTCTACTTGAGCCTTTTCTGTTATTGTTATTACATCAGTTCTCATCAAGTCCTCTACAACATTATCTGCAAGGAATCTTGAAACGATATAGTTAAGTTGTCCTTTCTCAAGAAGGAATGCATCATGACCATAGCTGGATTTAAGCTCTGAGAAGGATACTTCCACATCATTAGCCTGAAGAGCTGTTAGAATATCCATACTGTGCTCTGTTGGATAAAGCCAGTCAGAATCAACAGAAACAACTTCAACTTTAGCTTTAACAGGACTTAAACCATCAATTAATGAGTTGTTAATTGACAAATCAAATAAATCAATAGCTTTTGTAATGTAGAGATAGCTATTTGCATCAAAACGTTTTACAAAGGATGCACCTTGATGATGAAGATAGCTTTCAACCTGGAAATCCATTGACAAGTCATAGGTAACTTCCTCTTTATCCTGCAAGTCACGTCCAAATTTAAGATACATTGACTCATCACTTAGATAGGTAATATGAGCAACCATACGTGCTACAGAAAGTCCATTTTTAGGAACTTTACCAGTTTCATAGTAGTTTCCTCCAGCCCAGTCAGGGTCAGCAACTATTGACTGACGGCCAACCTCATTAAAAGCTATTTGCTGAGGAGAAGACCTTGCTGTTGTAGCTATTGGAATTGCCTTTTTAACCATCTCAGGATAGGAAACAAGCCATTGCATAACCTGCATTCCACCCATAGATCCTCCAATAACAGCAGCTAACTTATCAATACCAAAGGAATCAACTAGAATCTTTTGAACATTAACCATATCCTTAATGGTGATTACTGGAAAATCAGTACCATATTGCTTTCCGGTTTCAGGATTAATAGAAGCAGGACCTGTAGTGCCTTTACATCCACCTAAAACATTAGAACATATAATAAAGTATTTTCTGCTGTCTAATGCTTTACCTGGCCCTATTAAAATTTCCCACCAACCAGGTTTCTTATCTCCTTTATGCCAACCTGCTGCATGAGCATCTCCTGATAGAGCATGACAAATAAGAACTGCATTGTTTTTTTCTTTATTTAGTTCACCATAAGTTTCATAAGCTACAGTAACATTACTTAGAGTCTTACCGCTCTCTAATTTAATAGTGTCTGCAATATCAAAATATTTTGTTTCAACAATTCCTACAGATTCCTTTTTCATAGAAACCCACCTAATACTTTTCAATACCTAATTTTTCCATAGCTTTTTCAGCTGCTTTCTGTTCAGCTTCTTTTTTGTTTTTTCCTTTTCCAATTCCCATTTCTTTTCCATCCACCAAAATGGAAATTATAAAGGTTTTATCATGAGGAAGACCATACTCTTCAATGATTTCATAGCTTACATCAACTTCTTCAGCATCCCCATATTCTTTCATAGCTGATTTATAATCAGCAAAGAAGACTTTTTCTTGGTCTATATACTTAAAAATAATTTTAGAAATGTAATCTTTGGCAAATTCTATTCCCTGATCTAAAAAGATTGCACCTAAAAATGATTCAAAGACATCTGCAGTTATAGATAAAATCTCATTATCACTAATGTTGTTATCTTCACTGAATATTTTTATATGCTTATCCAATCCCAATTCATGTGAATAAAAGATTAATGCAGTCTGACAAACATAATTTGCCCTAAGTTTAGTTAAATCTCCTTCCTTATAATCAGAATACTTTTTAAAAAGGTATTCAGATACAATCATGTTTAAAACAGAATCTCCAAGAAATTCTAGTCTTTCATAAGTATAATCAACTCCAATCTTAGCACTATATGAACCATGCATAAATGCAACCTCATATAAGTGTTCATCATTTGGAATAATGTTAAATTTTTCTAACAAGTTCATAATTAATACCACATTATAATATGATATTTATTTTTCAATTAATATAAAGGTTTTATAAAAAAAAGAAGAATGGATTAATAAGTTTCATAATGAACTCTGGTTTCATCATACTTATCAACAAACTTATTTTCAAATCCTTCAGCAGGATACCCAAGTGAAATAATATTAAAAGGACGTAGTGATTCACTTTCTAAATTGAAGATTTCACGTATTTTATTCATACGTTCTTCAACAGGTGCAATACCTAACCATACAGCACCAAGACCTAAGTTTGCTGCTTCAAGAAGAAGATTTTCACTAGCTGCAGCCATATCCTGTTGCCATACTCTTTCATAATGAACTCTTTCCATATTAGCAATTGAAACAATAGCTAGTGTTGCAGTCTTTAATGGTTTTGTATTGGAATCAAGCTCAGATAATTTCCCAATAGTTTCCTTATCTTTGACTACTATAAATTCCCAAGGTTCAGCACCCATTCTGCTTCCAGCTGCCTGCATTGCTGCCCTTAAAAGTTTATCAACATATTCATCTGGAATTTCTTTATCACTGTATTTTCTAATGCTTCTTCTGTTTCTAATGTTTTCTTCTACTGCATCCATAAGTTAACACCTTTTAATTTATTAAAAATTGAAGGTTAATAAAACTTTTCACATGCTCTTGGTGATGTCCTTTATAAATAAAAAGTTAATTATAGACTATGTTACTTAATTGGAAAGAAGAAATAACAAAAATTGATCCAGATATAAAATTCAGATTAAATGGCGGATGGCTGAAAACTGTTGAGGAACTAGACAAAAGTGTGAAAAATGGATATTCCCTAGTTGGAGACTTTGTAAAATCTGGAGACTTCGAAGTTGAATACAGTGAAGGATTATATCTAGACTGCAATAAAGAAGGTAAACAGTCAAAACCACAGCAGGATTACAGACTATTTCGTTTTAAGGATGGAAAAGTCAGATTGCTTGATATGGTAATTGATGGAAAACAAGACTGGGCGCCTGAATTATGGGCTGCAGTTGAAGATGAATTTTAAATCTAAGATTAACTAAAAAATAATCTTTAATCTCTCTTTTTTAAAAAAAATAGCTAGTTTATAATTAATTTAAAATATTGAAAAATAAAAAAAAGTTTTAAACAAAGATTTTATACTAATCTTTGTCTGGTTGTAGGTTTTTTGTTTTGCCAACTGTATCTTCTGATTTTTTTGGATTTACCGAATCCACAGGAAGCACAAACTTTTTTACGTATATGGTAAGTGTTTCTACCACATCTTCTACATCTTATATGGGTTTTTTTATTCTTTTTACCCATTGATGGAGTTCCTTTTGCCATTGAGACACCTCCTTTATATTAATTTTATTATTTAACAGTAGCTTAAAGATAAAATAATCTGAATTATCAGATTAAAATATTGTTGATACCTAAGCATCAACTAGAAAAAAGCATTACAATAGTATTTATGGTGAAATATAAACTATGTTGTCTCCTCTAATAAGAACAACACCAAGTCTTCTAGTGACTTCGCCATCTTGTAATTCTTCTGCATCATTAAGAACTAAGTTCATGTGCAAGTCAAAGCTTTTAAGTATTCCTCTAAATTCACGATCTCCTTTAAGTTTTATTAGAACAGGAGAGTTTACAGCTTGTCCTAATGCATCAAGTGGTCTTTGAACATTTTGTCCGCTCACAATATCACCTTATTATACTATGTTATTTATTGTTTGAATAATATTTAAATGTAACTACAAAAAATAATATTTATTATAGTTAAAAAAGTATCATAATTAAGTTAGTAAAAACCTAATTAAAAACTAATACTAAATATTATAATTATTCTTATATATAAACCTTTTTCTATTTCTAATAAAAATGATGAAAATTTACATTTTATTTTAAAAAAGAAAAATTAATAGCTAGAAAAGGTTATTAATAGAATTAAAATAATATCTATTTTAAATATAAAAAAATCTTCGAAGTGGAAAAATTATGAATATCAAAGTTAAAAAAAGAAATTTCTTAAAAAAGAAAAAAGTCAAAGAACTTAAAAAAGATCTTGGCCAATACAGTGACATACTTGCAGACAGCAAAAATGTGGAAATATTAGAAGCTGAACCATACTCTTTTATCTTAGTTGATGGTGAACCTTACATCATAATTATTGATGATAAACCATTCCCAACCCTAAAAGCAGCACTAGCTAATGAGATTAATGGAAAAACTGTTGTAGTGGATATGGGAGCAATCAGATTTGTAAGTAATGGTGCAGACATAATGAGTCCTGGAATCGTTGAAGCTGACAGCGATATTGAAGAGGGAGATATTGTTTTAATTGTTGATGAAACCCATAAAAAACCATTAGCTATTGGTGTTAGCTTAATCACTGGTGATGAAATGGTTGAAAATGATTCTGGAAAAGCTATTGAAACAAAACATTATGTTGGAGACAGTATTTGGAACTTTGAAGTGTGAAAGGTAGATAAAATGGCACAGCTAAGATATGAAGCAGGTAGAATAAACAATCCAAATGTTCATAAAGTTGGAATTATTGCTTTAGGCTCACACCTTGAAAATCATGGCCCTGCACTTCCAATTGATACTGATGCTAAAATTGGATCCTACATTGCACTGCAATCTGCTCTGGAAAGTGGTGCTAAATTTTTAGGTGTTGTATTTCCTGCTCATGAACTTGATGAAATAGATCATGGAATTCATGTTTCCCTTGAAGAGCTAAAAAAGAATTTAATTGAAACATTAAAATCAGCAAAGAAATATTTGGATATTGAAAAGGTTGTTATTGTTAATTCCCATGGTGGAAATACACCAATAATGGCTGAATTAGCTGATGTTGAAGATGAAACTGACATTACAATTATTTTTAACAATAAAGTAATTTCAACTGAAGGACCTCATGGTGGAAGTGGAGAGCTTTCAATGGGTAAGGTTCTTGGAATACTAAATGAAGATGAAATTGATAATCAGACAGACCTTGAGAAATATGAAGAAGTTGGTCTACATGGTTTCAACAAAGCACGTGAAAATGACCCTGGCATTGAAGAAGGTGCAAGGGACGTTGAAGAAAATGGTGTTTATGTTGATGAAGTTTACGGAAAACAACTCTTCGAGTTAGCTATTAACTCAGTAATTTTAGATGTTCAAAAGTTATTGGATTTTTAAAATAGAAAAAAAGTAAGGAGTTATTTTTTCTCCTTTAATTATCCTTCAGAAGGAGTATCTTCACCACCAGTTGGAGGTTCTTGAGGTTGTGATGGTTCACCACCTGTATTTTCACCACCTTGATGTTGGTGACCATTATCTGTTGATTCTTCATAATAATCATCTTGAGAAGAATCATCTGAACTTGAAGTATCATAAGATGATTCAGAATAACTAGTATCTTCTACAGGAGCATCCTCTTGAGAAGAATCATTAGTTAAATTAAAATCAAAAGTATTATTAGATTCATTTAGTCCTAGAGATATTTCGCCTGTTAAAGATGCACAAACACCAGCAAAGCAAAAAGCAATAACAGCTACAACCAATACAACAACTATCTTGGCAGATTTACTTGACAAAATATCACCTCAATAAAATTAATTACTTATTTTAAATATAAATTAACTAATATATAATAGTTATAGACGATATTATGAAAACAATAGCTAAACCAACACAAAGTGAAATAAAAATAAAAAAATCACAGTTCATCTGCAGACTTTTCCCTTCAAAAACAAAAGAGGAAAGTAAAGAGATTATTTCAAAAATTAGTGAAGAATACAGTGATGCAACTCACAACTGCAGTGCTTACATTACCTCCAATGGTGAAGGATTTGATGATAATGGAGAACCAAGCGGAACTGCTGGAAAGCCAATGATAAATGCTCTTAGAAAAAATGATTTACACAATGTTACAGCTATTGTTACAAGATACTTTGGTGGAATAAAACTAGGTGCTGGCGGACTTGTAAGAGCCTATGGAAAATCTGTTCTTGAAGCCATTGAAAATAGTGAAATCATTGAAATTGAAATATATGATGTTTACAGGATTAATTTCGGATATGAAAATATCAAATTAATAGATCAGGAAATCAGAAACAACAGATTACATATAACTAATAAACTCTTTGATGAAAATGTAACCTATAATGTTGTATCCCCAAATAATCAAGACATTGAAAAAATCTTTGCTAAATTCACATCAAAGGTAAAAGTAGAATCTGTTGGCCAGGAAGCTCTGGAAAAATTATAAAAAAAATAAAAAAAAAGGTTTGAAAAAACTTATTGTTTTTCAAATTGTTCTTTTGGGACAGCACATAATGGGCAGGTCCAGTCATCAGGTAAATCTTCAAAAGCAGTTCCTGGTTCAATACCTTGTTGAGGAGAACCTTGTTCTGGGTCATATACATATCCACAAACTTTACAAACGTATTTATCCATATTATCACCTTAATTAAATTTCTTTAAACATAAATTTTCCAGCACCACATGCAGGGCATTTAAAATCGTCTGGGAGAGAATCAAATGAAGTTCCTGGTTCAATTCCTTTGTCAGGTAAACCTTTGTCTTCATCATAGACAAATCCGCAGATTTTACATTTCCATTTACTCATAATAATCTCCTTAAACTACTGTTTTTTCACTGATAGATTTCAAAGGAATTCTAAAAGCTACTAAACAAAAATATATAAGAAAGTTATAGTATTTAATAGTTTTGAAATTAGTTCGATAAGTATCAAATAGAATTCAGAAATGGAATGTGAACTAAATAAAGAATATTAAAAAAAAGATTATAAGATATTTGGAACTTTAAGATGATCAGCTAGTGGCTTGATTTTAGCAGGTGTTCCAATAGCTAAGTAAAATGGAGGCACACTGTGAATTACAATAGCTCCAGCTGCTACAATAGCTCCTTCTCCGATTTCAACACCAGATAAAAAAGTAGTATTTCCGCCAATAGAAGCTCCTCTCCTTATTTTAGGACCCTTAAGTTCATATTTAACTCTAACTGGATATTTGTCATTGGTAAAGCATGCACATGGTCCGATAAATACATTGTCTTCAATAACAGAATTTGTAGGAATGTATACATTGGATTGGATACTGACATTATTTCCAATTACAACATCACCTTCAATAACTGTGTTGGTTCCAATTAGTACATCATCACCAATATTGGTGTTTTCACGGATAACTACATTATGGCCTGTTCTAAAATCATCCCCAATTACAACATCATTATATATAATTGAATTAGAACGTATTGTATAATTATTACCTATAACTGGTGGTTTAGAGCCCTCTTTATAGTTAACACCAAACTGAATGTTATCTTCTGGAGGGAATCTAGGTGCAACTTGGGGTCTTGAGCTTTCTTTTACTCCAACAGGAGAATCATTTAAATTTGAAAACTCATTGTTAGGCCTTATGTTTCTATTTTCCATTAATCTGTTATAAGAGTCATCTAAATCTAAAAATTCATCTTTTGGTTTTGAATTTCTATTTTCATTTAGACCTCCCATAAATCTTACCATAAAAAACACCTTAAGAAATTAATTTAATTTTCATTATTTATTTATAAACTACATAGTATATAATATAAATAGATGGAATAAATATGCCGATTTTTAGAGGCTTCAAAACAAGTGAAATTGGTGTTAAATTGTACAGTGAAGAACTTCTTTTATGTGAAATAAATGAAATCAGAAAAGAGATAGGTCATGAAAGTGTTGATATCCAGATTTATGACATTATCTACAATGAAAAGACCAAGGAATTATGGATAATCACTGAAGACCGACCTGACAAGGCAGCTATTATTGGAAAAGGAGGATGGGTAGTTGGAAAGCTAAGAGAAAAGCTAAAAGTAAATTCCATCCATGTTGAAAATTATGCCAATTACCTGCAAAAGGAATACCAGTTAAAATTAGCTGGAAAAACCTTAACTAGATTCCAGGACAAATCACAGGCCATTTTCAACCTTAAGAAAGTTCTAAATGAAAAATTAAATCATATCTACAGTTTCAGCATCAATGAATATATGAAAAATAATGAATTTGAAGAATGTGAAATGCCACAGGCTGTTGTTGCACTGTCTGGAGGAGTAGACAGCAGTTTTTCACTGATACTTGCTAAAAAATTAGGTTTTAATCCAATAGCTGTTACAGTGGATGCAGGAACAATAATTCTTCCAAATCAGTTTAAACACAATATCAAAGACTTATGTGAACTCTTGGATGTCAAACATCACTACATCAGTGCAGATTACAGTGAAATAATAGCTGAATCTTTAAATGGTAAGTTTCATCCCTGTGGAAAATGTTCCAAAAAAACAGAAGAGCTGGTTTATGATTATGCAGAAGAAAACAATATTGAGTTTGTCATCTATGGTGATATGCTTTCAACTGGAACACAATGCATAACAAAACAAAGGGAAAACATATATAGAATCAATCTTCCAGCAAGCCTTTCAACTTCCAAACAGGAAATCAAATCAGTAACAAGAGACTATGAATTAAGGGAATTTGATGGCTTTGGATGTCCTCTGCTTTATGAGGTTCACAGGAAGTTTCCTCACCATAAGAAGTTTTCAATACAAAGGATTCTAAGAGAAACAAGAGCTTCAGCATTGGAAGTTGGAGAAGCACTTGATTTAATCTGGAGCTTCTATAAAACAAAATAAGTGATTAAAATGCGTAAAATATGTCCAAGATGTGGATCAGATAGAGTGGAATGGGTTGTACCTCAAATGTGGTCAAGATGGATCTGCTATGACTGCGGATATCAGGGTCCAATTATAGAAGGTGATGAAAACCTGGCTAAAGAAATAAGAGATGATTTTATAAAAAGTCTAAAAGAGTCAGAAGAAAAATAGCTAGTAAATAAAAAAAAGTTAATAAAAAAAGAAATTAAATTCCTTTTTTCTCAAATTCTTCATCTAAAAATTCTTTGATGTCTGCTCTTGCAATTTCAACCATTTCTGGAGAAGGACCACCAGGAACAGTTCTCATTTTAACATTTTCTAAAGGATTTAAAGCTTTTTGAACTAATTCATCATCAAGTTCAAGTTTATCAAAGCCCAATTCTTCAGCAATTTCATCAATGTATTGGGATGTAACATCTTTTTCAGTTAATCCATGAGCAGTAGCCTCATTTACAATTCTACCAACGATTTTATGAGCAGTTCTGAATGGAATCTTTTTCTCACGAACCATAATGTCTGCCAAATCAGTAGCAGTTGCAAAGTTAGTTCCAGCTAGTTCCAAACATCTGTCTTCATTGAATTTAACAGACAAGAGCATTTTGGTAACAATACTTAAAGTGTCCTTAGTTACATCAACAGCATTCCATAAATGTGGAGTAATCTCTTGTAAATCACGATTATATGTATATGGTATAGCTTTTAAAATTGAAAGTATTGTCATCAATTCACCAGTTGCAATTGTTGACTTACCACGTGCAAGTTCAGCAACATCTGGGTTCTTTTTTTGAGGCATTATTGAAGATGTTGAAGAATATTCATCAGCCATTTCAATGATACCAAATTCATAGGTACTCCATAAGATAAGTTCTTCACAGATTTTTGCAAGAGTACTGCATAATGCAGATAAGTCAAAAACTGTTTCACTTATGAAATCTCTTGAAGAAACACCATCCATAGAGTTTCTAAGATAATCATCAAAACCTAATAAATCAGTGGTTAATTGCCTGTTAATAGGAAAACTAGTTGTGGTCATAGCTGCAGAACCTAAAGGATTTAAGTTAACCCTTTTATAAGTATCATCTAAACGTTCATAATCTCTTTTAAGAGCTTGTACATGAGCCATTAAATGATGAGCTATTGTAATTGGCTGAGCATGCTGAAGATGAGTGTAACCAATAAAAACAGTTTCCAAATGTTGACCAGCTAGTTCAACAAGACCTTCAATAAACTCTAAAATGCCAACTTGGATTTCAATAATCCTATCACGTAAAACAAGTCTAATGTCAGTAGCTACCTGATCATTACGTGATTTTGCAGTATGCATAAATCCAGCTTCAGGACCAATCTTTTCAGTTACATAATTTTCAATAGCCATGTGAATGTCTTCAACAGAAGGATCAAAGACTAAAGCATTATAACCTTCTTCTTTTAACTGGTCAAGAGCACCTAAAATTTTATCAGCTATTTCTCCATCAATAATGTTCTGTTCCTTTAACATTAAAGTATGAGCAAAATTAGTTTTTATATCAGCTTCAAAAATTATTTTATCAAATTCTAAAGATGAAGTGTATTCCGCTGCTTCATCAGTCATTTCAGTTTTAAGTCGTCCACTTCTTAAATTCACAGAACTCACTTCTTAAAAAATTAATTAAAAAAAGGAAAAAAAAGATTATTTAATCTTTTTTCATTTCAGTGTATCCACATTTACCACAAGCGTATCTATCACCATGGTCAGCCATAAATACACCATCAGAACAACGAGGACAAATAGGGTTTTTTCTTTCTAATTTGTCACCATCTACTTTATAAAGATTAGATACTTTCATATTTTACATCTCCTTATTCTTCTGCTTCTTCTTCATCTTCTTCGGTTTCTTCAACAGGTTCGGTGTTTTTAGCTATTACACTGTCAGTTTCAATGTATTTTAAATCATCAACAGTGCCATAAACTTTTGCATAACCTAATGCTTTAGGTTCACCATAGTGAGGTTGAACATTATCAACAACAATTAAATCTTTTTTAGTGTTTAATAAAGCAACTAATTTTGATTTAATGTCTAAGATTTTAGGAGTAGCTTCTCCTTCATATTCAACATAAAATTTAATTTCAGTTCTGTTAAAAATTTTATTTTCTTTTTCTTCAAAAATGTCAATTTCCATTTTAAAGCCTCTTTATAATTATTCTTTAGTAAATCCATTAATAAGCTCTTGAGCTTTATCTTTTAAATCAGAAACGTTCAAAAGAACTAAACCCTCATTAGGTTGTCCATATAATATGACAGTTTCCTCAGGTGCTAGTAAAATGCAAGGAAGAACCGCAAGATCTTCTTCCCCATCTACAAGAATTATATGACTATCTCCATCGTCAGATAATTCAATAGCATGTTCTATGGTTTCCCATAGATCCTCAGTAATTGTCCCTGGAGGATTTTCAGCTCTTAATAACTCATCTACAGGTATAATGTCATGAACATGATTTTCTCTTTGAATCAAATTATCAATTATGCCAATATTAGGATATAATTCATATTTAATGAGATTATTAAAAGTTGCATCACCAACAGAAATAAAATACTCAGAAGAAACTATATCATCAATTGCATCTTCAAAGTTAGGATATAATTTGCCTAATGGTTTTTTAAGCTCCATTATTATATCTGCATTTAATTCTGGGTCTAATCTTAACAACTTAAAAACCTCTTTATCAATTTAATCTATCTTACTCTTAAACAATATTCACCAGGAATGGTGATATTTAATTCTTTAGCTAATTCAGATTCTTCAGGGTCAGTGATAATTAAAAGTCCACTCCAATTAGAGGAAGTAGGATTACCACAAACATCACAACGTTCTTTTGGAGTTAATCTTTTACAAACAGTACATGCATTCATTTTTTACCCTTCTTACTTTTTTCTTTAGCTTCTTCAATCCACTCAAATCTACCTAAACCGTTTTGTCTCATTGTAAGACCGATTTTAGTATTTTTAGTGGAGTTATCTTTAAGACTAATAGCTATGATTCTAGATCTGACTAAGTCTCCTTCATCTAAAGTTTTATTAGATTCTTTAGCTAAAAGAGCACCTCTTTTTGAATCATAGTTAATATAATCATCAGTTACTTGAGAAACGTGTACTAAACCATCCATTGGTCCAATTCTTACAAAAGCACCAAATTCAGCTATTTCAATAACTTCACCATCAATGATTTCTTGTTGTTCTGGTTTGAAGAAAACAGCATTGAAAACAACATTATGGTATGAAGCACCGTCACCCATAATAAGTCTGCCTTCACCAATTTCTTCAATTTCATTAACACAAATTAATAAACCTAATTTTTTATCTAAACGACCGTCGTAAGTATCGTTTAAAGTTTGAAGAGCAACTTCTTCAAGTGGGTCATCGAATCTATAAGGTGGTATTCTTACAGTATCCTCAATTTTAGTTATATAATACAAGATGAATCCCTCTATTCATATTGTTCTTTGTACATTTCTAAAGATCTTTCAATTTCAGCTTTTGCAGCTTTTGCATCTTCCCAACCTAAGGTTTCAACTTCTTTACCTTGGAGAGTTTTGTATACACTGAAAAAGTGTTCAATTTCTTTTAATAAATGTGCTGGAACATCATCAATATCATTTACATCATCAAAACGTGGATCTTCAGCAGGAACAGCTAAAACTTTGTAATCTTTGTCTCCGCTGTCAATCATACCCATAATTCCAATAGGTCTTGCTTCAATAATACAACCAGGGAAAGTAGGTTGTTCCATAATTACAAGAATATCCATTGGGTCTCCGTCATCATAAGTTGACTTAGGAATAAAACCATATTCTGTAGGATAGTGTACAGGAGAATATAAAACTCTATCTAACATGAATGCTTCCATTTTTTTGTCATACTCATATTTATTTCTTGAACCTTTAGGAACTTCAATTACTGCTGTAACAACATCAGGAACATCGGAACCTGCTTCAATTTCACTCCATAAATTCATATAATCACCTAATATTATAATCTGATAACTTAATAAGTTTTATAAACATCAGTTATATCTTACCATCAATAGATATATATTTTTTTTGTCTAAGATAAACTACTGAAATACCTTTATTTTTTGCACGTTTTTTTAAATCAATGTCATTTGTAGCTAAAACCTCAGAAACCCTAAGTAACGCATCATCCACGGTTTCTCCTTCATTTAATGAAATATCCTTTATTTCAATATTTGAGGATTTAGCTAATTTAAGAGCTAAACTTGCATTTAGTCTTATTGTATTGTTTTTGTTATGTTTTAAACCTTTTAATTCATTAATAACAAATTGTGGAGTAGTTAATTTATAAGAAGGTAATAATTTTTCAAGTTCGTCGATTACATCAACATTGAACTGAAAAGGAACCATAAAAAAATTGGTATCAATTACAACTTCTTTAGAACCCATTATTCCCCTCAAAAATTATACAATAATTCCATATCCAATTAATCTCCAACGAGCACCAACTCTACGGCTTAAAGCTATCCTATCACCTGGACTTGCACATACAGGTAATTTTAAATTAACTTTAACAGTATTCTTTTTAGTAGCTGTTACAACACCAATAGTAGTTGTAGTACCACAATTAATCATTAAAGGTTCTTTAAGTTTTATAGGAGCTACATCACGCTCTTCTTTAGTACCAACTACTCTATCAAGTAGATGATCTTCCATTTCCAATTCGAATAATACATCAGGTAAAGTACCAACTTCACCAGCAACAGAACCAGATAATGAATCAGCTTTAGTTAAAGAAGGATCTAACTTTGTTGCAACACCAATAAGACCACCAGGACCAACTTCATCAACATCTTCACCATTAGCTTCAAGGCCAATGATTTCAGAAGTTAAATTAATCCATTCATTATTATTACTAATTCCAGGTCTTATTTCAATGGAATCACCAATTTTAAGAGTACCTTGAACTAAGGTTCCTCCAATAACCCCACCTTTAATTTTGTCAGCACCAGAACCTGGTTTGTTAATATCAAAAGATCTAGCAACATGCATTAAAGCACTTTTTTCAAAGCTTCTTTCAGGAGCTTTAATTTTTTTAAGCATAGCTTCAATTAAAATATCGATATTTGCACCTTGTTGAGCTGAAACAGGAATGATTGGTGCATCTTCTGCACAAGTACCTTTAACAAAGTCCTTAATTTCCTCATAACTTTCAATAGCTCTTTCATGAGAAACAATATCAATTTTATTTTGAACTACAATAACATCTTTAACACCAATAACATCAAGTGCCATTAAATGTTCTTTAGTTTGTGGCTGTGGACACTCTTCATTGGCAGCTATTACTAAAACTGCACCATCCATTATTGCAGCACCAGATAACATAGTAGCCATAAGAGTTTCGTGACCTGGAGCATCAACAAAAGATACTTTCCTAACTAATTCAGTTTCACTCCCACAGTTTTCACAAGTTTTAGAAGTAGTGTAACATTCAGGTTCATCACAGTTAGGACATTTTCTAAATTCAATATCCGCATAACCTAAACGTATTGAAATACCTCTTTTTGTTTCTTCACTGTGAGTATCAGTCCAAACTCCGGATAATGCTTTAGTAAGAGTAGTTTTACCATGATCTACATGACCTACTAAACCTATATTAACATCTGACTGTACATTCACAGATAACCACCTTTTTAATTAATACCTACATTCAACAATAAAAATAAAATGAGAAAAATAGTAGAACTATTCTTCCTCTTCTTCATCAGCACCTAAGATTTCAGCTATTGGTTTACTTCCAGCTGAGACAACAACAGTGTTGATTTGTACAATATCTTCAGCAATGGTGTTTCCTCTAACAGTTTTTCTCCTTTTTACACCTTTTCCAATAGGTTTGTATCCTACACCACCACTTAATAAACTTTTGATTCTTCTAGTGCCAGAAACATCTTTTTTCATGGTAAAACCATTTTTGTCACTACCACCAGTGATTTTTAAAGTGTAACCATCTAAACCTACAATAGAACCATCAAATTCATCACCGATGACTAAACCATTAAGTTCTTTACCATCTTCAACTTCAATTTGATGACTAATAGCTTTATCAGAAACAACTACTTTAAATGCCATGGTATTCCTCCTTTTAATTTATTTAAGTATAAAATTTTATTATTCAAAAAGACCAAAACGTCCCCAGTCAGGTTCTTGTTTACGTTTAATTTCTAAAAATTCATATAATGTTTCAAATTCATCTTCAGTTAATTTATCCTTAAATTCTCTTTCAATGAATTTATAATGTTTTTCAGGAACATCAACAAATAATTCGTCTCCCTCATCAAAGTGTTTTCCAACAATAGCATCTTTAATTGCCATAGCTACTCTTTGACCTCTAGTAATATCAGGTAAAGTTTCACCTTTATCTTCCATACTAGCTATGGAACCTACAATTTCACCATTTTTATTAACAAGCTTTTGTCCTTGTTTTAAAGTACCGCTTAAAGATTCAATACCAACAATAGCTGGTTTACTTTGACGGAAAATCAATTTTGGGAGAACCATGAATTTTGCAGGTTTGACAATAGCATCGTAGAAAGCTTTTTTCTTAGCTTCTTCTTTTTGCTTAATCCATTCTTCATACTCTTCAATAATTTGATAGATTACATCTCCTTCAAATAAGCGAACATCTGATTTATTTAAATCTTCAAGAGAGTTTGGATGTACGCCTACATTAAATGCAATAATAGCACCATGAGCATCATCTTCTTCAAGAGCAATAGATGAATTAATTATATCTCTACGATTTACATCACCTATATCTGCTGATCTAATTGGAATATTTAATTCTTTAAGTAATTTTACAATAGCTTCAAGAGAACCAAGAGTATCTGCTTTAACAAGAATACCTTCATCTTCAGTATCAATAGTAATATCTTCAATCTCTTTTAAGATTTCTTCTTTAACATCCTCTTCTTCGTTAACAACACGAAGTGGAGAACCAGAAACAACATCATCTAAGTTAGGTGCAGCTATTTTAATACCTGCTGCTGCAACTACTTCATCAACTTTCTTGAATTTTTTCTTAGAATCTCTCATTTCTTCAAGTGGAAGTGGTCTTAATATAGATCTGATATTAGTGGTTAATACTTCATTTGAAGATGACATTAAAGCTAGTTCATCATTAGTTCTTAAAACACCATCATAAATAATAGCATCAATTGTCATTCCAAGACCAGTTTCTTCCTTAATTTCTAAAACAGTACCTTTAGCCGGTGCATCTTCATGGATTTCAAGTTGTTCAGTTAAGTATTCTTGAGCAAGTCCTAAAAGCATTGCTAATACTTCAATGATTCCTTCCCCAGATTTTGCACTAATTGGAATAATGGAAATCTGAGAAGCAAAATCACTTACCCTATCAAATCTTTCAGACTGGAATCCTTCTTTATATAATGTTCCAACAATTTCATAGACTTTATTTTCTAACTCTTGTTTAACACTTTGAGCTTGTTGGTTAAATGATTCTTTGAAAGAAGCATTTTCATGAGATTCCCAACCAAATATCATGTCAATTTTATTTGCAACAACAATAAAAGGTGTTTTATACATTTTAAGGATATTTAAAGCTTCAAAAGTTTGTGGTTTAAAGCCATCATTAATATCAACAATTAATACGGCCAAATCAGCTAATGCTCCACCACGTTTTCTTAAGCTTGTAAATGCTGCATGCCCTGGAGTATCAATAAAGAACAAACCAGGAATTAAATCTTTGATAGCTAGTTTTGAAATAAAATTACCGCAGATATCTTCAATAGTATCATTAGGTATTTCAGTAGCTCCAATATGTTGAGTAATACCTCCTGCTTCTTTATCAGCTATAGTACTTCCTCTAATATAATCTAACAATGTAGTTTTTCCATGGTCTACATGACCTAATACTGATACAATTGGTGACCTGATTTTCATGTTATCTCTTAATAATAAAATTTTAAATGAATAATTTATTCATAAATCCAAACATTATCTACGATTGAGTATTCACAAATTTCATCTTCATCAAAGAAAAGACTAATTTCCCTTTCAGCAGATTCTGGAGAATCGGAAGCGTGAATAATATTTCTTCCAGTATCCATAGCATAATCTCCTCTGATAGTACCGAGATCTGCTTCTAAAGGATTGGTTGCTCCGACCATTTTTCTAATTGTTGAAATAGCATCTTCTCCTTTGATTACCATAGCTAAAGATGGTGATGAAGTAATATATTTGACTAAATCATCAAAAAATGGTTTATCTGCATGTTCTCCATAATGAGTTTTTGCTAACTCTTCGTCGATTTGCATTAATTTTACACCTATAATTTGAAGACCTTTTTCTTCAAAACGGGATAAAATTTTACCCATAAGACGTCTTGCTACAGCGTCTGGTTTCATCATTACAAAACTTTTTTGAATCATTCTTTAACCCATTTAACTTTTCTTGGAACTCTACCAAGTTTTATCATGTTTTTTTCACATTTACTGCTACAAAAGAAATAAATAGAACCGTCTCTTTTAACATACATTTTTCCAGTTCCTTCTTCGATTTCTTTATTACAGAATGAACAAGTTCTCATGTTCTTACACCTTCTTATAAGGATTAAGGAGTTTTAATTTCCTTAGCTTCTCTAATAGTATCAAGTAACATTAAAATGTCGCCTTCTCTTACAGGACCCATAATGTTTCTTGTTAAAATTCTTCCCTTATCTCTTCCATCGAGGATTCTGCATTTAATTTGCATTACTTCCCCAGTCATACCAGTTCTTTTTAAAACTTCAATGACTTCTGCTGGAGTACCTTCTTCCATCTTTAATCACCTTCAATTAAACAAATGTCACAGGACATCTATTCTTTGAGTTCAGCGACTTTTTCAACGATTTCAGCAACTGCGTCAGCAGCATCTCCAGCGTCTACAATACAAGCGGATGCAGTACCAACAGTTAAACCTGCAGCTCCACCAACTTGTTCTTTAGTAGGTAAGTAGATGTATGGAATTTCTTTTTCATCTGCAAGAACAGGAATGTGAGCAACGATTTCAGCAGGATCAACATCTTCTGCAATAACTACAAGTTCTGCATCTCCTCTTTCGATGAATTTAGTTACTTCGTTAGTTCCTTTTGCTACTTTACCGGTTTCTTTTGCGGTTTCTAAAGCTTCTTCTGCTTGGTTAGCTAATTCTTCAGGTGTATCAAATTTTACATAAATTGCTTTTGCCATATTAGTTACCTCCTTTTTCATCTGGCTGTGCCATCCATCGGCGATACTACAATTCGATTAAATTTTTTTTGAACTGTAATATTTTGTAATTATAAATAGTTAATTTTTTTAACTACAGAAATTACACAATTATTCAATTAATCTATTGAATAATACTAATTCTTGAATATAATCATATATCACTAAATATAACCCTAATAAATAAAAACAAGAGGGTTAAACTTTCAATACAAATACTTCTGAATTTTTATGTAATTTTTAGCAAAGCTAAAAATAAAAATTTAGTAATTAATGAAATAATTCTAGAGAACTAGACAATATTAAATAGGTTTTAATAGTTTATAAATGTTATGTTTAAAACAAGAAAATAAGATAAAATAATAGAAAAATAAGTTGAAAGAAGTAAAACTAAAAAAGTTTTACTTTTAATTAAAAACAATAAAAGAGAAAAAATAAATTTAGCAAGTTTTAGTTGCTAATTTAATATCTTCTGCTTTTACGGTTTTTCTTCCAGCGTGACGTGCAAATCCAACTGCTTTTGCAGCAATTTCGTTTCCACATTCTTCGATTGCTTCTGCTAATGCGAGTTTAGCGTCATCACTTACTCTACCAGCACCAGCGTTTTTTAATATTCTTCCTACAGGAGCGATTGGTAATTCCATAATTAACACCTCGTTTTTTGTAATACATAGTGTATTTTTTATTATATATAAATATATTGGTCAATATCGCTTAATTTTTCGATGGTGCATCGGTTAGTAAACGATTTTTTTCATACATCAACGACAATTATTATAATAGAAAAAATAAAAAAATGATAAAAAAATTCTAAATTATAAGTTATAAAAATTTAGTATGGAAAAAAAGGAGACTTCTAAAAAAATTGATAAAAAAAATGGATTTAAAAGTTATTTATTTAATAATAACTTTTTTAAATCGTCTAAATTAGCATCTACTTCAACTGGTTTGGTACATGCATCAATAGCTGTGTTAGGATCTTTTAATAAGTGACCAGTAACAACACAAGTTACAGTTTCACCTTTATCAATTTCACCCATTTCAACTAATTTTTTAAGACCTGCAATTGAAGCTGCAGAAGCTGGTTCAACACCAATACCTTCTTTTCTAGCAAGTAATTTTTGAGCAGATAAAATCTCCTCATCACTAACAGTTTCAGAGTATCCATTGGAATCATAGATAGCATTTAATGCTTTAGTATAACTAACAGGAGCTCCAATACGAATTGCAGTAGCTATTGTTTCTGGATTTTCAACTGGCACTATTTCTTTGGAATGTTTTTTAAATGCATTAGTAATAGGGCATGCACCTTCTGCTTGAATACCAGTCATCATAGGTTTAGAATCAACAAAACCTGCATCATAGAATTCACTTACACCTTTCCAAATAGCTGAAATATTACCTGCATTTCCAACAGGTAAAATAATCCTATCTGGTGATTGCCAGCCTAATGAATGTAATATTTCATATCCAATTGTTTTTTGTCCTTCTAATCTAAATGGATTAATTGAATTTAATAAATAGAGATGTTTTTCTAAAGCAAGTGCAGTCATAGCTTCAAGAGCTTCATCAAAATTACCATTAATTGAAATAACTTCTGCACCATGGAACATTGCTTGAGCTAATTTACCTAAAGCCACTTTACCAGAAGGTAAAAATACAATACATCTTAATCCAGCACGAGCAGCATATGCAGCTAGTGAAGCAGAAGTGTTACCAGTAGAAGCACAACCAACAGTACTTACACCAAGTTCCATTGCTTTAGTCATACCTACAGTCATTCCACGATCTTTGAAACTTCCTGTAGGATTTGATCCCTCTACTTTAACATAAAGGTTTACTCCCAATTCTTCTCCTAATTTATCACATTTACAAAATGGAGTTCCTCCTTCTTCAAGAGTAACAATTTTACTTTCATCTACAGGAATAAATTCTTTATATTTCCATAAAGTGTCTTTTCTTCCATCAAAAATACTTTTATCAACATCTACACTTTCAGGAACAAGTTCCAAAACAGAACCACATTTTTCACAAGTGTAAATTACATCATCATTATTATATTCTTCACCACAAGAAACACATCTAATCATAAAATCACACTATTTACTATTTTTAATTATTAAATTATATAAAAATTATACTTAAATGCCAAAAATTGAAAAAATCCAATAGGCAAAATCCAGAGTAACATAAACCTCAATAAAAGCAGCAATCATCATTAAAATAGCTGAAACTACCAATAATACAAGTGCCTGTTTAAAATATTTGAATTTAATATCAACTGCATTTTCCATTTTATTTTTAAAAGAACCTTCAGAATCATTATTATAATATTTAACTGACTTATAAATAAATTTAAACAATACAAAACCTGCTGAAGTAGCCAATATCAAAGAAGGCAGTTCAAAAATTCCATGTGGAATAATAAGCATCAATGAATAAAAGAGATTATCCTGAGCTCCAATAAAGTATCCTAAAAAGAAACCATTGAAAAGCAAAATAACAATTGAAAAGCAAAAGATGATTCCTAAAATAAACACTTCAAAAACAATTACAATATTGTTAATGAAAATATCCTTAAAGGAAAATGTAATAACACCCTGCTCTAAATTATTGGAAATCTCCTGAACTACTGGTGCAAAGGTTTCATGTAAACTGGCCTGATAAACATATCCCAATATTAAAGAAATAATAAACGCAGTTGCAGAAAATAAAATTAAGAATTTATTATCTGCAAATGTAGATTTAATTTCATTTTTAATATCAAACATTTATATCATGACTTAAACTAAAGTTTTAGCTATTTCACGAGCTTCATCTTTTTTATCTGCCAAATCATCAAACATCTCTTTCATCAATTGAGCAGCATGAGCTTTACAGTCCCCACAACGGAGACTACCATCTAGACATTCCTGTCTGATTTTTGCAAGTTCACTGTCATCATCAATTAAATGATAAACAAACATCTCATAAACAACACATTTATCAACTTCTCCACCTAATTCTTGTTGCTCTTTTAAGCTTTCCCTACCACCAGTTTTAGCAGTTTTAACTTTTTTAGCTGCAACATCAGAATCTTCATTAAGGTAGATAGCTGTTGAAGGTTTACTGCTGGACATCTTATCTCCACTTAATCCAGTTAAGAATCTATGATAAGTTGAAGCAGGAGATAAAAATCCTAATTCCTCAGATAACTTATGGGCAATATCCCTAGTTAATCTAATATGAGGATCCTGGTCAACTCCAACTGGAACTACAACCTTTTTAGGACCTCCAAATTCTTCTAATTGAGGAAGTAAAATATCGGCAACCTGCATTAAAGGAGCTTGCATATGAGCCATGTTTGTTGATTGTGTAAATCCATAAATAGCTTTAAGCTCATTAAAATTAGTTCTCTTTGAAGCCTTAAATCCTAAATTATGAAGAGCCTCATTATCAGACTGCAAATATACATTTACATTATCTTTAGTTAAATCAAGGCCTAATGCAATATAATTAGTCAAATATTCATTAACAGCTATATCACGTGCTTTTTCATAACTCATTGACCTTGCTGCATAGGATTCCATATCAGCTATTGGAAGAGAAAGCATTGCACCCTGCTTTTGATACCAAATAAGCTGATCAACTACCATCTTATGACCAATATGCATCTGTCCACTTGGCATCATACCAGTAACAACAGCAAATTCTTTATTATCATTCATTAATTTAATAATTTCATTAAATTCCCTATGTCCAAATATTACGCCTCTATCCATCAATCTTTGAGGATTTTTAATATCTGAAATTATATCTGAAAATTTTGAAATACCAAACTGATTTATTAATTTATCATAATCAACACTAGTTGATGCCCATGGATCAATCATATAACTCACTTTACTCCAATATAATTAATTAAATTAAAAATTCTTTTTAAAATATAAAATTAAATTAACACAAATATTAAAATATTAATCGTTCTTTTGATTTAAATCAATAGAAATTAGTTAAGGTCTAGTCCATTCCACATTGTAATAGGTGATATCAAAATCATCATCAACAATAGCTAGAAGAAGATTCTTATTAACACCATGTGCAACACGAATATAACTTGCAAAATCTAAAACATTAATATCATAATTTTCAAAGACAACTTTCACTAAATAATCAGAATGACCTTTACCCGGGCTTCTACCCCTATCATAAAGACGGAAATCTGAACCATACTTAAATCCAGTTTTAATAATATATCCCCTATCCTTTAAATCACGATATACAATGTAATTTCCATAAAGACCTTGATTTCTTAAAATTTCAATGAGATAATCAACACTACATTTCTCATCATTTTCAAAAACATCAAGACGGCCTTTTTCTAACAGATAACATGCTTCAATAACAGAAAGATTCAATGTATCAGCTTCAATTTTACCAAAAAAACTTTTTTCATTTAAGGCAATAGGTTTTTTACTGCCTTCTTCAATTTTAACTGATACAATATCATTAGATAAATTTCCACGCATTAAAACACCAAAAGAAAGTAATTATTAATAATAAAATTATGTTTCAATGCTATATAAAATTATAGTAAAAAAAGAATTAAAGTTTAACAAAAATATTATTTGCTAAATTTTGAGGAATATCAACTTCTCTGTCTAAAACAGAAAATACATAGGTTTCATGTTCCTCTTCATTAGATTTGTACCTGATTATGCTTCCAATGGTTATACCTAACTCATCAACAGCATCTAAAATATTGGAATTTCCTCTAATGAAACATACCACTCCTTCTGCATCACCATGTAATTCAGACAAAGCTAATAAATTGTTATCCCTTTTTAATACATTATCAAAGTCTTGTTCATTAAAGCAGTCTAAACAGCTTTTAAAATTAAAGTTACATGCAGGAATTAGATGATCATCAGGACATAAATCAGGATGTTTGAGCATAAGACATAATGCCCTTTCTGCTTCATCAGATAATGTATGTTCCATTTCACAAGCTTGTTCATGAATGTTTTCATATTTGATTTTTAAGACATCATGTAAGAATTTTTCTAAAATTCTGTGTTTTCTTGTGATTTTTTGAGCTATTGCCATACCACTATCTGTTAGGGAAGCTCCTTTATACGGAATATAATCAATATATTCTAATTTTTCTAATTTTTTAAGCATTTGAGTTACACTACCTGGAGCAATGCCTAAATCCCTAGATAATTGAGTTGTAGAAACTTGTTCTTTATTACTTCCATTACGGTAAAGAACTTCTAAATATTCTTCAATATTTTCACTAATATTATTTCCCATAAAGTTCACCCAAGTAAAAAACAGTTAATATATTGAACTTATGAGTATAAAAAGTTTTGGTTTACCTAAAAAAATAAAAAAGAGAGGATAGAAATCCTCTAGAATGGTAAAATATCGTAGGTTCCTTTATGATAATAAGAACTAGTATCCCAATTCTTAACTACACCTAAAGAGTTTCTACTACTTGTTGTATCAGCAATAACCCATTTTCCATCGATTTGGATTTGAGTCCATACATGACCCCATACATTACCACTAGATGTGAAGTAACAGTCACCATGAACAAATCTAATAGTTAAACCAACAGATCTAGCAAGTTCAACTAATAACCATGCTTGGTCACAACAGTTACCTGAACCAGAAGCTAAAGCTCCTTCTGCACCTTTTATAGTATTATAGTAAGTTTCATAAGCAATATTATCTCTTACCCATGTAAATAGTGCATTAGCTTTATCCCAAGTACTGGTTAATCCAACAGTTAATTTTTGAGCCAATTCTGCAATGGTTGATGAGGAAGAACCTCCAGATTGTGATATTGAAACAGTATTAGGTAAATAATCATTTTCTAAGTAGAATGCTAAAATCCTTGCAAAAGCATCAGTTAATTCATCAAATGATATTTTACCAATAGATGATGAAGCATAATTAGGAGCATAACCATATTCTAAAATAAATGAAGTTACTCTAGATGCAAGATCTAAGTATTCAGTTAAATTTAATTTAGAATTAACGAAAGCACCTTCAGGACTTGGAGCTTTATCAACATTGATAACTGTAATTACACCAAAGTCACCTTTATTTATCATATCAATAGCTACAGAAGCTAAATATAAGAATTGATAAATTGAGTACTCTTTTCCGTTAATAGTTACATACTCAGGTAATGCACCGTGAGCTTCAAGATAACCTTTAACATAAACAGATGCATCGATTACATCATCAACAGTTACATTATCACCAGCAGCACCTATATCAGACTCATTGAAATCTCCTAGTGATACATAATTTGGTAAATAACCATTATTAGAGTAGAATGCTAAGATTCTTGCAAACATATCAACTAAATCATCATAAGATATTTTACCTAAAGATGATGAAGCATAATTAGGAGCATAACCATTTTCTAAAATAAATGAAGCTACTCTAGATGCAAGATCTAAGTAATCATTTAATTCTAATTTAGCACTTATATTATCACCAGATGGATTTGGAGCTTTATCGATATCAACAACAGTAATTTCACCAAAGTTACCGCTGTGTACCATACCAATAGCAGTAGAAGCTAAATATAAGAATTGATGAATAGTGTATTCTTTTCCATTAATAGATACAGTATCCGGCAATACACCATTTGCTTCTAAATACTCTTTTACAGTAACAGCAGCATTTATAACATCTTCAACAGTAACCTTATCAGAAGAAACCTCAGAAGCAGGAATACTTGGACTTAATCTAGTTAAATATACAGATGAACCAGATATTTTTTCTTTACCTGTAACACCACAGAAATCACAGCCACAGTAGTCACAGGTTAATTCCCCTTCGTAAGTTCCTTTTGGATTGATTAACAATGAACCATAATAACCACAATTTGGACAGTAGTTTAACCAAGTAGTTACATATTTAATATACTTATAATCAGATGTTGTAACACTTGGCAACATTGTTACAGTTAAGTTGTAATAATCTAATAAATTAGAGATATATACCATTTGAGGCAATTGGTTATTGTTAAGGTTTGCATAACTTACAATTTTAGAGAACATGTAAGTTAATGTTTCATATTTTACATCCCCTAAAGAACTACTTACAGAACTTGGTGCTTTATTATTTGCCATCATACTGTCAACAATAGATTGAGCCATAGTTAAGAATTCATTAATGTATATCCTACCATGGAAATCATCTCCAGTATTAGCATCTGGAGCTGATACATCAATTGAAACAATATCTGATGAATTACCTGAATTAATATTGATTATAGCTTGAGCCATAAGGTATAAGAATTGAGGTACTGAGAATCTGACATCTCCAACAGTAACATAATTTGGCATTACACCATGTTCTTCAATATAGTTTTTCAAGTTAGTAGCAGCTTTTTTAATATCATCTAATGTAACAGTTGCATTACCTGAAGGAATATCTCCAGATTGATTGTAATCTAAACTATCAAAGTCTACTAAATTAGTAGCACCCCATCTAAATATTAAAACACCACTTGCACCTGCAGAAATTGCAATTTGAGCATCATTGGTTATTTCATCTAAAGGAAGATTAGTAACATCATAATCAGATTCATAACCTTGTAAACCTACCCAAACTTCTGCACCTTGAGAATTCTCTACAAACCATTTGGTCATAGAAGAAATCCAAGAGGATCCAGAATTATAATTACCTTTGTAAATCATTGGAATGATTACATCCATATATTTTGAAATATGGGCAAGGTCTTGACCATAATAATAGTCAATTTGTTTTTCTGGCATTAAAGCAGCAGATAATATTAAATTAGGGTTAACTTCTCTAATTGCAGTAGTAACCATAGTAACAAATTCATTGATAGCTTCTAAAGAACCTTCATGTTTATAAGCGGTACCTGGTACTCTTAAGTAATCAAAGTGGATACCTGCAACACCTGGTAATGAAGCATAGTATAAAGCTTCTTCAATTTTTTTATTAAAGTGTTCGTAATCAGGTGTTCCATCATCTAACACAGGTAAAATCCAACCACTATCATAGAATACTTGCATCCAAATATGAACTTTAATATGTAAATCATTAGCTTGTTGAATCCAGTCTAAGATACTAGCTTCAGTATATAATGAAAAGGCATAGTAATTTAGGAAGATATTTCCAACTCCTTGACTAGCTAAAGCAGCTAAATCAACTTTAAACATGTCTTTTGCTTGAACCCAATATCCATTACCATTAATTTTAGATACTACTTCAATAGTAGCAGAGCCATTTGAAGCTGCATAATCGCCATTACCTTCAAATCTGTAACTTACATTGAAAACTCCTTCACCTAAATCAATAGTAATCCTTACAATACCTTTTTCATTAGTGATTCTTTCATAATCAATTCCATTTATGGTAATAATAACTTTTTGATTAGCAATAGGATTACCATTAGCATCAGTTAAAATGACTTCAAATGAAGATCCTGATCCTTGGACAAATTCAAATTTTCCAGAATCTGTAATAATAGTTTCAATTATTTCCTTAAATTCGATTTTAGCAGTAGCACTAGCTGAATTCAATTTATTAGAACCAGCAAAGGTACATGAAATATCAAATGTACCGCTAGTTAAATTAAATATTACAGTTGCAATACCTTTTTCATTAGTGATAGCTTTATAAGACTTACCATTTATTTTGAATATTACTTCTTTACCAACAATAGGAACATCACCAGCAGTTAAAGTAGCAGAATATTTAATATTAGTACCGTCAGAAACAGTCATATTATCCATAGTAATGGTTGTTTCTTCAGTGGTAACAAAAGATACATAACTAGAACCAGAAGCATTTTGATATCCTTCATGTTCTATACTATAACTAATTTGGTAAAGTCCTTCAGGTAAATCAAGACTTGCAATACCTTTTTCATTAGAGGTAATATAATAGTCAACACCATTAACAACAAAATGAACAGTTATACCTTTTAAAGGATTGTTATTTTCATCAGTTACATATACATCAAATGATTCATTTTTGTGGATGTTTACAACATTATCACCAGGAGTAACATTAATTGGTAAACCTGAAATGATATTAATTAAAGAAGTGTTTGTACATGCTTTATATACACTAGATCCAGCGACTGACAAAGTTGCAGTATATTCACCTACAGGTAAATTAATATTCCAATATATTTTACCATTAGCATCAGTTTTAAGAGTATAAGATTGACCATTAACAGTTAAAATGACATCATAATTACGAACTGTATTTCCTAACTCATTATATAAAGTACCAGTTAATGTACCTTTTTGAGAACCAACAACAGTAACATCATCTACTTCAATATATGTACCTAAATTATTTAATATAGTAATAGTATTAGATCTCATAAGACCATCAGGACCAATAACAGTAATAATATACTTACCTGGAATAAGATTAATATTAAGAGAAGCTACACCATTATCATCACTAACACGAGTATACATAACACCATTAACATTAAAAGTAACATCAACACCAGCTAAAGGATTACCATTACCATCCAAAACAGTAGCATGATAATCATTAGTATCTTGGTATCCTTTTACAACATCATTATTATTAATAATAGTAGGTAACACAGTAACATTATTAGATCTCATAAGACCATCAGGACCAATAACAGTAATAATATAGGTATTAGGATCAAGATTAATATTAAGAGAAGCTACACCATACTCATTAGTAACACGAGTATACATAACACCATTAATATTAAAAGTAACATCAACACCAGCTAAAGGATTACCATTACCATCCAAAACAGTAGCAGTATACTTAGTACCATTCTTATAATACATAACAATATTCTCATTATCAACAATAGTAGGTAACACAGTAACATTATTAGATCTCATAAGACCATCAGGACCAATAACAGTAATAATATAGGTATTAGGATCAAGATTAATATTAAGAGAAGCTACACCATACTCATTAGTAACACGAGTATACATAACACCATTAATATTAAAAGTAACATCAACACCAGCTAAAGGATTACCATTACCATCCAAAACAGTAGCAGTATACTTAGTACCATTCTTATAATACATAACAATATTCTCATTATCAACAATAGTAGATAATACAAGGATAGAGTTAATTACTTTTTCACCAGTTACATTGTTAATTGAAATTATTTCATAACTACCCGGTCCAAGATTAATAGAAATAATAGCTAAACCTTGGTCATTTGTAGTACGGTCATAATAAATTCCATTAATAACAAAAGAAATCTCAGCATTAGCTAATGGATTACCTTCTTTATCAAAAAAGGTAGCTTCAAATTGAGAACCATTCTGATAATATTTAGTTAAATCATCACTAACAATGGAACTTGAATTTGAATTACTAGTTTGATTTTCTAATGGAGCTTCAGATATTACATTTTCAGCACCATTAATAGCATTATCCACATTAATTTCATCATTACTCAAACCGTCATCAGCATCAGCTGATTCTGATTGCGAAGATTTAGTAACCAAATCATCAGCTACAGAATCTTCTAATTCAACGTATTCGGCATTATTAATTGAAGAGAAATTATCAGAACTTTCACTAACTTCATAGTTGACACTATCTATATTATATAGAACAACATCAGAAGACTCTGAAAAATTTCCATCAATATCATTTGCATATATGGATCCTGCAGATAAGAATATCAAACTAAGAACCAATGCAAAAAATATCATTCTCATCTTCAAAATAATAAACCTCCTATTTTTTTAGAAAAAAATTGTTACATCATATATTTATTTTGAATATCTTATATAAACCTATTTATTGAGATAAATTGATAAAAGAGAGTTATTTTTAAAAATAAAGCTTAAAAAACAATAGAAATATCTAAAAAAATATTTATAAAAGCAATATTACAAATAAAAACATTTTAAATTAACCAATTATATTTAACTAAAAAACTTACATAACATCCACTAACCAAGATGTGAAAAATAATTATATTTAATATAATTAAATGTTTATATCATTACACCATAAATAAAAACATTAACTTATCTAATTGAAAAAATGAGTGAAAATAATGAATAATTACTAAATTAAAGCAAAAAACAGCGAAATTTTAAATTTGATGTAATTTTTTTCTTTTATGAAAAATTCATCTTGAAAAGAAAATAGAAAATAGATAAAACTAACCTATTTTAGTTAACTCATATACATGTTAACATATCAATTATAAGTTTTTAATCAAAAAAGTTTTAAAGTAGGAAATAGCTAAAAAATAAAAAAAGAAAGGTTATAAAATAACCTTTTAATGAATAAAGAAACAACAATAGTCAAATGAATTACATCATTGGTGGCATTCCACCCATTCCTCCAGCACCAGGCATTGGAGGCATACCACTATTATCATTTCCAGACTCATCAGGACCAGTTGAATTTAATGCATCTCTAGCTGCAATCATATCATCGATACGTAAAATCATTTCAGCAGCTTCACCGGAAGATTGAAGAGCTTGAACTTTAACTTTTAAAGGTTCTAAAACTCCTGCTTCTTTCATATCCACAACTTTTCCAGTAAATACATTAATACCCATTGCTTTTGAGTCTTCGTGAGCAGCTTTTAAATCTGCAATAAGATTAATTGAATCTAAACCTGCATTTTCAATTAAGGTTCTTGGAATAACTTCTAAAGCTTCAGCATATGCTAAAATAGCAAGTTGTTCTCTTCCACTTACAGAGTCACCATAATCTCTTAATTGTTTAATGAGTTCAATTTCACAAGCTCCTCCACCAACAAGAACTTTTCCATCTTCAATAGTAGCTGCAACTACACCTAAAGCATCATCTAATGCTCTGTTGATTTGTTCAGTTACATAACGGGTACTACCTCTTAATACAATGGAAGTAGCTTTTGGATTGTCACATTCTTCAATGAAGGTTAATTTGTGATCAAATATTTTTTTAACATAAATTTTACCAGCAGAACCTAAAACATCCTCATTCAAATCATTAATATCAGTTAAGAGTTTAGCACCAGTAGCTTTTTGGATTCTTTCCATGTCTGATTTTTTAACTCTTTTATAAGCCATGATTCCTGCTTTGTTTAAGTAGTGTTCTGCCATGTCATCAATACCTTTTTGACAGAATACAACATTAGCTCCAGATTCAATAATGGTATTTACTAAATCTTTAACCATTTCTTCCTCATTAGCAAGGAAAGCTTCAAATTGATCAGGACTTGTAATGTCAATTTTACTGTCAGTATTGATTTCTTTCAATTCAATAGGATATTTGAGAAGTGCAATTTTAGCATCGTTAACTTCAGTAGGCATTGCTTTAGATAAAGGAGCTTTATCCATAATAATTCCTTCAGCAAGGAAAGAATCTTCTACTGCATCTCCTGAAATCCTTTGGATGTTAATACTATCAATATCAACTTTTCCTTCATCTTCGATTCTTAATGCTGCATCTACTACTAAATCAGCTAATTGTTCTTTAGCATAGTCAGATCCTTTACCAGACATAGCAGTAATAGCTACACTTTTTAAAGTATCTCTATCATTTCCATCAATAGCTATATCATTTAAGATTTCAATAGCTTTAGCACATGCATTTCTGAATCCTCTAATTACAACAGAAGTTGCAATTCCATCTTCTAATAATTTTTGAGCTTTTGATAATAATTCACCAGCAATAACAACAACAGAAGTGGTTCCGTCTCCAACAATATCTTCTTGTTTTTTAGCTATTTCAACTAACATTCTAGCTGCTGGTTGTGCAATATCCATTTCTCTTAAAATAGTTGCACCATCATTAGTTACTGTAACATCACCCATTGAGTTTACTAACATTTTGTCCATTCCTTTTGGACCTAAGGTGGTTCTTACAATATTTTCTAAAATCTTAGCTGCAGTAATATTCATCCTTAAGGCATCTCTTTTGGAATATCTTTCAGTACCTTCAGGTAAAATGAATATTGGTTGATTTGCCATTATATATCACCTTTAATTAATTAAAGTTAAATAAATCATTTAACATTTAATAATGAGTTTAAGATAATATAAAAACTTTACTATAAAAATAAAAAAAAGTAAGAAAAATAGCTGTTATTTAAAAAATTAAAAAAAAGTAGAAAAGAGGTTTAGTCTTCTTTTAAAGATTCAACTAAACTTTTTCCAATGTCATAACATTTATCATATACATCTTCAGTTGGGATGTAAATTGTATCAAACTTATCAAATATCTCGAAACCAGCTGCAGTTAAGTCTGTTTCAAGTTTATTGGTAGCTCCTCCACCCCATCCTTTTGAACCAAAGATGACTGCTTGTTTTTTATAAGTAGTAGCAGCAAAGTTTAGAGCTGTTAAATAGTAAATAGTGTCACCAAGACTTGGATATGGATTGTTCATAACAGTAGGTGAACCTATACATACTGCTTTACTGTCCAATATATCAGTTACAAGATCACTTCTGTCATCTTCATGTAAGTAGTACATTTTAACTTCAAATCCTGCAGACATTATACCTTCAGCCATAGCTTGAGCCATTTTTGTTGTTGAGTGATGCATAGTGTCATAGACTAAAGTTACTTTATCTTTACATTTTCCACTTGCCCATTCATTATATTTTCCAATAATTTTAGCTGGTTCAGTCCATATTTGACCATGAGATGGAGCAATCATTTTAACTTTACTAACTAAGTCTAAATCTCCTAATTCTTTCATTTTAAGTAAATATAATCCAGAAGAAGGAGTGATTAAATTAGCATAGAATTTTTGTGCACTTGCCATTAAAATAGCTTCATCCACTTCATAATCAAATCTTTCACTAAGACAGATATGCTGACCAAATGCATCATTAGAACATAAAATTCCATCTTCTTCAATTAATGTAAACATACTATCTGGCCAGTGTAACATAGGAGCTTGAACAAAAGATAATGTTTTTCCTCCAAGATCTACAGAATCTCCAGTTGATACTGTTTTAAAATCAAAATCAGATAATGAAGGTAAATGACTTTTAAGACCTGCAACTGCCATTTGAGAACAGTAAACATCAACATCAGGGAATTTTTTAACAAACTCTACAAGAGATCCACTATGGTCATTTTCAATATGATTTTGAATAATTACATCAATTTTAAATTCTCTTCCTTCTTGTTCAAATGCATCTCTTACTCTACCCCATAATTGAGCAGAAGTTCCAGGGTATACATTATCAATTAAAGCAACTTTCTCTTCACCAAATACTAAATAACAGTTGTAAGTTGTCCCATTAAGTTTATATCCATGGTAATCTCTTAAATCCCAATCAAGGACACCAACCCAGTAAACACCATCAACTATTTTCTTTGCATCCGCTTTCATAATTAACACCTATAATTCCATTTTACAAACACATTTATCGCTGTAAGTGTAATAAAATCTGTATTCCATATTTACAACAGTGATATATTCAAAACATCCACCAATAATTTCCCCAATTTTTTGTAAAGCATCTACAGGTAACATTTCGCCTTTTGCAATACTTAAAGAGAAAATTACTTTTTCACCTTCAAAATCATAGTTTAAATAATCATCTGCTTTATTAGCAAATTCATATTCTTTAATTACATTAACTATTTCTTTTTCAATATCTTCATTAAAACGAAGCATAATTTTCAATCCCTATAAAGTTAATATTATTTAGTTATTATATCAACAAACTATATAAAATTAGTGTTATTTTTTACGAACAAAATCCTATATAAAATAATATTTATAATATAAAGATAGAAATTAATAATAATAATTAAAAGGTGATAGCTATGTGTTCAACTGGCGGACCAATGGCAGATATTGACATAAATAAATTAAAAACAAAAAGATACAAATGTCTTGATTGTGGAAATGACTTCAAAGGTCTTGGTAAGAAAGTAATATGTCCTTCTTGTCAAAGCGATAATGTCGAATGTAAAGAGTAATTTATTTACTCTTATTTCTATTTTTTGAGTGATAAATTGAATATTGATTTTAAAGATGATGAAATATTATTTCTTGAAGGTGAAACTGGTTTAGTAGGGATTGTAAAAGTAGCTTATGAAAACAAAATGCTATTTATTGCAACTCCAGATAATGATGAAATTGTACAATTTCTTGAAAAAGATGATTTAATTGCAGTTTCAGCATTTAATAAAGATAAAAGAGCTATTAGATCATTAGCATACTTAACACGTGAAGAAGATTCACCAATTGTTATTCTAGATAAAAATCATCCATCCACTAAAAGATTATCAATTGTTTTATCAGTAGGGGACAGTGTAAATCTTAACTGCAATATTACCCCCGGAACACATCCTGAACAGAATGTTTTATGTTCATGTGACTCATTATCTGGCTTATTAATTGAAAAAACAGCTAGTGGAGTTAAACTAAACAAAGAAGGAATAAAATACAGCATTGAAAAATTTTAGGTTAAATTATGATAGTAGAAGATATTTATCAGTTTTTAGGGCAGAGTATAATAACAATACTTATATTAGTAGCTATTTTATTAGTTGTAGCTATTATTCTGGGATTAGTAGTGGTAAAAAAGAAAATAATGATTTTTCCAAAGCTAATAATCTTTTTAAATGATGTCTTTTACTCACCACTGAAAAAACTATTTAAAGCTTTAAACTTTGATGAAAATCTTGTTGATACTATTGCTATTGAAGTTAGAAATGGGCTTAATGAAGAACCCTTTAAGGAAATTCCACCTGAAGAGACTTTAATCTTTTTACCTCACTGTTTAAGGCATAGAGATTGTGAAGCAGTTTTACAAGAACAAGGTTTAATATGTACAGACTGTAAAAAATGCTCTATTGGTGTTATTAAAAGAAAATCCGAACCTTTAGGTTATAAACTTTATATTGTTCCAGGTTCAAGTTTTGTTAAAAAAATCGTTAAGGAAAATAAATTTAAAGCAGTTATTGGTGTAGCCTGCCATGAAGATTTAAGTCAAACAATGATGTTATTATCTGATTACTGCCCTCAGGGAGTGCTACTTACAAGAACAGGATGCTTTGAAACAAAAGTAGATGTAAAAACAATACTTGAGTTAATAAACTCAAAAAATTGTTTAAAAGAAGAAGAATAAATTAATTATCCTCTTCCAAGTTGTTGGTGAGCTCTAGCAAGATGCCCTGCAGCTAAAGCACCAATTAATGATAATTCACCAGCAAGAACAGTAGATGCAACAATTTCTGCAAATTCTTTAGCTTTTCCAAAACCTGCAACACCTAAAATATTTAAACCTTCATTAGCAGTTTCAAGAGATGTTCCACCACCAACAGTAGCTACTGGTAAATCAGGTAAATTTACAGAGAAATATAAATCTCCATCCCTATTTTCTGCAGTTGTTATTCCTAATGAACCTTCTACTGCATGTGCTGCATCCTGACCTGTAGCAAGGAAAATAGCTGCAACCATATTTGCATAGTGAGCATTATAAGCAGTACTTCCAGCCACTGCAGATCCAATAAGATTTTTAGCTATGTTTACTTCAACAATAGCTTCAGCAGTTGTTTTTAATTTTTTACTTACAATATCTTTAGGTATTAAAACATCTGCAACAACGGTTTTTCCTCTTCCCTCAACCATGTTAATTGCAGCTGCTTTTTTATCAACACATACATTACCGCTTAAAGCGATGTGTTGTGCACTGGTTTCTTTAGTCATTTCATCCAATATCTTTTCAGTAGCTATTGTAACCATGTTCATACCCATACTATCCCCTGTTGAGTAGACAAAACGAGGATATACATAAGAACCAGCAATTAAAATAGGATCTATTTTTAATAGTTTTCCATGAGAAGTTGTAGATTCAGCTATTTCTTTCAATCTGTCAAAATTATCTTCAAACCATTGTTTAAGTTTTAATGACTCAACAGAAGAAGAAGTTTTAATAACTGGAGCTCTAGTCATAATATCTGAAATTACTCTAACATTAACTCCACCAGAAGCAGTTATAGTAGATGCACCTCTATTAATAGATGCAACTAAAGCACCTTCTGAAGTAGCTAAAGGAACAAAGACTTCTCTTTTACAAAACTCACCATTAATTTTCATAGGTCCTGCAACACCAATTGGTAATTGTAAAACACCAATTGAGTTTTCAATATTCCTTTTAGAAGCATTTTCCATATTTAAAGTATAATTTCCCATATTAGGCAATTGAGTTTTAGAATACTCTTGGATAAATTCTCTTCTAATATCACAAGCAACATCAGCAGGGAAATGTTTGTCTACTTCATATAGCTTCATTTCTTTATTTAATAATTTTTTTACAACTTCTTTAGAATCCATAGTATTCACTTTAAATTAAATTGAATCTTTAATTAAATCAGCAATTTGAGAAGGCATTTTAGCTACTTTAACACCTGCATCAGATAATGCATCAATCTTATTTTGTGCAGTACCTGAATTACCTTGGATAATAGCTCCTGCATGCCCCATTCTTTTACCTGGAGGAGCAGTGATACCTGCAATATAAGATACAACAGGTTTTGAAATATTATTTTTAATAAACTCTGCTGCTTTTTCTTCTGCATTACCACCAATTTCTCCAATTAATACAATAGCTTCAGTATCATCATCTTCTTCAAATTTAGTGAGAACATCAATATAATTAGTTCCAATAACTGGATCTCCACCAATACCCACACAAGTACTTTGACCAATTCCAGCACGTGTTAACTGGCTTGCAACTTCATAGGTTAAAGTTCCACTTCTTGAAATTACTCCAACATTTCCTTTATCAAAGATGTGAGTTGGCATGATTCCAAGTTTACCAACACCTGGACTGATAATTCCAGGAGTATTTGGACCAATTACAGTAGTTCCCATTTTTTCAGCATAATTCATAATTTGAAGAGAATCATGGACAGGAATATGTTCAGATATAATTACTACTAAATCTAAATTCCTTATTGATTCAAAAGCTGCATCTTTTGCAAATTTAGCTGGAACAAATATTATGGATGCATTAATTTCACAGTTTTCTTTTGCTTCTGCAATAGAATTAAAAATTGGAACACCCATAAAATCTTGTCCACCTTTACCAGGTGTAACACCCGCAACAATATTTGTATTATATTCTAACATTTGCTCAGTATGGAAAGAACCTTGTTTACCAGTAATTCCTTGAACTAAGCATTTTGTATCTTTATCTAAGTAAATCATAAAAACACCAAATTATCTTAAAATCCTAGTTTTATTCTCAAATGGAACAGATAAATCAATAATATTTCCATTCATAAAAGCAGTAGCTGAAAATATTACACTGCCAGGCAATACATCACAGCTAGTACCTCTTTTAACTAAATAAGTATTCTTATTTCCAAGAGCAGCACCAATCATGGCTCCTCCAACAACACCTATTGATTCTATGTTTTCTATAGTGGCAACAACAACAGGATCATCAGTTTCAGAAGAAACATAACCTACACCAGGTATTTTCTTGGATTTAACTTCAATTAAATCAGAAACATCAGTTACATTTTTCATACCACTTGCTGCCTCAATAGCTGAATTAGCTACATCACGAACAAATGGTTCACCACCATAGGTATCAAAACCCAAAACAATTGCATCAGGATATCTGTCTTGCCTTACACTGGCTTCTGCATAAGAAATTCCCTCACCAGCACTTGATTCATCTTGAGAAATTCCAGACAAATCACCTAAATTTTCAGCACAATCTTTTAAAATAGAGACAATGCCTTGATTTATGGTTTCAAGTAAATCATCTTCAACAAATGCACTAATAACTACATCATCACCAGTTACATTTGTTAAACCTGCACTATGAGCACCTAATGCCTTTAATTTATAAATATTTTCTTCAATATTATTTATTAATGAATTACTACAGGATACATCATTTTTAGAAATATCTGCACCTATAGATGTGATTTTCAAAATAACACCTTTTCTAATTAATTAAATTAATAAAATATGAAATTTTATACAATAATTATATGTTATTTAATTTATATAAGCTTTAGTAATCATTTTTATGAACATTACAAAGAGCACTATTTAAAACATAAATTAATCTTTATATAATGATTCTTACAAAATAGTATATCAAGGCGAAATCATGTATTCACAAACAAAAATAGCTATACCTATATTTCAAAATACAAAAGAAGCCGTGATAGCTGTAGCTGAGGATTGTATTGATAAAGGAGCAGATGTGCTTGAATTTAGAATAGATGCTTTAGATAATCCTAATTCAAAGGAAATTAAAGAAGTTATTGAGGAAATTAATTTCCCAATGATAGCTACAAATAGAATAACTAGTGAAGGAGGTTCTTTTAAAGGTAGTGAAGAAGAACGTGTAAACCTCCTTTTAGAATGTATTGATTTAGTTGATTATGTTGATATTGAGCTCCAAAGTGATGATAAATACATTTCCTTATTAAATGAGGGATCTGCAAAAACAATTATCTCCTATCATGATTTTGAAAAAACACCTGATCTTGATGAAATTTACTATATTGTTGAAAAGGAAAAAGAATTGGGAGATATCGCAAAAGTAGCTTTCATGCCAAAAGATTTAGATGATACATTGAAAGTTTTAGCTATTCTTTCACACTATTCAAATACAATAGCTATTTCAATGAGTGATTTAGGAAGTTATACAAGAGTTATGGCTTCAAAATTTAATTCACCAATAACTTTTGCTGCAGGAACTGATGTAACAGCACCTGGCCAAATCGATATAGAAACCATGAAATCCTTATTAAATATGGATTTAACTATTGAATAAGTGGTTTTATGAAAAATCTAACTAAATTTATCTTAATTTTAATCATAGTCATAGCAGGAGCTCTAGGACTTATATTTATTTCTAATCCAACAGTTGATTTATATATTGATGGTGAAAATATTACCTGCACCATTGACAGGCCTTTTTCTGAAGAATTAAATGAAGAGATTTGCAAATATGCTCTTGATTCAATGAACAACATATCTTCTAATGTCAGTAGTTTAGAGGCTGGAATAAAAGATATATGTCGTGAAAATGGTCTTGGAGAAGTTAATGTAAATATTAAAAGTCCTTATGGAAATAATCAATTCCCTGTTATCTATCAAGTTGAAGGAGACTCAATGGAACCTACTTTACAGGATGGACAGACTATTTTAGTTAATAAAACAAAAGATATTGAAATTAATGACATTGTAGTTGCAAACAGCTCTGAATATGGAAACATTGTAAAAAGAGTTGATAATATTGAGGGAAACAGCATCCATTTAGTTAGTGATAACAAAGAAGTTGATTACAATATCATTAATGGAATAATTTATGAATCACGTGGAATAACAACTTGGGTAGATTTGTCAGACATCTACGGAGTTGTTGAAGATTATTAAAAAAATATGGAAAAAAAGTTAGATAGCTTTTTTTCCACGTTCTCCAGTTCTTATTCTAACTACTTCTTCTATTGAACGGATAAATATCTTTCCGTCCCCAATATTACCTGTGTAGGCACCTTCCTGAATAGCTGAAATTACATTTTCAACATCTTCATCTGCTACAACAAGTTCAATTTTAGTTTTTGGAATTAAATCAATACAGTAGCTAGATCCCCTATAAGATTCTTTAATACCTCTTTGACTTCCCCTTCCTTTAACTTCACTTACAGTCATTCCATTACAGCCAATCTCTGTAAGTTTTTCTTTTACATCATGATATTTTTCTGGCCTTATAATAGCTATAATGTTTTTCATTTTTTAACCTCTAATGTAAATTATATGCAGATTCCTCATGAAGGTTAGTATCTAAACCAGTAACTTCTTCATGTTCTTCTACTCTTATTCCACCCATAGCTTTATCTAATACTTTAGCTATGACATAGCTTACAACAAAGGAGTAAACTAAAGTAACAACTACACTAAGTATTTGGATTAAAAGTTGTTCTGGATTTCCATATAATAATCCTGCAGCTTCATTTATTAGTGGTGTTGCAAATATACCTGTTGCAATTGCACCCCAAATACCAGACATTCCGTGAATTCCGAATACATCTAATGCATCGTCGTAACCTAATTTTGGTTTTAGGTAATAAATAGCTGCATATGATACTAAAGAAGCAACTGCACCAATAACTAATGCACCACTAACATCAACAAATCCAGCAGCAGGAGTAATTGCAACAAGACCTGCAACTGCACCAGAAATTGCACCTAACACTGTAGGTTTTCCAACAATATATGTATCTAATGCGGTCCATACAATTAATGCTATTGCTGCAGCGATATTGGAAACAAGAATTGCATTAGCTGCAAGACCATCTGCTGCAAGACCTGATCCTCCATTGAATCCCATCCATCCAAACCATAAGAGACCTGCTCCTAAAACAGCATATCCTAAATTATGAGGTAATAAGGAGGTATCTTTTCTTTTACCGAGAACAATAGCTGCTGCAAGAGCTGTAATTCCTGAGTTAATATGTACAACAGTACCTCCTGCAAAGTCTAAAGCTCCCATTTGCATTAACCATCCTCCTCCCCATACCCAATGAGCAATAGGGATGTAAGCGAATGTAACCCAAAGCACTATAAAAAGAATCCATGCTTTAGTTTTCATTCTTCCAACAATACCTCCTGAAACAAGAGCTGCTGTTAAACCAGCAAAAGCAAGTTGGAAAACAATAAATAAAATTTCAGGTATTGAGCCAGATAATGAATCAATTCCTATACCTTGAAGTAACAGATTAGCGGGCGCTCCAATAAATCCACTAATATCAGATCCAAATGCAAAGGAATATCCATAAATTACCCATATTACACTAACAATTGCAAAAGCTATAAAACTTAAAAACATTGTGTTTAAAACATTTTTCCGTTTACTTAAACCACCATAAAAAAAGGCAATAGCTGGGATACTCATTAACAATACTAAAATAGTACAAATTAAAACCCATGCTGTATCACCTGTACTAAAAATATCCATAATAATCAATCTTAATAATTTTTTAAAATATGCTAGTTAAATATAGTAAAATTTAATATATCGGAATACGGCTTCCACCTTCCGACAACATTTTCTTTGTTTTAAAACATATATAAATATTTCGGTGAAAATAACAAAATAATATAAACATTAATAAAATAGTAATATAAAATATAAAAATAACTAAAAATTGTTAAAAAAGACAACAATAAAAAAATATTTTGTTAAAAAATGTAATAAAAAAGATGTTAACATGAAAGAAAAAACAAAAGCTAAAATAGTAATAATTTTAATAATAAGCATTATTGCATGTGGCTTTGGTAGTTTAATTGGAACATTAACATCAGATATTGTAAACATAAAACTCGAAAATAATAAAATTGAAAAATTAAATGTTGTAAATGAGAATGGATTTGAGCCAAATACCATAGAACTAGTTCAAACTCCTGTAGAAAATGAAAATAATACAACAACAAATAACACAGCTATTGACAGCATAACTGGGAATATAAGCGAAACAATAAATGATACTGGAAATCTAATATGGGATACAATACAAAATTGGACAGGAATGTGATAATATGGGTATGAAAAAGAAATTCATTAGAGACAGCGTTTATGGAGACATAAGACTAAATGAAATTGAAGTTGAAGTAATGGACAATCCGCAATTTCAACGTTTAAGAAGAATAAAACAGTTGGGATTAATAAGCCTTATCTATCCTGGAGCAAACCATACCCGTTTTGAACATTCAATAGGAACCATGCATATTGCATCAAAATTAGCTGATAAATTAGATTTAAATCAAGATGATAAAGAACTTGTAAGAATTTCAGCATTATTACATGATATAGGTCATGGCCCATTCTCCCATGTTTCAGAGGGTGTTCTTTCATTCCCACATGAAGAATTAACCAAATATGTAATTAAAAACACAGCTATTCGTGATATTGTTGAAAAAAAATTCGACATAAACAAAATAATAGAAATTATTAATGGTGAAGGCAAATTCGGACCAATAGTATCTGGGGAACTTGATGCAGATAGAATGGATTATCTGTTAAGAGATTCACATTATACTGGAGTGGCATATGGTATTATTGATTACGAAAGAATCATCTCTAATATAAACTTAAATAAACACCTATCCCTTGATATAAAAGGAGTTCAAGCTGCAGAAGGGGCTCTTGTATCAAGATATTTCATGTATCCTAGTGTATATCAACATCACACAACTAGAATTGTTAATTCCATGTTTAGAAGAGGATTGAAAAAACTTATTGACAGCGGAGTTATTAATGAAAATGATATGTACAAATATGATGATGCAGATATCATTGGGATTTTCAGAAACTCAGAAGGTTATCCAAAGGAGATTATGGAAAGATTAGATAATAGAAATATCTTCAAAAGAGTTAAAACCATTAGGCTGGATAACTTTAAAACCCCTGAAAAGCTTTATAAAATTAAAAATAAAGAGCTTAGAAAAGCTGAAGAAGAAATAGCTATGGACTATGATATTGACAAAGATTATGTTATTTTAAATATAGCTGAGTATCCAAGATTTGATGAAATGAAAACAGAAGTCTCAGTTGATGGAAAGCTATACCCTTTAACTGAAATATCCAATATTATAGCTGCATTAAGTAAAGCAAGATTTAATATTCCGGATATTAGCCTTTATGTTCCTGAAGAAGAAAAATCTAAATTTAAGAAATTTAAAATGGAACATTATCTTGATTTACCAGAAATTGATAAAGAAAAATATCATAGTATTCATTATGATCAATTAAAATTATTTTAAGGAGATAAAATGATAGTGGTTGGAATAACAGGAGCAAGTGGAGTAATCTATGGTGTAAGATTACTGGAAGCTTTAAATGAGTTAAATATTGAAAACAGTTTAGTAATAAGTGATGCTGCAAAAACAGTGATTAATCATGAATTAGAAAGAGATGTGGAAGATGTTATTAAGTTAGCAGACAATTATTATGAGTTTCATGATTTAACTGCATCTATTAATAGCGGTTCTTTTAAATTTGACAGCTTAGCTATTGTTCCATGCTCTATGAAAACATTATCATCAATAGCTAATGGATATGGAGCAAATACCATTACAAGAGTTGCAGATGTAGCTTTAAAAGAACATAGAAAAACTGTTATTGTTCCTCGTGAAACACCACTTAGAAGCATACATATTGAAAATATGCTTAAATTATCCCAGGAAGGAGCAACTATTTTACCAGCAATGCCTGCATTTTACTCTGAAAAAGAAACTGTACAGGATCAAATTAATTTTATTGTAGGAAAAATACTTGATTCATTAGAAATTGAAAATAACATCTATAAAAGGTGGGAATAAATGATTGATGATTTAGATTTTATTAGCACATGTGATGTTCCGGGTCCAACAAAGGAAAATATAAGGGCTATTATCCTTTACAAATCGGAAGTTACATCAGATGAAACTGTTGTAGATATTGGTTGTGGAACAGGAGGAATAACCTGTGAATTTGCACAGCGTGCTAAAAAAGTTATATCTATTGATAAAAATCCCGAAGCAATTAATATAACTAAAAAAAATCTTAATAAATTTAATTTAGAAAATAATGTAGATTTAATATGTAATGATGGAATCAATGCTTTAAAAAATATTGAAGATATTGATATTGGAGTGGTTGGAGGAAGCGGTAGGGAACTTGAAAAGATTCTTGAACTTTTAGACAGTAAACTAAAACCAAATGGAAGAATTATCATTACAGCTATCTTGGTTGACACTAAAGTTGAAGCTGTCAATAAATTAAAAGACCTTGGATATAATCCGAAATTTGTTGAAGTGAATATATCAAAAGGCAGAATCCTTGACCGTGGCATAATGATGACAAGCGAAAATCCAATAGCTATCATTACTGCAAAAAAGAGAGGCTAAAAAATGAAAATTAACTGGAAACTTAAATTGGCAATTGGTTTAATCATTGCATCAGCTATATTGTATACAATAGCTTATTTCGGTTTTCATGAACCAGATAAAGTAATATTCTATATTGTTATTGATTTAGCTTTTATTCCCCTTGATATACTAATTGTAGCACTTGTTATTGAAAGTTTAATTGAGAAAAAAGAAAGAGAAACTGTTCTTGAGAAATTGGATATGATTTTAGGAGTATTCTTCTCTGAAATTGGTGATGAATTACTTGAAACTTTCACAAAAATCAATGCAAGTAGCGATGAAATAATTAAAAACCTTGAAAATATTGAAAATTGGAGTAAAAAGGATTATCAGAATGCATACAAACATCTTGAAACTAAAGGAGTTACTTTCAGCCCTTCAATTAAAGAAGAAGAAATTCCTACCTATATCAATGAATTAAAAGGAGTATTTGATGGAAAACGTGAATTCTTAGTGGGATTAATTGAAAATCCTAATATACTTGAAAAGGATAGTTTTTCAAATTTGATTTTAGCTATTTTCCACTTAGAAGATGAACTTAAATACAGAATACAACCTGAAGAAGTTGATATAGCTGATTTCAGACATATTGTTGGAGATATTGACAGAGTTTATAGTAAATTAACTCTTGAATGGCTTAAATACTTGGAATTCTTAAACAAGCATTATCCATATATGAGTTCAATAGCTCTCCGTACCAATCCATTTAATCCCAATAAAGATATTCATGTCCATGATTAAAATGAAAAGTTGTATTGTTTTATGTGGAGGACAAAGTAGAAGAATGGGTCGTGATAAGGGATCTCTTGTTATTGGAGATAAACCTATGATTTCCCATATACTTTCTACTCTTAACAATGAAATAGATGAAGCTATAATCGTTTTAAACAATCAAGATAGGATTGAAAAATATAAGAAATTTATTGAAAAATACACTTATTCTTTTAAAATAACCTTTGTTGAAGATGAAATAAAAAACAAGGGTCCTCTTTCTGGAATAAAAAGTGGGTTAAAATACACTCACAGCCAATACAGTCTTGTTTTACCTTGTGACAGCCCTTATATTTCAAAAAAATTAGTAAATTATCTGTTTAGTCAAATTGAATATGAATATGACTGCATTGTTCCTTATCATGACAAGAACAATAAGCTGCAAACATCTGAACCACTGCACTCAATATACAGTCAAAATGTAGTTGACAAAATAGAAAAGTTAATAAAAAAAGATATTCTACACATTAAAGGTTTAATTGAAACTTTAAATTGTAAATATGTAGAAATAGATAATAAAAAATTGTTAAAAGAAGAATTTAAAAATTTAAATAGACCAGAGGACATTTAAATATAATTAAATAATTCTTTTGATTTTGAAATAGCCATATTTACAGCACTAGATATTTCATCTGGAGTTAATGGGCTGGAACCGCCTTTTTGCATAGCACAGATTCTACCTTCATCAGTAACTCCAACATTTAAACGTGCATCTGCAACTTCTTCTTCAATTAAATTAGGATCAATAACTAATCTATCCCCAATTTTAACAAAAGTACACATTGCAACATTTTTATTAATAGATAATGGTACAGTGTTTTCTTTATCAATTACAGGTTCATCATCTACAATAGTTGCAGTAGGTAATCTAGTTGATTTTAATGCTGCCATAACAGCTAATTCACATGCATCAAAGAGGTTTCCACAGTTATCAATAATATTTAAGTCAATGAATAACATCCAAACATGTTTACCTTCTTCAACACAGAGTTTTTCTAAATCCACCATTTCACTTTCACGTATTCCCCTATCAACAACACGAGCAAGTTCAATAGATTCTTCACCAGGAGGACCTGGTTCAAAAGTAGGGTCAGCCATTGGCAACATTTCACAGTTAGTCATTAAGACACCTAACTCAGGAGTGTCTGGGAATGGAGCACCTAACTGAGGTTTTACACCAGCAATAACTTGAGTTCCACCTAATATAACCTTTGCAGAACCTTCTGCTTTAGAAATAACATTAGTTTCAATAGTTATATCCCTATATTCAGTAAGTTCCCTACCATCTTCCCTTTTATCATTGTTAACAAGATTTATAATACTTTCTTTAGTAATTTCAGGTGTAATGTTAGTCATCTAAATCTCCTCATTCTGTAGAATATTTTTCCATTAAAGCAGCTTTTTGGATTTCATTAACTTGTCTACAACCTTCCATAGCTAAATCCAATGCTTTATTAAATTCTTCTTCTGTTAAGTCCCCGTCACTTTGAAGTAAAGTAATTTCACCAGTTCTAGGCATCATAGCTATTGGAACATCTGCCTGACCTTCTTTATCTTCAACTTCAGATAAATCTAAAACAATTTCATCATTTACTTTACCTGCAGCACAACCAACAACAATATCCTTCATTGGAATTCCTGCATCAACTAATGCAACAGATGCAGCAGTAATTCCAGCACAACGGGTTCCTCCTTCTGCTTCAATAACTTCAATAAATACATCCACCATTGAACGAGGATAATTTTCTAACATTAATGCAGGCCTTAATGCATCTGCAGTAATTTTTGAAATCTCTGAAGATCTTCTATCTGGACCTGGTCTTTTTCTATCATCTACAGAAAATGGAGCCATATTATATCTGCATCTTATTACTCCAGTATTTGGTTCAAGTAATCTTCTAATATAAGATTCTCTTGGTCCATAAACAGCTACTAAAATTTTATTTCCACCAACTTCTAAATAAGCAGAACCATCTGCACGTTCAAGAACCCCTGCTTCTATTTTAATAGGACGTAACTCATTATATTTCCTACCGTCTTCTCTAATCATCTCTGACATTTTAATACCTCATTTTATAAAAAAGTAACCATCCTCTATTTAGTAATCCTTATTGTTTAGTATAAATGAATTTTGAGGCTTATTAGCTATTGAAATTGAATTATCTTTTTTGCTTTTTTTCTTAAACTCCTCAATTGTTTCATAGAACAAGTCTTTATTTTGCTTTTCTTTTTCTTCACGTTCTAATTCTTCTTTAAAATTTTGGAGTTTAGGTTTTTCAAGTTCTTCATAGTCATCCTCAGATTCATCATCCTCTTGTTCCTCTTCAAGAACTATACCATCAATTTCCAAGTATAATTTCCTTTTGATTTTATCAGTAAGACCAGAGGTGTGTGCTTCAGATTCAATTAAATGGATAATATTTTTAGTAAGTTGTTCCATGTCTTCTTCACCTTTAACCCATACAAGACCATTCTGACCTACAACAATCTTACATTGGGTTTTATCTTTAATCATGTTAATCATGGAACCTTTTTTACCGATTAATCTAGGAACTTTAGTTGGAGTAATTTCTACAACTATACCTCCATTGAATTTACCCATTCCTCTTCCTTTAAGGCCTAGTTTTGCTTTTTTAACTTCATCTACCTCAACAACTCTTAAAAACAAAACATCTCCAACATCAAACATTTTGTTGAGTTCTTTTTTTTCTCTTCCAAAGACTTCAAAAGCAGGTAAAATTCCAGAATAAGGGGAATTAATATCAACATCCCACATAGAAAACCTTACATCTTCTATTTTTCCAATTACAACATCTCCTTTTTTAGGAACATATTTGCTTTTAAGAGGAATAACTCTAATTTTTTTATTCCTTAAAGAAACAAGCCCCATTAAAGAAGAACATATTTTACCATCTTCTTTAAAAGTACCTCTTCCTGGATAGTAGTCATCATCTGCTAATACTTCACCAGGAATAACCAAATCTTTATTTTCCACATATATCATCGTAAAACCCCATAGGGTTGAAAAAACTTATTTAATAGTTTTTGTCTCTGCTTCTCCACCTGAAATTTCAGCCATTTTAGATGCAAATTTATCTTGAAGACCACCAGGTATTTCTACAATAGCTATCCAAGAACCATCTTGTTGCCATTCTTCATTAACAATTTCACCAAATGGATGAATTGCAGAGTAAGCACTACCTGCAGCAGATCCTGGAAGGCGAACAGCTACTTTAACTTTTTCAAATCTAATAGGAATAAGTGGCTTAATAGCTTTTAAAGCTGTTTGTACTTGTTGTTCAACTGATGTAAATGGATCAACTTTAACTTTAGCTTCATCCATTGCATTTTCAATCCTTTGAGCAGGATGCGGAAGACCAGTTTGAGGATTAATAGACTCCCTAGAAATTTTATTTATAATTAATTTCCTTTTATCCTTCTGCATCTGTCTTTTTTGCTCAGCAGTTAATTGAACAGTTCCTTTTTCAAGGATAATCTTAGAAACTTCAATAGGATCTGTAGTTTCAAAAATTTTATTCATAGCTTCATCAGAAGCTTTATCTCCTTTTTTAGAGTCTTTAAAAATTTCTTCTATAGCTAAAAGGTCTTCAATGGCAACATCCTTTCCATCAGGATTTCTAAACTCTGCAGCCAAATCTGGATCTACTAAAATCTCAAAATGTTCACCATAAGACTCATATTTTGCTATAATTGCATCATCTATATTTACCATTAAAAAACCTCCCAACTAACAATTTAAATTTAAATAAACTTATTCAGCATCATCTTCAGCATCAGCATCTTCATTTTCTTCTTCTTTTGCTTCTTCTTCAGCCTTTTTAGCTTCTTCTTCAGCCTTTTTAGCTTCTTCTTCAGCTTTTTTTGCTTCTGCTTCTAATTTTGCCATTAAATCATCAATATATTTTTGAACTTCTTCATCAGAAAGTTTTGAGTAACTGTTATCTTCTGCTGAAATAACCGCTATTTCAACATTGTTAGAAGAAGTGTCATGTTCAGTAGCATCATTAATAGCTTTTAATGCTAATTCAATGGATTCATCAAGAGTCATATCATCTTTATACTCTTCTTCAAATACATCCATTACAGTATTTCTTCCTGCACCAATAGCTGTAGCTTTGTATTCAATTAATGCACCACTTGGATCAGTTTCAAATAATCTGCAGGAACCATTGTATACTCCACCAATAATTAAAGCAGAACCAAATGGTCTTACACCCCCATTTTGGGTGTACATTTGTAACATATCACATAATTTTTTAGCTAAAGATTCAACTCTAATTGGTTCAGAATAGGTAATTTTATTAATTTGAGCTTCTACTCTTGCTCTTTCAACTAAAGCTCTTGCATCTGCAACAAGACCTGAAGTAGCTGCACCAATATGTTGATCTATCTCAAATATTTTTTCAATGGATTTAGATTCAACTAAGTTAGATGTAGTTCTTTTATCTACAGCTAATACAATACCTTCAGGACATTTAACACCAATAGAGGTGGTTCCTCTTTTTACAGCTTCTCTAGCATATTCTACTTGGAAAAGTCTTCCATCTGGGCTAAATACAGTAATTGCCCTATCATATCCAGCATTTTGTAAAGGTTGCATAATTTTACCTCACTTATTATTATTTATTAATAATCTTTATTTTGAAATAGTATTTCTTAAAAAAATAAAAACCATATCTCCGTGAAATGGTATTTAACAATAATAAATTTATCATCTATTGTTAAATTAAATAGTTATTCTTTAATCCATAAATTCAGTAAATTATATATTATTATATATTAATAAAGTTTTCTATTTTAAAATAACCATTAGTAACTAAAATATTTTTATAAGAAAAATCCTAAACAAATTTATTTACCGACGCTTTTATAGTTCCAGACAAACCAATTACATTAATAGCTACTTTTTTAGAATTATATTTAGAAACACAACATAAAGCAGCCCTTACATTATCTTCAAAACCTCTTTGACATCTGATAACTGCCTTATAATAGTTATACTCCTCATTTTTTTCAATTTCATAAAAGCGCATAACCCATAAATTAAAATTAGATGTTGTTAACTCACCCCAAAAACGGATACATCCATCCCATATCAATCCAACAAATTCATCCTTATTTAAATCACCTTTAACCTTAATATCAACAGTTAAATAGCGATTATTTTTTCTGAGAGTAGGAGGCAATACTTTAAGCTTCATTATTAACCACCCTCACACCTTTAAACAGTAAATTTTTCCTATCCCTATTATAATCAAGAATTTCTTTGGGATAAGCCATAGCTTTTAAAACTTCATCTTCACTAAGACCAGTAGCTATGAAAAAAGCTTTAAAATCATTAACAGAGCGAATATCAAAAATATCCTTAGCCCTGGAGGATAATATTAATGGGAAATTAAATTTCCTATGTAAAATGTAGATATCTTTAAAATTAGAAATGATTTTAGCCCTATGTGAGAGATAGCTATTTAAGATATCTTTAAAAACAAGCTCGACAGCTACATTATTCCTAAAAGCTTCTTTTGCCAATACTTGATTTAAACCAGAATCTTTTCTCTTAAGATAAGGCCTTGAGAGTACATCAAGCTGAATATTCTCACAAACTGCCCTATTGATTTTTAAATCTCCACCAACAACAGAAATACAGTTTACTTTATCCCTAAATTTTTTTGAAATTTTTCTAATTTCATTAACATTCTTAGGTTTAATTTCCAAAGTGTAATCTATAGAAATAACATCAGTTAACTCTTCTTTTAAATCATCCCTAAATTCTAAAGAGTTTTTAAAGTTATCCTGATTATATGAAAAATTAATATGATTCCAACCATATTTTTTAGCTTCAATAGCTAATTCAAGATTATTTTCAAAAGTATTTCCCTTAATATTCAAATCAAAAAACATTAATTAGAAATATATATTTTATTATCTATTAAATTTATGATTTTTAAAAAAAAAAAGTTTAGAAGCGTAGAGAATCTACAGCTTCAATTAATTCATCCATATGATCTTCCATCAATTCAAAAGAATTTCGGTCAAATTCTTCATAGATAAATGCCGGAACACCACCTTCAATTAAAGGTAATGTTAAATAATCAGTACTTGTAGGGTTTGGAGGAATATAGTATGTAGAAAATCCAATATCCCTTACAACCTGATTAGCATAATCTTTAGAGATATCCATTTGATTTGGAGAGAAAATAAATTGATTTTCATCCCAATTACCTTGATTTGAATGAACATCTACAACTAATGAAAGATTTTTATCAATTGCATCAGGCACAATATAGTTTTGAGCAAGTAACTGGCCATTCATTCTTCCGCTATCATAATCATCTCTATTTTGGGTGACATTTATCTCATATAAGTAATATGCATAATCTAAATCATCACTTTCATCGTAAAACTCATTTAAAAATGCACTGTGAGCCTGATTTTCCAAAGGATGAAGACCAACAACATAACCTATTTTAATATTGGAATTTGGATTACCAAAAGGTCCTGAAATTTTAACAGAACCATAACTTTCTTCACCTAAAACATTGTCCGGCAGATTAGTGTTAATATTACTATTCTGCTGTTGTACAGATGCAACAGACTGGGAATTGTTTGTGAGCATAGCTGCTGCAAAAACTGCAATCAAAGCTATAATCACAACTAAAATTATTAACAAAATTTTATTATTTTTCATAAGAATCTAAACAACTGCAGTTTCAGGTAGCTGACCAGTATTTTTATAATCTATTAAAATATCAGAAGCTATACGTAGCATATTTAATGGTGAAATATCAGGAACTCCACCAGTATAAATACCAACATAATTTGGAACCTGACCATTTGATTCAATCCATGATGAAAAACGACCACAAATGTCTACATATTCATGAATAGAAATTGTTTGGGTAATATCTGCTCCACTTGGAGACGGTGCATAAGCAGGATTTCCAACACTAATTGTTCCTCCAGTATTACCTGAATTTATCTCAACAATAGATTTTGTTAAAATGTACAAACATTGAGAAGTATCCAAAGTAACAGATTTAAAGTTAATTGAACTTGGATAACCTTGTTCAGACAAAGCTTGTGCTAAATTTGGAGCTTCTGAAACTGGAAATGCAGAAAGTGAAACAGATTGAACTGTATCTTCAGCTACTTGTCCACTACTTGATTGGCTAATTCCAAATACATTACTATTTGAACTGCCATTTGAACTATCATCACTATTTAAAACACCCATAGCTAGTACAACTAAAACTACTAAAACAATAGCTGCAACAACAACTGCACCAATTAAAACAGGGGATGTCTTTTCATCTTTTTTATCATTATCTTTTTTTACAATACGACTTCTACCATGCCCCTTATTTTTCTTTATTTCATTACCACAAAATTTACAAAATTTTGCATCATCCGGGATTTTCTTTCCACATTTTGGACAAAACATTATCTTTTAACCTCATTGATATTTATAAACCTCAACACTCCAACTTTCAGTTTCAAAATAATCAATTGTAAATGTAGTGGTTGATGAAGATGTGAAAGACAGGGAATCAGATTTTGATGCAACAGCACTTGTTGAACCCCAATCAACACCAGCAGATTCACCATTAGACCCTGTTAAATACAAATGATTAGTAGCATAGTTTTTAATTGGAAATGCACTTATGTCAATTCTTATCTCACCTGATGGAACACTTATTGTCTGAGAACCTGATCCTGAGCCTGAAAATGAACCAACAGAAACCCATGACTTTTCAGCACTTGCAGATGAACTCTGAGAACTGGAAGAAGTCACAGCAACAGACGATTCTTTATTAGCTTCAACAGCTTTTGCATCATCCCCACCATTATCTGAAGTGAGACTTAAAGCAGTGAAAACTAATGCAACAAGAACAATAGCTGCAACAACAATAGCAACTGCTAAAATTTTAGTATTACTGTTATTTTTAGAGTCAGAGGAAGTATCTGATTTAACATTAACTGATTGATTATTTTTACTAACTTGCGTACCACAGTACTTACAAAACTTCGCATCATCTTTAATTGCTTTACCACACTTAGGACAAAACATTAAATACCTCCCAATTTAATATAATAAAAATTCAATTGAAAAATAAAGTGTAAATTTAATTATATATAATAAAATAGCTAATAATAGCTGATAACATTATAATTACAATAATTAAACCAAATAAAATATAATTAATAGATTCTGGAAGATCTTCATCATCTTCAAGTTCTTCTTTTTGATTTTCTAATATGGGCATGCCACAATTAGAACAAAATTTTGAGAACTCACTCATCTCATAACCACAATAATTACACTTCATTATACCAACATATTTATATTTAAAAAGGACATATATAATAAATTATCTATAAAATATTATATTTTAAGTTAACTAATAAAAATATATAACATACATAACAATAAAAAAGATACTATAAAAAAAGAAGCAAGAAGAAAAATATTTATATTAAAAAATATTAATATTCTTTGAAAATAATTAAAAAAACAATAAAATATTATTGTAAAAAATTAACATAATTATATTTTTTATTAAATAAATTGTGTTTAACATGAAACAATAATATTGAAAACAGTTTTATATTAAAAGAAAGAGAATTATAATCATGGTTAATGAAGGAGATGAGCTTCTAAAACTTGTTTCATATGTGAAAATTTCCAAATATAGGGAAAAAACTGTGAAATCAATAGGAGAAAATGTAAAAATACCTACCAAAATTGCAAAAGATAGTGGTATAAGAACTAATCATATCTCCAAAGTTTTAAGTGAGCTTAAAGGAAAAGAAATTGTTGAGTGCATCAACGAAGAAGCTAGAAAAGGTAGATTATACCGTTTAACTAGCACTGGAAAAGAAGTACTAGACAATATTAAGGATAATGATGGGGAAGACAAAGAATAAACTAAAAGTTTTCTAGCCCCTCCTTAATAAACATTAACTCATCCCGATTTCTACTTAAGGTGGCTTCATCAAAAATAACATTTAATAATTGAATCAATTGCTTATTTTTTAAATCTAAATCTAAGCATTGATTTGTTTCTAATTCTATCGAATCAAATTTGGGAACTGTTGAATCTTTTTTATACTGAATTTTAATGAGATTTCTTAAATCATCATCAATATATTTTTCAAGATAAACAATAATCTCATTTGCAAAACTATTTCCTAAAATAATAGCTAGTTCTAAATTGTCTTCACTAATATCAGACTGCCTAACTAGATTATTGAAAGATCCGTAATTCTGATATCCATAAGGAATAAATCTGCCTTCTACAGTATGGGCACAATATTCAAACATTATTTCAAGTTCTCCAAATGTTAAGAAGAACCAGACAAAACTTTCCAAGGTTTTAGAAGTTTTTACATCAAATGCTTCACATAAAACATTTAAGATAATTTTAAACAATAGACAGTGAGCTAATTCATGAATTATAGTAGCTATTTGAACAGAATCATCTAACCTATCATCATATTCCAGGGTAGTGCCCATATTAGCTCCAAATTCAACACCTCTAGACTTAGTCTTGCACTTTGCAAATTTACTGGCAATATCTAAGACTTTATCTTTGGCTGTAGTGCCCACAATAGGTGTAAATGCCTGTTTATTAAAGATATTGTTTAGAATAGAGTAATATTCCATAACTGATAAATCGAAGTTAGCTAATTGTTCCCTATAATAATCTGAGAATAATATATCAAAACTCTCAATAGTGAATGTACTTAACGGAGAACCGCAGTTACTACAGATAGTTGCCTCATCCTCATTTAATGTAGCGCAAAGAGGACAAATATTATCCTTTAATAATTTGTTACCGCAATGAAAACAATATTTATTCTCTTTAGAGTTATATGTACCGCAAATATCACAGATTTTCATATTAATCATTTAAAAATATCTTTAATAAAATTTGAAACTTTACCCATATTTCTATTAAACTTAATAGATTTTCCACAATTTAAACAGTAATCACTATTATAGTCTAAAATAGCACCACAGGTACAGACGATTTTTGATTTAATAATTCTATGAGGATTTAATGGTCTGCCACATTTCTGACAAACTTTTACATTTAAAGGATTTTTAGTACCGCAAATACAGATTAAAGATTGCTGCTCTTTATTTAATTCTTTCCCACAATTAATACAGAACATATCATTAATGCTGTTTAATGTAGAGCAATCACAAAGTATCTGTATATTATTTGAAGAAGTACCTATATTTAAAAGAGGGGCTCCACAACTATTACAATAAGCATCCCCAATCCTATTTTCTTCACCACAAAAACAGAATACTGAATCATTATACTTCAAGTTAAAATTACTTTTTAAATCTTCTTCAACAATTCTTTCATCATCAGAAAGTCTCATTCCACAAATTTCACAGTATAAATTTTCACTTGAATTAATAGCTCCACATTTACATTTAATTACACTATTTGAATATGGACTGCCACTGCTTAAACTTCTTCCACAGTTATAACAGTAATAACTTCCATTATCATTTAAAGCACCACATTCACAGCGAATTGTTTTTATTTTCTTTTTAACCTTTCTTTTAATTCTTAATTTGTCAAATTTACTTTTTTTAAGGTTTTCTCCACAGTTAAAACAATGCTTATTTGAAATTTCATTTAAAAAACCACATGAACAAAGTTTATAGTTAAACTTAACACCAGGTCTTTTAATAAATGGTGAAAAATCAATATCAAAATTAAAAAATCCAACATCATAGAGAGGAGGTGTGAAAATAGCTGGATTATCATATTTTTTCAAACCTGTTTCAGCACCACAGCTACTGCAGGTATCTTCACCTAGATGAATCCTTGAACCACATTCCACACAATAATTTCTTAAAACCATTAAAATCAACTATGAGACTGTAAAAATTGATAAATTTTCTTTATTATAAAAAGTCCAACTGCAGAAGGTATGATAAATATAACTACTATACATAGAGCAGCAATTAAACTTACAAATATATCTCCTTTTGATGAATCAATATAAAACCATAAGTCATTAAATGCCCATATGAAAATAGCTACTGCTTCAACAACTAAAAATGATTTAATTTTAGCAATTCTATACTTATGTTTTTCCTCATCAAATTTATAAAATATCTTTTTAATTAATGAAGGTTCTTCCACTACTTCAAAATGATTATCTGTGTTATCAAAGGATTTTCCACACTGTACACAGAATTTAACATAATCTTCATTTTCACTTCCACATCTAGAACAGATTTTCATAGAATAACCTTTTTTAATTAATTAAAAAAGAAGTTAAAGTTTATTCATTGATTTAACTTCATTAGTAAATTCAGATAGTACTTCCTCACCAAGTCCTTCAACATACTTTATAGATCCTGCACATTCATGGCCTCCACCATCAATACCTGCAGAAGGAATTCTTTCAGCCAAATTATCTACAATAGTATTTACACTAAATCCAAACTGTTCATTAACAGCATCAGTAGCTCTGATTACACCAAAATCAGGACCATGTCCAAGAGTTACAATAGGTTTATCCTCACCAATTTCTTTTACAATTTTATCATGGACAAATCCACATGTTTTACCTGGAGCAGGGAATGTAAATTTATGAGCGTACTTTTCAACATCCATAATATTAAAGTAAATTCCATTATCAAACTGCATCTTCTCAATATTAGGAAGTGCTGCTTTAAGTTGAGTGTTTACTCTTTTTTGATATTCCTTATAAAGTGCATTTACCATTTTTTCATGCTTGTCAATATTATCAACCGCTAAAATAGTATCCATTATTCCTCTACCATTCATAAATCTAAGGAAATATGCTTCAAAGTCAACACATTCAGCTATAATAGCTAACCCTTCTTTATTAAAGCCTTTCTTCTCAGCTAGTTCAATATATTGATATACTTCACCAGATTCTGCATGGTCACCTAATGCAGCTATTGCTGGAAGATGTATGATTAAATCTTTAACATCAGGGTTGATTATATGAGCAACTTCAGTAGCTAATGCACCAGCAGTTAACTGAGAGTCTCCTCCAACTAAATAAGGGTTAACATGAGTATCTACATATTCATCTACTTCAACAGTTCCTCCAATGATTTCTCCATCTTTTTCCTCTTTAGTGATTAGTTCTCCTGGGAAGTGATGGTCAATTACAACGATTTCAATATCATAGATTTTTGCCTGCATTAAAGCAGTTATATCCTCTTCTGTTGAACCATTATCTAAAAGAACAATTAATGGTAATTTCTGACCATGTCTTTCCTGATCTTCTAAAGCAAAAGATAAGTCCTTAACAACATCTTCCAGTTCATAGAAAGGTGCTTTACTTGGAGATCTTTTGAAATAGTAGTATTGAGCATCATTATTTGGATTTACTTCTTCAATTAATGGAATTAAAGCTTTTTCCATAGCTACTCCTGCACAGATACCATCAGCATCTGCATGATGTCTAACAAGAATAGATCTACCATCTAAAATAGCTCTTCTTATTTTTTGAGCAGCTTCTCTCATCTTAGGTTTAAGTCTGTTTAATACATCACTTTTAACTAAGAAATCAACATCTTCAGGTTCAGCTCTTTTATTTAAAGCTTCATCAATTAATATTTTGAGTTTTTCTTCTTCATGTCCTTCCAATTTAGTTAAAGACTGATTTTCAATTTGAGTTTTACCGTCATGCTGATTTACATCACCAATAACTTCTATAACATCTCCAACATCAACATCAGGATATGCCCTTACTCCTGCTTCATCAAAAGCAGCTACTGCAGTAACACCTGTTTCATCAGTTATTGTGAAAATTGTTGGACCAGAAGTCTGTTGAACCTGTAAAACTTCACCATCAATACGAACTAATTTACCCATTTTATTTTCAAGCTCTTCAATAAGAGTCCTGTTAATAGATTTAGTTAATTTTTTAATCTTATAATTATTAACTTTAGCTGGAGCCATGTCAATTTTTCTTTCCCTTGATTTAATTGATGTGATTCTTGTAATTACTTCATCTCCAACATTATAATTTGAAGTATTACACCTCATAAGACCCCATACATTATTATTTAAGGTTACAAAAGCACCATATTTTTCTACACGAGTGATTTTTCCTTTATATAAACAATCTTTATCCATGTCACTCATTTCACATAAAGGATCCAATACATAAACTTCTTTTTCTTCATTAAGGCGCCTTTGTACTTCATTTTCTTTATTCATTTTTTCCTCCTTAATCTTATCATAGCAGTCTTTACAGTGGTCATATTTAGTGTTAATTCTTTTTCCACATCTTCTACAAACATTTACACGACCTTTTCCATTACAATAATCACAGTCTTCAAAAACTTTAATTTGGCCTTTTCCATTACAAATTTCACATGGGATGTCTTGATCTGCACTTAAATCAAATTTTGCACGTGCATTACTATTTACTCCTTTAAAATGACTTCCCACATCAAAAGAATCAACATAACCAGTTCCACCACAGTTTTCACATTCTTTATAATCAACAATGACAGAACATTTACCTTTACATTTCGGGCAATCAATCATCAAGTTTAAAACCTCTTAAATAGCTTTTAAATTAAATTAAAGTAATCAGGATTATTATTCACTAAATTATCTCTTGAATTTTTTAAATCTACAGCTTGACTCATTAAATCATTTGCTTTAGATGCATATTCATTACCTAATTCATCATCACCATTATTATAATAATCAATAGCAGTAATTAGATTATTATTAGCATCACTTTTTAGGGAAACTTCACTATACAGCAAATCAATATAATCCACCTGCACCTCTTCTATAGTTTCACTATAATTACTTTTAATCTCAAGCAAACTCTTTAAAGCATTATCATATTCAACAGTGGCTAATTTGGCTTTACTAAGTGCATTTGAATAGTTATTATTATTCATAAGGTCAACAGATTCATTATAATAAGAGTTACCTCCATTTATAGCATTTTCAATAGAAGATATCTCATTATTAATTACATACACTGGACCATTAATACATCCACTTACCATCACTGTTAACAGTAAAACAAAAATAAAAATTAGCTTTTTTATTTCTTTTTTCACAATATCATTATTTATATTTCATATATTAAATAGTTGCTATATGAAAAAATATAAAAAATAACAAAATAAGGTTTAAATTAAAAAATAAATAAATTATAATAATTATTTATAAAAATATCAACTTAAAATCAATATTTGTTAAAATAAAGGAAAAATATTCATTTAATTTTATAACATTAAATAAATTGTTTTAAAATAAACGAAATAATTATATAGTTTTTAAATACTATTGTTAATTAATAAAATTAATAGGTTGTGTTATATATGACTAACATTGGTGAATTTTATAAATGTAATGTATGTGGAAACTTTGTTGAAGTAGTTGAAAATGGAGCAGGAGAACTTACCTGCTGTGGACAAGCTATGGACTTAATGGAAATCCAAACAGAAGGAGAAAAAGCACCTAAACATGCTCCAGTAGTTGAAATTGACGGAGACAAAGTAACTGTATGTGTTGGAGAAGTACAACACCCAATGGATGATGATCACTACATCCAATTTATCGAATTAACTGTTGGGGATGAAAAATATCTCAAACAATTAAAACCTGGAGATGAACCTAAAGCAACTTTCATTGTAGATGCTGCAGATGATGTTGTTGCAAAAGCTTTATGTAACCTCCATGGTCTTTGGAGTAACTAAACTCCCTTCTTTTTTTCTTTTTTTTTATTAAATCAATACACTTTAAATTAATCACTTCTTTTGTTAAATCATAACTATTTAATAACAAGTATATACTATTAAAATCAATATTATCCAATAGTGAATTAATATGAGTAAAAAATGTCCAAAATGCGGTGCTCAATTAGAAGACATAGCTAAATTTTGCACAAAGTGTGGTTGTTCATTAACAGAGATTAATTCAAAGGATAAAATAGAAGCAACACCTTTTTCAAAGGAAAATAACAACTCAAAAAGCACTAAAAATAATTCTAAAAAAATAAAAATTGATCCAACAAATAAACAATCCTCAAAACCTGATTCAGGAGTAAATACTAAAACTGTAGGAATTGTAGGATTAATAGCTATTGGTTTAATTATTATAATAGCTGCAATGAGTTTTATGCCAAGTGGAAGTGATGTTGTAGAAAAAGTTACAATCAGTGTAACTCAAACAGAATCTTATGCCACAAATGAAGTAAATTACACAACAGCTAATCTTACTGAAACTGGAAACCTAGAATACTGGTACTATGTAAATGCTAACATCTATCCTTCAGATTTAAGTATGGATTTAGAGGAATATGATGCTAAAATAACTTTTTATAATGGTTCTGAAGTCATAACAGCTGTAGAAGCTTATATATACAAATATGATGATGGTACCTTTGATGTTACAGGTTCCTATACAACAAAAGAACTAGCTAATGTCACAGATATTCAAATTGAAGTGATTAACCCTACAGGAGATATAGTGGGCTCTCAAAAATCCCAGTTTACAATGGGAGATATGAGTACAGCAAGATTTTAAACCTATAAAATTAATCTCCTTATAATGCATTCCCTTTTTTAGGAATAGAAAATTTAGATAAATCAATTCCTTCTAATTTTAAAAGCCCTATCTTATTTTCAATTCCACCACCATAACCTGTTAAGCTACCATTTGAACCAACAACTCTATGGCATGGAATGATAATGCAAATTGGATTCCAACCTACTGCTCCACCAACAGCCTGAGCAGACATTTTCTTTATCCCTCTTTTACTAGCTACTTCACAGGCAATATCATTATATGTAATAACCTCACCATATGGAATTTTATTCATTATATCAAAAACTTCCTCTCTAAAGGGTGTTAAATTTTCCAATTTATATTTTGGTGTGAAATCTGGATTATTACCATCAAAATAGCTATTTAACCAATCTATAGTTTCATCAAATATATCTAAATCTTTAAAAACACCCTGATAATTGTGTTTTTTATCATCTCTTGAACCATCAAACCATAAACCAGTTAAATACTCACCATCACTTCTCATATTAATAATACCTAACGGAGAATCATATGTTTTTTTATATATCACTTTAATCACTTAATCCTTTAAATCAAATTGAGCATCTAATACATATTAGTTATATGATTTAATCTAAAAAAACTATTTTAATTTAAATATCAATATGGAAATTATATATATAACATAAAAATCAAATAGTAATGTATAAAAACAAGGAGAGTAGTTAAATATGAAAACTGTTGTAATAAATGGAAGTCCTAGAAAAGGTGGAAACTGTGAAACTTTAATTAACGAATTAATAGCTGAAATTGATGGTGAAGTAAGTAACTACTTTTTAGAAGAATCTAATATTAACTTCTGTAAAGCATGTCTTGGATGTCAAAAAGGAGACTGTGTTAGAGACGATGATTTAAACAAAGCTATGGATGAATTACAAGAAGCAGACTTACTTGTTTTTGCAACACCTATTTACTATGGTCAAATGACTGCACAAGCAAAAACCTTTGTTGACAGATTCTACCAAATCTCTCAAAATTCAGATAAAAGCTTAGAAGGAACTAAAGTAATTGTTATTGCAACCCAAGCAAACCCAACTGATGCTTTCCAAGGTTATGTTGATGGATTAGCTGGAATGCCATTTGGATACATGGGAATGGAAGTTATTGGATCTGTAGTAGCTAAAGGAACTACTGGAAAAGGAGATAAAGAAGACCTTGCTGATGCAATAGCTGAAATTAAAAAAATAGGAGAAAACTTATAATCTCCTTTAAATTACTTTTTTTAAAGATTATAAATTCTCAGAATCAATACAAGCCTTACAGTCATCACCTAATTCAGACTTGTCAATATTTAATTGTTCTATAATATCACTAGTTTTAATCTGCTTACATATAAAACAGGTTTTACTAATAATATCTGATTTTTTAGCTTCACCAGAATAAAGCTCAGATGCAAAATCATTAATTAATGAATTAACTTCATCATTAAATTTTATTCCAGACCCTCTTTTATCAGTTATATACTGAGATACAGCTGGTTGAGTAATATCCATAAGTTCAGAAACATCTTTTTGTTTCATACCTAAAGAAAGCAATGATTTAGCTAATTCAGAGCGTATTGCAGGTAAAACATACCATACTACTAATTCACATGGTGGTTTCATATAATCACCTATAAAAATTAATTTTAAAAGCTAAAAATAATCAATTTAAGTATAAGATACATTTGTTTTAATAGTATAAAACTTTTAGCATTAAATATTCTTATCACATAGCTCATCTAATGGGCAGATTTCACATTGAGGAGATATTGGTTTGCAAATATTTTGACCAAATTGAACCATTAAATCATTTAAAAGAATTTTAATATCCTCAGGAACAAAATTATCCAATTCCTTTTCAGTGTCCTCAGGATCTTTAGTATTTACAAGTCCCAATCTATTAGAAATTCTATGAACATGAGTATCTACAGGAATAGCTGGCTCTTCAAATGCATATACTAAAACACAATTAGCAGTTTTACGTCCAACTCCTGGAAGCTCCAACAACTCTTTCATATTATTAGGAACTTCTCCACCATACTGATCGATTAATATCCTTGAAACTTCTTTAATTCTTCCTGCTTTAACTCTATAAAAACCAGAACATCTAATAAGTTCTTCAACATCTTCAGTTGGTGCATCAGCCACTTCATAAATATCTTTATATTTGGAAAAAAGGTTATTTGTTGCCTGGTCTGTATTCTCATCCCGTGTTCTCTGAGATAAAATTGTTCTAACAAGTACCCTATAAGGATCTTTATCCTCAAAAACCCTTACATCAAAGACTTCATTAAGTTTTTCAACTATTAAAAGTGATTTTTCCTCTTTTGAATAATCAGACATATTATAGCCTCAATTTAACTCCAATTCAATACCCAATTCTGCCATAGCACCTATAAAATTTGGAAAAGACACATCAAAGACTTCCCCATTGGTGATTTCAACATCTTCCTTTAATCCAGCTAGTGAAAATGCCATAGCCAACCTGTGATCACCATGAGAATCCACAACACCTGAAGATATTCCACCTTCAATAGTCATTCCATCTTCATGCTCAACTACATTACAGTTTAATTTCTTAAGTTCACTACATGTTGTAGCTATCCTATCTGTTTCTTTAACTCTTGCATGTGCCACTCCAGTAATTTTAGAAGTTCCTTCAGCCAAACTGGCTAGTACAGCAACAGTAATAAGCAAGTCAGGAGAGTCACTTAAATTAACATCAATAGCTTTTAGATTACCATCCGAAGATATTTTAACATAATCCTCATGAACCTCAATGTCTGCTCCCATATCCCTGATGATATCTAGAATAACTTTATCTCCCTGTTTTGAATCTTTAAATAAGTTAAAAATTTTAGCTTCTCCACCCAAAATAGCTATTGCAGCTAAAAGATAAGATGCAGATGAATAATCTCCTTCAACAACATAATCAGTTGCCTTGTACTCATTTTTAGGGATGTCATAATAGACAACTGCACAGGTTTTATAATCCTTACTGCAGTCATCATGTTTAAACTGGATTTCTTCAGTAATATCAACACCAAATTTGGACATAATATCTAAAGACATGTCAACATAAGGTTTGGATTTGAAATCTGGAAGTACAGATAGCTGAACACCATTTTCAGATAGTGGTGCAGATATTAAAATTGAAGATATGAACTGTGAACTGATATTACCTGGAATTGAAACTTCACCCCCTGCATAGCCAGGTTTAATTAAAATTGGTGCCTTTTCATTATCTTTTAGGGATTTAGTGCTGACACCCAAATCCTTAAGTGCATCCATTAAAACACCCATAGGTCTTGTCTTAAGTGAATCATCACCAGTTAAGATTACATCATTATCAGATAAACCGGCTAAGCTAGTCATAATCCTTAGAGTTGTTCCAGAATTTCCTAAATCTATGTAATCATCAGAAGAGTTATGGAAATTGCCTCCAGTACCAACAACCTCCAAATAACCCTCTTTTTCGGTAATTTTAGCACCTAATGTTTTACATACATTAATTGAAGAAATTGTATCCTCTGAAAAAAGCATATCATAAAGTTTAGATGTTCCTTTTGCAAGAGAAGCTAAAATAACTGCCCTGTGAGAATAACTTTTAGAAGGAGGGGCTTTTACCTCACCTCCAACATTAGAAATATTTTTAACTTTAAGATTCATGATAATCATTGAAATATTTCTTAGCCTCAATTAATAAATTTATTTATCATCCTATTTTTTCTTAATAAACACTAAAAATTAACAAAATTCAAAATTAATACTCAACTTTATTAGAACTTTATACTGCAAAATGTGAAATAAAGTTCCTAAAAAGACCAAAGTTTAAATATGGATAATGAAAATATAATATTATACTTCATAAAATATAATATTATACTTCATAATAATTTGCGCAGGTATGAAAAAATGTTATACGGAATTGTAGATATTGGTTCAAATACTGTCAGATTAAACGTATATGAAATGAATGACAGCAATGCAAAGTTCCTTTTTTCTAAAAAGTATGCATTGGGTTTGGCCAGTTACATTACAAAAAGAAAACTAAATAAAACTGGTCAGGAAAGGTTAATGAATGTTGTCGAAGATATCAAAGAAGATTTAACCTATTTAAATGTTGAAAACTTTAATTTCTTTGCAACCGCTTCCATAAGAAATGTTAAAAATTCTGAAGAAGTTGTAAATAAAATCTATGATGAACTTGAAATTCCTGTTGATGTACTATCTGAAGATGATGAGGCAAAATACAGCTTTTTAGGTTCAGTATCAATTATGAACAAAAACAATGGAGTTTTAATTGATGTTGGAGGAGGCAGTACAGAAATTGTAATCTACCAAGACAAGAAAATTAAAGAATCTTACAGCCTCCCTTTAGGTTCATTAACTTTATACAATTCTTATGTCAGCTCACTTGTTCCAAATACTGAAGAATGCCTAATTATTGAACAGAGAATCCAGTTTGAACTTGAAAAAGCTAAAATCAAACCACAATACATTAAGTATATGTGTGGTGTTGGAGGATCAGTAAGGGCTGTTCTCAAACTTATGAAAGACTTAAAGTTTGTAGAACGTGGCGAAAGAATAATTAACCCAAAAACCTTGAGTATTTTAAGAAGAGAACTTTGCAATAATGATAAACAGACTTATGATAAATTAATAGCTAGTAAACCAGCAAGAATTCACACATTAATTCCTGGTTTAATCATTATCCAGCAGATTTGTAAGTTCTTCAATATTGAAGAGATACAGGTCAGTAAGTATGGTGTTAGAGAAGGCTATTTAAATGCAAAATTAGGTATGTAAAAATGACAAGAGATTATAGCTTTACCCAAAACAGAGAGTTATCCTGGTTAAAATTCAACAAAAGAGTACTGATGGAAGCAGAAGATAAAACTGTTCCTTTATTAGAACGTTTAAAATTCATATCAATTTTCGACAGCAATCTTGATGAATTCTGTATGGTTCGCTGCGGTACCCTTCACGATATTTCAAATGTTAATGTAAAATATATTGATAATAAATCCGGTTTAAATGCACAGGAGCAGCTAGATGCAATTTTTGAGCAGATGACAGATCTTTATAAACTTAAAGATAATGTTTACAGCAATGTTTGTGAAAAATTAGAAAAATATGGAATAAAAGAGCTCACCTTTAATGAATTAACCTCTGATGAAAAGAAATATGTTGAAGAATACTTTAGAGACAGAATTTTCCCTATTTTATCTCCACAGCTTATTGATTTCCAGCACCCATTTCCAAATTTTAAAAATAATGCATTGAACATTGTTGTTGTAGCCACTAATGGAAAAGGTGATAAAAAATTAAACTTTGGATTTATTAAATTTCCTCCAAGCCTGGAAAAAATGATAATTTTACCTGGAGAAGATATCAGATTTATTCTAATGGAAAATGTTATCCTAGAATATGTTGAAAAGATTTTTAAACACTTCAACATCATCTATAAAACAGTGATGTGCGTTACACGTAATGCAGATGTTAACTTTGTCCATGAACAGATTGATGCAGAAGAAAACTACAGAGACCTTGTAAAACAGGTTCTTAAAAAAAGATTAAGACTGGCTCCAATAAGATTAGAATTTTATAAAAACCAGAACAAAGATTTAACTTCATTTCTAGTTAAAAATTTACATATAAAGGATAACCAGGTACAGATCTCCCAATCTCCTCTTGACATGAGCTATGTTTATGATTTAGTTGATTATATTGAAGACAATAGAAAAACACTCTTTGATAAATTATCCTATAAACCATTTGACCCATTAGTCCCACAGGGGCTTGATTTAAATAAAAGTATAATAACTCAAGTTGAAAATAAAGATTATCTCTTTTCATATCCATTTGAATCTATGGACAACTTTTTAAAATTACTTAAAGAAGCAGCAAAAGATCCCAATGTTGTATCAATTAAAATCACAATTTATAGACTAGCTAAAGGTTCAAAAATAGCACAATATCTATTAGAAGCTGTTGATAATGGAATTGAAGTTACTGCATTAATTGAGTTACGGGCAAGATTTGATGAACAGCACAATATCCATTATGCAGAATTACTTGAAGAAGCAGGATGTAATGTAATCTATGGATTTGAAGACTACAAGGTTCACTCTAAAATCTGTCTCATTACCCGTAAGAAAGGAAAGAAATTTGAATACATCACCCAGCTTGGAACTGGTAACTACAATGAGAAAACCTCTAAAATCTACACTGATTTAAGCTACATTACCTCTAGACAGGATATTGGTGAAGATGCAGTTAAATTTTTCCAGAACATGTCACTGGACAATCTTGATGGCCATTATGAAAAACTTATTGTTTCTCCAACCTCATTTAAATCAAGTATCATCAGCAAAATACATGAAGAGATAGAAAAAGCAAAAAATGGAGAAAATGCATGTATCATAATGAAGATGAACTCACTTACTGATAGGGAACTAATTGATCTTCTTAAAAAAGCATCAAAAGCTGGTGTTAAAGTCAATCTTATTATTAGGGGAATTTGCTGTATTCTTCCAGGAATTCCAGATGTAACTGAAAATATCAGGGTTATCAGTATTGTTGGAAGATTCTTAGAACACTCCAGAATCTACTGCTTTGGTGAAGATGACAACCGTGCAATCTATCTTTCAAGTGCAGATTTAATGACACGTAATACAGAAAAAAGAGTTGAAATTGGTTTTCCAATAGAAGATGATAAGCTTAAAAAGAGAATTATTAAGATGGTTGAATTAATGTTAAGTGATAATGTAAAAGCAAGAGAAATTGACTCCAATGGAGATTATAACAAAATAGCCTACACTGGAGAGCCAATTAGCTCACAGGATATTTTCCTGACCAACCAGTTCTATGAAAAAGTTCCTGAAGCTAAAAAAGAATCATTTATTGAAAAGATTAAAAACTTATTTAAATGATTCTTTTATTTTTTTAATCGCTGATTTCATAGCCCAAATCAACTAACTTATCCCTTATTTTATCTGAAAGTTCATACTGTTTGTTTGCCCTTAATTCAGTTCTTATATCTGCAATAAGGTCAAATAACTCCTTATCTTTTGAAGAATCCTGTTTTAGGTGGAAATCAATTCCTAAAATATAGCTGACATCATCTAAAAATTCTCGAATAGCTACTAATTCACTTTCATTAAGTTTTTCATCAAGAATATCTTTTTTACTTTCATTGATTAATTTAAATACTGATGCAATAGCTTTAGGAGTGTTAAAATCATCACTCATGCAGTCAATAAACTCTTTTTTAATATTTAAAACCAGTTCATAATCAGCACTGGCATTACTATTTTTATCTACCAGTTGACCAGAGACTAACTCACAATACTTTTTAATCCTCTCAAGCCCTTTTCCTGCATCCATTAATACCTTATCTGAAAAGTCAATTTTACTTCTATAATGTTTGTTTAAGATGAAAAACCTGATTACATCCCCATCAAAGTCATTTAAGAGGTCTCTGATTGTTATGAAATTCTTAAGGGATTTTGACATCTTTTCACCAGAAACCATTAAAAATCCAGTATGAAGCCAGTACCTGACCATTGGTGATTTTCCACTTACTGCCTCCATCTGGGTGATTTCTGCTTCATGATGAGGAAAAATCAAGTCAATTCCACCTCCATGAATATCATATTGGCTTCCAAAGTAGTACTCTGTAATAGCTGTATCTTCAATATGCCAACCTGGCCTTCCCATACCCCAAGGTGAGTTCCAGCGAGGTTCTGATGGATCATCTCTTTTTTTCCATAAAACAAAATCATTCTTGTTTTTCTTGGTTGATTTTGCAAGTTCCCTGTGAGACTGGAGTTCATCAACATTGATATGTGAGAGCTTTCCAAAGTCCTTGAATTTAGCTATTTCAAAGTAGACCCCATCTTCAGTTTCATAAGCATAACCTTTCTCTATTAATCTTTCAATTTGGTCAATTATTTCAACCATATGGTCAGTAGCCCTTGCAAATAAATTAACATTATTTACATTTAAAGCATTCATATCCTCAATGTAACGTTTTTCATATTTCTTAGCTATATCAGTTGTAGGGATTCCAGTTTCTTTTGAACGGTTGATAATCTTATCATCAACATCAGTAATATTTTGAATATAAAAAACAGAATATCCCAAGTACTCAAGAAAACGTTTGATAGTATCAAAAGCTACATAAGTCCTTCCATGACCAATATGAGCATCATCATAAACAGTAGGACCACAAACAAACATATTAATCCTATTTTCATTTATAGGAACCAGATTCTCTTTTTCATGTGACAAGGTAGAGTAAATATCCATCTAAAATAACCCCAATATAATTTTATTTTTTAAAGACTTCCTCATAAGGGCAAGTTTTATCTTCATTATCAGTTAAACAAATCTTATTTTTATCATACAACAGTTCAATTTCCTTATCAATCATTCTTTGATGTTCCAAAATAGATTCAATAACTTCTGCAACAGGGTCAGGAAGCTTATTGTGATCAAGGTCAACTTCATGAGGCCTTTTGCTTTTAACAATTCTTCCAGGAACACCAACACAGGTAGACTCAGGAGGAACATCCTTAAGCACAACAGCACCAGTACCAATTTTGGAATACTCCCCAATAACAATATTCCCCATTACTTTAGCACCAGCACCAATAATAGCACCTTTCTCAACAGTTGGATGTCTCTTACCCTTATTTGTAGATGTACCACCTAAAACAACACCCTGATAAATTAAAACATCATCTGCAATTTCAGCTGTCTCCCCAATTACAACACCCATACCATGATCAATAAATACTCTTCTGCCAATCTGAGCACCAGGATGAATTTCAATTCCTGTAATAAACCTAGATAAATTAGAACCTACTCTTGCAAGAAGTTTAAACCCATGCTTCCAGAAATAATGATTACTTCTATGAAATAAAATCGCATAAAATCCAGGATAGGTAAGAAATATCTCCAAAGTAGACCTTGCAGCAGGATCCCTCATCTTTATAGATTCAATATCCTCTTTAAGATTATCAAACACTGTTTAATCCTCCAACTTAAATCATATCAAAAATCCACTCTTCAGATAAATAGCGCTCCCCATTATCAGGTAGGATTGCAATTATTCTTTTTCCTTTATTCTCTTCTCTTCCAGCTAGTTGCAATGCAGCCCAAGTAGATGCACCAGATGAAATACCTGCAAAAATTCCTTCTTTTTTAGCAAGGTTGACTAAAGTCCTGCCTGCATCCTCATCTTTTACAGGAATTACCTCATCAATCAAATCAACATCCAGTATTGATGGAATAAAGCCTGCACCAATGCCCTGGATTTTATGAGGTCCCTTTTCACCTTTGCCTAATGTCTGACAGGTAAAAGGTTCAACAGCCACTATTTTAATATTAGAATCATATTCCTTTAGAACTTTTGCAATACCATTTAAGGTTCCACCAGTTCCAACAGCTGCAACAACAATATCAACTTCCCCTTCACAGTCCCTTAAAATCTCACGAGCAGTTGTCATCTCATGGATTTTAGAGTTTGCAGGATTGTCAAACTGATGCAAGATAATTCCATTTGGAATTTCCCTTTCCAATTCCTCAGCTTTAGCTATTGCACCTTCCATTCCTTCTTCTGCAGGTGTGAGGACAAGCTCAGCACCAAAAATAGCCAATAGTTTTTGTCTTTCCTTAGACATGTTTTCAGGCATTGTTAAGATTAACCTATAACCCTTTGATGCAGCAGCAAAACCTAAAGCTATTCCAGTATTTCCACTAGTTGGTTCAATAATAACAGAATCACTGTTTAATAAGTTCTTATTTTCAGCATCTTCAATTAAATAAACACCAACACGATCCTTAATACTTCCAGTTGGGTTGAAAGATTCCATTTTCACAATAACTTCAGCATCAGAATTGTTTAAACTGTTTAGTTTGATTAAGGGAGTATTTCCAATAGCTTCACAGGCATTATTAAGAATTCCCCTTTTAAGTTCAGGAATTTTGGGCATAAAAATCAACTCTAAATAAATAAAATAAGTCAGAAGTGATTTACAAAGGGCAAAAATACCATCACCACCATAAAAAAAAGTTTTTACCCACTGTAAATCAAAATAGAAATAACAAATTGATTTACACAGACATCACATCTCCACCATAAAAAAAGAATGTCTGCTTAATGTAAATCAACATAAAATAATATGTTTTTTGTATTATATAAAATTTTGTTTTAATTAAGTGTGTTTAAAAATAAATTTGAAAATTAGCCTTATTTAGAAATTATTTTTGCAATATATAAAAATAGCTACTTAATGGTTCCAAACTAGATCTTAAATTATTTAGTGGAATCTTTTCTGCAATACTGTTAAAAGAATTCTATAAAGTTAAAGTTAAAGATGTCGCAATCCTTATTTTATTGGAATCCTTTCTGCAATCAAACCCAATGTTTGATAAAAGTAAAAGGCTTCTTGTCGCAATCCTTATTTTATTGGAATCCTTTCTGCAATTAAAAGATTATAAAATACTAGACACTATAAAAGAAGAGTCGCAATCCTTATTTTATTGGAATCCTTTCTGCAATATGTATGAAAACATTAAGAAATTCATCAGAGAAGAGTCGCAATCCTTATTTTATTGGAATCCTTTCTGCAATTAAACATATGCTTTCACTACCAACAAATCATCGATGAGTCGCAATCCTTATTTTATTGGAATCCTTTCTGCAATAAGAATTATTAAAACACGACCCAATAAAATACTACATGTCGCAATCCTTATTTTATTGGAATCCTTTCTGCAATAATAAACAATATAATTATTGTGAGTTAGGAAAAATTAGTCGCAATCCTTATTTTATTGGAATCCTTTCTGCAATATAGATAAAAAATGGCAAAAAGCAATAAAAATACAAATGTCGCAATCCTTATTTTATTGGAATCCTTTCTGCAATATAGATAAAGATATTAAAACTTTATTTAATGTTTTAGTCGCAATCCTTATTTTATTGGAATCCTTTCTGCAATATAGATAAAGATATTAAAACTTTATTTAATGTTTTAGTCGCAATCCTTATTTTATTGGAATCCTTTCTGCAATAATTAAATTTTAATGAATTAGTAACAAAACAATTAATGTCGCAATCCTTATTTTATTGGAATCCTTTCTGCAATAAAAGGGATATTAGGGGTTTAAATAACCTTTTTGAGTCGCAATCCTTATTTTATTGGAATCCTTTCTGCAATAAAATGCTCTGTACAAAAACCTATTGTCGACAAAGAGTCGCAATCCTTATTTTATTGGAATCCTTTCTGCAATTAATATATTTTATGAAAAATACGGATCTGTCGACTCCGTCGCAATCCTTATTTTATTGGAATCCTTTCTGCAATGAATGAGTTGGTATATGATTGACTCAGGAGTTACAAGTCGCAATCCTTATTTTATTGGAATCCTTTCTGCAATACTACTAATTAATCTATTGGAGGTGGTTCATGTGAGTCGCAATCCTTATTTTATTGGAATCCTTTCTGCAATTAGTGTAAAAGGTGGTTTAAATGAATATAAGACAACGTCGCAATCCTTATTTTATTGGAATCCTTTCTGCAATATGACAGTAGAAGAGATTAAAAGCAGTATAGACAAGTCGCAATCCTTATTTTATTGGAATCCTTTCTGCAATACTTGAAGAAGTAATTGCAAAAATGGAGGCATTCTAAGTCGCAATCCTTATTTTATTGGAATCCTTTCTGCAATGCTCAAATTTGATAATCCAAATTTCTAGCTTGTATTGTCGCAATCCTTATTTTATTGGAATCCTTTCTGCAATACATTATATCATGAAATGGGGCATTGTCTTGACTTCGTCGCAATCCTTATTTTATTGGAATCCTTTCTGCAATAAAACAGTAGAAAAAATTCTTGATGAATATAGAAGGTCGCAATCCTTATTTTATTGGAATCCTTTCTGCAATAATAATAAAAAATTTGTGTAAGACTTTATTGTATGACGTCGCAATCCTTATTTTATTGGAATCCTTTCTGCAATGTGATAAATATGATAGTTTTAAAAATACTTAAAGAAGTCGCAATCCTTATTTTATTGGAATCCTTTCTGCAATATACAATCGTCCTTAACGTAAATAACCCATTCAGATGTCGCAATCCTTATTTTATTGGAATCCTTTCTGCAATAATAATAAGGATGAAGAATTAGGATATATAAATATGTCGCAATCCTTATTTTATTGGAATCCTTTCTGCAATAATTAGTAAAATCCAATATGAAGCAATGACCGAGGAGTCGCAATCCTTATTTTATTGGAATCCTTTCTGCAATTAGATATGTGGTTAAAAAACAGTGATGGATATGATGAGTCGCAATCCTTATTTTATTGGAATCCTTTCTGCAATAATAGAAGAAGGGAATGGTGCATGGATAATGGAAAAGTCGCAATCCTTATTTTATTGGAATCCTTTCTGCAATTTGAAAACCAAAATTTCAACAGATTTATCATAGGAAAGTCGCAATCCTTATTTTATTGGAATCCTTTCTGCAATACAAGAAGAAAAAGGAGAGCTTTAAGCTTTCCTTTGTCGCAATCCTTATTTTATTGGAATCCTTTCTGCAATAGGTCAAAAATTTACTTAATTTTTCCTATAACCTGCAGAAAAGTTGCGTTTTTACAAAGTTCATGTGCAAATATTAAAATAGAATACACTTAATAAATATTTGCACAACTAATATTTATAATTATACCATCCAAAGCTTAAATAAACAACCAAATATTCAAAATATAAAGGTATACTCTAAAGTTTATCAATAAAAACATTCAAAACATAGTTTACAGAACCAAAAAATAGCTTAAAACAAATTTTATTTTTAAAAGAAAAAATAGATAAAATTAAAAATTTAAAAAAATAGCTAACATTTGCACAATTACCATCTTAAGTAAAAAGGCACATATGGAATATTATCAATTAAAAAAGACACAATCTTCCTTGATTGACCCATAATAATATCACAATAAGCTATTTTCTTATCACCATAAGTTATCTTATTAGACAACTTATTTAAAATATTTTGAATCAATATTTGTTTTCCACTATTTTTAATTAAAACTGATCTATCATTTATTGAAAAATCATTAAGTGTAATTTGATTTTTATTAACTAAAGATAAGACCGTTTTATCAACTAGCTGCTGTCTAAATTCTTCCATTAAATCAAAAATCAAACTTGGCCTTCCATGCCTATCTGAATGCAGAAACCCACAGTATGGATCAAGACCAGATAAATGAAGCGATTTCCATATTTCAGACTGTAAAATTGCATAAGAATAGTTTAACATTGCATTTATTGGATCCTGTGCATATCTTCCACTTCTAATACTGAAATTAAAATCATCAGGAATTATTGATTTAACTGCCTTCCAGTATTCAACTGATGCCTGGCCTTCAACACCAAAAATCTTTGATTGAATTTCAGAAGAAGGCATTATCCTTATTTTATCAAGCTTAACCACTAGCTCAGATAATTTATCTCTTTGTTCTTTTAAAAAATCATTATCTTCCCTTGATTTGGCTAAAGTACCTAATGTTGCTTTTTGGTTTTCTATTTTTGATTTTATAAAAGCTTTTGCAAGAAATCCACTTCTTTTATCCATTAAAGAATAGTACTGCTCTTTTCTAATTTGAATATTCTTATTTTCACCAGAAGCCAACCTATACTTAACATCCCCTCTCCAGTCAATGCTTAAACAATCCACATCATTTTTAGCTAGCAATTCTAAAGCATCAAAAGTAATTGAACCTTTTCCTAAAATTAAAATCTGTTCTAAGTCTTTTGCAAGGAAAAAATCCAATTCCCTATCATCTTCTTTAATTACAATCTGATTGTCCCTTTTACGGATAGACTTCCCATAGCCATCTACTACTAATTTCATATTAATCTAAATAAATCTGAATACCTGATCTTTAACAGGTAATTCCACATCCCCTGAAAGTAAAATAGAATCCTTACAACTTTCACAAAAAGGAAAAAGAATCACACTATCATTATCAGAAGATAAATAAAGTTCAAAATTTTCTGACAAATCTAGTCTTGATTCTAAATCCAAATAACCTATAAAAACAGATTTCTGAATCCTGTGCAGACCAAAATGTTGCAATTGCTTAATTAAATTGGATCTGCTTGTATTATCCGCAATATCATAAACAACAACAGTTAACATTATTTAATCTCACAAACAGTTCCAAAACCATGACTAACACCTTTTCCTAGGCCAAAAAAGTCAGGAATATCATAATGAACCTTAAACTCACCAACAAATCCATTAAATATTACAGATTTATATTTAACTTGTTTAATTTCAAAGTGAGATTTAACATGAAGTCTTTTATTAACAATAATACCGAGCCCTTTAGACATGGAAAGAAGATTTCCAACAAGAATATTGTTTAAAAAGTTCTTTTTATCCTTCCAACCATACAACTCATTGTATTTAGAGTAATTTTTCTGATTTAAACCCAACCAAGGAGTTACAAACTTATAATGCTTTTCTTCAGAAGAAGGTTTTACATCCACCTCTTTTTCAGAGAGGATTTTCTCAGTAACCTTATACTCCTTATTTAACTTAAAAATATTCAAATCAGAAGATATCTCTTTTAAAACATCTCCTCCCTCTTCAATTCCTAAAATTACTACATCACCATTAATAATTTTATATTGTACTAAAGGGTATGTGAGAAGGTGATTATCATTACCATAATGATTATGTAAAAGAGGATAATCTTTAAATGTGTTTCCAATATACCCCCTTACCTTATTTGCACCTTCTACAACTGTTTTATCAGTTTTTAAAGTTAAATTTACAGTATTAATTTTCATATACTACTCCTTAAATTTAGGAAACTTCGCCATTTCCATATATTTTTCAATTTCTGGAAATACACCAATTGCATACTTTAAGACACCTTCAAATAGATTTTCAGCGTCATCTTTAGAAAATGGATTGAGACCATGAGCTAACAATGAATCATTACGTTTACTTACCATATCCTTTAATTTATTATCATCTAAATAATCTTTAGCATATTGGCATCCGAGATATCCTAAAAATTCAAAACTTTTAGATAATGCAAGTTTCACCACACCTTTTTTAGCATACCAATAATCGTCTAAACCTTTAATGTATTCAACAGCTTCTTTATTATCACAATTTTCAATAGCTTCTAATGGAATGCGGAATATTTTATGATCTCTTAGACGGGACAATTCAATAAACCCTTCATTTGCTAAACCAGTTTGTGCAATGAGTTCAGTAGCACGATATAATCTGGCAACAGCATCATCATATTTACCTTCTTCAATTCTTCTTGAAGCATTGTTTAATAAATCCGGCAGATAATATTTAACATCATTTTCTTCAATTAGACCTTTTCTAGAAATTTTTAGCTTTAAAAATTCAATATTATCTTCAAGTTGTGATAAAAATTTAGGAGATTCTTTTTCAATAGTATTTTTAATATTTTCAGAATCATTAATTTTCTTTAAAATGTGATTTTCCAAATAGCTATTCAAAGTTTTCTTGTTTATTTTGTTATCGAATTTATCCCAAACATCATACAATTCAACTAAATCAACATATAAATTAGCCAATTCCCTAAGATGTTCATCCTCTAATTTTTCACTAGCTGATTTGAAATTTGATTTAGCTGCAGTAAATTGATATTTATTGAAGAAATCCATCCCCCTACTAAATTCAACAACAGCATATACTTCATATGGGTCTTTTTGATTTTTAATCTCCTCAAAACCAGATAAAACAACCCCCACACCATTTTTGTCTCTTCCTCCACTACCTTTATTAGAGCCAACATAAGAAAAACTACATTTTTCACCAATAGATGCAAGAACCAAACCCGCACCCATTGGTTTAGTACCTCCAGTAAAATTTATATGAATCTCATAATCGTTCATTAAAAATTCCATAATTTCTCTAGATTTTGAAAAAGATTCTTCAAGACTTTCTGGATTTTTAAGTTCTTTTAAACGATACTGAGAACTATCATAATCAAAGTTGTTTAATATGATATCTACAGATTTTCTTGTATCTTTTGAATGAAGAAAATATATAAAATCTGGTTTAAATCTTTCAATAGAATAAATTAAAGGCTCTTCAGAACCTCCAACACTTAAAACTAATGCTTTTTGCATAATATCACCTTTAATCTAATAATTATTATAATTACTTACACTATATTTCATTAATTGATAATTGAACCCAACCTAAAGGAGTTTTTTCTTTACATGTAATTTTCCTAGATTTAGGGAAGCAATAAGGATACGAATTCTTATGATGAGCGCTTTTTCTAACATTTTCAAAGAAAGCTGTGCCATTATAGTCATCATATTCTTTAATTTTAAGTCCAATTGTTGTTGCTAAAAATCCTGATCCTCCCCCGATTTTGAGAAGTGGTTTATCGGGAGTATTGTGTTTTTCTTGTGTTTTATAAAACTCTGATAAATAAGAAATATCATATTCTTCAGCAAATTCAAGCTCATGCTTAATATACTCTTTAGAAAATTTATAAATTGATTCTTTTATATAATCCAAATCAATTAACTGTTCTTTATCATCAATACCTAATGTGCGATAAATTTTTTTATCAAAGTTTGTTGACAAATTAAATTTAAGATTAATATTTTCATTTATTGTCTCCAAATAAGTTATAACTACCTTATCTCTTGAATATTTTTCATTTGTGAAAGGAATCTTAGCCATCACTGAAAATACATCATGAACACTTATTTTTTTAGCAGCTGTTGAATCAGAAATCCTTAAAAATTTCATAACACTGCTTTGAGCATCATTTCCTCCTCTTGATGAAAAAATACTCTTAATAATTCTTGAATCAGAATTATTTCTTTTATCAAATTTTCCCATAAACCACTTAATATCATTAAAATCCAAGGAATTATATAAGATAGCTGTTTTAATAGCTCCTTTAATTGAAGATCCTGGAATATATGCTTTATTTAAAGATTTGATAATTTCATTAATATCTTGATTAGGACCAGGATTATTTTTACATTCGTTATAAGTGAAATAGATTCTATATTTATTTGGTATTTTTGAGTCAAAATCTGCTAATCTAAAGTTAGGAGTTGATAAGTCATTTATAAATTTATCTTTTTCATCATCATTTAAAGACAAATAATACTTGGATACATTTATTCTCTTAAATATATCAAATATTTCTCCGTTCTTATTTTTAGCTTTAGTTGAAACATATTCAGAAGCCCCATATTCATTTCCAGAACCAATATAAACTGGAGATAAAACCTTTAGATTACATTCATAATTATTAGCCATTTTATTCCTCCAAATTATTTATATTGTATTTTAATGGAAATGCAAAACCATATTCAACAGCTGGATTGATCTTACCAGAATCTACAATTTTACCATAAAATTTTTGATAATCCGGAAAAGTAGAACCTTCTTTAAAGAATTTTACCTCTTTTCTTATTTCACCAGAAGCACTTCTTCCTCTTTTTGAGTCAATTTCATATGACGAATATTCATTAATTCTCTTTAAATCTTCATTTATTGGAATGAATCTTGAAAGAGTAATAAAGTTACCTCCATCACTATTTCCAGCTAAATCATTTAAATTAACATCTTCGATTTCATAGACAAATTGTCCTTTTCCAGTAGATATATCTCTACCAAAACCTCTATCTTTTAGAAATTTAATAGCTCCTTTAAGAATAGGTTCATATTCATTATTGTAAAATTCAACAAAGAAAAATAACCCCCTATTCATAAAATTATCTCCTTCACTGTAAAAAATTCCTTCAGTTTCATTAGTTAATCTATTTACACTATTGTTAGGGAGAATGTTACTTTTTTGACTATTATCAATTGAATATTCTTTCCCCATTAAAAGATTTCCAGATTTATAATAACTATCAAAATTATTTAAGATTTCATTTTCTGAAATTTCACCATGAATTAAGTTAAAGAAAATTTCTTCTTCAAAGTATTCAATTTTCTTAAATTCTTTTAATACATCCCTATTTTTAACTTCATTTGATTTTTTATTATTTAAAATCAATTTTGGGTAAAATCTAACTTTTTCATCTTGAGAATATATGAAAGGAAATGTTGAAGTGAGAACAAATGGAGGTTCACCATTTCTAAAGCTATCAAGCAATTCATCTACTTTATCTGGATAAAGTTCACTTATTGAATAAATAATAGCTCCAAATAATGTGTCTGAATGTAATTTAGGAAATAATGATAAAGGTTTAATATAAACCAACATTGTTATATCTCCTTTAATTTCCATTTAATTTGTCAATTGCTTCATTAAGTGTTTTAGAAGATTCAACTAATATTTCTTCATTGTTATCTATAGTGTAATATTCTTTACTTCTTTTAGCGATTGTGATATTAGTAAATCCTATTTGACCAGATCCCCTACTTCCACTTCCACCAAGATAATTATCTTCAACTAGTTTCATTGCTTCTAAAAGATTATCTAAATTGGATTCATCATCATCTTCATAAACAGTTAATATAATCTCAAAATTGAATTTAGATCCTTTTGGAACTCTTTCAATGTTTCTTGGATTGGCTTTAGAAGTGATTCTATTAATAGTATTTTCGTATTTACGTTCAGTTCCTTTTAAAATCTCATCACTAGTCTCCCATAACTTTAAAGTTTCATCAGTAGGATAAGCATCTCTTACAATGGTTCTAGTTGGATATTTTTCACCACTTTCACTTGCAGACATACCAAATAATTTAGAACTTAAGCAATCAGGATCTGTTGCAACTTTACCTTTGTTTTTAATTACACTATCCGCTGATTGTTTATCATAGAGTTCAAGTAAAGATCTTAATTTTCCTTTTAGTGAAGAACCTGGAATAAATGGATGACCTGAAATAGCATCCCTTATAACTGGATTGTCACTTCCACCAATATCAATGGAATCATCGGATCCACCAATGTGAAGACCTGTTTTACACTCAATTTCCCCATTAATTACATAATTTTCTTTAAACATTAACAATCACCTATTCACCATATAAATATTTATGATAAGCTACTATTGATTCAAAAAATTCAATAAATACCTTTAAATTTTCCATTTTCTCTTCTTCACTACCTATATCAACTTTTTCCATACATGTCATGATTAACTTATAAAATGGTTTTGGCATTTTTTTCCTTCCAACAGAAACTGCCATCCTTGGCTTTATTAAATAGAATTCAGATTCAATTTCATCCCAAGAATTTTTTTGTTCTATTTTACGAATAGCTGCAAAGAATTTCCTTAATTGGTTTGTTTTTAAATTTTTAGAATTTTCTGCAACTACATAAGCATATCCATCATCAACATCTACAAATTTTTTAATTCCAATATCTTTTAACATGTTACAATTTTTGATTTCATCTGTAATTTTTTTCATTTCACCATTGTCTTTATTTTGATTCCTATATGAAGCCATACAATCACCTTAACCTTAAGCTAACCCATGATACAGGGACTTTAATCCATGGCATGAATTTCATTGTTTTCTTATCTAGTTCATTTCTAAGAGTTCTATCAGAAATAAGTCTTAATTTATATTTAAGCAGTGGCACATAGGCTTTTTTAGATATTTTCTCATTAACATTATTATGCCAGTCTTTTTCATTATTAACTTCAATTGATTTAACATTAGAACGAGATTCCCATATCTTAAGCAGTGAATAAACAATACTTTTTGATACTTTCTTACTTTCAGCATAAGATTCCAATTCTTCTGCAAAGTCCAATAAATCATAAAATCCTTTCTGAAGACCATTTGATTTCCAAGATAAGATTTCATTAAATAATGTGATTTTATTTCTTCCGCATTCTTTTGACTTTTCAAGATTATTATCAGCAAGAATAGCTGCTTTTCCAATTGGGAATTTTGCTCCTGAAATATTAATTCCAGCAGATATATTTATTGAATCATTATTTGCTGTCCATTTTTTAAATTTAGACTGAAAACTTTCTGAAAACTTAATTATATCATCATAAGGACCTACAACTAGTAAATCATCCCCTCCAGAATAATTAACATAAATAGTTGAAACTGCATTTTCAATACACTTATCACAGATTTCTGCACCATCTTTAGGCCTGTAGACAGATTTTTTAATTATAGTATCCTCATCCCTTTCAAATTCAAGTTCGATTTCATCGAATTTATCAGCACAATCATCACAAGGGGCAATAAATACTTTAAATTCATCGAGAATTTCATTTATTAAACCTGAGAAGAATAAATCCAGATAAAAACTTAGAGAAGAAACTCTTGAAATACTTGAGAAATTATTGTCCTTATTTAAATGATTAAATCCATTTGAAAAGATTTTACCTAGATTATCAACATCCATTTTCAAAACACCAAGTTTATTAGCTCCTTTACTAATTTTAGCTAAGTGTTCAAAGTACAATGGCTGACCTTTGATATTTGGCACATTGTTTCCTAAAAACTTAAAGTCAAAGGATACATTATCAGAGGTGACCTCATCTATCAAATATGTGAAATCAGTGCTATTCAATATATAAACTGTAAATGAAATCTCTGGATATTTGTTAACAAGTTTAATTACATCCTTTTTACTCTTTTTGAAGATGTAGCCAATATTTAACAAATCAATAAAGAAGTTAGACCCTTCAATTTCACCATCATTTTCATATTTAACCATATATCTTGAATTAGCTACTGCCTGACCAAGTTCTTCATGAGCTGCACATTCAGCACAGATTTTCTTATCATCATCTTTATATCCAGATATTCCTTTTCCACAGACAACACATAAATCATCATAGCTAACATCTTCAATCTTAAAGACATCCTCTAGATTTTGTGAGAATTTATGTTTCTTGTCTTCAAAATGTTTAGAATTCAATTCTTGCAATATTTTACCGAAGTTCTTCAAATCAAGTTTTTCTTTATCTTTATCAACACCAGAAGCTTCCTCATAAACCAAAGACAAATACAATTCACTGTTAAAGTTTTCAATGAAAAATAGGTTGATTTTTTCTTTAAATTCTTCAATAACATCAATAGTTTTACTTGTATTTGGAGCGATTATAGTAAATCTTCCTCCACCACAGAACAGGATATTAGATGAGTTTAAATTTAATTTATTGATTAAATGTCCCACAATACTTTCAGCAAGTAAAGTTATGTAGAGAGATCTTCCCCTTAACCTTTTACTCATTCCGCTTTGAGCATCCTGTGGGGATGAAATTCTATAAATAAACTTCTGTATTCCAGATATATCACCAGTAACAACAAGATAACATTCCTGATCATCGTTTTTAGTTAATTTATTTTCACTATCCCTATCAAAAAGATATCTGCAAGTTGCTAGAGCAGCAGTTGTTTTTGCATGGTCATACAAAGAAACATCACTTTCAGATAAATAAGTTGCTGAAGGAATTGTTGATGTGTATTTTTTTAATAATGCAAGAACTGTATCAAAGTTTTCTGCATCAATTAACTTAAATTCATTTATAAATTCATTCCATAATCTTTCATAATCTGGTTTTAAATTCCATCCATCCATTGCTTGATTTGTTGTCTCTTTAGGATAAAGTGAATCATTTAAATCAAGTTTTTCTAAAGGAATATAATACTCATCAGTTTCAGAATTATTTAATGCAATTCTTGAAAAAATAGAGATTAATGGAGTATCTAAAACCTCTTGTTTTTCATCACTAGCTATTCTCTCAGCAGAGGAATGATGATCTGCTTTTTGAACAATACCACATAATTTTGGATTAATAGATTTAGAAGGTAAGTGATGATGCAAAACTAAATCTTCAATTTCATCACCATAGCTACCACGAACAAAATCTGCAGACCATTTACCATGAGCTCCATTTTGTCCATAATCATCAGCAGTTAACTTATCGTATTTAGAATCATACATTTTGCTTCCACTACGAACATTATCTGCTCTTTGATAAAATTTTCCAATATCATGCAATAATGAAGAGAATTTAACTATTTCCAATTCATTATTTATCATATTCTCTCCTTATTAATTGATAATATAAAAACAGTTTAATTAACAGTGAAGAAAATTTATTTCTCAGAATAAAGTTAAAAAAACTATTATATAGTACTAAGTTGTAAACAAAGTTAAATAAAGTTTTCTAAATAACTTTATAATTCTATTCAAAAAATAAAATAAAAGATTAAACAAAGAAAATATTTTAAATGAAAAATTTAATAAAAATCCAATAAAATCACTAAAAACTATGAAAAAATAAATTTATTTTAAAAATTTGTAAACAATTTAATAACAATATAAATATATTAAAATAAAAAAAGAAAAAAGTAGAAGTAAATTATCTCATTACTTCTAAAATTACATCAAGTTCTTCTGATTGGATAATATCTACTTTTTTACCAGAAGCACCCACAATATCCTTTTTGATGTTTAGTAAATCTTCAGATACTACTAATCCATCAATGTCAAGTTCACTAGCTGATTCCAATGCACTAGCTATTTCTTCAATGTCAGCAGTGTTTAAGTAGCCAGCGATTTTACCAGCATCCCCTTTGAATTTAGGTCCTATTTGAGCCATGTCAGGAGTTACTTCAACTATTTTTTCATGAACTTCAGGTTTTCCTGTTTTAATAGCTAAATTCTCAATTTTTAAGGTTCCTTTAATGTCATCTGAGAATTCTTCAAAGATATCTTTAAGTGAATCATTAGTATAGACAGACACTTCACTGAGAGCTGCATTTAATGGGATTTTTGCAGAGGACTTGAATCTTCTAATTTCATCAATTAATTCAATAGCTGCTGCTCCTTTTTCTTCTGCATCTGCACTTATTAAATCCTCATTTACTTCAGGCCATGAAGTGGTGTGGATTGATTCGCCTTCTCCAAAGTACTGGTAGACTTCTTCTGTGAAGAATGGTACAATTGGAGCTAAGAGTTTTAATGATGTTTCAATTACACATCTGAGAGTGTATTTAGCTGCTTTTCTTGATTCATCAGATATTTCATCATTGTACAATCTGTATTTTACAGCTTCAATATACTCATCACAGAAATCATGCCAGATAAACCTTTCAATTGATGTTATTGTTTCTGCAAAGTTGTATTCTGCAAATGCTTTATCAACATTGATATTTAAGTTGTTAAGTTTTGATAAAATCCATAAATCCAATGGTCCAAAGTTGTCTTTAACTTCTTCAAAGCTAACTTCTTCATCAAATATTTGCATACTGATGAATCTAAATGCATTCCAGAATTTTCTTAGGAATTTGTATCCATGTTTTATGTCTTTCCAGTCAAATGCTACATCTGAACCTGGCACACTGTTTGCTGCCCATGTTCTAAGTGGATCTGCACCGTACTGTGAAATTACATCATCTGGAGCAATTACATTTCCTCTGGATTTACTCATTTTATATCCGTCTTCACCAAATACCATACCATTGATTACAATGTCATCAAATGGTTTTTTGCCAGTTAAAGCAAGGCAACGGAGTGTTGTGTAAAATGCCCATGTTCTGATAATATCATGTCCTTGTGGACGGATATTTGCTGGGAAGTTGTCCTCATATCCTGGATTTGGCCATCCTGCAATGGATAATGGTGAAATGGAACTGTCCATCCATGTGTCTAAAACATCTTCTTCAGCTATGAACTCTTCACATCCACATTCACATGGTTTTTTAGGTTTGTCCTGTGTTGGGTCAATTGGTAAGTCCTCTTCATCTGGAAGGATTACTTTTCCACAGTCTTTACAGTACCATACTGGAATTGGAGTTGCAAAGATTCTTTGCCTTGAAATACACCAGTCCCATTCCATAGAATCTGCCCAGTTTAGGAGACGGCTTTTCATATGTTCAGGTACCCAGTTCATTTCTTCTGCAGCATCTTTAATTTGATCAACTAACTTGCTAACAGCTACAAACCATTGTTTTTTAACTAAAATCTCAATAGGAGTTTTACATCTCCAGCATTGACCTACATTCTGTTCTACTTTTTCCTGTTTTAATAGGTATCCTTCATCATCTAAGTCTTCAATGGTCTGTGCTTTACATGTTTGTAAATCCATTCCTTCATATCTTCCTGCTGCACTTGTTAATAATCCTTTTTCATTTATTGCATCGATGATTTCAAGGTTGTGTTTGTTTACCCAGCTTACATCAGTTTTATCCCCAAAGGTACATACCATTACTGCACCAGTACCGAATTCAGGGTCTACTTCTTCATCAGCAATTATTTTTACTTTCTGATGAGATAGAGGTACTTCCACATATTTATCAAGGAGATGTGCATATCTTTCATCATCTGGGTGAACTACAACAGCTACACATGCAGACATTAATTCTGGACGTGTTGTTGCAATCATTACACCCTCTTCAGATGGATCTGCTTCTTTACCAGATGCTTTAGATGATTCAATATCTGCATAGGAATCTTCTTTTGCAGGAGGGAAGTTTACATAGTTTAAGAATGTTTCATTGTCACTATATTCAACTTCTGCAAATGCAATAGCTGTTTCACAACGAGGACACCAGTTTACAGGGTGAATACCTTGATAGATTAATCCTTGTTCATACATTTTTAAAAAGGAATATTGAGTCCTTTTCATGTATTCAGGTGTCATTGTAATGAATTCGCGACTCCAGTCCTGTGAAAATCCAAGAGATTTCATTTGATCTTTCATTTTAGCTATGTTTTCAGTGGTAAGTTCAATACAGTACTCTCTGAATTTAGCTCTTGAAACATCATTTTTCTTGATGTTGTGAGTTTCTTCAACTTTTACTTCTGTTGGAAGACCATGGCAGTCCCATCCTTGAGTAAATAAGACATCATTACCTTTTAATCTCCTGTATCTTGCATTCATATCAATGTAAACCCAGTTAAGAACATGCCCTAAATGAATAGAACCTGTTGGGTATGGAGGTGGGGTGTCAATAATATATCTTGGTCTTGTTCCATCACCAAGGAATTTATAGATGTCATCTTTCTCCCATTTTTTCTCCCAATCCTTTTCTTTATTAAAGTCATAGTCTTTTGGAATATTTTTATCTGACATGTATTCTCTCCAAAATTAATAAATAAAAATAATATTATTAATTATATATTTTAGACTTTAAAAGCTTAATGTAAAAAATAGCTATTTTAAGAGTATGATAAATTACTTTTTGGAAATATATTTTTTCTTCATTATTTATTCAGTTACATATTATTTTTAGTGTGTTAAAATAAAATAAAATCTTGTTTTTAATTATAAAAATTTATTTAAATCAAAAATATTTACTTAATTGTTCAAGTTAACTATTTAAATTAATAAATAAAAAACCATACTTGTTTAACCCCTTGAAAAAAATGTATATTTGTATACAAATATATTAATATACAAAAACAAGGGGACTAAACATGGCAACAACAATAAGAGTAGATGAAAATGTAAAAAAACAGCTTAAAATAAAAGCAGCAGAAACAGGAAAAAGCCAATATGAGCTTGCAAACAAGTATATCCTAGAAGGATTGAAAAACGACAAAACACCATGTGATACAATGACTATAGAAGAAATAGAAGCATTATTAAAACACGACAACCCTAAAGGCAACCCTGCATTAAATAGACTGGCAGGAGCAATAAAAACTGATGAAAAAACAAATAGTGTCGAACTAAAAAAGAATAGCTATAAAAGGTCTTAAATTATGTTATTTTTAGATTCAAGTTATTTAATAGCTTTAATATTAGAAAATGATAATTATAATGACAAAGCTATTGAATTGAATAAAATAATATCAAATGAAACAACTATAATTAAAAATACTGTTTTAACAGAAGTGCTAAATAGCTTTAATAAATACAATGTTACACAGATTGAAAGTATTATAAATGATTTGTTAACACTTAATATAGATTATTTAACAAAGAATGACTACAAAAAAGCTCTAAAATATTACAAATATTATAATACAGCCATTAATTTCAGTGATTGTATCTTAGTAACTATGAATAAATATAAAACAAATCAGGTAATCAGTTTTGATAGCGACTTCAATAAAATAAAAGGAATAATCAACATCTCTTTTTAGACAATTCCCTGCTAAAATTTACACATTTACTTTTTATTTATTTTTCAATTATCTAATTTTCATAATTTATTTAACTTAATATACACATAATAATAGCTAGATAATACTAATTTTTAAGCTATTATCAAAGGGTTTTAAAGTGATATTAAATGAAATGCCCAAAATGTGGAAGAGAATTTCCAGATGATATTAATTTCTGCAATGAATGCGGAACAAAATTAGTTAAAGATGGAAATTTTATAGATGAATGGAAATGTTGGAGCACATCCAAACAGATATTATCCCTTGTTGGTGCTTGCTGTGTTATATTAATAGTGATTGGTGCAATCAGCTCCTTTTTAACTCCAGAAAAAGAAGACACAACTGTCATAAACAATACATCCTATAATGTAACCGTAGGTGACTATTCTAATTATGTAAGCAGCAGTTCTGATGGCTATGATACTTATTATTCCTATGAAGATGAACATGGATCTGGTGACTTGGAAGGTACTGTTTATAGTGATGGAAGCATAGAAGCTCATCAGAAAGGAACTACTGAATTTGGAGATTATGAAGTTAATTCTTATATGGACAGTGATGGAAATATCCATGGAACAGTAACAACAGGTGGATATACCTATTATGTTTAATTTTTAAGGGTTTTTTAATTAAAAAAAACTCTAATTTTTTTAATGAATAGATTTATAACTGCCAATTATTAATAATAGAAAACAAGAATAATTAATTTAGGTGCATTAATGAATAACATCATCATCTATGGTTCTCATTATGGGGCAACTGAAAGATATGCAAAAGAACTCTCAAAAGAAACAAACATTGAAGCAGTAACCTTTAAAGAAATTGCCAACGTTAACCACTATGACCAGATAATCTACTTAGGTGGCCTCTATGCTGGAGGAGTTTATGGAATGTCCAAAACATTAAAAAAGTTAAAAGACATTAAAAGTAAGAAAATCATAATTGCTACTGTTGGCCTTGCAGATCCTAAAAATGAAAAGAACATAAAAAATATAAAAAACCACATGAAAAAACAGTTGGATGAAGATATTTTTAAAAATGCAAAAATATTTCATTTAAGAGGAGCTATTGATTATTCTAAATTAGGATTTATCCATAAAACAATGATGAAAGCACTTATTATTAAAATTAAAAGAACATCAAATGATAAAAAAACAAGTGAAGATACAATGATACTTGAAACCTACAACAAAAAAGTCGATTTTGTTGACTTATCCAGTTTAAATGAGATACTAAATGAAATCATTTTATAAATCCCATTTACTTTTTAATCACATATTCTAAAGATTTAAATAATATGCCACTAAACTATTTTTCCCAAAGTAATATCTTAAATTATAGAAATTAGATTTTAAGAGATAACTATATTATATAAGATATATAAAAAATTATATATTGTTAATTATTAATTGATTCAACTAAAAAGGAGTGTGATAAAAAATGGAATTATTATGGTTTTATGTAGCTGTTGCATTAGCTATTAGTGACTTAATCCACACACAACTTATGTGGAAAGTTATGGCTGATTTTTACATAATATTAGCTGGTCTTATCCACAATACTGTTAAATCAAATGTTACTGTTTGGATTATACATGAATTATTTGAAGCAATATTCCACTTTATAGTTATTTCAGTCCTGTTCTTGTCACCGACAATTGGATTTTTAGCTGCATTTATACACTTTGTAATTGATGTATCACACACTTTATTACTAGATAATGTTGATATGAATGAAGCAGAACATAGAGCATTACATTTTGTAATCGAATCAATCTTTTTCATGGCAATCTATGGAGTATAGCTATGGAAAATCAAATTAAATGAAATTGGAGTATACTATGCCAGTAATTACATTTAAATATCAAGATTTAAAAGATTTAGGAATCGATATGGAGAAAGATGAACTTATAGACACTTTACCTATGATGGCTAGTGACATTGAGGACTTTGATGACGAAGAAATCAAAGTAGAGTTCTTCCCTAACCGTCCAGATAACTTATCTGTTGAGGGTGTTGCAAGATCTTTTAAAGGATTTTTAAATCAGGAAACAGGCCTTCCAAAATACGAAGTTGAAGAATCTGGAGAAAAAGTAATTGTAGATCCTGAAGTAGCTAAAATAAGACCTTACATTGCATTTGCAAAGATTGAAGGTGTTGATTTTAGTGGAGACAAGTTAAAGTATGTAATGGATTTCCAGGAAAACCTCCACTGGGTTATTGGAAGGGACAGGAAAAAAGTAGCTATTGGTATTCATAATGCAGATGTTGTTGAAGCACCATACAATTACATAGCTACTGCAAAAGATGAAAATAGCTTCGTTCCTCTTGAAAAAGATGCTCCAATGACTCCAGAAGAAATTCTAACTGAACATGATAAAGGTGTAGCTTATGCACATCTCCTAGAAGACTTTGATAAATATCCTTTAATTCTTGATAAAGATAATCAAATTTTATCTATGCCACCGATTATTAATGGTGAGTTAACTAAAATTAATGAAAATGTAGAAAACATCATTGTAGATGTAACTGGTATGGATGAACGTGCAGTTAACCAAACCTTGAATATTATCTGCAGTTCATTTGCGGAAGTTGGAGGAAAAATAAAAAGCATGGAAGTTGTTTATGATGACAGAACCATTACAACTCCTGATTTAACTCCACAAGTTCAGAATGTTCATGTTGATTTAGCTAATGAATTAATTGGTGGAACTCATTTAACTGCTGAAGAAATCAAACAATTATTAAGCCAAGCACGTTTTGATGCTGAAATAATCGATGATAATGAATTGAAAGTATACATTCCATCATATAGAATAGATATTCTTCATGAAGTTGATGTTGTTGAAAATATAGCTATTCAATACAGAATTAAAAAAATAGATGCTCAATTACCAAACATATCAACAGTAGCTTATGAACATGAATGGTTCACCTCTGAAGCAACCATGCGTGAAGTTATGATTGGAATGGGATTCCAGGAAGTAATGAGCTTAATGCTTACAAGTGAAGAATCCCACTATGAAAAAATGAAACAGAAAGAAGAAGATCATGTTCAAGTAGCACGTCCAATAACTATTGACAGAACTATGATTCGTACAAGTTTAATCAACAGTTTAATGGAATTTTTAGAAGACAACAAACATGAAGACTTACCGCAAAAGATATTTGAAATTGGAGATGTCTTATATCTCGATGAATCAAAAGAGAATAAAGTTACAACTTCTAAAAAACTAGCTGCTTTAATTTGTCATTCAACTGCAAACTTTACAGAAATCAAATCAACAATGACAACTGTTTTAGAAAACCTTGGATACAACATGGAAATATCTGATAGTGAAAATCCATCCTTTATTCCTGGAAGAGTAGCTAATGTAGAAGGAAAATCTGGTAATGGATCCATTAAAGGATTCTTTGGTGAAATTTCACCTGAAGTAATTACCAATTTCACTCTTGAATATCCAGTTATTGGATTTGAAATTGAATTTTTAAATTAGATTAAAAAATATCTAATTTAAACTCTTTTTTTAATAAATAGTTAATGAAAAATGTTTTTTAATTTATCAAGGAAAGTTAAATTATTATTCTCACTTATTTGTATTAATTCATGCAGTCTATCTGCATAAACTTTATTTTCATAGTGTACAGGCCCAATTCCCCAGATATGGTTCTCATCAACTAATGTTTTATTATCAAATTTTAAACAATTAACATCATAATTTTTGATAATATATTTATCTAACCTTTTAATATTCTTATTTCTTATTTTACTCTCTTTTTTATAATATTTATTAGATTCAACTGTTTTATCTTTCTTTAATACATTATATGCAACTCTGGCTTCGTTTAAAACAATTTTAGTATCTGGACAATGAGTATCTAAATAATCAAAAAACAAGTCAACATTTTCACGCCACAATTTAAAATAATCTTTTTTATTAGTTCTCATATTTAGAGGATTCTTAATTTTAAGATTATTATAAAATTCAGTTTCAAGTAAATCCCATTCATTATTTGTAATTATCTGATTATTATCAATTTCTAATACTCCAAATCTATCTTCAAAGTAATTATCAAAAATTAGCAAATCAATATTATTGTTTAATCCTTTTAAGAAGTGTTTATTTAAATCTTCTTTTATAAAACGAGTTCTCGAATTATTTACCTGTGATTCTGGAAGTATTGCTATATCTTCAATCCTAAATTCAACAGGATGTTGCATCAAACTGATTATGGAACCTCTTTGAGATGAAAGAACAACATTAAAATATTCCTTATAATTATGATTAATTTTACTGTAAAAAATATCCCTACTTACACAAGATCCAAAAACAGCAATGTTGTAAACCATATTCTCACTTAAATTATCAAAAAACTTATTTTACACTTCTTCAAACCAATATTTAAAAAAAATAGCTATTTACCAATAAAAGTTAAATTAACAGTTCTACTGCTTCTTGGTCCATCAAGCTCAACAAAAAATACAGACTGCCAAGTTCCTAAATCTAATTTTGAGTTTTTCACAGGCAAAGTTTCACTTGAAGAAAGTAAAAATGACTTCAAATGAGATGTGGCATTATTATCAATTCTGTCATGCTGCCAGCTGTATTTTTCATCAATTAAATTCTCAAACATAAACTCAAAGTCCTCTAAAAGGCCTTTCTCATTTTCATTTACCACAATAGCTGAAGTGGAATGTTTTGAGAAAATATTTACAATACCCTCTTCAATAGCTATTAGTTCATTGATTTTAGAGGTTATATCAATTATCTGAAATTTCTTATTGGTATTTAACTTAAAATCATTGTGAGCAATCATAATATCAAAAAAAAAAAAGATTAGTAGATGTTTCTTCTACTATAAGCCATGTAGACAATAAAGATTCCAATAGATAGTAAAACCAATTGTGGGAAAATCATAAAGATTATAGCTGGAATCAAATGCAACTCAGCCAATATCCAAAGTATAGCATAGATTATTATAAATGCACCTACTAAGAATAAACATTTATTTAATGTGTCTTTTAAATCACCTGGAATTCCACCCATTATTGGCATGAAAAACACCTCATTATAATTCTTTAATACCTTCAGAAGTTCCTACAATAACTTTGTCGACCATTTGAGAGAATATACCATTTTCAACTACACCCGGAATGGTGTTTAAGTCTATTTCCAAATGGCATGGACTTTCAATTTCATCAAATTTAGCATCAATTACAAAGTTACCGTTATCAGTTATTACAGGACCATCTTTCCTTTCAGCCATTCTAATTTCACAACTTGCACCCATATCTTCTAAAGCATTTATTACTGTCCTTGATGCTTCTGGAATGACTTCAACAGGCACTGGGAAAGCTCCAAGTTTATCAACACATTTGGATTCATCTACAATTACAATAAATTTCTTTGCAGAGTAATCAACAATTTTTTCTTTAGTATGAGCTGCTCCTCCACCTTTAATAAGGTTAAAGTCACCATCTACCTCATCAGCACCATCTACAGCCAAATCAATATCATGCTCTTCTAAGCTAGTTATTGGAATATTCCACTGTTTAGCAAGTAATAAAGACTGAAATGAAGTTGGAATTCCCATTACATTAATTCCTTCCTCTTTGATTCTCATACCTACTTTTTCAATAAAGTAATGAGTTGTAGAACCAGTACCTAAACCTAAAATATCGCCATCTTTTACATATTCTGCTGCTTTGTATCCTGCATCTTTTTTAAGATTCATAATAACACCTATTAAATTAAATCACAAAACCTAAAGTAAGTTTATTAAGTTTATATCCTTTTTTACATTCACCATGATGTTTTCCATGATTTTTTATAATAATACATTTATCACCATCAACTAAACCTTCCGGGAAACATTCATCATGATATTCACAGTTTTCACTACATTCTGGAGCACTATATTCAAATGTAGATCCTTCAAAAATATTTTTTGAATTGGAAAGTAAATCTATATCTGCTCTTTCAACTACAACAGGAATAACAGAGTTTTCACCATGAATTGGACATTTCTGTTCATTATCTTTAACTTCAATAATTTCATATTTTCTATTTTTCTCTAAAGAATCAACACAAGAAGGTTTAAATCTGCAACTTTTACATTCCTCTGCAGGCCCATAAAAGACAAAACTTACTCCAGGTCTTGCTAAATCTTTTCCAATAAGCGTAATCATTAAATCACTCCTGTCTTAATAGCTATTTCATAAGCAGCATCTTTTGAAAATCCATTATCACCTAAAATAGTATAACGTTCAGGTCTAATTGTATGTGCCAAGGTTAAAGCCTCAATAATATCATCATCAGATACTCCTAACTCCTTAGCAGTTGTAGGTGCTCCAACAGCTTTTAAACTATCCCTAATAAATTCCCAATCTCCACCATAAACATTCATCATTAAAATGGTTCCAATACCACATTGCTCTCCATGAAGACCAGATTTTTCGTTAATTAAATCTAGAGCATGGGAGAATTTATGTTCAGATCCACTAGCTGGACGACTGGAGCCTGCAATACTAATAGCCATACCACTGCTAAATAAAGATTTTATAACTAAACGGGCACTTTCCTCTAAACCAGGCTTTATATTCTCAGCATTATCTGTAATTAACTTTGCAGACATTAAAGATAAAGAAGCTGCTGATGAACTATAAGAGTCATGCTTTAAACGATGAGCCAATTTCCAGTCTTTAATAGCTGTGAAATTTGAAATTAAATCAGCACAACCTGCAGATAATAATCTTGGAGGTGCATTAGCTATAATTTCACTATCCCCAATAACAGCAATTGGAGCATGCGCTTTAACAGATGTGGCTTTTTTAGAGTCTTTTATTGATGCCTGAGGAGATAACATACCATCATGTGAAGCAGCTGTTGGCATTGAAACAAAATAAGCATTTTCATCAAAAGAAGCTAATTTAGCAACATCAATAACTTTACCTCCACCTATTCCTATAACAGTGGAATTTTCAGTTGTTAATTCTTTAACTTCATTTACTGAATCAAAAGAAGCTTCATGAACTTTAACAATATCAATATTAAAATCATATTCTTCTAAACTACTTATTGTAGGTTTTGCAGCTATATCATATGTATTATTACCAGTAACTAGTACGATATCCTTAAAAAGCTTAAGGCTACTGCAAATTTCCCCAGTTTCATGGACAACACCAGGACCAATATAAACTTCACGAGGCATTTGGATTTTTCTAGCGCACATATTTATCTCCTTGATATTTATACATTTTTATATATAACAAACTTAATTAAAATATATTTTCCTTTTCATCTAGATTACTTATTTTTATTCATTGGTAAAATTTAAATTAAAACCAAAACAAAGTAAATAACAACTTTAATTTAATTTGGTGCTAATATTGCAAGAAGATGAAAAACAAATTGAAATCGAAAAAGAAATAAAAAGCCAAGCACAGAAGTTCATTGATTATATTAACTCAAACCTTCCTGAAAGTATGGAGCTTGAATATGAAGGCTTTTACAGGCGTGGCTTTTTTGTAAGTAAAAAAAGATATGCTGTTATTGAAGATGGAGAGATAATAGCTAAAGGTCTTGAACTTGTAAGAAGAGACTGGGCACCAATTGTTAAAAAAACACAAGAAGAAGTTTTAATGGCTATTTTACGTGAAGGTAACACTGATAAAGCTATTGAAGCTGTTAAAAAAGTCTTGAAAAAAATAAAATCTGGAAATGTTACTCCTAAAGACTTAAGAATCCATACACAGATTACTAAAAAATTAAGTGATTATAAACAGATTGGGCCTCATGTAGTGGCTGCAAAGAGATTAGAAGAACATGGAATATCTGTCAGCAAAGGTACAATTGTCCAATATATTATAGTTAAAGGAAAAGGCAACATCAGCCAAAGAGCAGTTCCTTACGAGTACATTGAAGGATATGAATATGACAAAGATTACTACATCCACAATCAACTAATTCCAGCTATTTCAAGAATTATGAACTCTCTTGGATACAGCAAAAAAGACTTAGAAGATTTGGCAGCTGGTGAAAAACAGCAAAGTCTTGATGCATTTTTTTAAATAAAAAGATTTTATTAAAGCTCATTTTAAATACAAGTAATGTACATTTAATCTTCAATTTTTTATAATAATCCTCATTTTTAAAAATTAAATCAATAACAATTTTTAAATAATACAAAATGAAAAAATTAAGATTAATGAGAAAAACTGATAAAGCAGATGAAAGTGTTGTATTTTTTGATGTTGATGATACTTTACTTGATACCTCAACATTTGCAGAAACCGCAAGAAAAGCAGCTATTGAACTTATGGTTGATAATGGCCTACCTTTAGATAAAGATGAAGCATATTATCTTCTAAAAGACATTATTAAAGAGAAAGGTTCTAACTATGATAGACACTTTAATGTGTTGACAAAAACTGTTTTAGGAAAAGAAGATCCAATGCTTGTAGCTTTAGGTATGATAACTTACCATAATGTTAAATTTGCACTATTAAGACCATTTCCAAAGACCGATGACACTTTAATCTACTTAAAAAGTCAAGGATATCGTTTAGCAGTTATATCCAATGGATTAACAATTAAACAATGGGAAAAACTAGTTAGATTAAATATATATCCTTTCTTTGATGAAGTAATTACCTCTGAAGAAGTTGGTTTTTCAAAACCGAGCCCTAAAATTTATCAGGAAGCATTAAGACGTATGAAAGGGGATCCAGACAAGTGTGTTATGATTGGAAATAAATTTAAAGAAGATGCACTTGGTGCTGTTAATGCTGGAATGAGTGCAATACTTGTAAACTCCAATGTTACTGAAAGAGAAAAAATAAGAATAAAAAAAGAAAAATTAGATATTAAAATTATTGAAGACATTGGACAAGTCAACAGAGTATTATAATTTTAATTAATGAATCTGAAAATCTATAAATCTAATTCTAAAGTTATTGGGCAATGATCAGAACCCATAACCTCAGATTCTATTTCTGCTGATAAAACTTTATTTTTAAATTCTTTATTCACAAAGAAATAATCTAATCTCCAGCCAATACCTTTTGCTCTTGCATTATAACGATAACTCCACCAGGTGTAGTTGTCTGGTTCCTGATTAAATATTCTGAAAGTATCAACAAAACCTAAATCTAAAAAATCAGATAACCACTGCCTTTCTTCAGGTAAAAATCCTGAAGTTTCATGATTCCTATCTGGGTAACGTATATCAATCTCTTTATGTGCAATGTTTACATCACCACAGATGATAATATTGAATCCATCATCTCTTAAATTGCATACATAATCAGCAAGTGTATTGCAGAACTCAAGCTTGTAATCTAATCTTGATGCTTTACTCCCACTATTTGGAAAGTATGTATTAATTAAAGTAAAATCTTCAAAGTCAACTCTCAAAAATCTGCCTTCATCATCAATAGCTGGATTTCCAATTTTCTCAACTACATTAATTGGCTGAATTTTGGAGTAAGTTGCAAGACCACTGTACCCTTTTTTAACAGCATCCCTAAAATAAGAGTTGAAACCATCTACATCATAAACTTCTTTTGGTATATCAGCTATTTGGGCTCTGATTTCCTGTAAATTAATAATATCTGAATCATTATTATTAAACCAGTTATGAAAAACTTCTTTTTTGTTAATAGCTCTGATACCATTTACATTCCATGAAGTTAACTTAATTGACATAAATATCCAGTTAAAATAAATTAAAAAAAAGAAAAAAACTCATGAAGAGTTCTTATAAATCAATTCCATCAGATAAAGGCAATTCACGAAGCCATTTGATATCACTTTTGTATAACATACGGATATCAGAGATGTCATATCTTATCATAGCTAATCTTTCAATACCTAAACCAAATGCTAATGCAGGAACATCAATACCTAAAGGAGCTAAAACTTCAGGCCTGAACATTCCACATCCACCTAATTCAATCCATGACTCTTTATCTTCAAGATATACTTCACATTCAGTTGATAAATAAGTGTATGGGAAGTAAGCAGGTCTGAATCTAACTTCAAATCCTAATTTTTTGTAGAATTCTTTTAAAATTCCAAGTAAATTTTGATAGCTGATTCCAGGAGCTGCAACAAGTCCTTCTACTTGATGGAATTCTGGTAAGTGTTTGTAAGTGATAGTTTCTCTTCTAAATACACGACCAACAGAAAACATCTTAAATGGAGGTTCATGTTCATGAAGATATTTTGTAGATATTCCAGTAGTATGTGTTCTTAAAACAGCCTGTTTTGCAACATCTTCATCCCAATCATATTGCCATCCAATGGAGCCAGTATCTCCACCAGTGTTATGGACAATAGCTGTATCAGCAACTAACTGCTCATCATCAGGCAAATCACAGGTCAATGGATTTTTAAGATAAAATGTATCCTGCATTTCACGAGCTGCATGATCTTGAGGTTGGAAAAGTGAATCAAAGTTCCAGAATGCAGAGTCAACAACAGATCCATTAGCTTCTGTAAAACCAAGGTTTAAGAAAATCTCCCTAATTTCATCAATGATTCTTCTTAATGGATGTTCTTTACCAGCAAAGATTTCTGGAGCTTCTGCATTAATATCATAAGGACGATATTGTAAGTTTTTCCAGGTCCCATCTTTAAGTTGTTGGTGTGTTAATTGAGTAGCTTGTTCTTGAATAGTAAATCCTTCTTTTAAGATTTCCCTACCTTTTTCAAGAATACTAAAAGAGTGTGAGGTGTTTTTCTTAATGTCTAAAATATTTTTTCTGTCATTAAGTTTCTTGAAACCATCAATTAATGCATCTTGAAGGTTCTGTTTAAGAGCTTCTTTTTTCTCTAAAAGTAAATTTAATAATTTTTCATCATCACCTAAAGAATCATTGGATTCCTGACCTAAATCAGTTAAAGTAACAATTCCTTTATTGATTTTAGCCCAGTTTTTACGGACTAACCAACCAATAGCAATACTGGTATCCTTTTTATCAATACCTGATTCTTTTTGAAGCTCTCCCATGTTCATTTCTTTTTTATCTGCAAGAGTTTCAAGAAGTTTACGTTCAGGAAGTCCAGCTTCAGCATATTTAACTCCATCTTCTGTTAATGAGATTGTTTCTTCAACATCCTTTTTAACATCAATAATATCCTTGGAAGCAAGAGAACCTGCTGCACTCATAACTGATTTAATATCCATTCCAGTATTTTCAGCTATTTCTTCAGGAGTGATATTTTCATTATTTTTTAGTTCATTTAAAAGCTTTTTTTCATATATATGTAATTCATTAATGGTTTTTTTAATATCCTCACTCATTTAAACACCATAATTAAACATTTAATAATATTATATATTTTTGTTTAGATAATTAATAAATGTTTAGATTATAAAAAATCTATTTTAAAGTGAAAATTTAAAAAATAAAAAAAAAGAAAATTTTTTAGCTGTCAAATTCACTAGCTAAAAAACTAAGCATAATAGATGCAGCAGTCAAATCAGCAGTTGTTCCAGGATTTAACTTATTTTCAAATAAATAATTATCAAATTCATCTAATTTATCTGAAAAGTCATTATCATCTTTAAATTTAAGCAAATCTTCAGTTTGATTAGATACTTCACCAGCTTTCTCATCCCCATACTTTCTAGAAATTAAAGTGTCAGGAACTTGAGATAAAATAGTCAGGAAAGTTAAAACTGAAGCCCTATTTAAGGAATCATTATTTTTAACTTCAGAATATGTTTTAAAACCTATATCAAAGCATGTTGGCATGTCTGTAGTTAATTCACTAGCTAGTCTATCCCATGGAGCTGAGATTTTTAAAACATCATACATTGTTTGATTGTTTTCTCTTAACTCCTCTTTTGCATTTTCACTGGCTACATCATACTCATCCTGATCGCCCATTCCACCAGCATCAGCAATGTTTATAGCATCATACAAATCAATAGCATCATCAACAGTAGTGGCTGCCATTAATTTAACAACATTCTCTCTGATTTCATCAAAGGAATTACTGATAGCTGCTGCACAGGATATAGGGACAAGCAACATTACAATTCCAAGATTAGTGTTATTTGCAATCCAGTTATCAGTTTCTTTAACTGCTTCTAAGATGTATTTTCCCATTTGAGCATTTTCAGGATAATTTGCATCAACAGAAGATGCTGCTTTTCTGATTGTATCTCCAATTACAACTCCACTTATTAAAAAGTCTTCAAAGACCATATCATCAAAATCACGAGTTCTATGAACATTTCCAGGTTTTGGATATCCACTAACTTCAAGACAGGATGCAATTTGAGCTATTTTAGCTATTTTTTCTGAGTCCATATTATCCACTTATTCAATTAAATCATTTTCAAGCACATATGGTGCAAAGTTAGTTATAATTAAATCAGCACCTGCTCTTTTTATTGAAAGTAAAGATTCAGATATTGCTCTTTCTGTTAAGTATCCTTTTTCAATAGCTGCCATAATCATAGAATATTCCCCACTTACATTATATGCAACTAAAGGAAGATTAAATTCATCTTTAACCATGCGTACAATATCCAAGTAAGGAAGAGCCGGTTTAACCATTAAAAAGTCTGCTCCTTCAGCAACATCCAATTCACATTCACGGATTGCTTCACGTGCATTTGCAGGATCCATCTGATAACTTTTACGATGCCCTAATCCTGGAGAAGAACAAGCTGCTTCTCTAAATGGTTCATAAAATGCAGATGCATATTTAGCTGAATAAGACATTATTGCAACATTTTCAAATCCTTCACTGTCAAGAGCTTCCCTAATTGCATCTACTCTACCATCCATCATATCAGAAGGTGCTACTATATCTGCTCCTGCTTTTGCATGGGAAACAGCTACTTTTGCAATATATTCTAATGATTCATCATTTAATATTTCAAGACCAAAGTCTGTATTCTCATTTTCAACAATCAAACCGCAATGACCATGAGAAGTATATTGGCAAAGACATACATCACTTATTACAACAAGGTTAGTTTCCTCTTTAAGTCTTGCAATAGCTTTCTGAACAATTCCATCTTCTTTAAATGCAGGAGTGGCAATTTTATCTTTTGTATTTTCTAAAGGAACACCAAATACAATAATTGATTTTAAACCTTTTTCTTCAAGATGTTTTGCAAATTCAACTCCAGAATCAAGAGAGTATCTAAATTCACCAGGCATTGATGTAATAGGCTCTTTTTCATTTCCTTTAAGAGCTTCTTTAAAGTAAATTGGATAGATTAAATCTTCTTTATTAAGTTTAGTTTCACGTACAATATTTCTAATTTCTTCAGTTTTTCTAAGTCTTCTCATTCTTGTAATTGGAAAATACATTAAATCATCTCTTAAACTTATTTAATATATTGTCATTAACCCCATAAGGTTTTTTCTTATAATAATTTTTAGCATGTTCTACAATTAAAGCATGGTATTGCTTATAATCATCTACATCTCCTTGGAAATTCTCTTCAAATAGCTTTTTAACCTGATGATATGTTGCAGTTTCCTTAATAAATCCCAAATATGAGAATATTCTTTTTGTATATGCATCTACAACAAATTCTTTTTCACCAAAAGCATAAAGCAAAATAGAATCTGCAGTTTCATTACCTACACCTTTTACTGCCAAAACTTCCTTTCTTGTTGGTGTTCTACCATTCAGCTCAATGAAGAACTCTGCAATATTTTTAAGATAAATTGTTTTTTGATTGAAATAACCAGAAGGTTTTATCAACTGTTTAAATTTATCAGCGTCATTATTAATGAAATCTAAAATATTATTCGGATTAAAATCTGTGTATAATGCCAAGTTAGCTAATGCCCTATCCACACTTACCCAGGTAGTGTTTTGAGTTAAGATAGTTCCCATAATAATTTCAAATTGATCTATATATTCTTCAGGATAACTATCATCAACTTCCACTAAATATTTGCTTTTATCAATATCTAATGATTTATAAGAACCAGTTGGCCACCAGTCAAGGTGAGAATAAGTTTCAGTTAATGTATTATAAATATCATTTATTTCTTGACACATGATATCAACCTCCTTATTAATTCATCTTCAAAAAACTATAAGATGTTCAGTAATAAATAGTTGATGTATTATAAATATTATGATAAATAAAAAATGAAATAGCAATACAAAGAGGCAAATAAATGGTAAATACAATTGGAAGAAAATTTTCTATTACAAGTTTTGGATCAAGTCATGGAAAAGCTATTGGAGCTGTAGTTGATGGATGTCCAGCAAATCTTCCTTTAAGTGAGGAAGATATTCAAATTGAGCTAAATAAAAGAAGACCTGGAACTAGTTCGGTTACAACTCCAAGAAATGAATCTGACCAAGTCCAAATATTATCTGGAATTTTCGAAGGTAAAACAGATGGCACTCCAATTGCAGGAGTTGTTTTTAACAAAGACCAGCATTCTAAAGATTATTCAATGTTTAAAGACACCCCTCGTCCAGGACATGGCGATTATGCATGGATGGAGAAATACGGCAACTACGACTACAATGGAGGTGGCCGTGGAAGTGGAAGAGTAACCATTGGCCATGTGATTGGAGGAGCAATAGCTAAAAAACTCTTAAAAACCCGGAATATTGATATTGTAGCACATGTTACAGAGATTGGAAATATAAAATCCAAAGAACATGACTTCGACACCATCAAAGAGAATGTGGAGAAAAATGTTGTTCGCTGTGGAGATTTAAAAGCAGCTAGTGAAATGGAAGAACTAATTCTCTCTAAAAAAGCAGAAGGTGAATCTGTTGGGGGTGTTGTTGAAGTAATAGCTAAAGGCATTCCTGCAGGGCTTGGCGAACCAGTATTTGGAAAGTTAGATGGAGAAATAGCTAACATCTTAATGAGCATCGGGGCTGTTAAAGGTGTTGAAATTGGCCGTGGATTTGAAGTGAGCAATTTAGTTGGTAGTCAAAACAACGATGAATATTATATAGAAAATAAAAAAGTATTTACCAAAACCAACAATTCCGGCGGAATAATCGGAGGAATGAGTAATGGAATGCCAATTGTTGCAAGAATAGCTGTAAAACCAACTCCTTCCATATCAAAAAAACAGGATTCAGTAAATATCTGTGAAATGGAAAATGAAAAAATAAGTATAAAAGGAAGGCATGACCCATGTATCTGTCCTAGAGTAACAGTAGTTGCAGAATCTAGCTTAGCTATTGTTCTTGCAGACCATATGTTACAATCAGGTTTTATCCATCCTTCCAATCTAGATAAACAGTAATTATTTGCCTTTTAAAAAAAATTATCTTTTTGATAAAGTGAAATCCTTCTTAATAGTGGTTCCTTTATCAAATTTAGATTTACCAATTGTCAGTTCATCATTTTCATGAGCTCTAAGTGATGATTGGTAAGTATTCTGTTTTTCTCTCCTGTATAAAAAGGAGTTTTCATCTTTAAGTGAAGATATTACAGATTTATCTGGTCTTCTAAAGTTAACATCCAAAGCCATACCATCAAAAGCAGCTAATGTTTTAACACCAGAAGCATCACTTATTTTTTTAGCTTCAACAACTGGATTATCAGATAACATCTTTAATCCGAAATGAGTCATAATAGCAAGTTTTGGTTTGATCTCTTTTAACAATTTAATAAAAGAATCTGAACATAAATGACCACGAATTGACTGACTACCCGGTCTAATGACACTTGAAATAAAGATATCAGCACCTTCATGATAACTAGCTAAATCATCAAAGTATTGTGTATCTGTAGTGTAGGAAATATTGATATTTTTAGTTCTTATCTGAAATCCCACACCTGTAGGGTCACCATGAATTGTTTTAGTTCCCTTAATGGAAAACTTAGGTAATTTTTTAACATCACCTGGTTTTAGGACAACATTTTCAGATTTGCTTTTATGGTAATTAGAAATGCAAGGCCCCCAATCCTTAAAACCATTGAAGACACTTTCACTACCTATTATAACTCCATTTTCTTTAGTCATACCCCTTGTCATTGCTTCAATAAGAACCTCTGCATCAGTATAATGGTCAGTATGGGCATGAGAAATGAAAACACCGCTGAGATTTCTTGGATCAAGACCAAACTGATAGGTTCTCACTAATGCACCAGGACCTGGATCTACATGTAAATTAATACCATTTAGATTATCAATTCTAAAACCACCAGTCATACGGCGTTGACTGATAGTTGAGAATCTTCCACCACCAGTTCCTAAAAATGTAATTTTCATTTAAACCTCCATAAAAACTACAAATTACATAAAATAATATTACAAGAAAGATTAGACTTATTCTTTTCTAAACATAAGTTTTCATTTTCAATAACAACTTTATCTCCAATTTTAACATCGTCGGTCTCGCAAAACATTATAACTTTCCCTTTAGGTTTTGCAAGTTGCCTCCAGTTGTTATCAAAAGCCTGAGTCTTATCATTTAGTGTAACTTGTAACATATTACCCTCAATTGAACTTACTTCACCAATATCCCCTTCATTTATAATTTTTGAAGCTAGTTCAATCTCTCTAGATTTTTCAATTAAATCTTCTTGTAGTTTTTGCCTAATTTTAGCTAATACTTTAACATCTTGATCAATAGTTTCATTTAAATATTTTTGAGCTTCATCTGCAGTGAATTTAGGCTGTTGGATTAAAACATCAAATTTATCTCCCAAAGTAGGGGTTTTCTGGGAAACTTCATTGATAATCTCTTTAAATATATCACCCATATATTTTAAACTTAAAGTAGATTTCCATTTTTTAGAAATTAAAGCTTCAGCTTCTTTTTTTGCAAAGTTATTACCAAATATGATAATGGCTTTTTCACCAGCACTACGTGAAACAATTTCAGAACCAATGATTTCAATGATTTGATAACCATTTGTAGTTCCATAGATTCTTCTTCTTTTTGTTTCAAAAGCACCTTTAGAAGCAACTTCACCCATTACAGTATTTCCAACAGTGTCAATTTTATTACCATCATCAGATATTTTGATACTGATGTCAAAGTCTTTTGCTCTTTTATATAACTCTTCATCAGTAGCTATTTCACCATTGTAAAGTTCAGATTCTAAAGCTTCTAAATTTTCTTTATTTCCAAAATAAGCAATTTTTCTTTTATCACTAGCCATTACACAGCCTTTTTTACCAACATAAGCAATAATTAAACTCATAATGAAACTCCCAAATATAAAAAATGGTTCAATATTTCTAAATAAAACCATTAATCAATCAATATTATTTATTAAATTAATAGCTTATATATCTTTCAAAGGAAAGTTGAAGATTAATAGTTAAAAATAATTTATGAAAAATAAGACTTTTAATTAAAAAATAGCTATTATAAAAAAATAAAAAAAAGAGGTTAATTTCTCTAGATTAAGAGAAATTAATCAAGTTTAATTTTTACGTCAAGTGCACTTGATCCTTCTTCGTAAACAAAGATAGGGTTAATATCTAATTCAGATATTTCTGGGAAATCAATAGTTAATTTAGCTACTCTTTTAATAGCTTCTTTTACTTCTTCAATGTCACAAGGAGCTTCTCCTCTGTAACCTTTAAGTAAAGTAGCTACTTTAGTGTTTTCAATTTGTTCATCGATTTCATCACAGGTTAATCCTTTAGCTAATTTGAAGGATACATCTTCAATAAGGTTAACATAGATTCCACCCATACCAAATGCAATCATTGGACCGAATTGTCTGTCTTTTACCATACCAACTAATACTTCTTGTCCAGATGGCATCATTTTTTGTACTTCTACACCATCAGGAATGATATCAGGGTGAGCTTTCTTAGCATTAGCTATAATTTCATCATAAGCTGCTTCTGCTTCTTCTCTGTTTTCAATTCCTACTTTTACACCACCAATATCGGATTTGTGAAGTATTTTGTCAGATGCAATTTTTAATACAACTGGGAATTCCATTTCTTCTGCTAAGTCTCCTGCATCACTAGCTGAGGTTGCAAGTTTAATTGGAGCTGCAGAGATTCCATATGCATCAGCAACAGCATAAGCTTCACTACCAAGTAAAGTGTCTCTTCCATCTTCTTTAACTTTAGCGAAGATTTTAGCTACTTCTTCTTTATTGGTACCTTCAATGTTAGATACACAGTCAGTGTAGTTCCTTTCTTCTACACGTGCATATCTTGTCATTGCTTCAAGTGCTTTTACTGCAGTTTCAGGGAAAACATAGGTTGGTACATTGTTTGCTCTAAGCATGTCATTTGCATTGTCAAAGGATGGTCCACCCATGTTTACAACCATAATTGGTTTGGTGAATTTTTTCTCAGCTTCTAAAATTACTTTTGCAATTCCATCAGGATCAGCTGAAGCAGTAGGACAAACCATAATGATTAAACTGTCTACTTGATCATCTTCAAGAACAATATCTAAAGATTCTTTATATCTTTGTACTGGTGCATCACCTAATACATCAATAGGGTTGTTTGCACTTCCTTCATCAGGAATACATTCTCTTAATCTTGCTTTAGTTTCATCATCAAATTGAACAAGTTTTAATCCTGCTTTTTCCATAGCATCTACAGTTACTACTCCTCCACCACCAGCATTGGTAATAATAGCTACATTAGGACCAGTTGGTAATGGTGCTTTGGAAAATGCTAAACCTAAGTCAAATAAGTCAGCCATGGTTTCTACACGTAAGATTCCAGATTGTTTAAATGCAGTATCGAATGCTAAGTCACTACCAGCTAATGCACCTGTGTGTGAGGATGCAGCTTCTGCTCCTGCACTACTTGAACCAGATTTAAGAATGATAATAGGTTTTTTAGCTGCAGTTTCTCTCATAGAGTTGATGAAGTCATCATCTTCACTAATTGATTCTAAGTAACAGATAATTACTGCAGTTTCTGGGTCATCTGCAAGATATTTCATTAATTCAGTTTCAGTTACACCTGCTTTGTTACCAAGACTAATTACTTTACTGAATCCAATTCCAGATCTTACACTCCAATCAAGAATAGCTACCATCATTGCACCACTTTGGGAAATAAATGCAATGTTTCCTGCAGGAGGCATCATTTGTGAGAATGAAGAGTTTAATGGAGTGTGAGAATCAGTTGTTCCTAAACTGTTTGGACCGATAATGTTTATTCCATATTCTTCACCAAGTGCAGTTAATTCTTCTTCTAATTTTGCACCTTCTTCACCAATTTCTTTGAAACCAGCACTAATTACAACCATATTTTCTACGCCAGCTTCACCACAGTCTCTAACTGAGTCATTTACAAAGACTGCTGGAATAGACATAATCACTAAGTCAACCTTATCTGGGATATCCTTAATATTTGCATAAGCTTTTAATCCTTGAATTTCACCATCTGCATTAGGATTTACAGGATATATTTTACCTTGGTATCCTCCAGATACCATATTATCTACAATGATATACCCTACTTTACCTGGAGTATTGGAAGCACCAATAACAGCCACAGAATCAGGTTTAAATATCTTATTAAGATCTCTCATAGATTTTATCTCCTTATATATTACATATCTTTCATCAATTATTTACCTAATTTATAATGATAAATAATTAACAATTATCTTACTACTATTTAATTTTATAATACTATATAAAGATATTGATAAATAGGCTTTTTAATTGAATAAATTAACAAAAATAAAATTTTAATTTAACAAATATCCAAATTGACAATAAATAGGAAGAATAGAATATTTCAATATTAATTAAAAAATATTTCAATGTTATAATAGAAAAAATACATTAAAATTATAGAAATAATGAAAAATAACAATTTAAAAATATTAAAGTAACATTTCTTAAATAAAAAATGACTCCAAAACTAAGATTAAAATATTAAAATAAATAAAATAAAAGCATTAAAATAAAATTTAAATAATTTAAGTAATTATTTTTGAAAATAAAAGAAAAATAAATAAATTAACCATCAATTACATAACAGGTGTTAATTTATGAAAATATCTATTAATTAATATATAAAATTAAACAAATAATATTCTAATAAAAAATTGAGTGTAATAATATGAATAGTGAATTAAATTTAGAATTATACACAATTGCAATGACAAGATTAAACAATGGATTTGCAAAAATTGGAGATATAATTCAAGATAACACAGACCTTATAAATTCATCAACAGATGCTGAAGACTTTAATAAACTAGCTATTAAGATAAAAAGAACTTTACCTGATTTTAGAAAAGCTTCCTCTGAATTTGAAGAGTTCTACAATGACATAGTTGATGATTTATCCCAGAATGAAATTAATGTAAATGAATACCAGCCATTTTTTGAACATGTTGATGAAGTATTTCCTGCATATGAATCACAATTAAATGATGGTATTGCTGGACTTAAGGAAAGTATTGGTGGTGTAAATCCAAAGATAGATAATGAACTGGCTGAATTAGAAGAACTTCTAAATAAAACAGGTGAAATATTCAATAAGATACTTAAATTATCTGATGAACAAATGGTTATAATCAAAGGAGGCAACTAAGTGGAATTCAATTTAGAAGGAATAGGTATTGAAAAAGGCCTCCAATATGAATGTATTTATACTACTGAAAATTCCAAAGGAGAAAAAAATGCAGGACCTTTTGGATTTAAGTATTTAGGTGATGATAAAGTATCCTGCACTCTTTTTGAAGGTTCACAAACATTAAAAAATATAATGGAAACTAAAAAATACACTGTAAATATAACTGAAGATCCATTAATTTTCACATATGCAACAATTGGTAATTTACCTGATGAATACTTTGATGATGAACTAGCTGTTATAAAAGATGTCCCTGCATATTTAACAATTGAAGTTGAATCTATAGAAGAAGCAGACAAAGACAAATTTCCTCTTAAAAATGAAAAATCCCTCTATTTAATTGAAGGAAAAATAACAGATATGAAAATAAATAACAGATGTGCACATGCATATAACAGAGGATTATCTAGTTTAATTGAATGTCTTGTTAATTACAGCAGATATTTCATTGTTGATGATGAAATGAAAGCATTCTATGAAAATAGACTTGATGAAAATCAAAGAATCATCAATAAAGTTTCAGATAAAAAAACACAGGAAGCTATTGCCTATTTAAAAGACAATATGCTTAAAAATAAATAAAAAAAGGTAAATTAATTACCTTTACACTTTTTTTGATTATAAATTAACCTTCCCAGAATATATCAGTTGCAGGGATTGGTTCTTCTAAAATACCTAAATCAACTTCAATTTGCATGAAATCCATAATACTTTGTTTATAAGTTTCGTTTAAACCATAAACAAATTTAATACCACTAATTGCTTTTTTCTCTATTTCTACATCTGCAACTATATCCTCAGGCAACAATTCTGCTGCTTCATCAGGATTCTCTAAAATAAACTCTGTTGCATTTTCATGAATAGAAATAATAGTGTCTAATTTATCAGGATTTTCATCAATGAACCTTTCAGATGCTGCAACAACACAGCAAGGATGTTCTGGAAGGATTTCAGAAGATTTTATAAACATCTCATTTCCATTTTCAACAGCCATTGTTACATATGGCTCATAAGTTAACATACCATCAATTTTATTAGCATTTAAAGCATCATTCATTGGAGCTACTTTCATTGCAGAAATATTCATATCATCAGTAGACATGTTATTGTCCTCTAAATAATATTGAAGCAACATATACTGAATAGATGCTTCACCAGGAGTAGCTATTGATTTACCAGCCAAATCCTCAGGAGAATCAATATCAGATTCTGGACTTACTGCAATACCACTTCCTTCAATTTGAGCACCTGCAACAACTTTTATAGGAACTCCTTTTTCAACAGCAGATAAAACAGGTGTAATTCCACCATAACCAATATCAACTTCACCACTGGCCATACCAGTCATTAAGTCCCCACCGTTGTTAAACTGAACAAGTTCGGTTTCAATACCGTGAGCTGCATATTCCCCTTGTGCCTGAGCTACAAATAATGCTGCATCATGATCAGATGGAAGATAACCAATTGTTACAATGTCTTCATTAACAGGATTTGTTAAAAAAGAATATGCACCACCTATAATGAAAACAAGTAATACAACAACAGCTAAAATTAACTTTTTATCCATTTAATCACCGAATTATAATAATTAAATATGATATAACCTTTTACTTTAAAACATAAAAAGGTTTCTTAAAAAAAAAGTAGAAAAAAAGTAGAATTATAATAATTCATCTCTTAAATCAATTGTATCCTTTAAATCAGGACCAGTTGAAATAATAGTTACTGGAACACCAGTAGCAGTTTGAATATCTTCAATAAATTCTTTAGTTTCAGCAGATAAATCATCATAGCTTTGAGTTCTTGCACAATCCGGATATAATCTGTCTACACAGGTTAAAGCTATTTGAGTAGCACCATTAATCATACAAGATTCTTTAGCTAAATCCATATCAAATAAACCAACACGACGTCTACGTCCAGTTACAGTACCATATTCTTCAATGTTTTTAGCTTCTGCTTCTTCTTGAGATATTTCAGTTGGGAAAGGACCTTCTCCAACTCTAGTAATATATGCTTTAAATACATTGATTACTTCATCTACTTTAGTTGGACCTACACCAACATCAGCAGCAAAAGAGCTTGCAGTAGTGTCTTTACTGGTTACATAAGGATAGGTTCCATAATAAAGGGATAATGCAAATCCTTGTGAACCTTCAATAAATACATCTTCACCATTATCAATAGCTTCATTAGTGGTAGTTGCTACATCCAATAAGTAATCTTCAAGTTCAGGAACATCACGAGCCATAGTTGCAGTTCTTAAAACCCTATCAGAGTTAGCAGGACCACAGCCAGAACCAGTACTTCCGATTTTTTTAAATAAATGTTCTGAACCCCTGTCTCTTTCCATATGATCACTAGTAATCATAGCACATCTTGGATCAACAAAAGTTCTTTCACCAACATTATATTTTTTCAAATCCTCAAACTCACCGAATAAAACATCTTTATTAACTAAAACTCCAGCACCAATTAAGAGTTTAGCATCACTATGTATAAAACCAGACGGGATGAGTCTTAAACCATATTTTTCCCCATTAAATTCAACAGAATGTCCAGCATTTGGACCTACACCAGCACGGGCAATTATATTAGGCTTATCTTTATTACAAAGGTAAGTAATGCATTTTCCTTTACCTTCATCACCCCATGCACCACCTACTAAAATACTACAAGTCAATTTAAAAACTCCTTAATCTAAATTATACAAATGAAAATAAAAATTTTCACAACATTAAACTAGTATGTTCTTACTCTTTTAAAAACCTTTGCACATAAATATTACATTTTTTAAAAGAAAATTCACTTAAGAAATATCATGCCTTTTCTAAGATATCCAACAATATCTGAAGATATTTGTACCTTTCATATTTCCATTCTTCATTATCTTCAAGAAATGCATCTAAAACATAGGAATTCATCTGTCTTAAAATAGCTAAATGAACAATATTTTTAATGTTTTCATCCATTTTACCCTGTAAAATTAGCTGTCCAAATCCAGTAGCTATTAGAACAATATCTAAAGTTAAAACAATCCTATCAAACCTGTAATCAAGAGTATCTTCGATTATATTTTCCTCATAAAGAATAGATTCATTATAATCACTTAATTTAAGGCTCCATGAGCTTAAAATCCATCGAATACACTCAAGCATAGGTTTATCTGGATTTTCTTCAATCCAATCAATAAGCTCGACAAATGATAAATAACCTTCATCAGATCCAAAAGGCGCTAATTCATCTGTGCAATCCCAAAAGAATTCATAATTAGCTATTTTTACAGCATTTTCATGAGGTTTAACACCGTAAAATTCTGAGAAATTATCATAAAAATTAAAGCCTTCTTTAATATTATCCATAGTAAACACTTACTTCAATGAGGTATTTTCACATATTGAATCTTTATTAATTATATTTCTCTTAGACTGATATCTTAAAAAATATCTAACCCATTGATTGGAAAGTTCTTTAAGAGTGTAATCATCTAATTTTTCAGATTGACTAAAGAAATCCATTTGATTAGCTCCAACAACCATAGCTAATTCATCAAATTCCAAAAGTAAGAAAAAATCACATCTGAGATTTTCCAAATCAAAATCTTTGTAGAGACTGATAATTTTATTTTTACTAAATTTCTCTTTTAACTGTTCTAAATACTCAAAATCAAGAAATTTAATATTTTTAATCTTAAAATCAACTGCTGTTTCCAATCTGTAATTTTTAAGGTCAAAATCGGCTAAAAATTCTAAAGACCAAATATCATTGTAAAAAAAGTTAATAAAAGAATTATTTGCAAATCTAACAGATAAAATTAGCTCTTCATGAACTTCAGGGTCTCCAAGTTCAACATCCTTAATATCTAAATAAATGGTATCTTGAGCTATTTCCAAAAAAGATAATTTTCCAGAAGATATTGAAACTTCTTCAATACGTCTTAATGAATCTGTATTCAATTTTAACACCTAATGATTCTTTTTGAATGTTTCAAAAGCCCCTTCCATACCATATTCTTTTTCATCATAACTTTTATCCCATTTAAAAGGATTAATTTTAATTTGAGTGTTAATAGTTTCATCCCACTCAATATTAAAATCATTATTAGTTAAAGCTTCAGCAACTACTTTACCAATTTCCAAAGCCTTATCTTCATCTTCATCAAAGTCTCCAAAGGTGATATTCAAGATGCCTTCACAGATAGCCCCCTCAATATCATCATAGGTGTAAAAACAAAAACCTTTAGATTCAAGTTTATTGTTTCTTAAATGGACGAATAATTCAAAAGCATCAGCTACTCCTTCTTCAATATCATAACCACAATTATGAATGGCTATGATATCTTTAGATGCAAGTTCATTAAAGGTTTTTTCTAAATTTAAGAAATTTTTATTATTGAAATCATTTAAATCAACATCAGGAAGAGTGATTTCATCAAAATCAATATCTTCCTCAATAAATTGATCTTCTAATATTTCAAATATGTCTTCTTCATCATAGAAACCTGATTTAATAAGCATCCTGCTAACAAAGTCGATTTCTTCAGCTAAATTTTCATCCATAAAAATCACTTAGTCTACAGTAAGCATTTGAAGATGAGTTAAGTTTCCTCTTTCAGTGAAACCAGCTATTATACGGTCTTCACCAAGTTTAGCTACTGCAAAATCATCTTTATTTTTAAATTCATATCCTTTAAGTTTTGTATATCCTTCAAATGCTAATCTTGGATAAACAGAGAAATTCTTTTGGAAAGTGTTAAATGCATCTCTAAATTTAACAACAGAATCATTTCTTTTTATTAAATCTGATTTAATAGCCACAAATATATCTAATCCTTCAACATTAGCTGCATAGTAAGCATCCATATCTAATAATGCAGATGCAGTCATTGCCCATATATGACAGTCATCAAATTTAGTTTCAAATACTGGTGTTGTAAATTCAGGAATTTCATATTCAGCTCCAATTTCATAGATTTCACGAGCTGCTTTGATAAATTCATCGTCAAATCCAATATTTTCATTGTCCCAAGCCCAGGACCATTGGTTAAATTCTTCAGTAAAGAAACCTAAGATTTGAATGTCAAATTTAATATCATCACTAAAAGTTAAAGTCCCATTCTCTAAATCAACTTCCCCAACTAAGTTTCCAATTAATTCAGATAAGTTTTCTTGCCTGTCAAAAGCTAAACATCCATATTTAGAGAAGATTACTTTAAAATCATCCCCTTTTTCAATGGTAATCGGTTTTTCAATAGTTTTCAACAAAATCACCTAAAAGTCTAATTTGGAAATCCTATCCATTGCTTCTTTAGTATTTTCTAAAGTGTTAAATGCAGTAAGTCTTAAATAACCTTCACCACTAGGACCAAATCCAGAACCTGGAGTACCAATAACATTAGCTTCATTTAATAATAAATCAAAGAAAGCCCAGGAATCCATATTATTAGGAGTTTTAACCCAGATATAAGGAGAGCTGACTCCACCATACACTTGTAATCCTAAATCAGTTAAACTTTCCCTGATAACTTTTGCATTTTCCATGTAGTAATCAATTACTTCTTTAATTTGTTCTTGACCTTCTTTAGATAATGCAGCTTCAGCAGCTTTTTGAACTGGGTAGGAAACACCATTAAACTTGGTAGTTTGTCTTCTGTTCCAAAGAGCATTTAAGGATTGTTCTTCACCATCTTCAGTGTACCCTTTTAATTCTTTAGGTACAACAGTGTAAGCACAACGGGTACCAGTGAATCCTGCAGTTTTTGAAAAGCTTCTAAATTCAATAGCTACTTCTTTTGCACCTTCAATTTCATAAATAGAATGAGGAACATTATCTTCATTAATGAACTTTTCATATGCTGCATCAAATAAAATAACAGATTTATTTTCTCTTGCATAGTCAACAAATACTTTTAATTGTTCTTTAGTAAGAGTTGTACCTGTTGGATTATTTGGATAACATAAGTAAATAATATCTACAGGTTCTTCAGGAAGTTCTGGGATGAAATCATTTTCAGCATTACATTTAAGGTAAACTAAACCATCATACATTCCATCATCATTCATAAATCCAGTTCTTCCAGCCATTACATTTGTATCAACATATACTGTGTAAACAGGATCAGTAACAGCAACTTTATTGTTTAAATCAAATAGTTCTTGGATATTTCCAGTATCACATTTAGCACCATCACTTATGAAAATTTCATCAGTATCAAGTGAAACTCCATATGGTTTAAAATCTGTTTCAATAATAGCATTTGCTAAAAAGTCATAACCTTGTTCTGGACCATATCCTTTAAAAGAATCAGCTTCTGCCATTTCATCAACAGCTGATTTGAAAGCTTCTACTACTTTTGGTACTAAAGGTTTTGTTACATCCCCAATACCCATTTTAATAATATCTGCATCAGGATGATTTTTTTGGAATTCTGCTTCTCTTCTAGCAACTTCAACGAAGAGATAGCTACTTTCTAATTTAAGATAATTCTCATTAATTTTTACTACCATATTAAAAAACCTCATTAATAGTAATCTAATATATGTTTTTAATTTTGCAATATATAAACTTATTAATATTAACTTAAGTAATATAATAATATAATAATTTAAATATTAACAAATTAATATTATAAATTAATATTTTGACTATATGAAAAAATAGGAGTTTAAGATAAAAGTGAGGTAAATTATGCCAGGACATACAGGACTAATTATATTCAATATATTCCTTATTGGAGTAATTGCTATAATTATAGTAAAATTATATTATAGGAAAAGTGAAGGGCCTAAAACCCTTTCAAAACAAGAACCCGAAGAAACATTTTCATTTACTGAGGCAATATCCTCAAGAAAAAACTTATTTTCATCTAATGACTCATCAACTGAAAATGTAAGTGAAAATAACTTTTTCAATAATGAACAAATACCTTCTAAACCAAGAAGTAGCAAACAACCACAATATTTCCAAAGGAGAAAAGAGAATATATACACAGAAGAACAAATACCAAGACAGGAACAAGTAATAAGACAAGCGCCAAGACATCAGGAAGTTAAAGCAACTCAAGAAGAAAACATTTATTCTTTTGACAAAATAAACTTCACTGATAGACCAACTGGAGTTATTAAAACCGAGGCGCCTATAACAAAGGAACACAGGGATATTATGACAAACCATGTTGATAGAATTGTAGAAACTGAAGAAGCTAGAATTGAGGAAGATTTAAAAAAAAAAGAAGAAACCAAGGAAGATTCTGAATTGAAAGATTTATTTACCATCGATGAACTCATTAAAGAGTCCAAAAGAAAAGATGAAGAAAGAAAAAATGAATCTGAAAATATCAAAAGGAAATCTGAGGAAATAAAAAACAAATCTTCTGCTAAAAATGACGAGCCTACAATTGCGGATGAACTAAAAACAAATGACTCTGTTAAAGAAGAACCAACAATAACTGATGAAATAGAAGAAGAAATCAAAAAAACAGAAGAGAAAAACAGTGATGATACATTAGACAATTCTGATGAAGTTATTGGAACACCAACTCTTAAAACTCCAACTAAAGTTGAAAAGTCCATAAATGATGTTATCAACGATACTGTTGAAGAAGAATCTATTGAAGAAAACAATAAAAATCAAAATAAACTTGTAGATGAAACCAAAATTGATGATATTGAAGTTATTACTCCTGATGAAGATACCTTTGGAACTCCAATTGAAGATAGTGGACTATTTGAAGAAAAAACATATGATGAAGACATATTCAATGAAGCTCCAACAGAAAAGGAATATGAAGAATATAACGATCTTGACTACAGAAAAGATTTAGATAAAATCAAAAATAAAGTAAGAAGTTCTAAATTATTCAATGACTTCAAAAATAAACTACAAGAATACAGAGATGAAAAAGAAGAAGGTTCAACTGATGATGAAGCAGATTTCATTAGAAATATAAGTTATTATGATAATGCTACAAGTTATGGAAATGATTTTGAAACATATGGTAATTCTTATGAACCAATTGAACCAATAACTCCTTCTGAACAAGAGATAAGGGAAGAAAATACCCGTAACTTAATCAGCATTACAAGAGAATCTTCTAGTCCAACACAAACAGCGAGTGTGGCTAAAAGTGAAGGTAGCTCTGGACCTGCTAGAAACAGTATTAAAATTAATATAAACAATAGTGAAACTGTTTTAAAGAAAAATGATGAAATTATCTTTAAATACAACGGCGATACTTACTCAAGTAAAGTTTATAGCATTATTGGAAACGATATAACTGTTAAATTTAGAGGAAAAAGAGTTAAAATTAAACCATCTGATGTTAAAAAAGTATTTTAGGTGTAGAAATATAAGTTTCTACTACCTCACTTAATCCTATTTTTAAATCTTCTTTTTTTTAAAAAATTAAATTTCATATTTAAAGTCACTTTTATATTCAGATTCATCAGGAGTATAAGGGATATTGCTATAAAGTCTTAAAGTACGTATTCCCTCATTATTAGCTCTTTTCTTGAAGGATCCTTTTTTAAATTTTTTCCCATTACGTGCCATACCCTCTTTTGTACATATTCCATTATTGTATTCAAGAAGGGTTTTAGTAACCTTAGGTTTACTCTCATGTATTTTGCCAGCGCTTAATTTATGAGAAAGATTATCTTTTGAGGGTACATTCAATCTATCTGCAAAAGATTCGAAGTTATTTATGATTTTAGACAACAACTTAATGTTTTCAATGAATTTTTCGCCAATAACATTTCCTAAAACAACATAAAAGAAGTTATCTTTACTTTTTGTTGCATATTTTAATGTAAAATTTTTATTTAATTCTTTAAAAGTTTCTGAATCTCTTTTAACTTCAACTAAACAATATACATTATCTTCTAAAAATCTAAAATGAGATTTTTTTATATCCTGATTTGCTATTAAACTCAAATTGGGATTTATTTCATCCTCATTATCTAATCCAAAACCAAAGTAGTAAAATGTCTCTGAACTACTTACTTTTAATCTTGAAAACCAAAATGCATCAGAAGGTCTGTAAAACCTGTTTAAATTACATGAATGAGATTCAGGAATTATAAAATAATTTAATTTAACATAATCATTTTTTGGAAAATGATTTTTTAAACTTTCAAAAAACTTTTTTTCAGTATCTGCCCAAATAAATTTTGTTTTAACCATGTGTATAAATTGTATATAAAAAATATTTATACTTTTCCATTTTAAGTCAGTGATTAAAAAAAGTCAAAAAAAATAAGATAAAAAAAAGAAGGAAATTAAATTTTAGATATTATATCAAATAAAGTAGCGTTAATATCTCCCCTACTAATAATTCCTTCAAGTTTGCCATCTTTATCAACAACAGGCAATTTTTTAAAGTGATGTTTAGATAAAATGTTCATTGCTTTTTCAAAGTTTTCATCTTTGCTAATTGTATATAATGTTCTTTTATCTAAATTCTGAGAAGTAATAAGCTGTTCTACAGTTCCATCAATCTTTTTATCTAACACGTCTTGTTCAGCATCTTCTTCAATGTAAACACTGTATACAAAGTCATATACATTTTCTTTTGGTGTTAAATATCTTATTATATCCCCGTCACTAAGCATTACTCTTATTTTATTATTTTCATCAACAACAGGAACACCACCAATGTGTTTTGAGTTAATCAATTGTAATAATTCCCTAACAGTAGCTGTAGGTTCAATAGTTACAACATCTTTAATCATAAACTCTTCAACTTTTCTGGTGTGTTCTCCTTCTTTAACATCTCTAGATTCAGATTTAGATACAACATCCCTTTTAATATACATTACTAAAATAGCACATAATACAATAAGTCCACCAACAATAAATGGAGTGCTGTCAGATATTGTTTCACCTAAATATCCTGCTAAAAATGGAGCAATAGCTGAACCAATAAACCTTAAAAAGTTATATGATGCTGAAGTAGTAGGACGATCAACAGGAGAGTTTCCCATTACTGCAGTGGAAGTTAAAGTGTTGTTTGTTCCAATAATTGCACCAGATAAAATTACACATACAATAGCTACCCATTGAATATCTACAAAAATACCAATAAGTAAAAGCAAGATTGCAAAGATACCTAAAACAGTATACATTGGTTTTATAATACCCACTTTCTCTTCAAGTCTTGGAGCAAGGAATACAGAAGTGATAGCTACTAAAATACCCCATACTAAAAATACAAGACCAATTCCAAGTGCATCTAATCCTAAAATAAATGGAGCATATGCAAATAATGTGAAAAATCCAAAGTTGTATAAAAATGCAATTAAACCATAGGTTCTAATGTAATCATATTTTATAGCTACACGAACTGGATCTAAAATGGACATTTTCCTTTGTGGAGCTTCTTCTTTTTCTTTTTTTGATTTAAGTAAGAATAATAAAAGAACAAATGCAATTGCCATCATTATTCCTACACCAAAGAAAGGATAGTACCATGCAAATTGACCTAAAACACCACCAAGTAATGGCCCTACAGAAAATCCAATACCAACTGCTGATTCAAAAAGAATAATTGTACTAGCTACATCCTTTACAGAATAGTCCAATAATGCAGTCAATGCAGTTGCAACAAATAAAGAGTTACCAAATCCCCATACACATCTAAGTAAGATAACAGTCTCTACCTGATTTGATAAACCACATAAAGTTGAAAATATTGCAATTATAACTACACCAGTACTTAAAGTTCTCTTAATACCCCATTTTACAGTAATTATACCTGTAACAAGCATAGCTACTGCCATAACAGCATTATAACCTGTAAAAAGCAAAGTGGACTGAGTTTGACTTGCACCTAATTGTTCAGAAATAACTGGTAAAATTGGATCAACAAGCCCAAAACCCATAAAAGCAATAACAGCTGTAATGAATAATGCCCATACTGCCATTGGTTGCTTTTGTTTAGCATTCTGAGTTATTTTAATTCCTCCTTTAATTGAATTATGAAAAAAATGTTTTTTTAATAAAATATAATAATTATTCAGTATAGATTATTAAAAAATATATTCAAATCAACTATTTTTAACAACAATCTTTTAAAATAGCCTAAATACTAATTTACTCAATTTAATTAAAGTAATAAAAAAGCAAATTGATTTACTAAAATTTATTTTAAATAAATTAATATAGCGGACAACTATATCCGTTGTTATATTATTTGTTTTTAGTCATATATAAAATAACTATTAAAAAATAAAAAAAAATAAAAAATTTATGTCTGATTTTTTAAACATCCTGGATCAGGACCTAAATAGTCACCATCATTATAGGCATATGCCCTGCCTCTACAACCACCACAGATATATCTGGATTCACATACACCGCAATGATTAGCTAAAAGGTCTTTATCCCTTAGTTGTAGCAATAACTTATTATTACACCACATATCCTCTAAATCAGCATCTTTTATATTGCCTAATTTTAAAACATCATCATGCGGGAAAAATACACAAGGGAACATATCACCATTAGGTTCAACACTCATATAAAATCTTCCAGCACCACATCCACCAACAAAGTCAGCTAGTTCTTTCATAGCAGGATTAGTGTATTCTGGATTGAAAAAATGAGTTGGAACTAAATTACTATCACTTTCCATAGAAACTGCAACATCTGCAAATTGAGGAGCAGTAGATAATATCTGCATATCCCCTTTACCATTTTCCTCATAGATTAATTTTAAAAGTTCATTTCTTTGTTTTGGAGTTAAATCTAAATCTCTCACTTCACTTCCAGAACCTGTTGGAATGAAATTATATAACATAAACCATTCAACTCCCAGCTCCCTCATAAAATCAATCATTCCAGGTATTTCATCATAATTTTCCTGAGTTACAGTTGTTGAAACTTCAACGAATACTCCTAATTCAAGGAAATTTTTAATTGACTGGACAGCACGATTCCATGAGTTAGGAACTCCCCTAAAGTTATCATGTGTTTCTGGATTAAGACCATCAAGACTAATTTGAACAAATTCAAGACCTGCATCTGCAAATTCATTAGCATGTTCTATTTTTGCGGTTTTAAACCCATTTGTAGCCATTGAAACATACATACCATCTTCACTGGCATGTTTAATTAAATCTATTATTCCTGGATGAACTGTCGGTTCTCCTCCAGAAAATGCAATTGATGCAACACCCAATCTTGATAATTTATCAATCCCCTTGATTATTTCATCAGTTGTTAGTTCATCATCTGCTTTTTTACCTGCATTTTCATAACAGTGTATACATTTAAAGTTGCAGGCTTTTGTAATATTCCATACAATTTGGAATGGAGCTCCTGGAACAAATGGTTTGTGAACACCAAAATTACCCATCCCTTTTATAACACTTAAAAGACCTTTTCTCCAGTAAGGATCTTGCATTGTATTGATTAAAGCTTCTTCTGATGTATTGAAACTATTTAATCCTTTTTTAATTATTTGTTTGACAATAGGAAGAACCAATTTACATTTATGACATATGTCTTCCCTTATGCCTAAATAGTAGTCCAAAGCACATTGAAGGTGTGTCGCCTCACATTTATCACAGTAATGATTCAATTTAGAAATAGTTTTTTTAGAAAGAGGGTTGTTAATAAAAGCTTCAAACTCTCTAACCATTGAAGAAACATCTTTTTTCATCTTTAACCACCTTCATTTTGTTAAATAAGTGATTAATCATAATATCTTAGAACAATATAAATCCTAAAGTACCCAATGAAAAAAAATAATATAACGAATAATTGGAAATATCTTATGGAAATGTAAAAAGATATTATAACCAATCAAAAAGCAATATTAAATATTTCAAAATAGTATCTAAGAGAACAATAGCTATAAAAAACAAAAATAACACTACAATGATAGCTATTTACTAAATAAATACAATACTACTTCTTAAAAGAAATATTATAACATTAACTATTTATATTAATAATTAAGTTTAACTCCATATATAAAAGTTTTTATCCATATACATATATATAAAATTTTTAATTAAATGAAAAATTTTTAAATAGCATATAAAAAAATGTAGTTAAAGATATACTCTTAAATAACAAATTCCGAAAATAGTTATTCAAAATATAATTAAAAAATAAAAAAATAAGTTAACTGTCAAAAATAAGACAGTATTTTAAAAAAGAAATTATTTGTGAGCGAAGTAGAATACAAGCTCATCATCTTTAATTTCATCTAAACGTGCAAAACCAACCCTTTCAAATTGAACAATATCTCCAACTTCTAAATCAGCTAATGCACCTTCACCAAGACCTTCTTTAACAGAAGCATCATCCATAACTATTTTTACATTGACATTATCTTCAACTGGAACCCATTGAATAATTCTAGCTTTCAAATCACGAGCTTCTTCAAAGGAAGTGGAATTATAAGATACTTTATCTCCATCAATATCAACATTAACAGCATCCATTAATCTGACAATTCCATCTTTAAAGTCTTCACTAGCTAAGTATGCTTTTCCATCAAATGGTAAAATCCTATTTCCCCTATCTTCATGGTCTGCATGCAATGGTCTTTCAATATCTACTTTTCCACCTTCATATCCATCTACAGTAATTTCACATGGATTTTCAACAAAGAAATAACGATTAGCTATTGGTTCAATGAAATTACGGTTTAAACCATAGATTTTCTTCCAGCTAATAGCTGAATCAGCCATTTTAACACCGATTTCAGTGATTAACTCATAGATAGTTCTTGGGTCAATTCCTCTTCTTGCAATAGCCCTTAAGGTTCCAAGTCTAGGATCATCCCATCCACTGTAGGTTCCATTTTCAATTCCTTCAAGTGCTTTAGAGGTACTTAATGCAATATCTTCCATTTTAAGTCTACCATAATGGATGAATTCAGGCATGTCCCATCCCATGTGTTCATAGAGATATTTCTGTTTTTCAGTATTTGCCAAATGGTCTTTACCTCTTAAAACATGAGTCATACCTAATAAATGGTCATCTACAGCAACAGAGAAGTTCATCATTGGATATACTTTATATTTATGTCCAAAACGAGGATGCTCCTCTTCAACAATACGCATAGCCACCCAATCACGAATAGCTGGGTTTTTATGTTTAATATCTGTTTTCACTCTTAAAACAGCTTCTCCAGCATCCATTTCTTCAAATTTATTCCATAGTTCCATGTTCTCTTCAACAGTCCTGTCTCTACATGGACATGCTTGACAGTTATCTTTAAGTTCTTTAAATTCAGCTGAATCACAGGTACACATATATGCTGCACCTTTTTTAATTAGCTGTTCTGCATAATCATAATATATATCAAATCTGTCACTTTGATAGATAACTTCATCAGGTTTGATTCCTAACCATTCCAAATCCTCTGGAATCATTTTATATGCTGGTTCAAATACTCTTTTTGGATCAGTATCTTCTATCCTTAAAATAAGTTTACCACCATATCTTTTTGCATATTCACCATTAGGTACTGCAGCACGAGCATGTCCTAAATGTAGCGGACCACTTGGGTTTGGAGCAAAACGCATTACAACATTTTCATGGCTTCCAGGAAGTTCTTGAAGACCAGTTTCCTTTTTCTGTTTTCTTTCTTTAACTTCCACATCATATTTAGCCATTTCAGCTTCTTGTTCTTCAACACTTAAATTATTTACTTGTGCTACAATTTTACCAGCTATTGGACCTATTTCTTTAGCCCTGCTTCTAAGTTCTTCTTCCTGAGCCATAATAGAACCAATAACTGCACCAGGATTTGCACTTCCCTTATGTTTTGCAGCATTTAATAAAGCATGTTTATAGACAATTTCTTCTAAATCATTCATAAAATTCACTCAATAAAAAAATAAGTATTCATTTATAATTTATCTAATTAAGAATATATAAAGTTAATAGAACTTGAAATATAGAAATATGATAAAATGGTATATGAAAAAATTTATAAATTTAAATTAATATAACCTAATTCAGAATATGTACTCCTTGGTGGTATCCATATTCTAATTGTTTCACTATACAAACTGTGAAACAAAAACCAGTCCTTGTTATTATATTAGGCTGTTGTGATTAAAAAATGTCTAAATATGGGTTTTGGTTGTATGGTTAATAATAATCATACAACCTTTTTTAGACATGATTTCTATTTTTTCATGCAAAATAAAATAATTTGATAGATACAACTATTTTTAATCTAAATAAATGCTTCTTTTTAATTTTAAAAAAATTTTATATAAAAAAATAGTGAAAATAAGAATTAATAGAAAACATTAACTTTCACCTGCTTAATGGTGATAAATGTAAACAAAAATTCGATTTTGATTTTGCCTCTTATCCCATATAGCTGGACTGGAGGTGAAAAATTATGGCTGATGAACTATTACTGTTCATCGAGATTATTGCCTTAACTCTTCATGTACTCAAATTAATAAATTAATTAAATAGTGCATGAGAAGTTATTAATTTTTGACCTGACAAATGGTTCTTTGTTATTATAAAGGATTTCCCATGTCCTTGAAGTTCTGTCTAATTCTCCCATTTGTCATTTGAAAAATTTAAAAATAAAAAAAAGAATAAAAATAAGTTTATTCTAACTGTTTAACTAAATCAGTATCTTCAACATTGATCTTTTTAACAATAATTACTGCAATAACAATAAAAACAATAGCTACTATTAAGTTTTGCACCCAATCGCTTGTTAATGCTGCATCATATGGAATATTGTAAAATCCCGGAATCACATAATCAGTAAAATCAAATAAACCGTGACATAAAGCAGGTACTAACAAGTTTCCAGTTATTAAGTAGAAAAGAGCAAGAATAATACCCATTGCAGTTGCATAAATTACTTGCTGAATAATAGCATCTGGAGAAGAAGAAATTGCATTTGAAGCATGTACAAGACCAAATATTACAGATGAAACTATAATTGAAATATAAATTCCTTTTTTAGTCATACCATATCTTCTTAAGAAGTTTCTAAAGATTAAACCTCTAAACAAAATCTCTTCTGCAAATCCAATAGCTAAAGTAGTTAAAAATGCTATAACTATCAAACCGATATCAATTCTAAAAAGTGAAGGATTATTATACAATACTGGAGGTAAAATATTCCAGAGCACAGCTATTATAAGTATTGGAACTGATAAAAGAGCACCTATTTTAAGATTTCTTTTTGAAAAGAAGCTTTGATCAAAGAACTCTAACTTCCATGCCACTGCCAATAATAAAATAATAGCTACAACTTCTGAAATAAAGAAAGATAGGTTACTGTCAAAATAGTTATTAGCAGTGATAAGGTTACTAAAACCTGCAAAACTTATAATCAAAGTTGAAACAACCGCTGACAACACTAATACAATTAATGCTGCCACAACAAAAATATAAGGATGCCTTGTGAAAAATCTTTCATTTTTTGTATCCATTTTTAAACTCCTTATAGTTTAATTAAAATTATTAAATTAGTTTTTCAAAATAACAATCTTTAATTTATAGTACCATATAAATAATTATTTAGGTAAAATGAGTAGTTACTAAAATTGGGGGCAACATAAAGAGTTGAACAACTATGAGTGATGAAATAATAAAAGTTAAAGATTTTATAGAAAATAAAGAATGTAAGAAAGCCCTTGATTTAGCTAAAAAGATGCATAGGAAAGATAGAATAAATGACTATCTTGAAATACTTGATTTATTAATAGCTGAAAAATATCTTCCTGCATTTGAAGAAAAAGGACAATATTATCTTTATTTTGATGAAAATCATGACAATGAAGATTATGGTGAGAAGTACTTCAACCAGTATCTTGAAATTCAGCCTCATTCAATTAATTTAATGTGCAGTAAGGCAATGGCATTATCCTATAAAGATTTGAATAAATCCATTAAACTTATGGATAAAGCATTGAAAAGCTATGACAACTTCAGTGAAGATGAAAAACCTAGAATCACAGAAGAAGATATTTGGATGGGAAAAATAGAGCTTCTAGTTAAAAAGAATGATAAAAAAGAAACACTGGCTGAGCTGAATAACTTTGAAAAAGAATATCCCGACAACCCTAAAATGATTCTTTATAAAGGAATATTACTTTCTGAAACTGGGGAAGATGAAGATGCTCTTAAATATCTTGAAACATCTCTAAAAAGGGACAATACAATACTTGCCCTAAATGCAAAAGGAAATGCATTGTATAATCTTAGAAGATACAGTGAAGCACTTGAAGTCTATGACAAATGCATCAGTCATGAAAAAGAAGTTGATGACTTAGATATAATAACTAATTTTAATTCCAAAGCAGCATTTTCAGCTATTGAACTTGAAAATTATAATGAAGCTATTAAATATTTAAATAAAACAATAAATATGCTAAATGAACATGGTAGACTTAAAGATGACCTTGAAAAAATTTACAGACAATGTTCCTTTGAAAAAGAAAGGCTTCTTAAGCAATACAACATTCAAGACAGAAAATTTAGCAGATTTAAATTCCTTTCATCAAAAACAGCACTTATTGTATTAATCTTATTCATTATTGGATACTTCATATTAACCTATTTAGGTTATTAATTAAAAAGTGATTGATATGGACAAAATAAGACTTGGAAAGACTGATTTAATTGTAAATAAAAATGGATTTGGCGCACTTCCTATCCAAAGAGCAGATAAAGAAGATTCTGAAAAAATTATTAAAAAAGCCTATGAAAATGGTATAAATTTCTATGATACTGCTCGTTTCTACACAGATAGTGAAGAAAAACTTGGAAATGCTTTAAAAGATGTTAGAGAAAATGTTTTCATTGCCTCTAAAACTGGTATGGAAACTGTTGAAGAATTCTGGAAAGACCTAGAGACAACATTAAAAGAACTTCAAACTGACTATCTTGACTTGTATCAGTTCCACAATATATCATTTTGTCCAAAGCCAGATGATGGATCTGGATTATATGAAGCAATGATGGAAGCTAAAGAAGAAGGTAAAATCAACCATATTGGTATAACCTCCCATAAATACACAATAGCTAGTGAAGCAATAGAATCTGGATGTTATGAAACATTACAATATCCATTTTCATATTTAACTGGTGAAAAAGAATTGGAACTTGTTAAAAGATGTGAAGAATTAGATATTGGGTTTATAGCTATGAAAGCAATGGGTGGAGGATTGATTAAAAATTCAAAAGCAGCTTATAGCTTTATGATGAATTTTGATAATGTCCTTCCAATATGGGGAATCCAGAAAGAGTCCGAACTTGATGAATTCCTATCATATCAGGAAAACACCCCTGAAATGACTGATGAATTAAAACAAGCTATTGAATTAGATAAAAAAGAATTGGGAAATGATTTCTGCAGAGGCTGTGGATACTGTATGCCTTGTCCTGAAGAAATTGAAATAAACACTTGTGTTAGAATGTCTCTCTGGATTAGAAGATTTCCAACTGAACCTTGCCTAACAGAAGAATATCAAAAGAAAATGGAGAAAACACAAGAATGCACTGAATGTATGCAATGTATTGACAAATGTCCTTATGAGTTAAACATTCCAGAGCTACTTAAAGAAAACTACAAAGATTATATGAATGTGTTAACTGGTAAAACTAAAATAGTTTAATTAAATTAACTTTACATTAGTTAAAATAGAGGAATCAACTTCTAAGAATTGTTCAAGGAATGTGTCCTCTTTAATGTAAAAACCCCAATAAAAACTACAGAAAAATACTATAATAGCTATAATAAAACATAGTAAAAAAAATTTCTTTCCAGTCATTAGGTTAAATATTACCTTATTGTAACTAATAAAAGTTTCTAATAATCCAAAAAAATAAAAAGCATAACTATATTATTATAAAGTGAATATAAATTGAGGAATTAAAAATGAAAAAACAATGCGTTGGTGACCCCGATCAACTTAACTGGGTTAAATTTTGGCAGGAAAAATTAGAAAATAAAACTGATAAGAAGAAAGATTGGGATAAGGCAGCTCCTGGATTCTATAAAAGAGCAACAAAAGACGAATATAAAGAATTGCTTCTTGATGAGTTAATCTTAGATGAAGAAGATACAGTACTTGATTTAGGTTGCGGTGAAGGATCTATAACATTACCAATAGCTGAAAAAGTAAAAAGCATAACTGGTCTAGACTCTTCTATAAAAATGCTTGAATATTTAAGAGAAAAAGCAGATGAAGAAAACATGACCAATGTACATACTATTTTTCAACCAATAGAAGACATAAATCATGAAGAACTTGGAAATTATGATGTTGTTATATCATCAAGGTCTTTAAATGGTGTTGTACCAATTAAAGAAACCTTAGAAGAGATGAATAAAATAGCTAACAAGTATGTTTTTATAACAATTTTCGGTCCTGAAAACTGGCAAATAGAAACAGAATTTAACGAATTTATTGGAAAGGAACAGGAAACCTTCCCTGGATACAACTACATTTTTAACATCCTTTACAATATGGGAATTTATCCAAACACTAAAAGGTTAGATATTAAAGAATATAGAAAATATGATAGCATTGAAGAAGCTATGGATAATGGTAAATTCCGCTTAGACTTATTAAATGATGAAGAAAAAGAAAAATTAAAAGAATATCTTAATAGAATTCTTAAAAAAGACCCTGAAACAGGAAAATTATATAATAAGAAAGATAAAGCTGACTGGGTATTAATCTGGTGGAAAAAAGAAGAATAATTACTGATTCATATAAACATTTAAACGTTTTATTGCATCATACTTATTCTTATCATCTACTTTTGCTTTATACAGAGCATCCTTAACTGTTTCAATGGAATGATCATAAACTTCCCTATCAACAGGGTAGGGAAAACCATCTTTCCCACCATGAGCAAAGCTATATTTTACAGGATCTTCCCAACTAGCTTTTTCACCAAATATTAAATCTGAAATTAAAGCTAGTGCCCTTATTTTTTTAGGACCAATACCCTTAAGCAATATTAATTCTTCATAGTTTTCAGGCTGAATCTCCCACGCATTTTTCAGAACTTGGAATTCCCTATCAGATAAATCCATATCAAGCACTGGATGGTGAGCAGGCATTGTAAACATTGGCTGAGCTCCAAAATCACTTAACAATGTTTGATGAGGATCCCTTCTTTTAAAATATCTTTTAAGATGGTCTGGATTATCACAGATTAAGTCAACACTAATTTTTTGAGCTTCTTTACTTTTTTTTGATGCCATATTTAATGTAGAATCTCTTTTAATATCACAGGAAATTGCACTATGTGAATCCTCTAAATAGCTATCTAAATCATCACTCATCCAGTGATAACGCCTTGCATACTTGGTATTGGTATCCATACCCTGCTGGATTACAGCCCAGTCCCCTTTTTCTGTTAAAATGAAATTATGCTGATAAAGTGTGTAGTAATCCTGTATACATGAATTATCTATTTTAGCTGTTAGCTTACTTGTACGCACTAACTCATCAATCTTTTTATCTCCTAAATTGAAAAATTCTCCTTTCTTTTCAATTTGTGAAGGAGTTTTTCTTGAATTAGCACCTTTACCTCCCAAAACAACAATTCCATGGTCCTGAGCATTTAAACTGGCCCTTAATGCACCACAAGTAGTTGTTGTAGTTCCTGAAGAGTGCCAGTCAAATCCAATTACACAAGAAAAGCATTGAAACCAGTATGGATTAGATATTCTCTCAAGAAACTCGTGAACACCATATTCTTCAAGAATAACCTCAACAATAGCTCCAGATAATTTTACCATCCTTTTAAATAACCATCTTGGTGGATGACCTCCATGAATTGGAAGATTAGCAATCCCTTTCCTTTGCATGAATATAAATTACCTGAAAAATAGTTATAAAGATTAAATGAGAGCATTTGAAAAGAAATATATTAAAAAATAGCTATTTGTACATTCCTATACGGTCATTTGAAAGTCTGTACAGGCCACCAAATAGTAAAAATATAGATTCTTGATTTACTTTCTCCATAAGCTCATCAATTACCCTTTCCTGTTTATTGATAAATTCTTCATCTTCAAAGGAGCTGTTGAAAACATACATTTTTTCAGTTTTATTGTCTTTTCTTGAAACTTCCCAGATAACTCCATAAAACCTTAAGACAGCCACTTCTTCACTAGCTAAGTCTTCTAATATTCCTTTTATTAATTCATCTTCATTAAAATCCTTTTCAATGATTTCAATAGCTGAGTCTTCATATTGTTTTTGTGAAAGATATTCTGGCCTATTTCCTTTTTTAATTTCTTCAATTGCATTAAAATGAGTTGTAAAATCAGTTTCATTTCCTTTGGCAGAAATTCTTTCAAAATACATTTTCTTTTTACTTTCTCGGCTGTACATCAAAATAAGCTCCATTAATCTATAACTTAATATAGCGAAAGATAATATTTAAGATTATAGGTGAGAGTAATGAAAAAAGTTAAAATTACTATATTAAAAAGAACCATACAAGAGGATTTAGCTAAAGAATATGGAATTGATGACTTTCCTAAATGTCCTTTAATGGAAGATAATGCAGTATTTTATGCAGATTATGCAAAACCTGAAGGCTTTTGTGATGAAGCATGGAAAGCAATATACCAATATGTATTTGCACTTGCACATGGAGCAACAGAAACATTTTACTCTGGAACATGGATTAAAGAACCAGGAATAGCTATTGTGTGTTGTAATGATGGTTTAAGACCAGTTATATTCAAATTAGAAGCAACCGATATAGAATCCAAATAAAAATAAAAAAAAAAGAGAATAGTCAGAATTTAATCTGACTTAATCATTGTTAACATCATTTTGTAAGGCATGTTAACAGCTTGTAGTGCATGAGGTATGTTTGCAGGCATTATAATCATTTCACCTTTCTTAACAGTGTTTTTTACACCATCAATTGTAATTTCAGCCTCACCATCTACAATTTGAACCATAGCATCAAAAGGAGCACTATGTTCACTTAAGCCTTGTCCTTTATCAAAAGCAAAGATTGTTACAGTACCAAGTTCTTTTTTAATAAGTTCACGGCTTACTACAGAGTTATCCTGGTAATCAATTAATCCTTCAACAAAGAGTGCTTTTGATTTAATATCTTCATCTACCATTATTTATTCACCCATTATTTTCTTAATGTCCTCAAGTGGTTCACCAATTGGGGTTAAATTATAATTTTCAACTAAGAAATTTATAATATCATCATTTGCCCATGCAGGTAAAACAGGACCTATATACATATCTGTTTTTCCTAAATATAATAAGCTCCATAAGATTGCTACTGCTTTTTGTTCCATCCAGCTTAAAACAATGGTTAATGGCAAGTCATTTAATTCACATTCAAATAGATCACATAATGCAACTGCTAAGTCAATAGCTACAATAGTATCATTACATTGACCTAAATCAATTAAACGTGGAACTCCTTCAATATCTCCTAAATCAAGATCATTGAATCTAAATTTACCGCAAGCTAAAGTTAAAACAATAGTGTCTTCAGGTAAGTTTTCAACAAATTCTCTGTAGTAGTTTAATTTAGGGTTAGGGCTGTCACATCCTCCAACAACAAAGAATCTTCTGATTTTGCCTGCCTCAACTAACTCTTTAATTTTGTCAGCCAATGAAAGAATAGTGGATAATCCGAAACCAGTTGTAATTACCTCTTTTTCTTCAGCTTCTAATCCACCAAGTTCAAGAGCTTTTTCAATTACCGGAGTGAAATCGTAGTTTTCAATTTTTGGAACACCTGGTAATTTAGCAACATCCATAGTGAAAATTCTATCAGCATAGTCATCTTTAGGAAGAAGCACACAGTTACTTGTTGCTAAAATAGCTGCATTATATTTTGAAAATATTTCTTTTTGATCAAACCATGCTTTTCCAAGATGACCAACCAAATGGTCATACTTGTTAAGTTCTGGATAACCATGTGCTGGAAGCATTTCACTGTGTGTGTAAACTTTAATTCCTTTTCCTTCAGTTTGTTTAAGAAGTTCAGCTAGTGCTTTAATGTCATGTCCAGTTACAATAATAGCTGGACCTTCTTCTGCTCCAACTTGCACTTCCGCAGGTACAGGTTCACCATAATTTTTGATATGTGCTTCCTTAAGCAATTTCATTACTTTAATGTTAACTTCACCTGCTTTTAAGCCTAAATCAATTAAATCTTCTGCATCAAAGTTAACATTGGTTAAGGTTGTATAAAGTCCAGTTGTTAAGAATTCATTAACTTCATCATCTTTTTCGCCTAAAACATTTGCATTGTAGTTATATGCACTGATACCTTTCATTGCATAAATTAAGTTATCCTGAAGTCTTGCTACAAGAGCATCTTTTCCACAAACACCTTTTACAGTACATCCAGTTCCCCTTGCAGTTTGGGAACATTGATAACAAAACATGTCACTCATATTTAACACCTAATTAGAGGTTGAGTTTATAAGTATATTAATATTTTGTAACTTATTTTGGGTAAAAAGTGACAAATAGCTGTTGAAAAGAAAAGATTTAGAAAAAAAGTGATAAGTGTACTTAACAAAAGTGCAAAAAAGTGAAAAAGTGATAAGTACACTTAACAAAAAATCTGTTTTTATTCCAATGTAACCAAACTTAGTTAAAAGGTAACATTATAATAGCTGAAATCATAACTATAATCATGATTCAGGAACATGTAAATAATCTAAAGAAACTGGGCCTTTCCACTTATGAAGCAACTGCATATATAACTTTAACCTCCTTAATTTCAGCTACTGCAGTTAAAATCAGTGAAGAGTCAACAATTCCAAGAACTAAAATATATGATGTCTTAAAATCACTAGCTAAAAAAGAATACATTGAGATTGAAAATGGAAGGCCACTGATTTATCATGTTAAGTCCCCACTTATAACTTTAGAAAAAGAAAAGGAAAAATTTACAGAAAGTCTTGATAAAACAATAGTTACTCTTAATTCCATTTATGAACATGAAATAAGTCAAGTGCAGGCTCCAATTTGGAGAATAAGTGGAATCCCAAATATTATTCAAAAGGAACTTGAGATTATTCAAAGATCAAAGGAAACTCTTTCACTTAGAATAGGATTTCTTTTCAAGGATGAATATGAAGCCATAATAAATGCATTAGTTGATAAAAATAATGAAGTTGACATAAACATCCTTGCTTCTCCTTACACATATATTGAAAATAAAAAGATTGATGTTATAGACTTATTTAAAAAAGAAGGATTAGCTATCTACAAAGCCAATATTCCCTTTGTAAAAATGATTACATCAGATTCAAAAGAATTACTCCATATCTATGCAAAGTTTTCAGAGGATAAAAAAAGTGTAATTCCCTACTCAGCCATTGGTATCTGGAACCAATATGAAGACATTGCTAAAAACTACGAAGACCGTTTTAAAAAGCAGTTAGAAAAGATAAAAAAGCAGTAATTTAACTTATTTTAAAAATTAATAAAAAAAAGAATAGCTAATGCCTCCAAAGGGAAGCATTAAATTATAAATTTAGGAATGTCTTTCAAGTACAAAATCTGCAATATCCATAAGTGCATCTTTAGAAGCAGATTCAGGTAATATTTTTAATAGTTCTTTAGCTTCAGATACATTTGATTGAGCGACATTTTTAGCATATTCAATAGAACCATATTTATTGAATAAATCGATTGCAGTATCTATATCTTCTTGTGAAGAATTATCATCTTTTAAGATATTTAATAATTTATCATGGTCTTCACCTTCAGATTCAGATAAAGCTTTAACTGCAATTAAAGTCATTTTTCCCTTAGCTATATCACTACCAATAGGCTTACCAAGAGATTCTTCATCACTTGCAAGATCTAAATAATCATCCTGAATTTGGAAAGCTAAACCAATCAACCTACCATAATCATACATTGCATCAATGACTTCATCACTAGCTCCACCCATAATAGCTCCAGCTTTAGTTGCAGAAGCTATTAAAGCACCAGTTTTTTTGAAAATCATTTCCATGTACTCTTCTTCAGTTACATCATATCTTCCTTCAAAACTAATATCTAAAGCTTGACCTTCACATATTTTAACACATGCATCAGCTACAGTGCCAATAGTTTTAGTTAATCTGGAAGCATCTGCATTTTCACAGTCTACAATAATTTCAAAAGCCTTTGAGAATAAAGTATCCCCAGATAAAATAGCTAAACCTTCATCCCAAACTTTATGAACAGCAGGCATACCTCTCCTCATATCATCGTCATCCATTATATCATCATGGATTAAAGAGAAAGTATGAATCAATTCAATAGCTGTAGCAGATTTAAGTGCATCTTCTTTTGAACCTCCAACAGCTTCAGAAGTGATAAGAGTTAAACAAGGCCTTAACATCTTACCTCCTGCTTTAGTTAAATAGATTGAAGCTTCTTGAAGAGTATTTGGAGTAATTGTAGATAAATTATCTTCAATACTTTTAAAAATATCTCCAGAATATAAACCAAGAACTTCTTTCACATCACTCATATAATTTCCTCCAATTATATATTAATATATCCAATCACAGTATTAATTTTTACTAAAAAATATTAATTAACCATTAAAAACTTGTGCTTGTGCATTTCTTAAAATATGAACATTATTTCCAATTCTATATCCTTCTTCTTCAGCTAATTCACCATATGCAGAAAGCATTGACAAATCACCGTGAGCTGGAATAATATGTTGTGGTTTTAACATTCTAATAAAGTCCCTATGGTCTTCACGACCTGCGTGACCAGAAACATGAGCATTTGCATAAATTCTTGCACCACTTGCCTTTAATCTACGTTCCATAATATGTCTGTTAGCAGCATTAGTTGGATTTGGAATAATTGGTGCAGAAATAATTACATTATCTCCTCTTTTTATGTTAAATGGAGTTTTACCATTAGCTATTCTTGGAAGTAATGCATCTGGTTCTCCTTGGTGTCCTGTGGTTACAAGTAAATATTTTTCACGATTATCTTCAGCTTTCATTAAAGCCTTATTTACTGCTTTAGGACTTCCATAAATACTTGAATTTTTAGGTAATTTTAAGATTCCCTGACTTTCTGCAATACCACAGAATCTTTCCATAGATCTTCCAAGGAATAAAATTTCCCTATGACTTTTTTTAGCAATATCTGCAATAGTTTGGACCCTTTCAACATGAGAAGAAAATGTAGTAACAATCATACCAGTTTTCTCATAAAGAGGTCCTCTCATTAAATCCTCTAAAATATTCCTAGCTATTCTTTCAGAGTATGTTTTTACTTCATTAGTATCTTTAATATTAGTTGATTCAACAATGAGCGCTAATACTCCTTTCCTACCTAACTCTTTTAATCTCCTGTAATCAGGTGGTGGAGATACTTTTTGATGATTATCAAATTTAAAATCTAAAGCATAAACAATAATTCCTTCTGGAGTGTGTAATACTGGAAATACAGCCTGTGGAATACTGTGAGTAGATTGAACAAATTCCAATGTAATATCCTCAGACAATTTCATTTTTCCTCCAGGATTTAAAGTTTTAATTGGATTGTTTACTTTAAATTTACGCTCACCATTAATTTGTTTTTGGATTAATGCAGCAGTATAAGGGGTACCAATTAAAGGAGCATCATACCTATGTGCTAATTTAGCTACAGCACCAATATGGTCTAAGTGACCATGAGAAAATACAATTCCTTTAACTTTACCATCAACATCCTTCATTAAGGTATCGTCAGGAATTACTCCTCTTTCAATTAAATCTAAACTGTGCATTCTATCAATATCAGTATCTTCGTGGATACTAATCCTGTCAAGGTGAATTCCCATATCAAAAATGATAACATCTTCCCCTACCTTAACAGCAGTCATGTTTCTTCCAACTTCCTCGTATCCGCCTATAGCGATTACTTCAACACTCATATAATTTTATCTCCTTGAATATTTTGTTGTGTTAAACCCTCTATCCTCTAACCATTGTTTAGTTTCTCCTTTAATGATTAAATTAGAGTTTTTAAGTTCTTCAATGTTATTTGCGCCAACTAAGAACATTGCAATTCTTAAAGATTCATTAAACTTATTAATATATTCGATAATATCTTCAACACTTACAGATTCTTTTAAAAATGGTAAAGCCATACCAACAGCATCTGCACCGAGAGCAATAGCTTTAGCAGCTTCTAAACCATTACGAATTCCACCAGAAGAAATAACAGGAACATCAACAGAAGAGGTAACTTCTACAGTACTAATTGCTGTAGGAATTCCCCAATCCCAAAAGGTTTCACCTAAATATCTGTCGTCAGCTCTATATGTTTCAACAGCAGCCCAACTTGTTCCACCGGCACCTTCAATATCAATATAATCAATACCTGCATTTACAAGATCTTTTGCAGTTTCACTAGATATTCCACATCCTGTTTCTTTAGCCATTACAGGAATATCCACAGTATCACAGATTTTAGAAATAGAATCTAAAAATCCTCTAGCATCCAAATCTCCTTCAGGCTGAATAGATTCCTGAAGAGGATTTAAATGAATAGCTAAAATATCTGCATCCAATATTTCAACTGCCTTATCAGCTAAATTAAGTTGTGGAGCCCCAATATTTCCAACAAGTAAACAGTCAGGAGCATTTTCACGAACAACAGTATAAGTATCAGCTAGTTCAGGATGTTCAATAGCTGCTCTTTGACTTCCAACCCCTAATGCTATATTCATTTCTTCAGCAGCTATTGCCAAATTTTTATTAATATCTTTAGCAACAGGATGACCACCAGTGATTGCTGTAATAAATAATGGAGATTCCATTTTTTTACCAAATACTGATGTTGATAAATCAATATCATTTTTATTTATTTCAGGAAGAGCTTGATGAATTAATTCAATATCTTCAAACCCTGTTGTTTTATTTTTAAATTCAACATCATAATATTTGCATATTAACAGATGTTCCAATTTTCTATCTGAAATCATTGCATTATCTCCTTTGAAGTGTTTCAATGATTAATTCTTTGAAATAATAGTTCCTTTTAATTCTTCATTTTCAAGTGCTTTGTAAACATTATTTTCAATATCCGCATTGATTATTTTTGATTCAATCCCTAAATCTGCAAGATATAAAAGTTCTTTAATTTTTCCAACCATTCCACCAGTAACATCAACATTGGTGGTGCCTTCTAAAGTATCTAAATCATCAAGACTAGAAAATCTTTCAAAGAAAACTGCATCTTCATGAGTTTTGGGATTTTTATTATAAACACCATCAACATCAGTACCTAAAATAACCTGGTCTGCTTTTAGATTAATAGCTAAATACTGAATAATCTGATCACCAGAAATGACAGCCATTTCCAATTCATTATCCAAAACCACATCACCATATATGATTGGTATATATCCTTTTTCTAAGAATTTATTAAACCTGTCTAAATTTCCTTCACTAACACGTTTATTGGTGGTGGTAATAAAGCTAGAAGCAGGAATAGCTACTACTGGAAGGTCTTCTTTAATTAATGCATCGCAAATAAGCATGTTTAATTTTTTAACCGCATTTTGAGTTTTAGCAAAACCTATTCTTTTTTCAGGATATTCTTCTTTACTAAAAGGTTCACCAATTTTATATTTCTTAGCAGGAGGATGTCCAAAAGAACCTGCACCATGAACAATAACTAAATCCTTTTTAGAGTTATCAATAGAAGACTTAATCTCAGATGCAATCCTTTTTAAATTACCTTCATCAATTTCGCTTTCAATAGAATCCTTTTTAGTTAGGATACTTCCTCCAATTTTTAAAATAATCATAATAATCACTTAGTTAATCACGAACCCTAGAAGAAACTCCTTTACGAGTAAATCTTATTTTTAAAACATTATCCTCTTTTGAGATACCTTCAGCTACCTGATCAATATTATTAGGACAAAGGGCAATAATACTTCCTCCACCACCAGCACCTGTGATTTTGGAACCAATTGCACCACATTCCCTTGCTCTATAAACCATACGAGATAATTCAAAAGTGTTTACTCCTAAAACATCTAAAAATCCCTGATTAATATTCATCAATTCTCCAATTTTATCAAAGTCCCTTTTTAATATAGCCTGTTTAGCATAATTAGTTAACTGACCCATTGAAGAAATAACATTATTAATAACCTTAGGATTTCTGTTTTTAAGAAGTCTAACATCCTTAACCATTTTTCCAGTATTACCATGTTTATTAGTATAACCCACTACAAAAGGAGCATTAAAATTAACTTTAAAGTGTTCTACTTTTTTATTTCTAGATAAATAAACAAGTCCTCCATAGGTAGATACTAAAGTATCAAGTGGGCTTGCGATTCCCTGAACAGCTTCTTCAACCATATGAGCATCATGTGCTAAAGATTTCTTATTAAATCTAATATTATGATACCTATATAATGCAGCAAGTGTAGCTACTGTAACTGCTGCAGAAGAACCTAATCCAGATCCAATAGGAATGTTAGAAGAAAGTAATATCTCAATAGGAGAATGATTATGAACTTTACTTAAAGCCTCTAAGATATATCGAATAATTCCAGGTTTTCCTTTTTTAAGAACATATTTTTTATTCTCAGTATCTAATTCTGCTTCAAAATTTAAATCATAAGATTTCAAAATAGATTTATCAGATTTTGAAGGTCTAATTTTAACAACTGCCCTTTTATTAACTGCACCTGCAATTGCAGGTTCACCATATACAACAGAATGTTCACCAAAAAGAATTGTTTTCGCCGGAGCAGAAGCCATAGCTTTCATTTTAAATCACCTACCTAAAAATCCCTGAAGCATATCCTACAACATTAGAAAAATCTTTAGAAATATCTCCGCTTGTCCCATAAGCTAATATTTCACTTGAGTTCTTTCCTGTTAATTTAGAACTAAGAATGGTTGTAATAACAGGCCCATAGCCACACATAGTAATATTATACTGAATAATTTCTTCCATTAATTTAAGTTCATCCATTTTCTCAATATCTTCTAAAACAAAACCATCAACTTCATTAGCTCTTTCTTGTGTATTAAAATGAGATAAATCAGTGCTAGCTATTATACAGTAAGATTTACCTAATTTTTCACCTGCTTTAACAATAGATGAAGATAAATCACTAGCAGTAATCAATGATTGAGTACCCATAACAATAGGCACTATCTTAAAATTATTGGAAAGATATTGAAGAAATGGTAGTTGAACTTCAATAGCATGTTCACTAACATGAGCAGAAAAATCAGCAGATGCAATTTCAGAATCTGAAATGATTTCTTCTGCAAACTCATTATCAACTTCCACTAAACCAAAAGGAGTTTTCCATTCCCCCTTATTAAAAACAGAAATTTCACTACCAAAACCAGTATGATTAGGTGAAAGAATAATAAAAACATCAGGAATGCCATATTCTGCAATTTTATAATAACTATGGGAAGCTATTGGAGCTGAATAAATGTAACCTGCATGTGGAGCCATAATATTAATAGGATAATCCTTACCATCAAATTTTTTAACATCCTCTGGAATTTTACCAATCCCGAAAGGAGAAAGGAAGCTATCTTCAATAGCTACCTTTAAATCCCCAGGATTATCTGGATAAAACGCTCCAGCAACTGCAGGTTCTCTTAGCATATTATCTTATTTAAAATTTTAATTCGAAATCAGTTGCATCGACGTCTAAGTCAGCGTCTTCTGCAATGTCTCCTCTTTCTCTTAAAATTTGTCTAGCTAATAACCAGTAAACAAGAGCAATAGCTTTTCTACCTTTGTTGTTTACAGGTACAGCAATATCAACAAAACTAAGTAAGTTTTCAGTATCACATAAAGCGATTACAGGAATACCGTTTTGTTTGGATTCAAGAATAGCTTGTGAATCAGATCTTGGGTCAGTTACAACAATGATTTTTGGTTCGATAAATTTACTGTAAGTTGGGTTAGTTAAGGTTCCAGGAATGAATCTACCAGGAATAGTTTTAGCACCAGTAATTTCACCGAATTTTTTAACAGGAGCTTGACCATATTGTCTGGTTGCAACAACTAAAATGTCTTCAGGGTTGTATTTTGCTAAAAGTTTAGCGATTTGTCTAATTCTTTCATCAGTTTTTTGGATATCTAATACATATAAACCATCGGATCTTACTCTGAATATGTATTTTTCCATATCACTAGTTTTTTGTTGAGTTCCAATATGTAAACCTGCTGCTAAATAATTATCTAAATCAATTAAAAGTTCTGACATTTATTTCACCTTATTATATTTATTTTTTAAAATCTATTCATCATCTTCTACTTTAACACATTCTTCTGGACAAACATCCATACATACTTCGCATAAACTGCATTCATCTGGTTCTTGAATAACAATTTTATCTCCTTCAAGAACTAAAACTTCCATAGGACAGACATCAGCACATTCTGCACAGTCTGCTCCTTCACATTTATCATAATCAATAGTAATTTTTGCCATATTATAACCTCTTAATTACACTTAAAAACTTGCCATGTGAGCATTAGGAAGTTCTTCTTCAATACGAATAAGTTCATTTAATTTAGCTATTCTTTCTCCACCAATAGCTCCAGTTTTAATCATTGGAGAACCAAGACCAACAGCTAAATGAGCAATAGTTGCATCAGTAGTTTCACCAGATCTGTGAGAAACAACAGGGACAACATTATTTTCTTTAGCTAATTTAACAGTAGCATATGTTTCAGATAAAGAACCAATTTGGTTAGGTTTAATGATAATTGCATTAGCTGCATTCATTTCAATACCTTTAGCTAAAATTTCTTTGTTAGTTACGAATAAATCGTCACCACAAATAAGACATTTATCTCCAACTTTTGCGGTTAATTGTGCAAATCCATCGAAATCAGATTCATCAAATGGATCTTCTACATAGAACATATTGTAAGTTTCAATAATGTCTTTAACAAACTCAATTTGGTCACCAGTATCTCTTTTAATACCATCTTGAGCATAAACATATTTACCTTCATCTGCATCCCATAATTCAGAGGAAGCCATATCTAAAGAAGGTCTAATTTCAATACCTAATTCATCTCCTACTTCTTCACAAGCTTGAGCTTGGATTTCTAAAGCAGCATCATTAGTGATGTTAGGTACCCATCCACCTTCATCTCCTTTTCCACCAGTGAAATTGGAGTCTTTAGTTTGGATTAATTCTTTTAATCTTTTGTGGACACTGGAGTTAGCAAATACTGCTTCAACAACATTATTTGCACCAACAGGAACAACTAAGAATTCTTGAATATCTGGTGCATTAATTCCTGCATGAGCTCCACCATTCATCATGTTTCCAAGAGGGAAAGGTAACTCATTTACAAAGTTTCCTCCAAGATATTTGTATAATGGTAAATTGTAAGAAGAAGCAGCTGCTTTAGCTACAGCCATAGAAACAGCAACAGTAGTGTTACCACCAATAGCTGATAAATTTTCAGTTCCATCAACTTCTCTTAAAATTTCATCAATAGTTACAATATCTTCAGCATCCATTCCAATAAGTTCTGAATAAATAATATCTTCAGCTTCACTTAAAATTGCATCTACTCCACCTTCTGGGAAAGATACTACTTCTCTAGAACCAGTACTAGCCCCACTTGGTGCAGCAGCTCTACCAAAACCGTTCCAAGTAATTACATCTACTTCAACAGTTGGATTACCTCTACTGTCCAATATCTTACGAATTTGAACATCTTCTATTATACTATCCAAAAAAAACACCTCAGTGCCAGTTAATTTATTACCATATAATCTATACTTAATAAAAATTAGTAAGTCTCTTTATAGAATTATGTTGGTATTTTTTATTTTTTTTATAAATTGTAATTAGAATAAATAGATTTAACTATTTATTCATCTCTAATCACATCTAATGGTAAAACGCCAGCTTCGAGTTCATCATAAGCTATATCAATAGGATCAAGAGACCTTTCAATTTTTACTAAAGGTTTAGCACCCATGGAAATTTGAATTGCTCTTGCACCAAGGATTCTAGCTTTTTCAAACCTTGTTAATTTTTCTGTAGTCATAAATATTACTTCCACTTTAATTTAATGGCATTATATACCATGATTAATTTAATTAAATAAAAAATATATCCCTACAACCTGCATTAAACCTATTCCCAAGTTTCAACATGAGAAATCAACATTCTTCTGCAACAGTATCTTTTTAAACCTAAATCATCTAAGACATCTTTAGATTTTTCACCAGCTGCAACTCTCTGATTGTATTCATCAAAGTAAGCTGAAACAGGTTTTCCGCAACTTAAACATCTTATAGGAATCATTTATATCATCTTTTTTAAATTTTTTAAATAAAATATAAAAAGTACAGAGTTTATCTGTAACTTTTCTGATTACGTGCTCTTGCTCCAGGACCACCGTATTTTTTAGGTTCTGAACGTCTTGGGTCACCTACTAACATGGTTCTGTCGTAATGGATGTATTTTTCTTTTAAATCCATGTCTTGAGACCAGTTAACAAGTCCTTTAGCAATAACCATACGTGCAGCTTCAGCTTGACCCATTACTCCTCCACCAACAACGTGAATGTTAATGTCCACTTCATTAGCAAGATCTCCTGCAATGGTTAATGGTTCTTGTAATTTTAAACGAGCAAGTTCTGGTGAGTAAAGTTCAATAGGACGTCTATTAATCCTTACTTTACCAGTACCTTCTTGAACGGTACCTCTTGCAATAGCGGTTTTACGTTTTCCACTTGTATGAACAACTTTTACCATAATTACACATCCTTTAAATCTAGAAAGTAGCTCCTAAAAGTTTGGAAATTTCACCTAATTCAATACCTTTTTTAAGGTTGTTGAATTGTGCTTCAGGAACATTTTCAATTTCAGCATCTGCGAATTCTTCTGGAATTCCAACATAAGCTTTTAATCCTTTATAAGCAGATCTACCTTTAGATTTTTTATAAGGTAACATTCCTCTTACAGTTCTTCTAAATATATCATCTGGTCTTCTTGGATATTTAGGACCTAAATCACGAGGGTTAGAAATACTTGCCCTGTCTACTCTTTGTTTGTATTTAGCGTAAGCCCAATCTTTAGAACCAGTGATCATAATTTTTTCAGCGTTGAGAATAATTACTTCTTCACCGTTAAGAAGACTTTTACTAGTTACACTAGCTAATCTTCCTAATACATGTCCTTCTCCATTAATAATCATAATAACACATCCTCGCTTATCCCATGATTCTAATGTTGCTTCCTTTAGGATTAGCTTCCATAATTTCCCTAATGGAGATACATTCTCCGCCAGCATTCTCAATTTTTTCTCTAGCTTTTTGTGAAAATTTTAATGCTACGACATTTACTTTGTTTTCTAATTCACCATTAGATAAAACTTTACCTGGGACTAAAACAGTTTCGTCAGCTTCAGCATATCTTGCAATATCAGATAAGTTAACTTCTGAAGTTTGTCTGTTAGCCTTTTGAAGTCTGTTAGCAACATCTTTCCAAATAGCTGCGTTTTCACTTTTATACTTTTTATCAAGTTCTTTTATAAGTTCAATGAGGTTAGGATTAGTTTTTGTTAATTTCTTAACCATTAGTTACTTCCTCCTTCTTCACTAAATCTGATAAATTTTTCTGCTTTCTCACCTAATTCATCACAAGCTTTTAATAAAACTTCTTTAGGAGGCATTGATCCATCAGTTTCTATTCTAAATATAAAATCATTTTCATGATACCCTACATTAATGTAGTTGTTTACTGAAGCTCTTACACAACTTTTACACATACTACAGTTTTCAATATCTAAAACTTTAATTTTTTTAGATCTTTTATCTGATTTTAAAATTCCTCTTGGGCATGCATCTGCACAATCATAATCAATATCAACATCTTCATTAAAAGTGATTTCAGGATATTGTTTATATGCACATACAGTTGTAGGCATCCATTTAGCATGTTCTTTTCCATAACCTACTTTTGCTTCAGCCTCAATTTTAAGAACTTCACCTTCTTTAAGTTTTACAAGAGGTATGGTATCATATACTGGTTTAATTTTTGAATCTGAAGATATTAAATCCTTGGAATAAACAACTTTAGGTCCTTCTTCATATAAAGAAAACATGACGCCTTGAGATTCTTCATAATCTTCATCTTCAGGTAATGCCATACCTTCAATAGCATCAATGTTAGAAACTAAAGGAGTTAAACCTAATCTATGAGCAAGTACCTCATTAAACATAGCGGAATCATTTCTAATGATATTTACATTTTCAATAGCTATTTTAGGAACATTTACCATTGCACATCTTCTAATAGCATTGACAAAAGGTACTTCTGCATCACGGACAACGAAAACAATTTCATCGTCAGTTTGGCTTCTAATTTCTATCTCCATATTAAACCCTTCCAATTATATTCTTCTTCCTCTTTTACCACCAGGTCTTCCAGTACCATCATGAGGAATTGGAGTGATATCTTCTATTTTACCAATTTTAATACCTGCTCTTGCTAAAGCACGAATAGTTGCTTGTGCACCAGGTCCAGGACTTCTAGGTCCGTTTCCACCAGGAGCTCTTACTTTAATATGTAATCCAACAAATCCTTTTTCTTTAGCATCATCAGCTATTCTGGTAGCTGCAGCCATAGCTGCGAAAGGAGAAGCTTGTTGCCTATCAGCACGAACTACTTTTCCACCAGACCATTGAGAAATAGTCTCAGCACCAGTAATATCAGTTACAGTGATAATAGTGTTATTGAATGATGAGTAAATATTAGCTATACCCCATTTTTCATTTTTTGCCATAATTACACCCTTTATTCTGCATTTTCTTCAACGTTAGCTTTGTTGTCTTTACTTTTGTTGTATTCTTCAATCTGTTTAGCTACAGGTGAAGATTTATAGAATCCAATATCGTCTTCTTGGCCTTTTAATACAACATAACTTGGTGAGTTGATTTTTTTACCGTTTAAAGTTATGTGACCATGTACAACAAACATCCTTGCTTCTTTAGGAGTACGAGCTAAACCTTTTCTGTAAACGACAGTTTGTAATCTTCTTCTTAAGATATCTTCAACAGTTAAGTTTAAAATATCTTCAAGAGCAGCGTTTTCAGGCAAAACACCAGTTCTAGCTAAGTGTCCTAATAATTCTAATTTCTCTTCTTGCATTTGATCAGTAGCAAAACCAAGTAAGTATCTTGCTTCCCTACTGTATTTTCTGACTAAAGTATCAGCTTTCCAGATTTCTTTTTTGTTTTTTAAGCCGTATTTAGCCATTAATTTGTTTTCATCTTTAATTCTTTCCGCATTCCAAGGATGTGGTGGTGTATTATACTTTTTCCTTGATTTTCTAGGTTGTCCCATTAAAATATCTCCTTAATAAATTAATTTAAATCGTATTTATATTAATTCTAAAAAATAGTTCCTTACTTATCTACCGCGTTTTACACCGACTGAAGAACTATGTCTGAAAGTAGATTTGGTTCTTTGACCTCTAACAGGTAAACCAACTTCATGCCTTCTACCTTTGTAACTTCTGGTTTTCTTCATTCTGTTTAAATCATCTCTTAAAGTCATATCAAGATCAGATTCAATTAAGTGAAGATCGTCACCAGTTTCATAATCTTCTCTACGATTTAACATCCAAGTAGGGATATCAAATTTTTGAGGATTTTCTAAAATTTCTTCAATTCTTAAAACATCTTCGTCAGCAATGTAACCAATTTGAGATTTTAAATCTAAATCTAAAGTACGGCACAATGTTTTGGATAAAGATATTCCGACACCTTTAATATCGGTTAAAGCTTGTTCAATGGTTTTATTACCATCTACATCCTTTCTAGAAATACGCACTAAGTGCTTAAAATCGTCTTCCATTAAATAACCTCCATTTATAGAGCGAATCTACGAGACGTTAAAATACTAGATTCGAATGTTTTGAATTTATCAAAACACAGTTTTTTCAACAATATAAAACTTAGTTCTTTAACTAAGAGTGCATAAATATCAGTTTAACAAATAATTTATAATCATGCAAAAAAGCAAAAATTAAAAAAAATCGTATGTTAAAAACTAATAAACGCCGAGACTGGGATTTGAACCCAGGCGGGGAAAGTCCCCACAAGATTTCCAGTCTTGCGCCTTACCAGGCTAGACTATCTCGGCATCACTACTTGAAAAAGCCTTAAGTATAAAAAAATACTTTGCCCATCATATTAATCAAGATTAACATGATAACTTAATATATTAATCTTAAAGTATATAAACCTATTGGTTTTAAGAAAAAGTAACTTACTTCCATAATCTTGGATAAACACCAGGTTTCATATAAACACTGGAAGTTTCAACAACAAAACCAGATTGAGACTCTAAAATCTCATTACTACTAGCTAATGCATTACCACTAGCTATCAATTCTCCTTTTAAAGATTCAATAACAACAAGAGAATTCTTTTGAATGTTATCAGATAACTTAGAAACACCACCACTAGCCAAATCAGCACCATGACAAATTGCATCAACAGCAGAATCTTTAACAATAATCTTAGGTAAATGATCTGCAACTACTTCCATTGGCATTAATGTTTCTCTTAAAAAGGATTCATCACCATCTTCTTTATAGAAATAATATGCATCAGTTAAATCTTGAAGTGTAACAAGATTCTTTTTTTCATTGAAAGAACCTGCTTGAGTTCTTCTTAACTCAGCCATATGAGCTCCAACAACTAAAGCTTCACCAATATTGTGACAGTAAGTTCTAACATAGGTTCCAGATTCACATCCAATCCTAAATAGAACATCTCTACCATCAATTTCATAAATAGTAGAATAATAGATATTACGAGCTCTTAATTCCCTTTTAACGGCAGACTTAACAGGTGGAAGCTGATATATTTTACCAGTAAATTCATTAAACACTCTTCTAATATCCTCTTCAGGAACTTCCTTATGTAAGTTCATTAAACAAACATATTCTTTTGGTGCACTTAACAGGAGTTGAATAGCGCGAGTTGCATTATCAATCCCAACAGGTAAAACACCAGTAACCTTAGGGTCTAAAGTTCCACTATGACCAGTTTTCTCACAATGCAAAATACGTTTTACCCATGCATCGATTTCATGAGAAGTTGGTCCAGAAGTCTTATCTAAATTAATAACAGCATTAGAAATATATTCTTCAATAGGTCTTTCCTCTGGTTTACAACCAAAATCTGGATTAGTAAAACTTAAAGATTTAGTTAAAAGAGTTGATTTCATAAAATCCCTAAAAATAAAGTAATGATGAAAAAATAAGTCAAAAAATAGTATAAAAAGAATAATTAAAAGTTAATTATTCAATTATAAATCAGCTAAAGCAGCTTTAATAGAATCAATATCACCAGAAACATCAACAGAATCAGCTGTTGGTTCTAAGTGAGCAATATTACATCTTCTGTTTTTTACAGATTCTCCAACTACTTCAACAAAGTTTTCATCAATAATTTCAACGATTGCACATTTTTCTCCTGCTTCTCTACCAGCAGTTTTTACACATACTCTTCCTACTTCAATAGATGCCATTTAAATCACCTTTAATGTTGTTAAAATAATCTCAGCTATTTCATCAGGTGCAAAGCTACCTGTGTTTATAACTAAATCATAGATATCTAAATCAGTGATATCTATATTATGAATATCTAAATATCTTAAAGCTTCACTTTTTTCACGTATTTCAATTTCGTGTTTAGCTAAATCAACAGTTTTTGATTCTCTATCTGCAATCCTTTCAGCACGAACATCGAATGGTGTAAATAACCATATTCTTAAATCAGCCTTAACAAAGTAAGCTGAAAGTCTTCCTTCAATAATAAGATTTTCTGAAGATTCAGCAAGATCAGCTTGTCTTTTATCAATTTCCTTATCGATGTCAGTATTATTTTCAGCAAACTCACTAAACTCAAGAACAGACATTCCTCTTTCTTTAGCCATGTCTCTAAAAATGGAACCTGCAGAAACAAAAGGAACATCTAATTTTTCAGATAATACTTTGGCAGCTGTTGTTGTACCAGTTCCAGCTAACCCACCGATAGTTATAATCATTATTTCCTAGCCTCATCTTTAAAATGTTTACGAGCACATTTAGGACATAAATATCCACCAAATGGACGGTTAGGTCTTTTTTGGGTTTTGGATAATTTTCCAATTTCATATGGACGTCCACGAGGAACACCATGTAAAACAGCACCACATTCAGCACATACATGCTTAGATGGTTTTTTCTTTTTGTACCTTAATACATTTTTTCCACCAGGAGTTTTTTTATTAACTCTTTTGTATGATCTTGATCTATATCTCATTGCAGGCATTTAATCACCTTAAATAATAATTTGATAATTGTGTAATAGCGAATTCAAAATAGAATAATATAATATATTGAACTCATCATTAATAAATGTTATATAAAAAGGGTTAAATTAGAACCCTTGTTTGAAACCTAAGAATTTTCTTAATATTTGACTCATAGCAAAAGTACAAATCATATACCATAACAACCAACCTATGGCAAATGGAATTGTTGCATCCCCACCATATAAGAAATGGCCGAAAAAGTGCCACATTGGTGTTAATGTAATGTAATATACAGATGGTGGTAAAGTAACAATTAAACCACTAATAACAGAAGCTCTCATCCACCAAAAGATTAATAAAATTGGAACTAAAGTAACAATCATAGGTTTGAATGAGTTACCCATCATCTGAGTTTGTTTTTGCATCATTTCTTGTTGTCTTGATTGAAGTTCAACTAATTTTTTCCCATCCCCTGCTTTTTGAGCTTCACGAATTTCTTTTTGGAATGCTTTCATTTCTGCTTGAATTTCATTCATTTGGTCTTGGTCAACTAATAATTTATTAGCAACAGTAGAAATTAATGAAACAATAAAAGCAACAACAAGAACTGTAAGAATAGGGTTGCTTGGATTAGGATCCAAAGCTACTAATGGACCAAAAATTCCATTTAATACTTCAAAGATTATATCTGCCATAGTAAACCTCAGTTAAAAACTATTTTAAAAGATCAACCATTTTTGAAACAGTACTATCTAAATGATTATCATGATTTTCAATGATTTTTACAGTTGCACCAGTTAAGGTTGCATATGCCATAGAAGCTGCTCTATTCATTTCTTGATGTAATTTAATATTTTTTGCTTTTTCAATATCTCTTGAACGAGTATCATCAGATAATCTTCTGTATATAATTTCATCAGGATTTGCTTCAACTAAAATAAATAAATCTGGTTGTAACTCTCTGAGAACCCATTCAGGAAGACCTGGTAAGAAACCAGCAGGAGTACTAATAGTACAATGAGTGTCAACAATTACATTTTCAGTTTCAGATTGTTCTTTAATTTTTTTTGCAGCTTTTTCTTGAATGACTTTTTGAGTTTCAGCAGGTAATTTACGTAACTCATCTCTATCGTTTACAATTTTTTCTTCGATAGCAATTTCAGTCATAATATCTCCATAATTTAAATGAAGATAATCTACTTCTTCTAAAGTTTTATTAAGTATTGTGGTACTACCAGAACCAGGAATACCAGTTAATACGACTAATTTCATTATAATCCCTCTTTATATAATAAAATAAATTAGGAGATTTAATCTCCTAAAACTTTTCTAAGTACTGGATTCATAGACATAAGTTGTTCTTCAGCAAGCTCTTCATAAAGCCTGTGAACAATACCAACAGTAAGCAATACACCAGTACCTCCACCTAATGCACCAGTTAAATCAGCACCAAATGCAATAATACCTACAAAGAAACCACTTATAATTGTAAGTGCAGGAATATATTTTTTCAATATTTTATAAAGTTGACGTTTACTACTTCTAAATCCAGGAATTTGTATACCTGAATCATAAAGTTGTTTGGATATTTTTTTAGCATTTAATCCACTAATTTCAACCCATAGGTATGAGAACACTATACAACATAGCAAGAAGAATATTGCATAAATTAACACATGAAGTGGATCAGACACAATCATACTAATATCATTTGGTGTTGATAAGTAATATGCAATACCACTAACTGCTTTACCATTTTCAATTTCCCCAAGAATTGGTATACCAATTTTTTGGAATACACTTGCCATAAGTGAAACATTAACAAGTAAAGCACTTGTAAGAATTACTGGCATGTTACTAGCATAGATAAATTTTAATGGGTATTTACCTACAGATCCTCTAATTCTTCCATGACCTTTTACAGCACCATGAGAAATTGGAATTTCAACTCTCATTGATTCACCATAAACAACAACAAAGAATACAATGATTGTTGCAATTAATGGAATTAACAATGCGAAATCAGGACCAGTAGAAGCCCAGAATGATTGAATAAATCCTGGAATAATACCTGGAAGTGTACCATCAGCAGTTGGTAAGAAGTTAAATGAACCAACCATAATAGCTTCACATACACCAGCAGCAATGAATAATCCAATACCACTACCAAATCCCCATTTGGATACTACTTCATCAAGATAAATTACTAGTATAGCACCAATAACCAATTGAAGGAATAATATACCAATATAAGAATTGTCGATTGGGATTAAACTACCAGTTAATACTAAAACACCTGCTTCAAATATTGTGAAAACAATAGATAAAACTTTTTGTGTTGCTTGGTAAAGAGATTTATCTTTATGAGAAGACAAATCCAGTTTTAACAGTCTTGCACCAATTAATAATTGTAAAACAATAGATGCAGTTACAATAGGACCTATCCCTAAAGTAAGAATTGATCCGAAACTTCCAGCCATTACAGCCCTTAATTGTGCAAATTGGTCAACTGCATTAGGACTTAACCCAAATAAAGGTATTTGAGTTAAAATAAAGTATAAAACTAAAATTAAAGCAGTCCATTTAAGCTTTTCGTTAAAATCTTCCCTATGAACTGGAGATTTTACTTCAGGAATAAACCTAAATAACGGCTCTAATATTTCCAAAGATGACATGTACTTCTCCAGATAATAAAAATGGAAAAAGCTATAATTCTATAGCTTCTCCTCCTAATTCTTCAATTTTTTCAACTGCAGAAGCAGAGAATTTTGGTGAAGAGATAATGAAAGTTTTAGAAATTTTACCTTTTGCTAAAACTTTATCAAAACCTAATTCAGTTACATCAATAACAATGGAATCTCCATCTTTAGATGCTTTTCCACTTTCAATTAATTCGTCTGCTTTTTCTTCTAAGTAACTTAAATTAACAGGATTTACTTTTTTAATCATTTTTTGAGGTCTTTTGAATCCGTGTTTACCATAGTGGTCAGGGTCGAATTTTGCAGTCCAAGTCCAATGTTGTTTTGAAGCACCTGCGTTACCTTTACCACCTTTGTTACCTGCACCTCTACGTTTTTTAGTACAGCCACCACCGACGGATCTAGAACCTCTTTGTTTGTTGATTTTACGTTTTGTTCTAATCATTTAATCCACCTTAAAGCATTCTTTTTGCAAGCTCAACAATATTTTCTCCTCTGTAACCTAAAGATCCACCTTCTTGGATAGAAAGACGGATATCTTCATATCCTTTTCTAGGAGGATGTAAACGGAACACTGGTTTAATATTTAAATCAGCTAATTTTACTTCAGATTTGATAATAGCTTCAGCTAATTCATCGATATTTTTATAATCAGAGTTTTCAGCTACATATTCATCAGTAACTTTTTCTCCACCAACGATTCTTCCTCTTTTAGCGATGACTTGAGATAAGAATTCAGCATCAATTTCACCCCAAGTGATATAATCCTTAGCTTTTTGAAGCATACCTTTGTAACTAGGGTTTTCTTCAACAACAACTGCATGACTAATTCTATTAAGTCTTAACATATCTAAAGTATCAGCAATGTCTTGAATAACTCCTGTAGTTCCTCTAACTCTTATAACTAAAAACATGATATCACCGATTAGTAGTTAACTCCCATTTTTTTGAGATCAGCTTCAGTTGCTTTAACATTACTTAATTGTTTTAAAGCTTCAAATACTGCATTAGCAAAGTTTACAGTAGTTTGTGTTTGACCAAAAGTTTGTGACCATACATCTTTAATACCAGCAAGTTTTAAGATAGTTTTACCAACATCTCCAACTACTAAACCTACACCAGCTGGAGCAGGCATTAAAGTTACATTTACACTACTGGTTTTACCATTAACTTTGAAAGGTACAGTGTGTTCTCTACCACAAACACAACCCCAGTCTCCACAACCTCTTCTAACTTTAATAAGGTTGTATTTTGCATTGTCAACAGCTTTTCTAATAGCAGGTCCTACCTCTTTAGCTTTACCTTGACCTAATCCAACGTAACCATCTTTGTTACCTACAGCAACGATTACTCTGAAATTAACTTTTCTACCAGATTTGTGCATCCTTTGTACTAAATTAACATCCATTACTTCTTCTTCTAAATCTGGAACTAAGGCATCAACTATTTCTAATTCCATAATTGGAAGACCTTTTTCAAAGATTTCATCGATATCAGTAATGGTTCCATCTTTAACTAATTGACCCATTTTGGTTTTAGGTTCCCATTCATCCATATTAAAACTCATAGTTATACCTCTGCCTCATCAATATTCTTTTTAGCTTCATCAAAGTTTTCAGGTAAATCTACAGGTTGAAGACCTCTTTCTAAGTATTGAGAGAATAATTCTGCTACTTTGTCATCATCTAAAGATTCTGCATATTCAGCAATGTGTTCTCCTCTAATACGTTCATCTGCAGGGAAAACAAAGTCACCATGAGGAATTTCTAAACCTGCATCAACAGCACCTTTAAGAGCTGCGAAGATTTTAGAACCTTTAATAGGAGATTTTAAACCAATATCTAAAATTGCACTATCAATACCTTTAGCTAAAGCTCTTTTAGCACAGAGATAAGCGGTTAAGTAAACAGCAGAAATGTTAGAAGTTCCACCTAAGTAACCATATTTGACTAATTCTTTACTTACAGCAGCTGCTAAAGTTACATCTCCTTCAGGAGCGTAATCAATAACTTGAACAGTTGCATGAGCATTAGAAAGTCTTACAACTAAACGAGATTTATCGTAGTCGATTAATTTAATCCTTGCGCCGTAATCAGTTTTTCCTTCTCTTCTCCTTCTGAATGGTATTTTATAATTTGATCCTTGTGCCACTTTAACTCCTCCTATTTAATTAAGTCATGGTCACGAGCATATGTTTTCATGTAAGATTTACTTCTGAAAGCACCACCCTTAGCCATTTTGTATAGTTTACGGTATGTAGTAGCATCAATTTCGTCTGCATCACGCATTTCTTTAAGATCTTTTCTTAAAGCTCTAATGGTTTTCATCCATTGTTGTTTTTTAGGAGTACGAGCGTATTTAGCTCCTTTTATACTACCTCTACCTTTTCTTTTTCCTTTACTTTTTTGTTCTGCTATTTTTTTAGATCTGTAGCTACTAATTCCTTTTTTAGGTTTAGCTTTAATAGCTCCATTATTAATTAGCTGCTTTACACCTTCTCTTGTAATAGCCCTTGATACTTCTTCAATTTGTTCAGGATCAATCCATACACGGTTAAGCCCTACTTTAAGTATACTAGCAGCTAATCTTTTTTGAGTTGTAAGATTCATATATATAATCCTCCATATACAGCATAGCTGATTAATTTAGATAAAATCTAAATTTCCCTTAAATTTTTTATTATAATAATTTATTAATCAGAAGAATCAATTCAAATAAAACCCCGGAATTGACTCAACTTTAATAAATGTGAATTAATTTATTTATTTAAAACTTTAATACCAAGTTCTGATGCTTTATCTAACATCAAAGCTTTTTTCCTTTTACCAATAGAAGCACTAATTCTTGCAGCTTCAACAGCTGGATCAATAGCTTCTAATTCTTCCATATTATGAACAAGAACATCTTTAAATCCGGAAGGATGTAAGTCCCTTATAGCCCTAGGAGTTCTGTAACCAATAGCAGGCATATCAGGTTTTCCTGCTTCGTATCTTCTCATTTTACTGGTTTTTCCTCTAGGTCTTCTCCATTTGATTCCAAGTTTTTTATAACGAGCATATTCTTGTCTTTTAAATCTTTTATTAGCCATTTAATCACCAATTTTTAAAATCCCTTATTCTTTGCTAATTAAATATATTCCATCTTGGAATACTCTAGGATCTCTTCCCTTAATTTTAGTTGCTTGTTCTAAGTTAGCCATGGTTTGACCAACATGTTCCTTATTAATACCAGTGATAGTTACTTCATCACCTTTTACAGATACTTTGGAATCCCCTACGACTTTTGCGTATCTTGGATGTCTTTCCCCAAGGAAGTTATCAATAACAACTTTGTCCCCGTTTACTTTTACAGTCATTGGAAAGTGAGCAAATACAATTTTCATATTGTATTGGAAACCATCAGTAACACCAGTAATCATATTTGAGATATGTGCTTTGGTTGTTCCAATCATTGCTTTATCTTCTTTTTTAGGGAATGAAGTATTTAATACAACATTATCATCCATTTTTTCAATATCCACATTAGGATAAGTGAATTTTCTGGAATCTTCACCTTTTGGTCCTTTTACAGAAACCAAATTATTTTCAATTATAACTTCAACGCCTTCAGGGATTTCAATTTCTTCCCTTATAGCTGCAGCTACTACCATTTTATCACCTTAATACATGTAAGCCAACAAACGTCCACCAATTCCTCTTTCTTTAGCTTCGTTGTGAGTCATAATTCCTTCAGGAGTAGTGACGATTAATATACCGAAATTTTTTGCTGGCAAATATCTTTTTTCAAATTTCTCAAATTCATCTTTTTTAACAGCATGACGAGGTTTAATAACACCACATTTGTTGATGTTACCTTCTAATTCTACAATGAATTTACCTGCCCTGTTATCATCTACATATTCAAAATTACCAATATAATTCTCTTTTTGCATGGTGCTTAAAACTTGTCCAATTAATTTGGAAGCAGGAGAAATAACACAAGAATCGTTTACTTGTAATTCATTATTCCTAATATTAGTTAAAGCATCAGCAAGAGGATCCATAAGACTCATATTAAACTACCTCTAATTATATTTTTTAAAACCTATTTTAGGAGCAATTTCCCTAAAACATTGTCTGCATAAGTTGAGTCCATATCTACTAATCATTGCAGAATGGTCCCCACATCTACTACATTTTTTTGCAGCTTTTCCGTATTTTCTTGGCAAAATATCACCTATAATCTTATTCAGTAACGTAATTTACATTAAAGTTTTCTTCCATAAATTTCATAGTTTCTTCTTTAGAAATTCTATGTTTTGCAGGAACTTTCTTTTGTTGGATTTTTCTTTTAGCTATTCTATAACCAGGTTTTTCAAAAGTTACAGAAAGGTTCATACCAAAAATACCAATATCTGGGTTATATTTCATACCAGGAATATCAATGTGTTCTCTGATACCAAATGAAAGGTTACCTTGAGCATCAAATTGAGTAGGTCTGATATTTCTGTTAATACCTTCTAAAACCATGTCAATAGCTTTGTCAGCTTTTTCTCCACGTAAAGTTACTTTACATGCAATTGGTTGACGTTTTCTAATACCAAATTCAGGGTTAGTAACTTTTGAGAAAGTTTTAACAGCAGTTTGGTCAAACATTTCTTCTAAAAGATTAATAGCACGGGATAATTTTTCACCTGCTTCACCAACACCAATGTTAATAGTTACTTTTTCAATTTGAACTTCATTCATTGGGTTCATTTATTAACCTCCAATAAGCTAATAGCTGGAGTATCATTTCCAACAACAAATGCATAATCTTTTAAAGTTAAGAAATTATCTTTAGAATTATTTTCAATTACAATAGTATTTGGATTTGAAGATTCGTTTACAATAATTTCAGTTACAGTACCGAGTTCACCAGTGTGTTTACCACCAGTAACAAGTACAGTTGCACCTTCTTCTAATTTGAAGGATTCTTCAATTTCTTGTTCAGGTACTTTTAAGTTAATTACATCTCCAACTTTGTAAGTGTCTTCTTCAACGATTACATTTTTACCATCATGGAGATTTAATTGAGTATTTCCACCTTTAATAGTGGATTTGTTAACGATTTTGCATAATTTAAAGTCGTTATCTTCAATTGGATTTAATTGTAATCTTCCTTTATTATCTAAAAGCACTCTGTAAACATCACCAGTTTTTGGAATTTCAATAATATCCATAAATCCTACTGGGAATTTGTAATCTTTAACTACTCTACCATCAACGAGAACATTACCAGAGTTAATGATCCTTTTTGCTTCTCTAGAATTATCAGCTAATCCTAAAATATCTCTGATAACTAAGGTTAAAGATAAAGCTTCATCAATAGAATGGGAACCTGCTGAAGGTTTTACAGTCCAGGTTTCTTCTTTAGGATGAATAGGCCAGGTTTTAGGTGCTTTAAATCTTTTAAGATGTTTTCTTGATCCCATATTAGCCATTTTAATTATCTCCTTTTACGTTTTTAACTCTTCTTTTATCATCTAACTCTGCTTTAATAATCATTAAATTAGATGGGTCAACAGGAATAAAAACTGAAGTTCCATCAGCTTTAGCTAAGGTTACTTCTTCAACAGTGACCTTATAATTATTATAATCTACTTCAAGAACTTTTCCTTCATGTCCTTTAAAATCTCCACGAAGAACTCTTACTTTATCTCCAGTTCTTAAAGGTAAAGCTCTAGTTCCAATGTCAGCTCTTAAATCTTTACTTAAAGTAGCACTTAAGTGTTTACCACGAGCATGAGCAGGAGCATTATAAAGGGCTTTTCTTTGTTTTCTTGGTTGTTTTGACATTTTTTCACCTATACTAAAATACTTGCTGCACTACCTACACTAGGCCATCTGTCAGCTGCTTCTTTAGCAACAGGACCTCTAATTTCAGATCCTTTTAAAATTCCTTCAGGAGTAATGATAACTGCTGCATTATCTTCAAATTTAACACGAAGTCCGTCAGCACGTCTGTATTCTTTTTTCTGTCTTACAACAACAGCGTTGACGATTTCTCTTCTCATATCTGCAGTTCCTTTTTTAACAGAAGCAACAACTAAATCTCCTACACCAGCAACGTCAATTCTCCTACGGACACCTTTGAACCCTTTAACAGAAATAATTTCAATTTCACGAGCTCCAGTATTGTCAACACATTGGAGAGTTGCACCAATTGGCAATGCTTTAGTTACATTTGATGTTAATGGTTTCATAAACTTATTCTCCTTTTACTTCAACTAAAACAAAATGTTTAGTTTTACTTAAAGGTCTGCATTCTGCGATTTTTACAGAATCGCCTACTTTTACATCTAAACAATCAGGTTTGTGAACATTGATTTTAGATTTTCTCTTTTCATACCTTTCATATTTCTTAATGAATTTGTAGTAACTACGTTCAACAGTGATTGTCCTTTCAGCTTTGTCACTTACAACGATTCCTTCAAGAACTTGACCTCTTACAGATAAAGTTCCATGAAATGGGCAGTTAGGATCATCACATGTAGTTTCTGGTTCTTGAACATTAAGCCCAACCATATTATCACCATTTATATTTTTTTAAATCTTTTTTTTATTCTATCTTCAGGACGAATTGACAAAATATTACCATTAATTTCAACTATCTCTCCACTTGGAATTTCAAATTGAAACATTGAATTTCTTTTTGGAATTAATTTCTCAACATATATCCCATTTCCCTTATTTACTTCAATTTTAATGGTATTTTTTGTCTCATCTATAACAATTCCATTTAAATTGAGAGATTTATCAGTTAAGCTAGTAACATTAACTTTTAATCCGATAAATTCATGATGAACTAAGTTTTTTGCAGTTATCATACTCATCTCTCATAAATGAAATTATTTCTATAATAATTCATGCAGAAAAATTACAAAAAATTATTGAATTACATTATCAAAAGATGAGAACTTATCTCCTTCTTTTATTGTTTTTCTTAGATTCACGAATTTCAATTGTATCAGAGGAAAAACCCATGTCAGATAAAACTTCTTTAACTTTAACTTTGTGATCTCCTTGAAGTTCTATTTGACTGTTTTTAGAAGTACCTCCACAAGCACATTTTGCTTTTAGAGTTTTAGTAAGTTCTTTGATATCAATATCGTGCTCATCTATACCTTCGATAATAGTCATGAGTTTTCCGAATCTTCTTCTAACAGTATAAACTTTAACAGTTTGAACTTCACGTGCTATTTCTTCACATACGCAAAGTTCTTCGGGAAGCCCACATACTTCACAGATTTTTGACATTTAATTCTCCTTCTGTTTTTCATTCAATATTGTAAGAACACGAGCAATTGTTCTTTTCAATTCTCTAATTTTTCCAGGGTTTTCGTTAACACCTGCAGCTGCACTTTTAGAAATATTTTTGGATAATTCAGCTTTGAGTTCAACTAATTTTTCTTGAATCTCATCAACTTCCATGTCCCAAATTTCTTTACTTCTTAAAATCGCCATTGTTCCATCTCGCGTATGAAATAATTAAATTTTAAAAAACAATATTTAATTATCCTCATTTTCTTCAAGATCTTCTTCAACTTCTTCAAGATCTTCAATTTCTTCTAATTCATCAAGATCCTCAACTTCTTCCACAATTTCATCTTCGATGATTTCTTCATCTTCAGCGAGTTCTTCACTTTCGACTACTTCACCATCTTCGATTACTTCCATTTTAGGTGGGAGAATTTCAACAGAATCAGGTAATACAGTTTCTGGAGGCATAATTCTTACATAAATACCTAAAACACCAGGTTTTAATTGAACTGTAGCAAATCCTTCTTCTACAAATCTGATGGATGGTTCACCACATTTTTTGATGTAACCTTCAACAAATTTAGCTACAGCAGATCTAGAACCTCTAATTTTACCAGAGATAGTTACTTCTACACCTTGTGCTCCAGCACCCATAATTCTACGGATAGTTGAATAAGCTACTCTTCTGAAATGCATACCCCTTTGTAACATGTTAGCTATTTTGTAAGCCATGATTTTAGGGTTAAGTTCAGGCACATCAACCTCTTTAACTTCAATTTGAGGATTATCTAATCCGAATTCATTTTTAAGAGTGTTGGTGATAGCTCTTACGTTTTTTCCACCTCTACCAATAACCATACCAGGTCTTTCTGCGTAAACAACAACCATGGTACCTAAAGGTGTAATTTGTACATCCATACCACCGTATCCAGCTCTTTCGAGTTCTTTTTCTAAGTATTCGTCAATTCTGGTTCTTCTAAGGCCTTCAGTGACAAAATCTTTTTCTATCATTAGTTAGCCTCCTGTACGACTATTTGAATATGGGTAGTTGGTGTGTTGAAAGGAGTAACTCTACCAAATGCTCTTGGGATAGCTCCTCTAATTACAACTCCTCTATGACTTGAGATATGTTCAATAACAAGTTTTTCAGTGTCCATACCTTTGTATTCAGCATTAGCTTCAGCATTTACTAAAACTTTTAATACTTCAGCTGCTGCTTTTACAGGGTATCTTCCACTAGGCCAACCTTTTTGTCCTTTTCTGTGACCAACTTTTTTGTTGTGTCTTTTGAAAGGAACTGATTGTTTCATATCAATTACATCTTCTAAGTATGCTTTTGCTTTAGAAACATCCATTCCTCTAATTGCATTACAAATTTCAACACAGTGTTTAGGAGAAATCTTAAGAGATTTAGCCATAGCACGTGCTGTTTTTGCTTCATTTCCTTCTTTATTATAAGCATATTTATTAGCCATGATCTAATCTCCTTATTTAAGTGGTACAAACATAGATGATCTAGTTGCTCCCATACCTGGGTCCCCATGTTGAACCATTTTTCTGGTTGGTGCAAATTCACCAAAGTAACAACCAATCATTTCTGGTTCAATAGTTACTTCAACAAAGTTTTGACCATCGTAAATACCGAAAGTGGTACCGACCATTTCAGGTAATACAATCATGTCTCTACAATGAGTTTTGATTACAACAGGTCTACCATCTTTACTTCCTTCTTTTTTCATTTTTCTCATTTTATCCAAAACAATTTGTTGTCTTGGTAAGAATCCTCTTTTTAAAGATCTTCTTTGTCTTGCAGGGAATAATTTCATTAATTCCTCTAAAGACATATCTTGTAATTCTTCAAGAGTATAACCTTTATATTTAAATATTTTTCTTGCCAATGAAACACCTTCTATCTATCTTTTTAACCCTGTTCTTCTAGCTGCAATAGAACCAACTTTTCTTCCTGCTGGAGCGTGTCTTGAAATAGTAGTAGGACGTCCAGGATGTTGTCTGTTACCTCCTCCATGAGGGTGGTCTACAGCGTTCATTGCTACTCCTCTAACAGTCATGAATTTCTTACCTTTAGCTTTGTAAGCATGCCATTTGTTACCAGCTTTAAGGAATGGTTTTTCTTTTCTTCCTCCTCCAGCTACAACACCAATACTTGCACGGCATTTAGGATTTAAGTATTTTAATTCACCAGATGGTAATTCAACAACAGATTGATTTGCATCGTGAGTAATTAAAGAAGCGTAAGTTCCGGAAGATCTTACAAAACGACCTCCATCCCCTGGAGTGTTTTCAATATCATAGATAGGAGTTCCTTCTGGAATTTCAGCAAGTGGTAAAGTGTTACCAAATTTAATAGGAGCAGAAATACCACATTCAATTTCATCATCAATTTGAATGCTTTCAGGTGCTAATATAAATTTCTTTTCACCATTTTCGAATTTAACTTCAGCAATAGGAGCAGTCCTAGCAGGATCGTGTACAATATCAGTTACAATACCTTTGATACTGCCTTCTTTTTCTAATGCATCATAAGATCTGTATCTAATCTTATCTTTGAAACGATGAGAAGCAACACGATGAGTAGGAGTTCCTCTACCTCTTCTTTGAATTATTAATCGTTTTCCCATTCAAATTCCTCCTTAGAATACACCTATTTTGACAGCTACTTCTTCTGCCATTTCTGGTTCAACAAGTTTAATGTATGCTACTTTTTCACCACGAGGAGTAATATGAGTGTTTACTCTTTCGACTTTTTCTTCGTATAAATCTTCGAAAGCAGCTTTAATTGAATTTTTGTTTGCTTTACGACTTACAACAAAAGCAATTTCATTGTTTTGATCAATTAAATTCATGGTTTTTTCAGTAACATGAGGTTTAATAATAATTGAGTATGAATCCATAATAATCACCTATTTTCCAAATTATTGGAATAAACCTCCTAATTTTTCAACTGCTGATTTAGTAAAGATAGTGAGTCTTCCTGGGTGAGTACCTGGTGCTAATAATTCAGCATTCAAGTTTTCAACACATACAACATCGACACCAGCGTGGTTTCTTGCACCTAAGCTAATACCGTTATCTTCATCTACAACTAAAAGAGGTCCTTTACCTTTTTTGTATTTACGTCCTCTGGTTTTTCCTCTTCCTGCTCTGATTTTTTTACTAGCTTTTGCACGTTCAATATCATCATAAACTCCTAAGTTTTGGAATATTTCACGAGTTTGTTTAGTAGTTTTAACAGAAGAGAGTTCATCATCAACAATAATTGGTAATTGTTCGATGTCACCAGTTACATGTCCTCTTTTTTCTACAAGTTCTTTGTTAGTAGTAGCTGCAACAGCAGATCTAATAGCAAATCTTCTTTCTTTTATGTTGATTTTTTCATGATGGTTTTTTTCTGCTCTTGTTGGGTGAGCTTGTCTACCACCAATAGCCATTGGTACAAATGCAGCTCTGGAACCGTTTTTAATCCTAGGTACTCTAGCAGTTCCTCTACCTGAACCCCAACCTTTTGCTGAAGTTCTTTTACCTGCCATAGGATCATTACCCCATGGTTGTACTCTTGCAGTTTGAGAAGAAATAACAGCTCTTTTAATTAAATCAGGTCTGTATTCTTCATTAAAAATAGCTGGAAGTTCCATTTCCTCTTTAACTTCCCCTTCCATAGAATAAACGTTTACCTTCATGATTATACCCCTTGTTTAGATTTTGTACTTATATAGTTGATTTGAGGTACATCCTCAGCCTTATTATTAGGTCTAATAGGTTGTCTAAGAATAACTAACCTTTTAGATGGACCTGGAAGTGAACCTTTAACTAAAACATAGTCGTTTTTAACAAGACCATATTTAACAAATCCACCATCTGGATTTATTTGATCTACTTCATCTTTAGATGCTATTTTTAAAATCCTTTTATTGAATTCAGTTCTTTTATGGTATCCCATTTGACCTGCTTGTGCTACAGTCCACATGGTTCTTCTAGGAGTCCATGGACCAATAGAACCAACGTGTCTAGCTTTACTACTTCTAGCAGCTTTACCATATTGAATTCTAATTCCCCATCTTTTAACTACACCTTGGAATCCTTTTCCTTTAGTAGTTGCAATTGCATCTACATATTCCCCTTCGTTAAAGATTTCGCTTGCACTTACTTCATTACCTAATAATTCTAATGCAGTATTTAATTTATCTTCAGGAGTAGCTCCTCCAATACCACATTCAAATATGTCTGGTTTTTTCTTAGGTACGCTAGTTACTTTAGGATTAGTGTGAACTAAAACTTTAATATCAGCTGTGTTATCTAAAACACCTTTAATTTTTGCAATAGCTTCAGATTGATCATACTCTTTAGGAAGAGAAATTTTCCTTGAGAGTTCTTTATCTAAATTGTCTGCAAGAACTTCGGTGATAACTTTCATTCCACGTGAAGTTTTTTCGTATGCTCTAATACCCATTACTACGACCGGCGGTACTTCCAATACGGTAACTGGAGTAAATACATCCATACCACTAGTTGGAGAGTTTTTATCAGTATCAGTCACTAAAGTGTGAGTCATACCGACTTTATAACCTGCAAGGCCTAATAATTTTGGTTCATCAGATTGTGGCCAAGATTTGATTCTTGGAGTTTCTTTTGCTACTCTTTTCCTTGGACTAAAAGCAACAGAACCTTTTCTTGGCTGGTGATGTCTTACCATTAATTAACCTCCTAATTATATTTAAATTTCCTTTATTTTTTTTGTAAATAATTATTTTAATTAATTATTTTTTAAGTTTAATAGCTAATAATAGCTATTTTGGATTTTAACAAATTTATAATAGATTATAAACTTATTAAGTAATAAATAGCTGCGATATTCATCACAACTAGATAAACATTAAATTTAATATATTCTACGTATGAGTTAAATTTAATTAAAGCGCTCAGAAGAGTCTTTTCAATGTATAAATCATTCTGCATCGCATAATTTTGAGAAGAGCCTCAAAAATTATCAATGTATAAAAAGTCGAGCAAATTAGCTAATTTATAGTGGAATATAAATTAGAAATAATAATCTAAATTAAAATCTCATAAAGTTAAACAAAGAAAGTGTAGCAACAACTGCTTCCTCGGTTCTGACAGTCTCAGTTCCTTGATTCGGAATTGTATTAAGCTTAATACTTTCCCAATTAGAACTTGAAACATCATCCTCGATAGAAGAATATGGGCCACCAAACAAAATAGCAATATTTCTATATTCTTCAACTTTAGATCTTAATTCGTCAAAAATAGAATTAATAGAATCTCCATATCTTGTAGTTTCAACAACAAAATCTGGATTTATCAATTTTAAGCTATTTTTAAGACTCTTATTAGAGAGTATAACATTATACCCCCAGTAAATGTCATCTGGTTCATCAGGTGTGACTATTACTTCTTTCTTAGCGATTTTAGTAATCTTAAAGCTAAATATTTTATTAACTGTAAGTTGCTCTTTGCAGAAAGCTAGTTTATCCATACCAATATCCACAAAGGTTCCTTTATTATTACGTTTTACAGTAAAACCATATCTGAAATCATCAACCTTCGGATTTTTATCAGTTGGGTGATGAGGAGTCCTTAATGGAGGAAGAATACCTACATGCTTTAGTTCTGGTTTTATAGGGAATGCTCTTTTTCTCAAATATTGAGGAGTATTCATATAATTCAAAACTTCAGCAATAAATTCAGCATCCTCTTTTCCTTCATTTTCAGGTAATTTATTATCGTTATAAATAACAACATTTTTTACCTGATAGACTGCTAAAGCTCTACCAATAATTCCTACCTTGTAGGTACGAACCTTGATATCTTTAGATTCAGATAAAAAGGAATTTGGAATAAATACAGAAAACTCATCTTTATACATTAGAATAACTTTTGTTAAAAAACATATATAAAGATTGTGCTATTTTACATAGCTACCACTAATTCGACTCATACATTTGAAAATATTATATCAATTATAATATCCGTAGCTTTAATTTAAACTACAAAATTTATACTCATAGAATATATTACTATAATCTATAGTTTGCATAGTATATAAATATATTGATTTTCAAAGGAAATTAGCTAAATATTTTCTGCACGTATGACAATAACATCCACTTCTTTTGATTCTTTAGTGTGGAAATCATAAATTTTAGGTAAAATAAATTTGTATCTGAAAATATGAGTAACTACAAAACCGGATTTCTCAAAATAATCAATTATAAACTTTTCAGTTGAAGCCATATGAAAAGAATAAATAACTCCTGGTGAGCATTCTTTTGCCTTATCAATAAATTTTAAATCTACACCCCTTTCAGATTTTTTTTGAGATCCAAATGGAGGATTTTGAATAACAACATCACAATTATCAGAGCAATTAAAATCTGAAATATCACAACAAACTAATTCAATATTTAAATTTTCACCATTCAATCTTGCAATAGCTAGTGAATCCTCATCAATATCAACACCAGTAACTTTTTTTGCTCCCAATAAAAGAGAACCTATAGAAAGTATACCAGTACCACATCCCAAATCTATAATTTCTGAATTCTCAATATCTCCTAATGAATAAGCGTTCCACAATAAATCGGCAGCAATAATAGCTGGTGTAGAATACTGTTCCAACTCAACTTTTGGATTTGGATGTGGTGGAATAGATTGAATAGCCATTTCAAGCTGTTTCTTCTTTCTTATTTTTTTCATAAAATCAACAACATTTAATATATTAATAATAATATATACTAATGTTAAATAAAAATTATCGAGGTTTTAGATGTTTAATAAAATACTGATTGCAAACAGAGGAGAAATAGCAATCAGAATTATGCGTGCATGTCGTGAATTAGATGTAGAAAGTGTAGCTATATATTCTGATGCTGATGCGACCTCTTTATACACAAAATATGCTGATGAAAGTTATCCATTAGGTAATCCTTCCCCAGCTAAATCTTATTTAAATATAGATAAAATTATAGATATTGCTCTTGAATCTGGAGCTGATGCAATTCACCCAGGTTATGGATTTTTAGCTGAAAATCCTAAATTAGGTGAAGAATGTGAAAAAAATGGAATAAAACTTATTGGGCCAAGTGGTAAAGTTATCCATGAAATGGGAGATAAAATTACTTCTAAAAATCTCATGAAAAAAGCAGGAGTACCTGTAATTGAAGGTACACCTGAAGGAGTCAGTGATATTGAAGAAGCTAAAGAGATAGCTAGACAAATTGGTTATCCAGTAATTGTAAAAGCTTCTGCAGGTGGTGGAGGTATTGGTATGCGTGCAGTTTATGAAGAAAATGAACTTGTACGTGCTATTGAATCAACTCAATCTGTTGCTTCTACAAACTTTGGAGATTCTACTGTTTTTATTGAAAAATACCTTGAAAAACCTCGCCATATTGAATTCCAAATTTTAGCAGATGAACATGGAAATGTAATTCATGCTGCAGATAGGGAATGTTCTATCCAAAGAAGACATCAAAAATTATTAGAAGAAGCTCCATCTCCAATTATGACTGAAGAACTTAGAGCAAGAATGGGTGAGAGTGCTGTTAAAGCAGCTGAATACATCGGATATACTAGTGCGGGTACTATTGAGTTCTTATATGATGATGGAAATTATTACTTCCTTGAAATGAACACTCGTATTCAAGTAGAACATCCAATTACTGAAGTTGTCACTAACCTTGATTTAATTAAAGAGCAAATAAAAATAGCTGATGGACAAGAGCTCCAATATGACCAAAGTGATATTAAAGTTTCTGGTCATGCTATTGAATGTCGTATTAATGCTGAAAATCCACTTAATGACTTTGCACCAAACCCTGGTAAAATTACAGGTTACAGATCCCCTGGAGGACCTGGTGTACGTTTAGACAGTGGAGTATATATGAATTATACCATTCCAACATTCTATGATTCAATGATTTCTAAATTAATCACATGGGGAGCAACAAGGAATGATGCAATAGCTAGAATGAGAAGAGCATTAAGTGAATATATTATTCTTGGTGTTAAAACCACAATACCATTCCATAAAGCAATTCTCAGAAATCCTAACTTTATCAAAGGAGATTTAAACACTCACTTCATTGATATGTATAAAAAAGGAATTGATGAAGAAATGGAAAAAGTAATTGCAAGAGATTTAGAAATTGAAAATAAACTTAAATCCACATTCATGCCTGCTAAAAAAATAGCTGCAATTTCAAGTGCTGTTGGTTCCTACTTAAATAGTGCTAAAAATCAACAAATGGCTAAAAAATAATCTGGAGATATTCCAATGCGCGATGAAATAAGTAAACTTTTAGAAAAAGAAGGAATATTATCTAAAGAATCTTTAAAAGAATTATCCCAATTAGATATTCATAAATTCTTTGATAATGTTAAAGAATTAGGTGAAGAAAAAACCGAACATATCCAAAAAGAAAAAATCACTAAAGATTTAAATACTTCCTTTATTGGAAAAGAGATATACATTTTCAAAGAAGTAATGTCAACTAACACAGTAGCTAAATTCTTTGCTGAAAATAAAGTCTCTGATGGTACTGTTATAATTTCTGAAAAACAGACAAATGCAAAAGGAAGATCTGGAAAACCATGGGATTCACCACTTGGAGGAGTTTGGTTATCTATCATTTTAAATCCACGCATAGACTACTCAAAACTTCCAATGATTACCTTAGCTACTGGTGTAGCTGTTGCAAAAACTTTAGAAAGATTAGGTATTGAAGATGTTGAAATTAAATGGCCAAATGATGTCTTAATTAATGGTGAAAAAGTATCTGGTATTCTAACCGAAGCTATTGCTAAATTCAACACAATTGAAAGTATTATTGTTGGTGTAGGTCTTGATGTCAATCTAGATTTAAGTGATTTCTCTGATGACCTTCAAGGAAAAATAACCTCCCTCAAAGTAATCACTGGAAAAGAATTCGATGAAAATGACATTATAAGAACATTTTTAGAAGAATTTGAAAAAATATGTAAACTTTTCATTGATGGAGAATATGAAAACGTATTAAATCAATGGAGAAAACGTTCATATACCATCGGTAAAATTGTTGAAGTTAGAAAACCATATAATAAAACCTACGATGGATATGTTACTGGTATAAACAAAGAAGGCGCATTAATAGTTGAAAAAATAGATGGAACATTAGAAAAAGTAGTATCAGGAGAATGTATTATTAAAAATTAATTAAATACAATCTCTTTACACTTTTCTTTATTTTTTATTACTTCTTTTAGCATGTCAAAAGAAGAATTTATTTTATTAATTAGTTGATTTAATTCTAATTTTACTGCATCCTGAGTAGATAAATCAAATCTGATAGTTGCAGAAGCTCCAGGCATAGATACAGCAGGAATAGTAATAATTCCCTCTTCTTTTAAAAGAATCATTGATAAGATAAATGATAAATCAGAATCGCATAAATCAGTGTCTAAATAACTGGCTAATTTTTCAGGACTTAACATTACTCCATTAGGAGTTTTTTCAAAAATATCATAATCCTTACTTAACAAATCATAAAGCTCATCTTTTCTAGAAAAGCTATCAATTAATGCATCACCATTAAATGCTTTTAAACCATTGAGCATAGCTAGTACAGAAGGGGGTTGGGCTTCCAAACCAAATTGATTAGCTTTAGCCTTAATTTTATTAACTAATTCTTCACGACCAGCCATTAATCCTCCTCTAGGACCTGGCATTAATTTATCAGTACTGGTAATTGCAATATCAGCCCCTAAATCACAAGCCTTTTTCTGATTAAAAATAACAGTTCTAAGACGAGCTCCAGAAGCATCATCAACAAGAACTGGTATATTCTGACTATGAGCTGCATCAATAACCTTTTTGAATTTTTCTTCATCAATAACTTGAAGATCCATTGTAGAGCCAGTAACTACAACTAATGAAGTGTTTTCAGGTATATAAAACTCTTCAAAATCATCAAATTCCAAATAGTTTGCATTAACTAAATTACAACTTCTAGGAATTGATGGATGGGCAGGTAATTTTGGAAGATAATGAACAACATAGCTGTCTTCCTCCACCAAAGCTAAAATAGTAGCTAGAATACCAGAGGAAGTTCTGTTAAGTGGAAATATTTTTTCTCCACCCATATGTTCAATACCGACTTTTTGTAAATCCTCTTCGAAAACTGCTGGACCAATGTATGTTTCAAGAAGACTTAATTCATCTTTGGAAGCAATGAATCCACCAGCAAGTCCAGTTAAATCAAATAAATGGTCACGACCTTTATTTTCAACGATGCCTTTAATAACTGATAAAGCATTTTCTCTTTTCTTAACTTCATCTAAAGAATTATTTACTATCATAGTTATTCATCTAACTCTAATTTAAAGTCTTTAAATGCTTCAACAAATGCTTTTAAGTCTTTTACATCAACTGGAACTTGAGCAAATTTTTCATTTTCAGGTTCTTCATAAGAGAATTCTGCATCTACAATTTTACCTTCAGGAGTAGTCCAAAAGATTAAGCTATCACTAACTTCTTCAGGTTTTCTATTAGGCATGTAAATTTCAACAGAAACACCTAATTGATCAAAGAATTTTTCTTTTTCTTCTTCACTTTTGTTAACTTTTTTAATTTTTCTTACTCTTGATTTTAATTTTTTAGCAGCAACTTCATTAATATCATCTGCCATCAATAACACTTCCCGAATAATTTTCTAAAAATAGAAAATGAATTATAAAAATAATTATTTTATGTATAGTATATAAAATAATCCATTTGATTTGAAAAGAATACTAATTAAAAACTGGATTTAATCATATAAACTATTACCATGACTATCCATAGCTACTATTAAAGGTCCAAAGGAGTCAACTTTAAGATTCCACATAGCTTCAGGCATTCCTAAGTCTAACCAGTCCACACTTTCAATTTTTTCAACTGCATCAACATATAATGCGGCACAACCACCAGTAGCTACAACATAAATTGCATTATGTTCTTTTAAAGCTTCTCTTACAGTATCATCCATACCTCCTTTTCCAATGACAATTTTAGGACCAAGAGCTATTACATCTTTTTGATAAGGATTCATTCTCATAGATGTTGTTGGACCTACTGCAACAATTTCATATTCAGGGTCATCTTCGCTTCCTTTATTAGTTATAATAGGACCTGCATGAAAAATAGCTGCTCCTTCAATATCACAAGGAGCACCTTGCTCAAGAATTCTTTTATGAGCTTGGTCTCTTGCAGTTAATATATTACCAGTTAAACTAATTACATCCCCTGCTTTCAACTTAGTTAAATCCATATCTTTAACAGGAACTTCTAAATTTATCATAAATTCACCTATTAAATATTTATTAATACTTATATTAATATAAACTCTAAATAAGATTAATATAATAAAATATAAAATTCTAAAAAATTAAAATTATACTATATTATTAGAATTTATAGATTTAATAAATTTAATGGCTAAATTTTAAAGAGGATTAAAAATGTCAAGTATGAGCAGTGTAGCAGGGTTATCTAAATATATAACAACCCTCCCTAAAACAAAAAACTCCATTTTAACTATTATTTTCATAAGTTTCATAAGTGGAGCATTGATTTTTCTCATTGGAAATGAATATCCTTATGGAATAATAGAAAAAATATTATATGGTGGTTCTTTTGGATTTGGAGTTCTTGGAATTAGTTCAATAATAAGTGGAGGAATTGATCAACGTGGAATTGATTCTTTGCATGGAATTAACCTTAAAACAAAACATTCAATGTTTCTTTCACTACTTTCAATGACATTTATTTCTGCTATACTAATCATAGGTACTATAATTGGAGCACTATTCCACGCTAATGTATTCATAAACTGTTTACTTTTTGGATGTGTCTTAATTTTTGGATTAAACACATTAATACTCTGGAGTGTTACAAAAATAAGTTTTAGAAGGTCTGCAATGATTGGTACTATCCAGCCATTGTTAATTTTAGCTATGTATGTTTTAGTGTCTTACTTTTCATCATACAGTCCAATTATAGATTCCAGTTTAGGTTCAATGATACTAAAAGTAATTGTAGGAAGCGTAATCTTTATTTTAGCTATTTATTCATTTATTACAGTAGTAGAATCCCCAATGAAGAAAAATCTAGGAATTGGAATTCTTGATTTATTAAGCTTATTTATTGCACATATGAATGAAGGATCAAAATCTTTAGAATCCTTATTTGACAACATGGGAGAACCAATTAGTACTGTTGTAACTTTCATAAGTTTTAGAACTAAAAAAGGAATAAAATCATTATTTGTTAGTCCTTCAGTACATCCAGGTCCTTTAGGAGATATTGGTGGTTCAAACATGCCTACAATATTGGCAGAACGTTTTAATCACTTTACAATGATAGCACATGGTCCTTCAACACATGATTTTAATCCAGTTGCTACCCGTGAACTTGATAAAATTGAAAGTGCAATAAAAACAGGCCTTGAAAAAGTGGAATACTCCCCTAAAGCAACTTTATTCAAAAGATATAAAGAAGAAAAAGCAAATATTGGTGTTCAATTCTTCAATAAGGGAATGGTTATTTTATCTACTTTTGCACCTGAGGGAAGTGATGACATTGAATTTGGTGTGGGTCTTACAATGATGACTCAAAGTAAAAGTAGATGTAAGGTTCAAGATTCTATAATTGTTGATTGCCATAATTCATTCACTCCAGAAAGTGGAGGAGTTTTACCTGGAAATGATGAAGTATTCGAGATAATTACAGCTATTGATAAAATAGATCTTGAGAATGAATACTATGACATAAAAGTAGGATGTTATGAAAATCCAATGAATGATTTAGGTAAAAATGAAGGTGTTGGAGAAAGTGGAATAAAAACAATGGTTATAGAAGTTGCAAATCAAAAAACTGCATATATCCTATTTGATTCAAATAATATGGAAATAGGATTTAGAGCAGAAATAATAGATACTGTAAAAGAACTAGGTATTGATGAAGTAGAAGTAATGACTACAGATACTCATTCAGTAAATACTATTTCAAGAGGATACAACCCTATTGGTTTAACAAAAAGACCTGAAATCACTGAATATATAAAAGAAAGTGTTATAAAAGCTATTGATGATTTAGAAGAAGTAGAAGTTGGAACAGGAACTGAAAAAATAGAGAACTTAAAGACTTTTGGTCCAACCAATTCAACAGAATTAATTTCAACCATTAGTTCAATAGTTGCTGTTAGTAAAATTATAGCTCCTGTACTTTTTATATCTGCAATAATAATTGTAATAATTTGGATTTTTTATACTTAAATAAAATAAGTTAATTAAAATGGAATGTAATTATAAAGAACTGTGAATGCAATAATCCACATGAATCCAAATGGTAAAATTCCATCCCACAACCATTGGGAGAATCCACTTACTTCATCACCAAATAATTTTTGAGTAAATTGGCCTACAAAGTATAAAATTATAAAAGGCAAAATTCCTGCAAAAACATCATTTTTAAACCCAATCCAACCAGTGGAAAAGATAAATGAAATAGCTGCAGCCACAATACCAAATATTACATGAATGCTTGTAACTTTAACAGTAGTGTCCATTAAAATCCTCCAAAGTTAATTAAAAAAATGTATTCAATAAAACTATATTAAGATAATAGTATTTAAATTTATTAGTAAGATAGGTGTTAGAATGAAATCAATGTCCAATGTAGATGTTTTCACAATAAGCGATGAATTAAATAAATTATTAACAGGTGCTAGGGTAGATAAATCTTTTCAACCTACCAATGATATTGTTGTTATGAGATTCCATGTTGCTGGAAAAGGAAGGGTGGATTTAGTAATGCAATGTGGAAAACGTATACATACAAGCCAATACCCCTTAGAAAATCCTACTAATCCTCCAACTTTTCCAATGCTTCTAAGAAAAAGATTAAAAGGGGCAAATGTTGTAAGTGTAACCCAACATAATTTTGATCGTGTTGTTGAAATTAAAGTGAAAAAAGATAAATTTTACACAATAATTGTTGAATTATTTGATAAAGGAAATATAATCCTTTTAGATGATGAAAATAATATTATTCTACCATTAAAAAGGAAACACTGGAGTACAAGAGATATTAGCTCTAAAAGAGAGTACATATTTCCAAGTGAAAGAGGAATCAACCCAATTACAATTACTGAGGATGAATTAAAAGAATTATTTGCAAATTCAGATAGTGATATTGTACGTACACTAGCTACCAATGGTCTTGGAAGTTTATATGCTGAAGAAATTATTTTAAGGGCAAATGAATTTGAGGATATTGATAAAAATACACCTGCAAGTGAATTAAATGAAAAAGAAGTTAACAGTTTATACAAAGGACTCAAATCTATTTTTGATGAATTAACAAATGAAAATTACACCCCTCAAATTGTCAAAGGTGAAAAAGAAGATGTTGTACCTATAGATTTAATCCAATACAAAGATTTTGAAAAGGAAACTTATGAAACCTTTGATGAAGCTTGTGATGAATTCTACTCTAAAAAAGTAAACAGTGATATTAAAAACATCAAAGAAGCAGCTTGGAATAAAAAAGTAAATAAGTTTGAAAAAAGATTGCATTTACAAGAAGAAACAGTTGCTAATTTTGAAGAGACAATTGAAACATGTCAAAATAAAGGAGAAGTAATCTATTCTAATTACACAATAATTGAAAACTTAGCAAATGTTGTAAACCAAGCAAGAAGTAAGGACTACTCTTTTAAAGAAATTGGCAAAACTTTGAAAAAAGCTAAAAAAGATGGATTAAAAGAAGCAGAAACTTACGAATCAATTGACAAATTAGGCAATTTAACCTTAAAAATAGATGATACAAGCATAAATATAAATCCAAAGTTAACAATTCCTGAAAATGCTGAAATATACTATGAAAAAGCTAAAAAAGCTAAAAGAAAAATAAAAGGTGCATTAATAGCTATTGAAAATACTAAAAAACAGCTTGAAAAGATTAAAGCTAAAAAGGACATTGCAATGGAGAACATTTCAGTTCCTAAAAAGAGAGTTAAAAAGAATTTGAAATGGTATGAAAAATTAAGATGGTTCATATCCTCAGATAACATTCTTGTAATTGGAGGGCGTGATGCAAACACCAATGAAAGTGTTGTAAAAAAATATTTAGACAATAATGATATTTATTTACATGCAGATATACATGGTGCAACATCAATTGCTATTAAACTAGAAGGTAATGAAGTAAATGAAAATACTCTAAAAGAATCAGCTAGTTTTGCAGCATCATTTTCATCTGCTTGGTCAAAAGGTTTCTCAACACAGGACGTATTTTGGGTCCATCCAGAGCAAGTATCAAAAACTCCAGAAGCAGGAGAATTTTTACCAAAAGGATCTTTTGTAATAAGAGGAAACCGCCATTACATAAGAAGTGCAAAAGTTCAAATAGCTATTGGAATTGTGGATTATGAAGGAAAAAGAATAATGGCAGGACCCGTAGATGCTTTAGAAGCACATTGTGAAAATTATGTTGTCTTAAAACCAGGATATACAAAAAAAGAAGCAATAGCTAAAAAAGTATTACATAAAATAAATGAAAATGACTTATTAACACTAGATGATGTAATAAGGGTTTTACCTTCTGGAAAATGTGATATTGACACTGAATATCATCAAAGAAAAAAATATGAGAATTAATCTTTATAATTCTCATTTTCATATTTAAAATATTCATCAGGATTTAAAATTACCACATCAATATTAGGATTTAATTGACTTACAAAATTAGCAAAAATTAATGGGTCTTGTTCTATTGGTGGAAAAGTATTATAATGCATTGGAATAACTACTTTAGGATTCATCCATCTTGTTGCAAGAGCTGCTTCAAAAGGACCCATAGTAAATTTATCACCAATTGGCACTAAAACAATATCCGGCTTGTAAATTTCACCAATAATAGTTTTCATATCACCAAATAATCCAGTATCTCCAGCATGATAAATTTTAGTTCCATCACTGAAGGTTATTAAAAATCCACATGCAATACCACCAGGTGCAGTTTCTTCAACAATATCAATATCAGCAGAGTGTTTTGCTTCTAACATTGTAAATTTAATATCTCTAAATACAAAAGAACCACCTAGATTAAGAGAAATATTTCTAATTCCTTGTTTTGATAAAAATAAGGATAATTCATGAGTTCCAGCTATTGGAGCTTGAGTTAAATTAGAAATTTCCATTGCATCTCCAAGATGATCTGCATGTCCATGAGTAACAAGAATAATATCTGGTTTTAACTCTTCAACAGGCACAGGACAAGTAGGATTGTTACTAATAAATGGATCAATCAATATTTTAACATTTTCATCAGTTATAATCTCAAAAGCTGAATGACCTAACCATCTAATCTCCATTTAAACACCTTCTTTATTTAAATAACTCAAAATAACATTTTCATCAAGATCACTAGCAAACGCCCATATTTTATCAAATGTTGATCTAATCTGAGAAACACCATTTCTATCAGAGTAAAGAGCACCATACTGTACATTTGAACCATCAGAAACAATTAAAGCATTAGAATCGTCTACAATTAAATTAATACTATTAACTTTAGGAATAGTCTTAATATGAACTCCTTGTTTAAGAAGGGATGAAATCAATATAATATAAGATATATCAGAAACATCAATATCTTCAATTAAAACTCTAGAGTAAATGGTTGGAATATGAGATAAAACCCTATCAGATAATGTGTTTAAACTAGGAATTTGAAGAATAACCTCCTTATTAACATTTGAAATTAAATGTTCAAATGCATCCTCAACAGTAATAATTCCATTATTTGAAACAATGAAACTTTGTAAAGATTTAGGAATTGGAAGAGATTCAGGATTATTAATATCAATTTTAATATCTCTAGATAAAGATGGAGCCGGTTTAGAGACTTCCTGTGATAATGGCTCATAAACTGGAGAATCATCAACTTCTAAAGCCTTTTTAATCTCTTCAGATTTGTCTTGAGAATAATCAAAAGACAATGGAATTTCATCCATCATCTGATTAGCACGTTTTTTAGGTTTTCTAGTAATTTTTAAAGGTTTATCATAGTTAGGAGTGAATTTAAGTTTATTATCAAACTCAGATTTTGTACTGAACAAATCTTCATTATAGCTATCATCTGAAGTCTCGAAATAATTACTGTTTAAATCTATTTCTTCACCATAATCCTCATTAAAGTCATTGTAGTCATTAAATTCCTGACGGACTTTTAAAGGTTTTGATGGATCATCTTCAGATTTGTTATCTTTTCTGTAATCCTGAGATTTGTCAATGATTTCTTTGATTACACGACCAGTTTTATCTGCAGAATTATCAATAAAATAATTTAAAATCAATAAAATACCACAAATTGCTAAAATAAATCCTATAACCAATAAGAAGTCTTGTAAATGATATAAATTTGCTTCATATACAAGAACTACACCTAGTATAAATAATACAAACCCTGAAATTAATTTAACCATTTTTTCCACAAAAATTCACCCTTTAATTTTTTAAATTTAAATTAAAATAACTATTATATAATATTAACTAATTTACTTTATAAATATAGTGTTTTTTTAGAAGATATTACCTGTATTTTCAAAAATAAAACTAAAAAGAAGAATAAAGAAAAAATTAAAGTAATAACTTTAAATAAAATCGTAATATTAATATTTTATAAAAAATAAGTATTACTATAGGTGATATCATGAACATCAAAAACATACAAAACATAGACAATTCAGGACAAGGTGCCGCAGAATATATCCTATTATTTGGAGGAGTAATTGTAATAGCTATTTTCGCATTATTAATTTATAGACATTATATGGAAAGAAGTGAGAATAGTTTAACCGCAGGTGATGACATAATGGATGTTAGAACATCAGTAGATAATAATAGAACTAAATGGGGAGAATAATGGATAATTCCGGACAAGGAAGTGCAGAATTAATACTTATAATCGGTGGCCTCTTAATAATTATACTACTAGTAGGAAATTATATAGCGACCATTCAAGAAACAGTACATGAAAATTTAAAAAAAGTATTAAAAAAAGAAAGAAATTTCATTATAAATAAAATATAAATCAAGGAGTAAAAATTCCTTGATTTTAACTTATTTTCCAATTAAATTGTTTAAAGAATCTTTCCAAGCTTCAGAATTAATATTAGTTAACTTCATTGAAGTTCTTTTTAATTCTCTTATATTTTGAGGACATGCAGTTACACATGCACCACATAGATTACAGAAAGTTGAATTGGTAACTGATTTATTATCTTCAATAGCAACAGCATTACAAGGACAAACATCTTGACAAGCATGACAGGAGTCCCCTTTACATTGAGCTTCATCAGTTTCAACTAAAGAAAGAGAACCTTCAAATGGTTTTGTAATAGTAACAGCATCCACAGGACAAATTTCTTTACACCATGAACAATATACACAGTCATCTCCAACAATGAAGACATTCCCTTTAATTGAAGGAATTTTAATGTTATCTGCTTCCATACAGATGGTACATACAGCTTTAATAGCTTCTTCAGGACAAACTTTAGCACATAATTTACAATAAACACATTTAGATTCATCTAATTTAATACTGTAGTTATCTCCTTTAATATCTGCATCTACTGAAATAGCACCAGCTGGACAAATATCATCACAAAAGCCACAATAAATACAATCATCTTCATTAATAGAAATTTCTCCCCTTACAAGATTATTCCTATTGGGAAGACTTCTTTCATAAAGAATTGCATCATTTGGACATGCAGAGTAGCATCTACCACAGAACATACATTCCTCTTCATTAATAGAAGATTCAACATCCCATTTAGGATAGTTTTCCAACTCTTTAATTTCTTCCCCATCAAGAGTAAGAGACAATGAATCAAATGGGCATGCAATTGAACATAAACCGCATAAAACACAGGTATTTGAATTAACTGAAAGATAATCCATTTCAATAAGGCCACGAGCTATTGGAACAACTGGACCTAATCTTAAGGAAGTTGTAGGACATACATTAGTACAAATACCACAAGCAACACAGTTATCGTCTTTATAAGTTAGAACACGAGCTTCATCCCCAGTTCTTTCGACGGTAAACATGTTACAACACCTATGCTCTGCTTATTGCTTGATTAGGACAATTTTGAATGCAAAGATCACAATCATCACATTTTTCAGGAATAATCTTTACATCATTATCTTCTTCAACCAATGCACCTTGTTCACATAATTTAACACATAATCCTTGTACAGGACAATTTTCGATATGACCACATTTATCAGCGTCGATTTTTACTGCCATATAACTACCTCCAATTATAATATTTACATTCATTACTTTAATATATTTCCTTTTTTATTTATTTCACCACACCTAATCCTAGTAGAAGATATAGGAACCCCATCTTCTGCTAAAACAAAGTGAACAACGATGATATCTAATGGTAACATCCCTTTATTTTTTCTTATTTCATTAATTTCAATAGCTGTTGGTTTAGTTTCTTCACTAACAACAATTGCATCAAATTCCTCATCAAATACAGTTGTACCATAAGGATCATTTAAAGGAGTTACGGAAAAATTAGATTTATCATTAAAAAAAGATTTTAAATTAGCCATTCTTTCTTTACAAGAATCAATATCTCCTTTACGGCCACCAAACTCATTAGAAGTAACTCCAATCTCAATTTCATTACCAATCTCAAAAGCAGTTTCTAAAAGTTTTTTATGACCATCATGAAATTTATCAAAAGTGCCCCCAACGGCAACCTTCTTATATTTTTTAGTATTCATAATAATAGTCGTCCTTAACTAGTTTCCTTAATAGATACTATGTTAAAACTATTATAAAAATAAATATGTTATATTAAAAAAAGAAAAAAAAGAAAAATAAAAGGAATAATTAGAATGGTAAAGTAGCATAATAACCATTCAAAGTGTATCCATAATTATTCCAATTATTTACATCTCCAAGACTGTTTCTAGAACTAGTAGGATCTGCAACAACCCATGTGTCACCAATTAATACTTGAACCCAAACATGTCCATAGGTACTACCACTAGTAAATGAACATACTCCATGAACATATCTAGTAGCAAATCCAGAAGCTCTAAGAAGAGCTGAAAGTAAGTGAGCTTGATCACAACAGTTTCCTATTTTTCTATCTAAAGTACCTTTTGCACCATAAGCAGTATCCCAATATGTTGCATACCTAATGTTATCCCTAACATAATTATAGATTGCAGTTGCTTTTTCAAGTTCACCAGTAATACCTTCAGTAAGACTTTGAGCAAGACTTTGAATTGCAGGATCATTTACCTGACAATTTGTTGTAGCACCTTTGTATGGATCTAAATTAGTAATAGTATTTGGACTATTTAATGGACTATCTGGAACATCAATTGTACTGACTGATTTAATTGCAACATAATTTGGCATTACTCCATTATTACCATAGTAAGCCACTACTCTAGCAAAGGCATAGATTAAATTTTCATAACCAATATCCCCTAAGTTAGAGTTAATGGAATTTGGAGCTTTACCATTTTGATTAATAAAATCAACAATAGCCTGAGCAACAGATGCATAATCATATAAGTTTCCAAGAGAACCGGAACTTACAGGACTATCTGGACTGTCCACATCAATAGCAAAAATATTATCAAAATTACCCTGATCCATATTAATAGTAGCTACTGCAAGTAAATATAAAAATTCAGACATGGTATAAGTAAAAGAACCTACAACAACAGTTTCAGGTAGTGCATGATTATTTTCAATGTACTCTTTAACAGTTTCAGCTGCAGAAATCATATCATCAATAGAAATTGAACCTACAACATGAACAGAATTCATACCACTTTGTTTAAAAGCATTTTCAACATCATAGAAATATGATATATTATAATCTCCAATAGGTAAGTCACTTAAACTAATCCTAGCAATACCATTTTCATCAGTAACTGCATATAAGGTTTCACCATTGCTAATAACGAAACGAATAGTAGCACCAACAATAGGTCTTCCATAAGCATCAGTTATTTTAACAGTAAAGTAACTATCAGAACCAAAATTGACAGATGTCTCATTAGATGTCATAATGGATCCATTAACTAATATCTTATTAGAACCGTTATTAGCTGAATATAAATCATCAGTTACAGCATAGTATACATCATAATAACCAATACCAAGATTAATCTGCAATCTTGCAATACCATTTTCATCAGTATACCTTGAATAAGTAACACCATTAATAATAATATCAACAGCAACATTACTTAAAGGAGTTCCATCTTTAGAAGTTACTAAAACCTCAAAGTAAGAACCATCACCAGGTAAAAGAACAATATCATCACCAGAGATGTCAACAGTTTGTTTAGTGACAGTAATGGTGCTTGAAAGATTATTATAATCAGGTTGTCCTTTTGTTGAATAGGAATAAGTAATATTGTATATACCTGGAGTCAAATTTCTACAATCAAAACTTGCTTTACCATTTTCATCAGTAACCACTTTATAAGTTACACCGTTAATTTGGAATATAATAGTTTCACCAACTAACGGATTACCCTCCAAATCAGTTAAATAAACATCAAAAGTTGAACCATCTTGATATTCAATAACAATATCTTCACCATCTAAAATAGTGGTAGAATTAATTAAAAGAAGGTTATCTGAAGCATTTGCAGAATTAAATCTATAATCACCAGCAAATACAATTTCAATAGTGTATTCACCTAAAGGCAAACTAGAAAGATCCAAAGTTGCTTCACCTAACTCATTAGTTACAACTACATATCTATTATTATTTATGTAGAAATAAACTTCTGCTGAAGATACAGGAGAACCTCCTACAGTTTTTAGAGTAACAGTATATTTTTTGTCATTTCCCACAAGAATAGTTGTATTAGAAGTAATAACAATATTTGCAGGAATAATTACAATATTATTTGATATCATTTGTCCATTTGGATGAATAACAGTGATAATATAATTACCTGGATCTAAATTAATATTAAGTTTAGCTATACCTTCTTCATTAGTAACCATAGTATACATAACACCATTAATATTAAAAGTAACATTAACACCAACTAAAGGATTACCATTACCATCCAAAGCAACAGCATAATACTGAGTACCATTTCTATACTCTTTAATAATATCTTCACCCATAACTGTGGAAAGTACAGTAATATTATTAGAAATCATTAAACCATTTGGATGAATAGCAGTAATAATGTAATTACCCGGATTTAAATTAATACTAAGCATAGCTATACCCTCTTCATTAGTAACCCTAGTATACATAACACCATTAATATTAAAAGTAACATTAACACCAACTAAAGGATTACCATTACCATCCAAAGCAACAGCATAATACTGAGTACCATTCTTATAATACTTAACAACATCACTACCAGAAATAGTAGGAAGTACAGTAACATTATTAGAAATCATTAAACCATTTGGATGAATAGCAGTAATAATGTAATTACCCGGATTTAAATTAATACTAAGCATAGCTATACCCTCTTCATTAGTAACCCTAGTATACATAACACCATTAATATTAAAAGTAATATCAACACCAACTAAAGGATTACCATTACCATCCAAAGCAACAGCATAATACTGAGTACCATTCTTATAATACTTAACAACATCACTACCAGAAATAGTAGGAAGTACAGTAATATTATTAGTTATATTTGTACCAGCATAGAATTCATTACCATTAAAAATTGAAGTAATTGAATAATTACCTGGGTTTAAATTAATATTCAAATAAGCATTACCAAATTCATCAGTAACACGATAATAAATCCCACCATTTATAATAAAAGAAACATTTTGATTAGCTAGTGGATTACCATTATTATCATATAAAGTTATAATCCATTGTGTACCATTCTTATAATATAATATAAGATTTTCTGAATCAAAATAAGTTTGATTAGTAGAATTTAAATCATTGTTTGTAGAGTTTGTATCCTCAGAAATAATTTGTGTATTTTGAGCATCTTCTACATTAATAGGATAATCCTCCTCTACATAACTAGAATTATCATTATTAATATTCTCATCATAGCTTTCACTAGAACTAGAAGAATTCTCAATTAAATTATCATTATGAGAACTAATTAAATTATTTTCTGAGATAGAATTATTACTAGAAACTTCTAAATTATATGAAGATAACATAGAGTCATCTTGAATTAAATTTGAATTATCAATAGTAACATTATCTGCATCTGATGCATAAACTGCGCCCAATGAAACAAAGAACACAATTAAAACAGATGCAATAAACGTTTTATATTTTAAAGAAATATTTCCACCTCTATTTCTCATTACGAAAATTTTTAATAAAAATACAATATATATCTAATACTATCTATTCATAATGAGTAGAGTAATTTATATTTTAATTATATATAAATGTTTTTATGCCTTTAATTTTAAAAAAACAGTCCAAAAAAGACTATATTAATAAAAAAAGGTAAAATTTATTTATAAAGCAGATTCAAAGAAAAAATAAAAGTAAAATTACTGAATAAAGGATAAAAATAAATGAAACATAGACCATTTATTAGACAATTACATAAATCACTAATCTAGAAAAAAAACATAACTAAACAATAATTAAAACTATTTAAGCAGGAATATTTAATTTATACTAAAAAATAACCTTTAAAATATGAAATAAAAGGCAAATAAATTATTATATAAAAAATAAATGGAAATTAAGAAAAAATAAAAAATGCTTATAAAAACATTATTTTTACAAATAAATAACACAGATGATGATATTGATATTTGAAAAAAATGTAATTCAAAAAAATCTTAAAGATATCAACTTAAGAATAGGATTATGCTATCCTAATATTTATAGAACCGCTATGTCATCACTTGGATATGAAATACTTTATAATATGATTAATGATAGAAAGGATAGCTACTGTGAACGTATAATTTATCCTAACACAAGATCTATTGAGACTAACAGCCCATTAAAAGATTTTGATATCATAAGTTTTACAATGCAATATGAAGAGGATTATTTTAATATAGTTAAAATGCTACATGACTCTGAAATACCTCTAAGAAGTAAAGATAGAGGAGATAATGATCCTTTAATAATAGCTGGTGGACCATGCGCTACTGCAAATCCAATGCCTATGGCTGATTTTATTGATTTATTTGTAATTGGAGAAGGTGAAAAAGTAATTGACCCCATTTTAGATACTTACCTTCAGAACCCAAGTAAAGAATTAACTAAATATTCAGATATTCAAGGAGTTTATATTCCTAAATTAAATAATAGTGCAAAAATAGCCATTGTAGAAGATATGAATGAAGCATATCATGTTACATACCCACTAATAAGTGAAACAAATGAAGAAAAATTTGAACTTGCTTTTAAAGATTCAATTATGCTAAATGTATCTAGAGGATGTACAAGAGGATGTAGATTCTGCATGTCCAGTTATCTTTATAGACCCATGCGTGAAACAGGACTGAAGAAGTTAATTGAAATAGCTGAAATATCCCGTGAAAAAACAGGACTAAATAAAATTGTTTTAATAGGTGCAGCAGTTTCTGATTATTCACATATCACAGAATTAATTGAAGAACTTAAAAAAAGAGATTTTCAAATTGCTACCCCTTCACTTAGAATTGAATCTATTGATGAAACTCATCTTAGAATGTTAAAAGAAAGTGGACTTAAAACATTAACAATAGCTCCAGAATCTATTTCAAAATTAAGAAGCAAAATCAATAAGAATATTCCTGATGAAAAAATATTTGAAGTTGTGAAAACTGCTTTTGAACTAAATTTTAACATTAAATTATATTTTTTAATTGGCCTTCCAACTGAAACATTAGATGACATAAAAGAATTATCTGAGTTTATGAAAAAAATTGCTAAATATAATATTAATAACAATACTGTAAAATTCAGTGTTAATCCAGTAATTCCAAAACCACATACACCACTACAATGGGAACAATATAATTTAAAAGATATTAAAAAGAAAATGAGACTTCTTAAAAAAGAAATGAAAGGATATAACATAAAGTTCGAAAGTCCTAAAAAAGGCATGATACAATATATATTATCTTGTGGAAATAGGACAGTTTCTAACATTATTGAAAAATCATTAACTAAAAACATTACCATAAAAGAATGGAAAGAATATCTCCCTAATTATAATATACTTAAACCATTACCATGGGAAAATATTGATATTGGAATAAAAAAGAAATTTCTAGTAAATGAATATAAACGAATTGAAAGTGGAAAAGAAACTCCATGGTGTGAAAAAGGAGTTTGTTATAATTGTGGAGCCTGTAATGATTAAATACATCACCAATATCATTTTTTTATATTATTAAAGACAAAATTTTAGATTAAACTAAAAAACTAATTTTTAAATGATTTAAAATTTAATATAACCTAAAATAAGTAAACTTAATGTATTACAAGGTTCAAGATAGTAATGAGGAATTAAAATGTTAAGTCCAGCTATGAGAACAAAAAAAGTTGAATTATCACAAATAAGAAAAATGTTTGAAGTAACTAATCCAAATGCTATAAATTTAGGTATTGGTGAACCTGATTTTGATATTCCAGAAAATATTAAAAGAGCAATGAATAATGCTATTGAAAATAATTATAGTCATTATACTCCAAACAAAGGATATGAAGAATTAAGAGAAGAAATTGTTAAAAAACTTAAGAAGGATAACAATATTGACACCAATATAAATAATATTATTGTTACAACAGGTGGTAGTGAAGCAATATACATGTGTGCCCAAGCCTTTTTTGATAAAGGAGATGAAATATTACTTCCAGATCCAAGTTTCTTATCTTATCCTGCATGTATCGACCTTTGTGAATCAAAAACTGTAGCTGTAGACTGTAAAATGGAAAATGATTTAAAATTAAAAGTAGAAGATGTTCAAGAAAAAATCACTGACAAAACAAAAGCAATAATCTTAAATTCACCATGCAATCCTACTGGTGCAGTTATGGATAAAGAAGATATAAAAGGAATAGCTGAACTAGCTGAAGATTATGATTTTCTAGTAATTTCTGATGAAATCTATGAAAAAATAATATATGGAAAAAAACATTATTCCCCAGGTGCATTCAGTGATAATGTAATTACTCTCAATGGATTTTCAAAGGCATATGCTATGACTGGTATTAGAATTGGTTATATAAATGCCAGTGAAAGATTCAATGAAGAACTTTTAAAAATACATCAATATTGTACTGCATGTGCTAATTCAATTGGACAAATGGGTGCTTTAGAAGCATTAAGAGGACCTCAAGATTCTGTAAACAATATGGTAAAAGAATTTGAAAAAAGAAGAAATCTTATTGTTAAACGTTTAAAAGAAATGGGTTACACCTGTTCAAAACCAGAGGGTGCTTTTTATGTTTATCCAGAAGTTGAAAACCCAATGGAATTTGTATCAAAAGCAGCAGAAGCAGGAGTTATAACTGTACCTGGACTTCCATTTGGAGCAAATGGTGAAAAACACATTAGAATGTCTTATGCTAACTCCTATGAAAATATAGCTAAGGCAATGGATATCTTAGAAGAGGTATAAATAATGGATGAAGTGAGGGGTAAAGAAGGTAATAAAGCAGCAATTGTAGGTGTATGTGCCAATACTTTTTTAACTATTTTTAACATAACTATTGGAGTAATATCTGGAAGTTATGCATTAATATCTGAAGGAGCACATACCCTTTCAGACATTGCAACAACAATTATAGCTTATGCGGGATTTAGAATAGGTCAAAAACCTGCAGATAAAGAACACCCATTAGGTCATGGACGTGCAGAAGCTATTTCAGGCCTCATAATAGTTATTTTTTTAACAATGGTTGGATACGAAATTATAACTGGGGCTCTTGATAAAATTGTTAACCATTCTGTTATTACAAGCCCTGACTCTATTGCTGCAATAATGGCAGTTATTGGAATCATCATAAATTCTGCAGTAAGCAGTTACCTTATCTCACTTGGTAAAAAAATAAATAGTCCAGCTATTATCGCAGATGGTCAACATCAAAGAGTTGATGTATTTTCATCTATTGCAATTTTAATTGGAATTGTTATTTCTAGTGCTGGTTTTCCAATTTTAGATTCAATAATAGGATTGTTTATTGGAATTATGATTCTTAAAACAGCTTATTCCGTTGGAAGAGATAACCTTAATATTATTATGGGAAAAATTCCAACTCCTGATTTATATGAAAAAATAGAAAAGGTAGCAACTAACACAAAAGAAGTTTATGGAGCCCACAATGTTCAAATCGATTATTTAGGAGCTTATGCAATAGCTAGTTTACATATTGAGTTAGATCCTAACATGTCTTTAGATGATTCACATAAAATAGCTCACATTGTCCAAGAAAACATATTAAATGATGTTGATATTGTAAAATCAGTTACTGTGCATGCTTGTCCTTATGGATTGGAATATGATCATAGACAAGAAATTAATAAATAAAAAATAATAAAAGCGCCGGGAACGGGATTTGAACCCGCGTGATCGTAAGATCATCGGATTAGCAGTCCGACGCCGTACCAGGCTGGGCCATCCCGACATTACAAAAACAGTATACTAAATAATATGTATAAACTTACATATAAACTTATTGAAAAAGGCATGTCCAAAAGTGGACTAAAATCCAGAATATAAGTGATCTAAAAAACACAACTCCACCCCGTTAATCTACAAGCATTAGTTGTTATTAGTAGAGCTGCTCCCTCCCGGGCCTGACACATTCCTAAATTAAAGAGAAATAAGTTTTACCCTACAGTAAAACCCAACTCACCAATAATCCTGTAGGACGAAGTTTCTATGTTGGTTTTAAAGGCTGATATCCCTTCAAAAAGCCGCCTCTTGGACTTCAACTGCACCAAAGGGGGTGTGTGCTTACAGAGGACCCCTAACCCTCCAGTCTAGCCATAACTATATTTAATATTATAAGTATATAAATCTTTTTAAAATAGCTAAAAAATAGAAAAAATATTCCTTAAAAATGAAAAAATAAAAAAAAGTCTGATTAAAAAGAGAATAAAAAAGTTAAATTAAGAAATAACCTTAATAATATCTCCATCAGATATAATGCCTACTAAATTGCCATTATCATCAATAACTGGTAACTGATTAAGAATTCCTGATCCTTGAACACTAGTATTCATAGTTTCAACAACAGAAGCTATTGTATCCTCAGGAGAAACAGAAACAACATCTTTCACCATGATTTCTTCAACTTGAGTACCTAACTCATACTTATCTAAAATTAAATTATGGCCCAAATCTGTAGCAGTTATAATTCCAACCATTTTACCATCAGAAACTACAGGCATTGCACTAATTTTATGTTCCATTAATTTTTCAAATGCATAAACTACATCAATGTCTGGAGTAATGGTAATCAAATCTGTAGTCATAATCTCCTTTACTTTTTTATCTAACATCATTTTATCCCACCATATTTGTCAATAATATCATTCATCATCATATCAATTGTAGTTGTAACATCTACATTATCAATGATATAAGAATCTGATAATTTTGCTTGGTTAACTATAAAATCTTGGGTTTCTCTAATTGAATTAAAGTTATCTAAATAAGATTGAAGAGATCTTTTAACCCATGGCTGCCTACATCTTGAATAAAACCTGCTTTTATGTATTTCAGGATCAGATATTGTTAATGTAAAAACAACAATATTATATTTCTCAATTAACTCTTCATTAATAAAACCAGGAACAATATGGACTCCTTCAATAATAGTACTAATTCCTTCTTTGATAGATCTTTCAATAATTGCTTCTACACCAACACTTACAACTTCAACTTGATTTCTAAACCCTTCAACAACTGGATTTGATGCTAACTTAGGTATCCTAATACTTTCATAAGCATTAAAACTGGATTTATGAATAACTGGACTTAAATCTTTAGAAACAATTTTACGCATAACTTCCCTAATCATATCTGTACTTATTAAATTCTTTAAACCTAAACGGTTAGCTAATTCAAAAGCCATAGAAGAAGTTCCAACTCCAGAAGCCCCGCCAATTAAAATAATTAGAGGACCATTAGCTTTTCTAAGTGTTCTCCATTTAAGATATTTTTCTGCAATAGCTGGGTCTTCATTACGTAAATAATCAGCAACAAATTCTGATAATTCTGTAATTGATATCACATTAATGTTATTTTCAATTAATTTTAATTCAATTTCAGTGGCTGCTTCATAAGCTTTTTTAGAACCCATATCCGCAGTAGTTAATGAACGTGCCAAGATACCTTTAGAAAAAGGCTCCTGATATTCTTTACCATCCACTTTACCTTTAACCATAATCATAGGAATCACTCAGATTACATTTATATATTAATACCTATGATAGATACTTTTAAATTTCTGTTAAATAAAATTTGTTATTTAAGTTTTACAGTAATAAAAAAATAACTTAATACAAAACAGATTAAAACAAGTTAAACACTGAAAAAATATCTAGAAAAATAGCTATTACTTAAAACAACTTACAAAAAAAGAAAAAGAGAGTTATGAGGATAAATCAATAATATCAACAGAATAATTTTTTCCATTTTCAATATTAATTAAGATAGCCCCATTATCTTTAAGCATACCTGGATTTGCAACAATAGTGTTATCTCCTAATTTACTAATGGATTTTGCCTCATGGATATGACCACAAATACTAATTTCTGGTTTAAATTCATGAATAGATTTTTGAATACCCTGACTTCCAACATGATCTCCACCATCAGTTAAATCAGCATCAGTATTGAAAGGAGGAGCATGAGTAAGTAAAATTCTAACTTTAGGAACTTTATCATTAGCTAAATAATCATATTCAGCTAGTAACTCATATACATCCCCATAAATCTTATTATCTTGAATTTCACCAGGAGTATCAAAAGGAGTTGGATTAGAACCTCCATAACCAAAAATAACTGCATCCCCATATGCTATAATATTATTGTGTAAGCATAATGCTCCACTTTCAGTGATGGAATTACAAATACCTGAAGGGTCACAGTTTCCAGGAATAGCTACTACATCACAATCACAGTCAAAAAGATTATCCATAAATTGACCAACAAACTCTAAAGGACCGAAATCAGTAATATCTCCTGCAACAAGAACTAAATCAATATCATTTTCTTTAACATACCTATATAAATTCTCATTTTCTTCGCCGTGAATATCACTAATTGCTAAAAATTTCATCTTTAACACCATAATTACTTTTTAATTTCATTCTGAAAAGAAAGGACCCATCTCTTTCAAACCATGCTGAACTTTATCTTTATCTCCATAAAGTGCAACAGTACAATCATCATCAAATTCAATAATAAGGCCGTTCCACTCAGCTATTTCATTGACTCTTTCTTCTGCTAAAGGATTTTTTAAGGTAATTCTACCACTGGACATTCCGGGAGGAGTGTTAATTAAGAATTTAGATCTTGATTGAGGCATTTCAAATACTGTTTCACCTTTAGTAGCTCTTTTTAGGTAATCAAGCCATTTATCAAGATATTCTTCCCCTTCTTCTTCAGCCATTGTAATTAAAGATTCTTGAATCCTGTTAAGAGTCATGTCAGCATTAGCTAATGCATTAATCATCTCTGGATGGGTTGGATCCCTTTTATAAGTATTAATTGAAGACCTTGCTAAAGCTAAATCAGAATTAAATTCATGAGGAATTTCGTGATTTTTCTTTTTTAAATCAGTGAGCAATTTAACAAGAACTAACCAAATTTGCTCAGAAGGCAAGTTCATAAATGGCCACCTATGATTTTTAAAGTAGTGTGATTGATTTTTGCATCTGCATCTTTTAATTCTTTTTGAATTTCCATAATGTCATTATAAGAATCCAAGAACAATACATGGTGACTGTCAGTACCAGTAATTTTTAAAATAGCTATTTCATCATCATTATTGATTTTATCTCTTTTTTCAATAGTTGCTTTAAATTGTACATAAGGCCCATATTCTTCAGGCAAATCTTGATATTTGAAAATACCATCTAAAGTTGCTACGAACATAACTTTCACCTAACATAATTTTATAATATTAATATCCAATCTAATTTATAATACTTATAATATATAAACTTAATTACGAATAATTCGTATATATTGAAACTAAAAAAACATTGAAATAAAAAAGAGAGGCACTAGAAAGTACACTCTCTTTTGGTTTAATGAATAATTAAGTTGGTTGTACATAGATAAAAGAGGCCCCAATCCTATAAATTCCTTAATTATCTATGTACTAACTGCCCTAAAGAAATTGAAAAGGAAAGCAATACCTAATCAATATTTAGATTTCGAAATAAGCTAAAAACTTATTGATATTGAGCTAAAGCTTTTGCAAGAGCTGGTTGTGCATCAATAACTTGAGCACCTAAAGTTAACTCATCAGCATCTAATCCCATAGCAAGACCGTATAATTGAGCTAAGTGGAATACAGGGATGCTATAGTTAGTTCCGTATTTTTCGTTAACTTCTTTTTGACCTTGATCAAATTGTAAGTGGCAGAAAGGACATACGTTTACAATTGCGTCAACGCCAGCAGCTTCCATGTTGTCTAATTTTTCTTTAGTGAAACTTAAAGTTACATCTAAATCTCTGGATCTTAATCCTCCACCAGCACCACAGCACATCATTTTTTCTTCGTAAGGAATAGATTTTGCACCGGTGATTTCAACGAGATCATCTAAAATAGATGGGTTTTCAGCGGATTCTTCAATACCAATTTCATCGGTTGGTTTTAAGAAGTGACAACCATAGTGAACAGCAACATTTAAGTCTAAAGGTTTTTCAATAAGAGAAGCTAATTTTTCGTATCCAACATCGTCTCTTAAGATTTGAGCAAAGTGTTTTACGTTAATAGTACCTTTGTATTCTCTTCCTACTTCAGATAAAACTTCGTTAATTTCTGCTCTTTTTTCTTCATCTTCTTTTAACATGTGGTTAGCTTCAAATAATGAACCGAAACATCCATTACATTCAGTCATAATGTCAGCACCCATTTCTTCTGCAATGGTTAAGTTACGTGCTGCAATAGATGCCCATGTTTTTTCATCAAAAGAACCAAATACACCAGGAGCTGGACAACAGGATGCTCCTTCCATGTCTTTTAATTCAATATCTAATGCGTCAAATAAAATTCTTGTTGCTTTTTCAATACCCGGGTAACGGTTGTTCATAATACAACCTAAGAAATATGCAATCTCCATGTTATTATCTCCTAAAATTTATTTATTCTTTTAATCCGCCGGTTGCTTCATCGTAACCGATTAATTCATCAAATTCACATGCTTTACAAATAGTTTGTACTTCTTTTAAAGCTTCTGGGAATGAGTGAGTAGTTGGTGGTACTTCAGCAAGACCAATTTGTTTTCTTAAAGCTTTAGTTGCATCGTTAATAGGTACACCATGTCCAGTGTTCATTACAAATACACCAGTCATTTTGTGAGCTTTAGCCATGTAACCAGCATGAGCTGCAATGTTTCTTGCTTTTTTAATGATACCTACGATAGCTACACTTCTAGGACATCTTTCTTGGCAAGTGTAACAGGTAGTACACATCCATAAAGCATCATCGGAGATTACTTCATCTTTTAATCCAAGTAAACATTTTCTTACGATTTGTCTTACTTTATATGGAGTTCTCCTTCCTGAAGGACAAGTTCCACCACAAGTACCACATTGGAAACAATGTTTTACAGTTTCAAGACCAGCATCAATAAATTCAGCTGTGAAATCTTTGTCGATGTTTGAATCGTTTAACAATTCTGTATCATTTAATAAAGTCATATTATCTCTCTTTTTATTATTTTTTGAATCGTTGTTTTCAGCTTCTTTCTCAATTTCTTCAGACTCAACAGATTCAGGTTCTGCTGACTCGATTGTAGACTTTTCAGATTCATCTGAATTTTCCATATTTTCTACTTCTTTAAGCTCAGATTCAACCTCTTCTTCATTATCAGAAGTTGTTTTAGAAATAGATTTAGAAGATCCATCATCTTTTAATGATATGTCTTTTTTAGTTTCAGGTGCTTTTTCTTTGTTCATTTTTGAAATAGATTCAGAAGTTTTGGTTTCAGAAACATCATCCTCATTTTCTGAAGATTTAACATTAACGCGTACTTTTTCTTCCACGTTTGATTCTTTTTCAGAATTTTTGCCTGTTAATATCTCTTTAAGACGTTTTAAAATAGACATTGAAAACACACCATTTTTGGATAATCATAGGATCGGATTTCCTCAAATCCTAATAATAATTAAGAAAAGAAGCATATATAAAGGTTACTAAAATTTTCACTTGTGTAACCTAAAAGGTTACAGTATTTTGATAAATTTAAAATAAAAAGAATTAACATAATAAGTAATTGATAATAAAATAAATGAGAGTATATAAATGAATAGCAAATTCGAAATTAAATCACATGATGGCCCTGGAAGAATTGGAAAACTTGAAGATATACAAACACCCTGCATATTTCATGAAAAATCACTTAAAGTAGCTCCAAGTGAAGGATCTGCCTATAATGTTGACTATGAGATAGCTAAATGGAATGTTGAGCTTACCCTTAAAAAAGCAGAAGAATACAAAGATTCATGTAATATTGCAACAATACAAGGTTCCAAATATATTGATTTAAGAGTAGAATGTGGAAAAAGATTAGAAGAACTTGGATATAATGGTTTTTTAATTGCAAATTCTGATGACTTGCTCTTACATCCAAGAGATCTTGTTGATTTAATAGTTACTCTTAAAAAAGAATTAAAACCTACTAGCTATTTAATATTTACTTTTGCTGAACCTTCTTTCATGCCACTTCTATCATATATGGGAATTGATGGCTTTTTATCCAATTCAAGTGAATATTATAGCTATTTAAATGTTTTATTAACACCAACAAAAACTTATGAACTTGATACTTACCCTATTTATGAGGACATAAGTAGAGAAGAATTGGAAAAATATAATTTAAACACATTAAAATTTGTTATAAAAGAAATTCAAACACATATGAAAAATAAGTCTCTTAGAAATTTAGTTGAAGAAAGATCAAATACAAATCCTCAAAATATTTCAGCATTAAAAATTTTAGATAAAAAGTATATGGATTATCTATTAGAATATACTCAATTATATTAAATTGAGAAATATTCTAAATCCAATTGATTAAATTAAACTAAAGATATAAGCAAAACCACCTAAAAAGACACAAGTCAATATAAAAATAGATGCTTCAATGAAGTATTTTTTGTGTTCTTTAACATAGTCTCTTAAATTCTCTATATATCCATTAGTTGTATATGATTTCATTATTGTTTACCTCATTTTAAAAAAATAAAATTTTTCTCCATTATTCATTTTTCATTTAAAGTCTTCTTATCATTCATAGAATATTTTTTTTTACTTTTATATATAGTATTATATAATGCGAACTATATAAATATTGTCTTTTATTATTATAGAAATATTCTAAAACAATACAAAATTAAAATAAAAAAGTAAATGTTACAACAAACATGTCAATTTAAAATTGAACAAAAATATAATTTTTATTAAAGTAACTTAAATAAACTAAAAGAATTTTATAACAATTATTAACAAAGCCTGAAAAAAAATAGTGAAAAAAATTAGATAATTTCAAAAGAATTTATAAGATCATCATACTCTTTTAAAACATCATCAGAACTGTCAACAGTCCTAAGTTCAAAAATGTAGATATTGTTTTCTTCAATAAACACATATGTATAGATATCAAAATTAATTTGAGGAGTGTACATTACTGCATGAAGTTCAATAGCTTCTTTATTTGCTTTTAGGGCAAAATCAGAGCTGATAATAACCCCACCATCATCAGTGATTAAATCTTCCATCAAAGGTTTAAATTCTTCAATATCAGCCCTTGTTGGAAATTCAACAACATTTAAAAGATTTTCTTCACCTTTAGAAATAGTAGCTATACAATCAGGATTATTAGAAATATTAGCTTTTTCAACTTCCCAAGTAACTGGATATTTAAAAGAAACTTTACTGCTTTTAAAAGTTCTGAATTCTATTTTAATCACCTTTTTTATTTACATCAATAACCTCTTCAGCATCGGCTTCTTCAAGAGTGTCAATATATTTTGAAAATGGTTCTGGAAGTTTAGGCATTACTTCTTTTAAAATTTCAGCAGCATCAAGTTCTAAAGCTTGTCCTGATAATAATTGATTAGTATCAATATCAAACTCAAAAGGTTTCAATAAATCATTAGTAGGTACTCTTAAATTGATTTTATTTTTATTAAGAAGCATTTTAATCATACTAGTAGCACGAATTTCTTCATTGATTTCATCAACAGTACTGTTTATTTCAAATGCTATAGCTTTATTCTTTTCATTTACATCATGTTTGGCTTGTTCAATGGATTTATCAAGATGTTCAACAAGTTTTTTATTTCTTTGATTAATATTATCTCTTGCCTCATCAATAACAACATTAATAGCTTTTAAAATTGATTTATTTAACTCAACATTGTAAGCTAAAATCATTTTATTTTTATAATCAAGCTCTTTAAAAATAGCTATTCTTTCATCGTTAACCTTAACAAGTTTTTTATTTAATTTATCAATTTCATCCTTAGCTTTTAATAATTCTTCTTTTTCATCTAATTGATCTTTAAATGAAGCAATATCATCAAAAAATGAAGATTTTAAAGCAGATAATTGATTGTTTAAATGTGCAATTTCATTATCTTTTTCATTGATAATATCTTCAAAGTCTTTACGATTATTAGCAAGCAAATCTTTATATTCCTCTTCTTTTAAGACAACAACTAATTCATTGTCTTCAAAAGGGTCATCTTTTTTCAAACTAACCTGTTTCTGCTTAGATTCCTTTTCAATAACATTTCCATCTTTATCTTTACTAGAATACTTTTTAGTATAGACTCTGACAGTTCGTAAATTACTTTCTTCCATTTGAACACCATTTAAAAAAAATTTAGGTTTATAATTTATAATAAACCTATTTATAATATAAAAATTTAATGTTTTAAGTGGTATTTTTATAAAAAAAGAGCAATCTTTTAAAAAACAAGTTATGAAGATTCTTCTTTTTCAATCCATAATAACATAGCTTCTTCCATAGCTTTTGAATACCAACCTGTTTCAAATAACATCTTTGAAGAGGCTAACCGTCGAAAATTCAAATCCACTTCACTATTGACATTAATGGTAACACGCTTTACTTTTTTCATATACCATAGTAAGATTTTCTCTTACATATAGTGAGCAGTGTTTTTTTAACTAAATTTTATAAAAATCCTCATTAAAAAATACATAAAATAATTTTTTTGACAGAGTGGTAAAAAACCAAAAAATTAAGAAGCAAGATTTAAATAGTATAAAGTCTAAGTAAATATTGATATGAATAAATATTCATATCCTGGAGAATTAACACGACAATATTAATCGACCATTTTATAATCTCCAAATATAAAATAATTCATTGATTGATAGTAAAAAACTTAAAAGAGGTAGAAAATATTTTTTTTACCTCTTCCCCCATTAACTCTCTTTTTTTAAATTTCATTTAAAATATCAGGATTTGCACCAGCTATTTCAACTAAATATTCTGCTTCTACAATATGTAGCTTTGAAGGAATTATTATACAATGTAGAGGTTCACCAAAATCAAAATCAATTAAATCACCAATTGAACCTGCTTTAACAACAACATCTTTTGAACCAACACGGGCAATTCCAATAGCTAAGGTATCCTCTGTAATCAAACCCTCATGATCCAAATCATTTTTAATATTCATTAAATATTCTAAACCTTCATTAACAGACATGTACCTTTCTTTATGTGCCTGAATATCCAATAAAACTAAAGTGTGCATATCCATATGTAAATTCTCTTCAATAGCTTCATAAGGAGACTTTGGATAAAAATTGTAATCTGGAAATGGAATTGTGGTTACTTTACCAAATTTATAAGCTTGAAGACCAGAAATAGCTGGAGCAGAAGACAATATTGATGAACCATGAATAACTTCATATTTAATTCCTTTTTTAGCACATTGAACCAAAAATTCACTATGAGTAGTTGCAATTAAAGGATCACCACCTGTAATCAAAGCAACATCATTATCCTTAGCTTCTTCAATGAATTTACTTTCTTCTTCAACCTCACCCCTAACAAGAACCTCAATCTCTTTTCCAATAAGATTTTCAATAGCTCCGAAAGAAGATCCAAATAATCTTGAAGTAAAAAATTCAGCATAAATTTTATCAACATTTTTTAAACATTCCAAACCTTTCAAACTAATATCTTTCTCATCAAATAATCCTAATCCAACTAAATAAAACATGATAAAACACACTTACTATTTAATAAAATAAAAACCATATAATAATATAAAAACTGAAATATAAAAAGTTTAGGAAAAAATTACAATATCAGATAAAGAGGATACTATGAAAGCCGTGAAAGTTCCATTAAAGTCATTAAATGATACACGTAAAGCATTAATGGAAAAAAAATTAATGAATTTAGATTATAAAATTAAAACTAAAGATAATTATGGTTTTATTCCAATAAATGAAGAGGAAAAAATACCTGAAGAATATGAAATAGTTGATATTGACTTAGAAACTCTAAAAAGATATCCTAAAAATTTTACAGAGCTATTAAAAGATGTGTTAACAATAGAAGAAATTGAAGAATTAAAAACGTCCTTTGATATAATAGGAGATATTGTAATTGTTGAAATTCCAGAAGAGCTAAAATCAAAGAAAAAAGAAATCGGCAAAGCTACTTTAGAATTTACAAAAAGAAAATCAGTCTTTATGAAAAAAAGTGCAATACATGGCACTATAAGGATTAGAGACCTTGAATTAATAGCGGGAGAAGATAATGCTGTTACAATTCATAAAGAACATGGAACTAGGCTTAAATTAAATGTTAAAGAAGTTTATTTCTCACCACGTCTTGCAACAGAACGTAAAAGAATCGCAGATAATGTGAACAATGGTGAAAAAATCCTTGATATGTTCTGTGGTATTGGGCCATTTCCTATAGTAATAGCTAAAAATAAAAATGCAAATATAACTGCTGTTGATATTAACAGTGATGCTATTGAATATTTAGATGAAAATATAAGATTAAATAAATTAAAAGGAAAAATAAGACCCTTCTGCGGAGATATTAGAGAAGTAGCTAAAGAAAACTTTGAAAATGAAAAATTTGACAGAATTATTATGAATCTCCCGGGTCTTGCATTTGAATTTTTAGATTTGGCTGTTGATTTAATTGCAGATAATGGAGTAATAAATTATTATGAATTTTCAGACTCTTTTAGTCAAGGTATAGAACGTCTACAAAAAGCAGCCCATAAAAAGAATAAAAAAGTAGAGATTTTAAACACTAGAAAAGTAAAATCATCAAGCCCCGGAATGTGGCATGTTTCAATAGATGGAAAAATAATTGATTCTAATTAAAATAGAATCAATAATAAAAACTTTTTTTAAATAGGATCAATAATACCTTTTTCAGTTATAATTCCAGTGACTAATTCTTTAGGAACAATATCAAAAGCAGGATTAATAACTTCAGTTCCTTCAGGACATATCCTTGCCCCACCATAATAAATCACTTCATCAGCACTTCTTTCTTCAATTTCAGTATCAAATACAGATGCTTCAAAATCAAAGGTGGACAATGGTGCTGCAACATAAAAAGGCACATTAAAATGATTAGCAGCCAATGCAACCATTAAAGAACCAATTTTATTAACAACTCCTCCTTTTGCAATCCTATCTGCACCAATAACAACTTTATCAATTTTATTTTGAGACATTAAAAAACCAGAAGCTACATCAGGAATAAGTTTTACAGGAATATTTTCTTGTTGCATTTCCCAAACACTTAAACTAGCCCCTTGTCCACGAGGACGTGTTTCATCACAGATTACATTAATGTCTTTTCCTTCATTAAATGCTGCACGAATAACCCCTAATGCTGTTCCATAATCAACACAAGCTAAAGCTCCAGCATTACAGTGAGTTAAAATAGTATCTCCATCTTCAATAACTTCAGAACCATATTTTCCAATAGCTAAATTAGTTTCAATATCTTCATCAAACATTTTTAAAGCTTCATCTAGAGGATTTTCACTTTTAGCAACCCTATCAACAGCCCAAAATAGATTAATAGCAGTAGGTCTTGCTGCCTTAATTTCAGATGCAACCTTTTCCATATCTTCCCCTGCAAGATAACCTAAGGCCATTCCAAAAGCAGCAGCCACACCAATAGCAGGAGCGCCTCTAACAACCATATCTTTAATAGCTATAATCACATCTTTATAATTTTCACAATAAACATAAGTTAATTCATCTGGAAGTTTAGTTTGATCAATAAGTTTTAATTTGTTGTTTTCCCATTCAAGAGTTCTCATAATTTTACAACCTAAAAAAAAGATTAAAAAAAAAGAAAAGAGTAGAAGAGCATAAATAGTTAGTTTCTAATTTATAATTCTACAATAATGTAGATTTTTTTTATTTATTATGCCTTCTCTTCCTAATGATAAATAATCAAATGATTATCTATTATCAAAGATGTAAAAATACATCTGTTATTATATATTCTATTTAAAGTTATATAAATTTAATTATTCATTATTATACAGGGTTTAATAAAAAAGATTTATAATTGAACCAAAATATTACCCAGATTAAATTAAGATATAAAATAAAAGTGCTTTATTAAGCACTTAAAAGACACATTTAATAGAAATTATTTAACTGCATTAATCACAGTTTTACCATTCATATATGGAACTAATACTTCTGGAACTTTAATACTACCATCTTCTTGCTGATAGTTCTCAAGTAAACAGCAGATAGTTCTTTCAGTAGCTATTGCAGTACTGTTTAAAGTATGTAATATTTGTGCATCTCCAGAACCAGCTTTACCATAACGGGTGTTGGTTTTTCTTGCCTGATAATCTTTACAGTTAGTACATGAAACTAATTCTCTATAAGTGTTTGAACCTGGGAACCATGCTTCAAGGTCATATTTAATAGCTGCATTATCATTAAGAGCAGATGACACAATAGCTACTATTCTATAGGTTAATCCTAATTTTTGATACAACTCTTCAGTAACTTCCAATAACTGTTTATGAGCTTCTTTTGATTGTTCAGGAGTGGTATAAACAAATTGTTCAATCTTTTCAAATTGATGAACCCTAAATATTCCTAATGTATCTTTACCATGAGATCCTGCCTCTTTTCTGAAACAAGTTGATAAAGCACAGTATTTAATTGGTAATTCTTCAGGAGCAATGATTTCATTTCTGTGAATTGCAGCTAATGTTTGTTCTGCAGTAGCAATTAAATATAAATCTTCATTTTCCACCTTGTATAAAGTTTCTTCAAATTCACCTAATTCAGAGGTTTCTGCAGCAACTTCACCTTTAACAAAGAAAGGAGTTTGAAGTGGAATATAATCTTTAGCTTCTAATTCACTTAAAGCAAACCTAATTAAAGCTAAGTTAAGATGTAAGATATCTCTTTTTAAATAATAGAATCTAGCTCCAGATACTGATGCTGCTGTTTGTAAATCTGCCCCATCAATTTTTTCAATTAAATCAACATGATTTAATGGTTCAAAATCAAATTCAGGAATTTCACCATAGGTTTTTACAATAACATTATCATCTTCAGTATCAGATATAGGTACATCCTCATCAATAATATTACCTACTTTATACCTATTATCTTCACGTAATTTCATATATTCTTCAATTTTCGGACTTAATTCCTTAATTTCATTTGCAACACTTTTAGATTGAGCTATTACTTCATCAATAGTCCCATCAGCTTTAGCCTGTTTAAATGATTTAGATAATCTATTTTTTTCAGAACGTAAAAAGTTTAATCTTTTTTCACCTTCTCTCCATAAATTATCATATTCAATAACTTTTTCAGCTGTTTCAGTATCCTTAAATCTTTTTTTCTCTGAATCAAAAATTACTTCTGGGTTTTTCCTGAACAATTGTATATCTAACATAATGGTACCCTCAATTTAATAGAGTTCATCTAATAACATTTTATAAATTAAATTAGCAGTAAAATGATTTATTTTAATTTTTAATAAATGATAGCTAATTAAATAAAAATAAATTCACTATTATACACTCAAATAACAATTTATTATGAATTCCTTACAGATAAATTAGCTTTTAAATTAAAAATTAGTTAAATCTCATAAGTTTTATTATAATTATTAAAGTATTTATAAGTATATGAAATAGCTGCAATAAACTGCAATAATTGTTAAAGTAAGTGAAAATAAAATAAGAAAAAAAGAAAAATTAGTAATGACTTTGAGGAGCCATTCCTAAGTGATGGTCATGTCCTTTTTTACCAGGAATACCATATGCATCTGCTCTACATTGAGTACATGCTCTAAATACAGGAATTATTTCTTCAACTTCATCTCTAACTTTTTCCATCATAGCACAGTCTGGACGTGATAAATCTTTCATTTTACCTAATGGAATCAATGGTAAAACATTCATAAGAGCTGCTCCACGACTCTTAACTTCTTTAGCTATTTCTACAATGTGTTCATCATTAACACCTGGAATTAAAACAGTGTTGACTTTAACTACAATTCCATTTTCAGCAGCTTTTTGAACACCTTCAAGTTGATTTTTAATTAATATTTTAACTGCTTCAATTCCTTTTATAACTTTTCCATCATATTTAATGAAAGAATAAATATCTTTAGCTATCTCTGGATCAACTGCATTAATAGTAACAGTTACAGAATTTACTCCAAGTTCTGCCAATTCATCAGCATATTTTGGAAGTAAAAGACCATTAGTACTCATACATTTAATTAAATCTGGATGAGCTTTAGCTAATTTCTTAAAGAATTCAAAAGTTTCTTCATTAGCAAGAGAATCACCAGGTCCAGCTACTCCAACAACTGAAATAGGACCTTCAGAGGTAATATCATCAATATGAGCAATAGCATCATCAGGTTTCATTACGCATGAAGCCACTCCAGGCCTAATTTCCTCATTGTTTAAATCACGAGTACAGAAATTGCAGAAAATATTACATTTTGGTGCAATTGGTACATGAGCTCTTCCTACCTTATCATGCATTTTTTCATTGAAACATGGATGAGCTTTTGTAATGTGTGCAAATTTAGAACCATTATGTTCATTCATATTAATCACCACTCTCAATTATGTTTGTATATGTTCGAACAATATATAAAGTTTTCTATAATTCATCCATGTATTCATGAGCTTTCTCAATCCACTGGTCTTGAATTAATTCATCAGTAGCAACAACAGAAATGATATCTCCTTTAGATAAATCTTTAATTATTTTAAAGCCCTCAGGCAATATTCTAAAGATTGCATCATAAATTCTTCTTTGTAAATTAGATTGAGGATTATCTACCACCATATCATGAAGATCTAATTGATTTCCCTGAAGTTCAATATTATATCTTGTTGGCTGATAGATATCTTCCCTTGAATACATAAACCAAAGCTTTTTCAATATATTTGGAAGGAAATTCTCATTTTCAACAAATATATCAGTTACATCTTCTTCTTTTTTGTAAGAAAGCTTTGCAACATCTTCAAGTTTTGTAACACTAGAAGTTTTTTTCATTTTAATTACTAAAACGAAAACAGGGCCATCAGGATTAATAAATGCTCTTAAATCTTGAACAGAAGGTCCTAAAACTAAATCCTGAAATATTTGTTTAATAATCATTTCATATACTTCAGCACCTTTTTCATCATAGCATTCAACTAACATAAAAATCATCCCAGTTTATCTATTATCTTGTCTATGACCCATTCCAGAAACTAATAAAGCTGCTCCAACAGCACCAATATGTTGAGAATATTCTGGAACAATAACATCAATTCCACCTAACATTTCACTTACAGCTTCAACAAGTCCAGAGATTAAAGAAGTACCACCTACTTGTATAAGAGGTTCTCTTAAATCAATTTCTTGAAGTTGTTGTTCATAAACCTGTTCAGCTACAGAGTGACATGCAGCAGCTGCAGCATCAGCTTTAGAACCACCAGCTGCAAGAGTAGTAACTAAATCCTGAATACCAAATACAATACAGTAACTGTTTAATAAAGCATTACGGTAATTACCTTGTAAAGCTAAAGGACCGAGCTCTTCAATACTTACATCTAAACGACGGGAAGTCATATCTAAAAATCTTCCTGAAGCACCTGCACAGATACCACCCATAGTAAAGTTATCAGGAATACCATTGTTAACAGTAATGACCTTGTTATCCATACCACCAATATCTAAAACAGTAGCTTCCCCTTTTTGATGACCTGCTAAGTAAACTGCACCTTTTGCATTAACAGACAATTCTTCCTGTATAAGTTCTGCATTTAACTGTTTACCAATGTTTATACGACCATAACCAGTAGTACCAATACCATCAACATCATCAATAGTATATTCAGTTTCAGAAAATGCTTCATCAGCAGCTTTAAATACAGATTCCATAATATCCTTAGTATCAGTCCATCCAGTACCAATAACTTTATTATTTTCCATAGCTACCACCTTAGTAGTTGTAGAACCAGAATCAATACCTAAAGTTAAACCTTCTTGTTTTTCACGAGCAAGAATATTTCTACGTGTTACAGTAGTAGCTAATGCTTCCATACGAATAAATAATTCATCAGCTTTTGTTCTTTCAGTGAATGAATAAGTAACAACAGGAATACGAGTGTTGTCTTGGATAAATTTACGAACAGCATTTCTTACAAGTGCACCTTCTGCACATCTAAAACAAGTAGCAATAAAAACAGCATCTGCTTTACTTTTACCTTCAACAATAGACATTGCCCTTGCAATCATTAATCTTAAACTTGAACTTTGAGCAGAAAAACCAAATTTAGCACAAGCTTCCTCAATATAATCTAAATCAATTTCAGGAAGAATAATTTCAGCTCCAAAAGTAAGAGCAGCCTTTTCAATCTCTTTTTGAATACCACTATATTCTGTTCCACATGAAACTAAAGCAATTTTTACCATTTTTATTCCTCCTCACTTTCATCAAGATTATCTAAGAAATCATTAATTTGATTAACCATTAAGAATGTTTCATCCCTATCTGTAGGATATTTTACCTCTAATTTAGGTATTTTTCTTTCTCTAAGTAAAAATGTTGATAATTCATTAGTCCTAGCACAACCAACACAACCAAATCCAAAAGGAGCATCTTTAACAATAATAGCTGCTTCTGCTTCATCTATAAGCGGTCCTATTATTGACATTCTTCCACGAACTCCAGAAGGAACTTCAATAGCTGCATATTTAAGTCCTTTAATTGGATCTTCTTCAGTAATATTCATTGGGGGAGAATCTATTTCAGGGTCTTTAATTTTTTGTCTAATTTGTTTTTGAAGTGCTAAAGGAGTATGACCTTTTCTTTCAATTAAATCTGCTAAAATTAATGAATTTGGAGGATAAATAGCTACTTTAACCATATAATCACCTATTATTTAATCAATCTCATCTAAAATACTTTTAAATTCTTCAACTTTAATTGGTTTTTTCTCTTCAACTTCTACATCCCTACGTTGGCTCAATGCATCAGCAACATCACCAAGAATCCTATACTCATCTTCCATTTGATGGTAACCTTCTCTAGGTCCAAATCTTTGACCTCTACATCTTCTTGGGTCACCTGGAGCAAAGCCCCTATCTTTAGTGAATATATGATATTCATCTAATTTTCTAATCTCTTTAAGAGCTTTAAATACATCTTCTTTTTTACCACTAACCATAGCACCATAACAAGTATTTTTAATTGTAAGCGGTAAATCGAGCATATGCATTTCACTTACAATCTCTTGTTCACTTACATGGGCTCCAGGTGCTAAAATAATCATACGAGTTACAACATCAGGATCCCAATCTTCCTTACCTAATGTAGGGCTAGGACATAGATTCTGTGACATATAAAATCTCTCCTTCTTTAAGTTTTTCAATAATTTCAAAGTTGCTACAAACTAATCCAACAATATTAGTTGCACTAAATGACTCTGCAGTAGGTCCAAATTCATGATTATCCTCAGATCTGATACCAATTAAACCCATATTTTTAGCAGACATATTAGTAATACCAATTTCTCCTGCTTTAACAACAGTTTCAGGAGTTTTTTCAGGCACTAAACCTTTAGCATTCTTTTTATCTCCTTCAAATATTGTGAGTTTCATTCCAGGAACTGCAAAATGGACTTTAAGTTCACCAATTGGATTTTCGAGAAGACCAGTTAATTTTCTGAAGTACCAAGTAGATCTGTAAGCTTCAGGATACAATTGAATAGAACATAATTTATCCTTAGAAATACCTTTAGTAACAAGTTTTCCCTCTTTAAGAACATCTACAGTGAATTTAGGAGTCTGTTCAACAATAATTGCATCATCATCCACTACTCCTTCCCTAACATGTTCTATTCCCATAGATTCTAATAATTTAGAAGTTTCAGCTTGAGTAGTGTTTAAAGTCATTATTCTTTGTTGTTCAGATACAATGGTAATAAAATCATTTTCTTTAGCTATATCAATTATCTCCATACCATCTCTAATTTTACCAACAGTTGTATGATTTGGAGTTAAAACCCGATTTTCTCTATAGATATATAATTTACCAACACCTTTTCCAGAGTTTCTAACAGTGATTGTACCTCTTGTTCTAGGAGTTGTATCTTCTTTAGGTTTTTCTAATCCTTCTAACTCATAAAATCCTAAAAAAGAATCAGAATCATAAGAAACTTTAATTCTGCCATCTTTTATTATACTAAACAAATGTTCATCACAAATAGGTGACTTCTCATTAATATCTAATGAAACATAAGTGTATAATTCATTACCTTCTTTAAGTTCTATGGATAAATCACTGACAGAAGCAGTATCTGTTGTAGTACTTCTCTCAACAATCGGTTCAATGGATGTAACTTTATCATCATCATTTAATTTATCTAAAGTTTTCTTACCACCAATGATTTTTGCAAAAACCCCTTTATTATATGGTGGAACACTGTAAACATTAGTTACATTTTCTTTAATAAAAATTAAGTGTGTAGATTCATTACTAAAACTAGACAAACTTAGAACCACATCATTTTCGTAATAATCATATTCATCAGCAGTAGGTTCTAAGTCAGTAACAACAGGACCAATAGCTACTTCATTAGATGTAGACCAACGAATATTTAAACCATCAAACTTTTCATAAGAATCTTTCCAAAAGTCAATTAATTCTTTTGCATCAGAATCTTCAACTAATTGTAAAATAATGGATCCTTTAGTGGTTTTAATCTTATATTTATTAATATTCTTCTCTAATTCTTTTTTACCCTTAATTAAACAGAGTATACTTCCAGGAGTATATGGAGCACTGGTTTTATCAATTACTTCTTGAATTGTAGAACCTTCAGCAACCTCAATTTCCTCCCCATTAACTTTTATTAACATAGAATCTCCTAACTATTTTAACTAATAATATATAATTAAGTAAATATTAATTAATCATTCGCTTTTTTAAAAACAGGATTAACATTTTGGTTAAAAACTTCTAGTTTTTCATTATCCTTAACCAGATAAAGAGATTTATCTGAAGTAACTTCCCCTACAACATTAGATTCAATAGAGAAATCTTTTAAATAGTTAATAATATCATCACATTTATCTTCACTAGCTGTAAAAACAAAACCAGAACCAGGATAAGATTTTAGCCAGTTTTCCCAAGACACATCCTCATTTCTAGGAATATCTTCCAAATTAACAATAGCTCCTTTTTCAGATGCTTCTAAAAGCATTTCCAAAGTTCCAATGATTCCAGGGTTACTAATATCTTTACCTGATTTAACATAATCATTTTCAGCCAGATATTGAATTGCAGTGATTTGAGCACGGACTAACTCTGGATCCTTATCATAGGTAGTGTCCCAATTCAGTGCAAACTCTTCATGAGGTTTTCCATCTAAATCAATAGCTACAATAATTTTATCGCCAACTTCAGCACCAAAACTTGTAATAATCTTATCTTTCTGAGCAATACCAGCAATAGCCACCCCAATAGAGTCAACTTCACCATCAGGATGTAAGTGACCTCCAACCATTGGAACACCAAATTTTAAACAGCCATCTTTAATTCCAGCAAGTAACTGTTCATAAATCTCATCATTAGAAATAGACATTATGTTAACCATAGCAAGTGGTTTTCCACCCATTGCTGCAATATCATTAACATTAACTAAAACAGAGCAATATCCTGCCCAATAAGGATTAATATTCATTAATTGACCCCAGATACCATCTGCAGCCATTAAAATTACTTGATTATTGCCAATGTCAATAGCTGAAGCATCATCACCAATATCAATAACTACATCTCCAGAGACATTGTATGCCTCGTTTAATAAAGATATAACATTATCAATTGAATTTTTACGTGTTACACCTTCAAACTCTTGTATAGCTTTAACAAGTTCTTTAAAATCCAAAAAATACACCGTCACAATTTTATTATATATCTTTTATATTATATTTACAATTAATATTATTTAATATTTCAATTATGCTATTTTTAATATCTGATATATTACCTTTAGACTTTGGAAGTTCTAAAATAAAATTTCCTTTAAAAATTTCATTAAAAATTTCACCACCAACAATATCATCATGACCAGATTCAAGTTCAAATATCACTGATTTATCAGCTTTGAATCCATCTTCAACAACTTTATCCAAATCCCCATCAGTAATACCAATAATTGGAATATTAAACCTATATAATATATCTGATGAAATTAAAGTAGTGTCATCGCCTATTGTGACAACTGCATCCACATCCTTATATTTATACACATCTTCACCAGCATGATCTAGAAAAGCTATTTTAAATAAATCAGAAGAATGTTCTGCATTAATTATCCTTGGTGTAACCTTAGCTTTTCTAAGAAGCCCTGTTTTAATAATGGCTTTATCTAAGTCAATTTTACCAAGTTTTTCAAGCCCATGCTCTTTTAAAACTCCTCCTTTAATATCAACAATATAACCATTTTCAGCTATTAATGTAAGTTTATCAGAGTTGGATTTACCTATGACTACACTATTAACCATAATATTTTCATCAGGACTTACTCCATGAACTATTCTCTCTTTTTTAGCATTATCCACATCATCCTCTTTAAAGTGTTCATTATAGATTTCTTCAGGAGTGACTATTTTTAAGTTAAGTCTGCTTGCAATTTCTGAAGTTAAATCAACACAATCCCCCGTCCATAAAATAACACTTCCATCCTCTTCTCCAGGCCTTTCAATTTGAATTATTGGTGTTGGTGAATCTTCAATCTTATCTAAAAAATGATTAACTACCTTATATCCAAATACCTGACCAGTAACATGAGATTTACCATAATTTAAAAGAAATATTACATCAACATTATCATCATGGAATAATCTAATAGAATCACTTGGGACTAATTTACGGGAAATATCAATAGTATCCTCTAAAAAATTATCAATAACTGCAGTTCTCCCCATAGTTCCTCCTAAACGGCAGAAAACTTCCCCAAACTCTTTTAACAAATCAATAATTTTAACAACATAGCCAGAATCAATTATATTAGGTCCATGTACTACCACACCAATTCTCATTAAAACACCTTATAATTTAATCCTTTTTTTAAATAAGTTAGATCCACAAATTTCACAGTCATCAAAAGGGTAATCATCAGGATATTCTTTTTTACAACCTTCACATACTTTTTTCCAGTTATAAACCCCTTTTATCCCATCAGTTATAACACCAGAATAAGGAATACCAATTATTTTTAAAACATTTTGTATAGAATAATCATCAGAAATTACTTTAATATTTTTATTTTCATCTTTAATCATTAAAGCCAAAGCTATTAATTTTTTATCAGGGCCAGATAATCTTAAACTATCACCAGACTTAGAAATAATTTGATTGAGCTCTTTAATATATTTAGATTCAACATCCTGAATAACTAACTTACCATCCTCAATAGCAGCATCAAATTTTAATCTTGATTCGAAATCTTTAATTTCTGCTGTTATTTCTGGAACTGTGAGGTTGTTTTTTGTTTCTAACTGAAATCCATTAATGAAAGCAGAAGCATCCAAAATATAATAAGTTTCCATAAAATTACTATGTCCTATAAAATTTATAAATTTAGCCATTTAGTGTTTAAAATGGTAGAATTTCAATAGAAATTCCATGGAAATTCGATGGAATTTCGAATAAAGTATTTAAATAGACATAAATAATATTCTAATTAGTCAAGAGTTATATTATAAATAAAAAACTCTGTTTAAAAGCATAATCCAAATATAAAGAATAAATCGAGGTTCTTAAAATGATAAATCAAACTAAAGAGAACTACTCCACATTACTTAAGATAGAAGAAGATATGAAATTTTTGACCAAATCTGAAATAAGGCTTAAAATATTAAGATGTCTAAATTTTTCACCTAATTCCATCAAAGAAATTGTTAAAAAAACAGGATTAACCTATAGCTCTGTTTCAAGCAACATCAACAAGCTACAAAAAAGAAGAAAATTATAAAAAAGGACAATAAATTCCAATTAAGCCATATTACCCAAATCAACCTTGAAAATATACTTGATTTCCATAAAACTCTTGAATTAATAGAAAACTATGAAAAATTTTGGAATAAACATAACATCGACTTTATAAATCATAATGCACAGCAAAACCTAACAGATTTATATTCAGCCCAATTAATTGAGTCTACATCAATTGACATCTACAAAACACATAACACAATTAAAAAATATTTACTTAACTCTAAAAAGATAAAAGCTATTTTTCCTTATCTCCATCCAGATTATCCGAAGATAATTGAAACTCTTTTAGAAAATAATGGTGAAATTGAGTTAATAATCAATGATACAATCTATAATAATTTAATTTTAAAAATTAAAGAAGAAACAAGACAGGAAGCAATAAAAAATAATAAATTAATAGTACATTCCATTAAAAAACCAGTTAACATTTATTTAACTAGCTGTGAAACACATATGAGCTTAGGACTGTTTAAAAACGATGGTAGTTTTGATCAAAACAGAATTTTATTCTCATCTAATGAACGCTCAATAAAATGGGGAGACCAACTTTTCCAGGACATAAAAAATAAATTAGTAAGGTGAAAAAATGTCAAAAAATGAAAATCATGAATTTAAAAACATAAAATATATTTTAACTTCCACAATGAGGACAAAATTAATAATAAGCATTTATGAAAAAGAAAAAAATCTTGAAGAACTACGTAATGAACTTAAAAAACCTTCAGCAACAATATTGCATGGCCTGAAAGAACTTGAAAATTTAAATTTTGTTAAAAAAATAAATAAAAATTACTCCCTTACATCAAATGGGTATTTATTAGCTGTGAACATGTTAAAATTAATTGAAAATTGGTATTCAATAAATAAAAATGAAATATTTTGGAACAGACATGACTTAAAATGTATTCCTAAAGATTTATTGAAAAAATTATACCAGCTTAAAAATTCTTACTGTATAAACTCAACAAATGATGATTTATCCAAAGCACTAACAACATATATTGAACTTCTGGGAGAGTCTAAAAATTTAAAAATAATTTTACCAATATTTTCAGAGATACATATTGAAAATTTACTTAATTTAGTTGAAAAAGGAATTATAAATAATTTAAGCTTAATAACACGCGAAGAAATCATTGAATCAATAAATGAACACCCAAAATTTAAAGAAATCCTAAATTTAAACAATGTTAAAGTCACTACACTTAATCTGCCAATTAATATATTCTTAACCTGTAGCGATGAATTCATTAGTTTAACACTGTTCTTTAAAGATGGTCATTATGATGATTCGCAGTTATTAATAGATCGAAGCGAAGAAGGTGCAACATGGGGCAAATCATTATTTGAATACTATTTGGGGAAAGAAGATGATAAAGAAAAAATGATTGTAGAATAGGACAATGACAATATCAAAAACAATAATAGAAAAAAATAGTGTGAAAAAGAACCATGAAACATTAAATACAATTATACTTGGTAAAAAAGGTGCTGAAACTACTGTAAGAATAATTGATTTGTTATTTAAAAGACCACTTAATATCAATCAAATAGCTGAACAATTAGGAATGCATTACAATACAGCGAGTTACCATGTGAATTTGCTTTTAGAAAGTAAATTAATTAAGAAAGAAGGAGGAAATTATGGGGCAATCTATCTACCGGCAAAACTTTTAAAAGAGAATATACATACTTACAATAAATTAAAAGCAGAACTGCTTAAAAAGTAAGGTATGTGAAAATAATGAAAAGTGAAACTACAAAAGCTCATGAAAAATTATCAACAGATAAAATTATGGGGGGTGTCATAACATTAAGTGACTCAATTACTGATGTTAATGATGATATCTCTGGAAAAATACTAGCTGATGCAATTGAAACAAAATATACACTTGCATCTAGAAAACTAATCCCTGACGATGAAAATGACTTAACACAAGCTATTGAAGAAATGTTAGAAGATGTAGATTTCATTATTACAACAGGCGGAACAGGTTTGAATGAAAGAGATATTACTGTAGAAACTGTTGAAAAACTTTTTGATAAAAAAATGGAAGGTTTTGGAGAACTTTACAGACAAGAATCATATAAAGAAATAGGATTATCTTCAATATTATCAAGAGCTACAGCTGGAGTCTATAAAAAAACATTAATCTTTTCACTTCCAGGATCTCCAAATGCTGTAAAAACTGGATTGAGGATAATAATAGATGAACTTCCCCATATAGTATTTCATGCAAAAGGATAAAGAAATGAAGAAATTTATTCTTCATCAAAAAATTCATTAACTGAAATTAAAGGTTCTAAAGTAATTCCTTCTTTTTCAAATGCTTCTTTAGCACCTTCTTCCCTATCAACAACAACAAAAGCCCTCTTTACTTTACCGCCATTATCTTCAATAGCTTTAATAGCTTTAAGTAAAGATCCACCAGTAGTTGTAACATCTTCAACAACAATTACTTCATCATCAGGATTTAATTCTCCTTCAATAAGCTTTGAAGTTCCATAGCCTTTTTTCTCTTTTCTTATCATTAGTAAAGGAAGTTTTGATTCCAAAGATACAGCTGTAGCAATAGGAACTGCACCTAAAGCGGGTCCTGCAACTTTATCAATTGAATCATTAGAAATAGCTTCAGTAATTAATTTAGCTATTTCAGACAATATTAGTGGAAATGTAATAGCTTTTTTCATGTTAACGTAATAATTACTTTTTTTACCAGAAGCTAAAACAAAATCCCCTTCTAAAAAAACTTCATTTTCTTTTAATAAATCAATTAAGTAACCATTATCAACCATTTAATCAACCAAACCTTTTTAAATATCATCAACAGATTTAAGAATAATTTTATCTCCAATAACTCTAACAAAATCCATAGGAACAACATTTTCCCCATTAAATTTCATAGATTCTGAAATACCAGTTTTCTTAATAACTAAATCAGTAACTTCAAAGGTGTCTTTATCAATTTTTACATCCATAACTTTACCAATAATCTTCATATCAGAATCAATTACTTCTTTTTTTATAATATCAGCTAATATCCTCAATTAAAAAACCTCCACTAAACTGTCTATTAAAAAATATATATCTTAATACCTATTTATTAAAACTTTCTAAAAAAAAATAAAAAATAATCTAAATTATTTATTTAAAAAGCAAATACTTTCATCCTTTGCCATATCATGGAAAAATTCAAGAGAATCATTAGAAAAGTCAATAACTCTTATCATATCAAAAACATCCTCATTATAATCAGGATTAATTTCCCTTAATTTATTTTCATAATTATCAAATAAAGACTTATTAAATTCTAATCTGTTTTCATCCTCAAATATTGCACCATAGTAAATATCTGCTTCAACTAAATCCTGAAACATGTGACTTCCAAAGGATAACTCCGGCATATAACCTACTTCACTGTAAGATTCCTCCAAAATAGCTGAAAACTGACTAATATCTGCAAATACTACAGGCACCCCCAATTCTGGTGAAGAAGTACCAATTCTTCCAGGAACAATTAACATAGATTTTTTATCATGAATTTTACAATAACTGTTAATTTCACCAATTACTTTAGCTATTGAACTTTTTTTAGCATATGGATATTCATAATATTTATGAGGGTCTACATAAACAAGAATATCAATTTTTTCTTTACGTGATCTTCCCATTGAAGACTGTTTAATATGGAAATATACATTATTTTCAACATTAGGAATTTCAACATCCTCTTTATTTATTGAAACTTGAAGTGGCCTGCATTGTAATAAATTAACAACAAATGAATTATCATGACCCACATTAACAGTATACTCAATATCAACTGGATAATCATAGGCATCCTCTAAACTTTTAAGCAATTCTTTCATTATATAAATAAATTTATCATTGTTTACTAACCCATTACAGTTGACAAAAACAACTTCTCTTTTTTGGCCACGCTCCCTAAACCGCGCCTCAGTTTCCCTATCATGCTCAACAACAACTCTTTTTGCATATCTTGGCAGCACCTCAAGACCTTCATAAATAGAAATCTCATTAACTTTTATTTCATTTAAATCAATGACATCAAGAGAATGCTGAGAATATTTGTGTCTTTCAGCAATATTTGGCATTGTAATAGCTCTAGGTCTATCCAAATTAACAATACGTGGATAATCATTTTTAGTACGATCAACAGCTTTAGTTCCAAGACCCATTACAAGTCTTAACATTCCTGCATGATTATCCATTCCCGGAATAGGACAATAAGGACTATATGAAAATCCTACACCTGCAGCGGTTGGGAAAAAATAATCCTCATAATAAGAACCAGATACTCTTTGAACAAGCAAACCCATCTGTTCATCAGTATCATCTAAATCATTTAAAGAACGATATTCTAAAGCAGAAATATTCATAGTACTTGCATAAACTGTTTTAACTGCATCTTCAAAGGATTCTAATCTTTCTTCAATAGAACCTCTATTTACACAAAATACAGATTCATATTTACCTGCAAATGCATTACCAAAACCATCTTCAAGAAAACTACTTGACCTTACAATAATCGGGTTTTGGCCAAAATACTCTAAAACTCTCCTGAATTTCTCTTTAATATCATCTGGAAAAGTTCCTTCAAGTAAAGCATTTTCAAGTTTTTTACCTGCTTTATAGTAACCTTCTTTAGTTCTCTGCTCAACACGCATATCCCATAAATCATTAGCAACAATATATGTATAAAATAAATCAGAACCAATGTAAAATGAGTCATCAGGTTCAAAATAAGCATATAAATCTGGCCTATCTTTTTCTATAATCTTACGGGCAAGAAGCATACCACAAGCTTTACCTCCAATCATTCCACTACCAACCATACGATTATATATTGTGAAATAGTCTTCAGGAGTAAAATAATCTTTAACTTTGCAGGCAAGATTAGCATCTTTGGTCATCATAACATCACACATAAAATCACATTTATCAGAGATATCAAGACCATTTGAATGCTCTAATTTAGCTAGTGAAACAAATCTTTCCCAGCTATCAATATTTTGCTCATTATGATAATTTTTAGAAACATTAATCACTTTATAAAAATTACTTACATCAAGCCCATCAGTCAAGGTCTTAAGCTCACCTGTCTCTAAATCATATTTATGGCCTAGAAACATATTCTGAGAATATCTATTCCATACTTTTAATGGGTGAACATAAACATCTTCTCCATTAGAATATAAATCTAAAAATAGCTGTGTTGTTTCTCTAATTTTAGCTATTGCACTGAAAGAATGTTTACCCCTAATAAGTGGAAAATAAGCAACAGTATCAAGAGAAAATAGATAAGGACAAGTAACTCTAAAGAAATTACCCATCATCAAATCAGTAGACCAAACAGTTTGAAGATCAGATAAACAATCAAAAACATAAAAAGCATCAAAGCCCTCATGAGTAATGATATTATGAACTTCCAATGTAAAAGACTCAAACTGGTCATTAGGGTCTACCTGATAAATCTTAATTCCATTACGTTCAATCATTGCAAATTCAGAAGTTGAATCATTCCTTTTATATTCTAATTCTTTAAAATCATCTTCAGTCATATTAATTAAAGGATCATGCAATCCAAAATTAATATAAATTAAATTTCGACCATCTTTTAATGCTTGTTTAACAAAAGGTTCAACAAAATAAGAAAATTCTTTTAAATTAGACACATGCCATACAACATTGTCACCTAAACGAATATTATCTAAAGTTTCATCTAGTTGATGAATACCAGATTTTATTCTTTCAAAAGCAGCCATTTAAACATCCCCTAAAAATATTCAATTTTTAAGCGATACTCTCTCATATTTTGTAAATATGTTCAATCAACTATTAAAAGTTAATGAAAAAAAAATAATGAAAAATAAAAAATTAAGCTAAAAATTTAAAACTTTTAGCTATTAAAACAGTGTCTTCTGGAGTTGGAGTTGATATTTGGGCCTGCATATTTTTACCAGAATCTTCAATAAATGTAATAAACCTAGCATCACCAACATGCTCTCCAACATTAGCAGTGGAGTTGTAAATAAGAATACCATCAACATAATAAGATGGACAATCTTGAACAGCTTCATTAGCTAGTGATAAACCCTCTTCATAACTGAAACTTGTCTGTGAGAAATCCCATACTTTAACTAAATAAGAATCAGACTGATCCTGATATCTTACATAACCTTCACCAATTTCACCCATAGTGAAATTCAAATCATCACTGCAGTTAAAACTAGCTACTCCAATATTCACTGTTTTTAAATGTTCAGCAAAAAATGATTCATAACAAATAAATCCTGCTACAGCTACAATAAGAATTAATGCTACTACAATAACCCTTTTTCTTTTATTGGTTGACTTACCTCTAGAAGTATTAACCTTTTTAACTCTTAAAGATTTACCGCATTTATCACAAAATTGAGCATCTTCCCTTTTTATTTCGGCTCCACATTTTGGACAATATTTTACCATAAATTTCACCTAAAAGCAATAACTAAAAAAAATGCTATTTAATATTACTTTTTTAAAACAAGATGTAAAAATTTAACTATAATCTAAAAATCAGAGAAAAATAACACATTCCATTTTATAAAAATAAAAAAAAAGAGAATAAAAGATTATTCATCTTTATTCCAATAGACAATACCATATACAATGCATAAAAGAGTTGAAAGTATAATTAATACATAAACTCCCCAAATCCAAGGGTCTTCAATACCTAAAACCATCATTGTGTACCACTACCTTTATTATTGTCAATATCTTCAAAGGATTTATCAATAACCTCTTGTGCAGGAGGTTTTGTAAGTAATGAAACAACAATAGTGAAAATAGCTGAAATTGGAACTGCTATTAACATAACATCAATATATGGCCATGGTGCTGCTGGAAGTAATGTTGAGATTCCAAATAAGTATTGGCAAAGACCTAAACCTGCAGCAGTTTTTTCAAATACAAAGAGTAACCAGAATAAACTAACAAAGGTTCCAGATAAAATTCCTGCAATTGCTCCTGCTTTTGTAGTTCTTTTCCAATACAGAGCACCTAAAAATACTGGTAAAAATGCAGCTGCACAAATTTCAAAGAATAAACTTGTTCCAAGTGCAATTACACTTCCTGGAAGTGAATAAGCCAAGATAAGAGCAAGAATAATAGCTATAAGAATACCAATTCTTGTAATTGTAATTTCATCAATGATTTTTTTACTTTTTTTAACAATGGAATCACAAATATCAATACCAAATGCAGTACCTTGTGTATGAAGTTGTGAACTTATTGTAGACATAGCTGCAGCAACTAAAGACAATAAGAATAGATATACAAACCATTCTGGTAATGCCATATTAATAAATACAGGAATAATTCTATCAATATTGTTTCCAACAACATCAACTGCTATTTTACCTAATTCATCAAAGAAATAGACATTAGATAATGCTCCAGTAATGTAAGCAGTTGTAGGCATTATAGCAATAAATATTCCACCAATTAATACAGATCTGTTTAACTCTTTATCAGATTTAACAGTCATGAATCTTACAACTAATTGTGGTTGAGCTAATACACCAATACCAACACCAATAAGAGTAGATGAAACTAAATTCCACCAGAATGGAGAACCTGCAGTTGGGAATGTTGTCCAACCTGTACCACCACCAGCTATTGCACTGGCTGGATATAAATCAACCATATTGGTTAGTGCTGAATTTGCAGGAGTTATACCTCCAAACATCCAATAGACAAATGCTAAAAGGAACAGCATTGCAGCAACCATAATTACAGCTTGTAATGCATCAGTATACATTACACCTTTAATACCACCAAAGAATACGTATAATGTGATAATTACTGCTAAAATAAATAGTGAAATACCGAAATCCAACATTAATGAAGATTCTAAAAATCTTGCTGCTCCAATAAGAACTACTGCAGCATAAAGTGGCATAGCACAGAAAATAATTAATCCAGAAGCATGTTGAATAAACTTACTGTTAAAACGTTTTCCTAAAAAGTCAGGAAATGTTAAAGAGCCTAAACTGTGCCCCATTCTACGTGTTCTCTTACCTAAAAATACAAATGCTATGAATATTCCAACAATAATGTTTAAAAACGCTAACCATAGAACACTCATCCCATATTCACCAGCAACTCCTCCAAAACCCACAATAGCTGCCGTGGATATAAATGTAGCACCATAACTTAATGCCATAATAGCAGGATGTGTATCCTTACCAGCTATCATGAAGTCTTCTGAGGAATTAGTCTTTTTCCATGCGTAATAACCTACAGCAACTAACATGAAGATGTAGATTATAAACACAATAGTTAAAATCATAATATCCATATAAAAACCTCAAATAATATACAAAAATATAGATAATATTTATAATAAAGAAATTATATAAAGTTTTATATTAATAAATGAACAAAATTATATGTGTTATAAATAAAAAGAAATAAGGGATATTATGGTGTGGAACAAAGAAGCCGAATGTATGAACAAAGAAGCAAAAAAAGAACTACAATTAAAAAGATTGCAAGAAACTGTAAAATTAGCTTATGAAAATGTACCATTTTACACAAAAAAATTAGACGATGCTGGAGTTAAGCCTGAAGACATCAAAACATTAGAAGATATTGAAAAAATACCATTTACAACTAAAGATGACTTAAGAGCAGCGTACCCATTTGGATTATTTGCAGTTCCTGACGACGAAATTGTAGAAATACATTCATCATCTGGAACAACAGGAAAACCAACAGTATCTGGATACACCAAACATGATTTAGATGTATGGGCCGAAATAACTGCACGTGGATTAGACATGGCAGGTGCTAAAAAGAATTACATAATTCAAAATGCTTACGGATATGGTTTATTTACTGGTGGATTTGGTATACACCATGGAGGATATAAATTTGGAGCAACTGTAGTGCCAATTTCTGCAGGAAATACTGCTAGACAACTTCAAATTATGAAAGATTTCCAATGTGATATTTTAACATGTACCCCTTCTTATGCAATGTATCTTGGTGAAAGCTTAGAAAAAGCAGGTATCGGCATAGATGAAATTAATTTAAAAGCTGGTATCTTTGGAGCTGAGATGTGGACTGAAGAAATGAGACAAAAAATTGAAGCTAGTTTAGGTATTAAAGCATTAAATATCTATGGATTAACTGAGATTATGGGTCCTGGAGTAGCTCAAGAATGTATGGAACAAGATGGTATCCACATATCTGATGATCATTTCTATCCTGAAATTATTAATCCGAAAACTGGTGAAACCTTAGGATTTGATGAAAAAGGAGAACTTGTTTTAACTACTTTAACTAGAGAAGGAATGCCAATCTTAAGATTTAGAACTAAAGATATTACTTCTTTAATGTCTGGCGATTGTGCATGTGGAAGAACAACTGTTAGAATGAGAAGAATCACTGGTAGAAGTGATGATATGCTTAAAATCAGAGGAGTTATGGTTTTCCCATCTCAAATTGAAAAAGCATTACTTACAGTTGAAGGTATAAGTCCAAACTATCTCATTATTGTAACAAGACCTGAAATTTTAGATGAAGTTGAAGTTAAAGTAGAAGCTTCAAGAGAATTATTCTCTGATGAAATGAAAGAAATGGAAAAAGTAGAAAAAAGAATTGTAGATGCAATTAGAGGTGAAACTGGTTTAAGAGTTGATGTAACATTATGTGAACCAGAATCATTACCAAGAAGTGAAGGTAAAGCTGTTAGAGTTATAGATGAAAGGAATTTTGATTAGGGTGTAAAAATGGCTATTAAACAAATATCAATCTTTATTGAAAACAAAGAAGGAAGAATTAAAAAAGCAATAAGCATATTAGGTGAAAAGGACATCAATATTCGTGCTCTTTCAATAGCTGATACAACAAAATATGGAATTTTAAGATTAATTGTATCTGATAATGTAAAAGCAATGATTGCTCTTGAAGAAAAAGGATTTGTTGTTCGTGAAAACGATGTTGTCATTGTTTCCGTACCAGATAAACCAAATGGATTAAATTCTGTTTTAGAAGTTTTAGATGAAAAAGATATTAATCTTGAATACATGTATGCATTCATCAGTAATAAAACAGATGAAGCTATTGTAGTAATGAGATTTGAAAACATGGAGGAAGCTGTTGAACTTCTTAAAGACAGTGATGTAAATATCTTAGAAAAAGAAGATATTGAAAAATTATAAATAGCTAAAAAACAAGAGTGTGTACTTATTTCACATTCTTTATCTTTTTTTAAAAAAAAAAAGAGTAACTCTGAATCTTTTTTATTAACTAATTTTTAAATTTGAAAAAAAATAATAAAAATAAGGTTTTTAAACCTTATTGTAATACAAATCCACCGTTAGGAGAAATAACTTGTCCAGTTAAGTAGTCTGCGGTTAAGATGTATTCTAAAGCACCAGCAATTTCTTTAGTTTCCCCGATTTTTCCAAGAGGGATAGTTGCAGCAAGTGCATTTAATTCATCTTGGTTTACTCCTCTAAGCATGTCAGTCATAATCATACCTGGAGCAATAGCATTTACTCTTACTTTTCTTGGTGCAAATTCTAAAGCTAATGCACGGCATAAACCGATTACACCAGTTTTTGCTGCACAGTAATCAGCTTGGTTAATTACACCAGTCATTCCACCTACTGAAGCAGTACATACAATTGAAGTATCACGGTCAACCATGTATGGAAGTGCTAAGTGACACATGTGCATCATACTTACAAGGTTTGTATTAATTACTCTTTCATAGTCTTCAGGTTGAAGGTCAATGAAATTTGAATTGTTTGTAATACCTGCATTGTTTACTAATGCATCTATTTCTTCACCAAATTCTTCAACAGCAGCATTTACTAATTTTTCACAGTCTTCAAATTTACTTACATCAGCTTGTACAGCAATAGCTTCAACACCATATTCTGATTTGATTTCTTCAATTAAGTCTTCAGTTAACTTTTTGGAAGATTCGCTTCTGTAGTTGATAACCACATTATATCCAAGTTCTCCAAGTTTTAAAGCCATTGCTTTACCAATTCCTCTAGATCCACCAGTAATGATTGCATTTTTTGCCATTTTTATCACATCTCTTATTGATAATAAAATGTATATTTACAGATGTTATTTAAATTTTTCTTAATTAATTTGAGATTAACCGAATATTATTCAGATAAATTACATTTTAGATGAAAAAAAATATGAAAATATTCATCAAAGCATCACTTAAAAACAATAACATTCAAAAAAAAAAAGACAGATGTAAAAAAAAAAAATAGAAAAAAATAGAAAAATCAGATAAGATCTTCCTCAATAACAACAACATCAATAGATTCTTCATTGAAATAGTAAGAATCATCAACTTCTTTTAGAGTTTTTAAAACATTGAACAATTCCCCAGTTTCAAATAAATGCATAAAATCATTTATAAAAACAATCCAATCATCCTGATCATCACTATCACAATATTCACTATTGAATTTAATATCAGCAGGATTATCAATCCAGTCTACACCATCATAGAATTCTTGCGATTCGATATTGCCATCTTCATCATAATCAACAGCCATTAAAAGTTCAAATTTCTTTGTTCCTAGCTCTTTTGTTAATTTGAATTCTGGCATTTTACGAACCCCCTAGAATTCTTTTAATAATGTAGCAACATCCTCTTTGGAGTAACCTAAATGGACGAAAAGTGTTTTTAATGATTCATCATTAGAGTAAGATTTAATTTCTCTCCATTTTTTAAAATCATTGTTTAAAATCCCATTAATTAAAAGTTGAATGGTAATTAAATCATCACTTTTTATTGCTACAAATGCATCTTCATTGTCAAAAACATTACTTGGATCAATTAAAGTAATTTTTCCCTTTTTATCTTTTTTTATTATAGCATTATCAATTTTATATGCCATTGTGAACAACACCATCTTACATTATAATTAATAATTTTTACTTAAATTTTATATAAATGTTTAACCTTTAATCCATTGATAACCACTTTCAATAGCTTTAACATTTAATTCATGAAATTGTGGTTTTAAATTATTTTTCATTGCATCAATAACAGATTCTTTTGAAATTGGGAAATTATCATCAGCAGTAACTGCCCCTAAGAGAACCATATTTAATGAAACAATGTTTCCAGCATCAATAGCTAGTTGATTACCATCAATAGGTAAAACATGATTATAATTTTCCTCCAAAATAGAGATTAAATTATTTGTGTTTGGATAAGGTTTATCTCCAGATGAAGGAATAATAGGATGAGTATTGAAAACTAACTTAGTGTCTTTATTAGCTTTGTTTAATGCCCTTACAATTTCAATAGGTTCAAAAGAAAGTAACATGTCAGCACTATGATCAGGAAGTATAGAACCTTCAAAATCACCAATTCTTAATTCAGTAGATACAGAACCTTCTCTTTGAGACATACCGTGAATTTCACTTAAAACCACATTAAATCCTTGATTCATTGCAGCTTCACCAATAATCACAGAAGTTTTAATAATTCCTTGACCACCAACACCACAAATACACATATTATAACTATTTTTTCCTGCCATGTTATCACCTCATACCTGCGTTAAGTGCTCCATACTTACAAACTTGAACACAAACATTACATCCAACACACATTGACTGATCCAATATAATTTTACCATTATTAAGAGAAATAGCTGGACAAGCTAATTCATTTGTACATTTTAAACAATTATTACAATTAGATTCTACATATTCAACAGGAGGTTTTTTAGCATAACCTTTAATTAAAGTACATGGAGATTTAGATATAATAACTGCTACACCATCATATTCTAAAGCTTCTTTATAAGTGTTAATTACTTGCTCTAAATTAAGAGGATTAATAACACGAACAAAGGAACAACCACAGGCTAAAGCTAATTTACGGATAGAAATTTCAGGAGCTTTATCACCCATTGCATCAATAGGTATTCCTGGATTTGGTTGACCACCAGTCATAGCTGTAATCCTGTTATCTAATACAGTTAAAACAAAATTAGCCTTATTATGAATAGCATTGATTAAAGGAGAAACACCACTATGGAAGAAAGTTGAATCTCCAATAAAGCTTACAACTTTTTGATTAGTAGCTATTGAAAATCCGCATCCATCTCCAACACTTGAACCCATAGATAAAAGATAATCTGCAGCATAATAAGGAGGGTTAATTCCTAAAGTATAACAACCAATATCAGATGCAAAGACAACATCACTGGCAGGTATATTTAATTCTTCCATTGCTTTATTAACTCCATAGTACATGGAACGATGAGGACATCCAGAACATAAAACTGGAGCTCTGTTTGGAATTGCATCAACTAATTCCTGTAAAGAGGAACTTAATTCATATTCTTCTTTAGTACAGCAATCAAGAACTTTGTTAAATCCATCAAGAACTACATCAGGAGTGTATTCATGATATTTAGGGAATGTGTCATCTAATTTACCATGAACTACAACATCTAATTTGTTTTGAGCAACAATAGCTAAAACTTCTTTTTCCATAATAGGATCTACTTCTTCAACTACAAAGACTTCATCCAATCCTTCTAAAAAGTCAGCTATTAATCTTGAAGGTGTTGGATTTGAAAAACCAAGTTTTAATATGTTTATATCAAGGCCTTTAACATCCACAACATCTTTAGCATAGTTAAATGCACTACCAGATGCAATTAAACCATATTTTTTATTTTCAGTGAAAGTAATTTCACGGTTAAATTCTGATTTATTTGAAATCTTCTCAGCATTTTCCATTTTTTCAACTAAATCAACGTGCATCCTTAATGCATTAGCTGGAACTGGAACATATTGGGATGGATCTTTTTTGAAGTTTCCTTTCTTCCAATGAGTTTCATCTTCAGAAGAATTATCAGAAATTTCACCAAATTCAACAATTCCACGCATATGGGACACACGAGTAGTGGTTCTTACAATTACTGGCAATTCAAATTGTTCAGAAAGTTCAAAAGCATATTTAACCATATCTTTAACTTCTTGACAACTGGATGGCTCTAAAACTGGCAAACTAGCTAAATGACCATAATGACGACTATCCTGTTCATTTTGTGATGAAAAAATTGAAGGATCATCAGCAGTTAAAATAACCATTCCACCTTTTACTCCAGAGTAAGCAGTGGTCATAAAAGAGTCACTAGCTACATTTAAACCAACATGTTTCATAAAAGTAAAAGAACGTAATCCAGAAGCAGCAGCAGTGGCAGCAACTTCCATAGCTACTTTTTCATTAGTTGAAAATTCAAAGTATATATTTGCATCTTTTGCAAGCATGGATAAAACATTCCCAATTTCTGATGAAGGTGTACCTGGATAAGTAGCTGCAACAGAGATTCCTGCCTCTATAACCCCCCTAACAGCAGCTTCATTACCTAGTAAAAATTGTTTATCACCAGATTTGCCTGTTATTAATTCATTTAAATTCATTGTATTTCCTCAAAAAATAATAAATATCATTAATCTATTATCAAACTTAAATTTATTAATAATGATTAAGAATAATATAATATAATAATATAATTATATATGTAAATAATATATACTTTTTTGTCTTATTTTTAATAGATAATAACTGAGGAGTGAAAATAATGATAACTGTTAATGTGTCTAGGTTTAACAAGGAAACAGACTCTGAACCTTATTTTGAGTCTTATGAAATAGAAAAGACACAAGGAATGAAACTTTTAGATGCACTTCAAGCTATTAATGAAAAATATGATGCAGATATTAGCTTTAGAAGTTCTTGTAGAGCAGGACAATGTGGTTCATGTAGTGTTAAATATAACGGCGATGGAGTGCTAGCCTGCCAGCAAGAAGTTGAAGATAACTGTAAAATAGAAGCAGCTAATTTTCCAATTATCAAAGATTTAATAGTGGATAGAAGTAGTGTTGATGAGAAAGTTCAAAATCTTCATTTATCATGCCAACAGGAAAATTCAGATGATGCATTAAATGAAACAATGCCTAATTCTCAGCTAAAAGATACTAAAAAGGTTAGAAGCTGTATTGAATGTTATTCCTGTTTATCTTCATGCCCAGTTGTTAAATATTTTGAAGATGAATTCGGAGGACCTTTCTATTTAAGATACCTCTCCAAATTCGATTTTGATCCAAGAGATATTAAAGACAGATTATCTGAAAGTCTTGAAGAAGGATTGTATAAATGTACTAGCTGCGGAAAATGTAGAGAAGTTTGTCCTAAAAATATTAATACCTTTGGAGATGCTATAGAAAAGCTTAGAGCAATAGCATGTCAAGAAGGCAAAGGACCTCTTCCAAAACATGTTGCATTTAAAGAAAACATTATAGAAACTGGCCGTTCAGTTAAAGGTGAAGGTAAAAGCTTTATTGAAGAAGCAGGAGTGGAAGGCAAATCAAAAATTGCATTATTCACAGGCTGTATGGTAGATAAAAAATTAAAACATGTTGGACATGCTTTAGTTAATGTCTTAAAAAAACATGGCATTGAAATTGACATTCCTAAAGAACAAGTTTGTTGTGGCTCTCCTCTTTTAAGAACAGGTCAGACAGACATTATCCAATCATTAGTTGATAAAAATAAAGAAGTGTTTAAAGATTATGACATTGTACTTACCATATGTGCAGGTTGTGGATCTACTTTAAAAAATAATCACCCAGAATATGGATCCGAGTTAAATGTAATGGACATTAGCGAATTCCTTGATGATAAACTTAACCTTGAAGATATGAAGGAATTAGATATGACTGTCACCTGGCATGACCCATGTCACTTATATAGAGGTCAAGGTATTGAAACAGAACCAAGAGACATCCTTAAAAAGATTAAAGGAATCAATTTTGTTGAAATGGAAAAACCTAATCAATGTTGTGGTGCTGGTGGAGGAATAAAAGCAGGCCATCCAGAAATAGCTTTAAAATTATCAACTGAAAAAGCTAAAATGATTAAAGATACTGGTGCTGAAGCTGTGATAACAATCTGTCCATTCTGCCAACATAACATCCAAGATGGTCTTAATCATGAAGGATTATCAGATGTTAAGGCTATGAATATTTTAGAGTTACTTGAAAAATCATATTCAGATTAAGGAGATGTAAAAATAGCTAAACATCCACATATTGAAGATTCACAAAAAATAGAGGAAAAAGAACATCTTAAAAATAACACTTATGTTGTTTTTATTGAATGTGAAACACCAGGAAATATCGGTTTTCTTGCAAGAACAATGGCAAACTTCGGTCTTAAGAATTTAGTTCTTATTAATCCTCCAGAACTTAAAGAGGAAGCATTTTATCAGGCCATGCATGGAAAACATTTAGTTGAAAATGCTAAAATCTACAGGACTTTAGATGAATTTTACAATGATATTTCTATTGATTTTAAAGTAGCTTCAACAGGTGTTGCTGGAGGCAGTTATAATTTATCAAGAATAGCTATTACACCAGAACAATTAGGCAAATCATTAAATCCTAAAGATAAAACAGCTATTTTATTTGGAAGAGAAGGTAATGGATTGACTAATGAAGAAATTGATAGCTGTGACATGGTTGTTAGTATTCCAACTGATGAAGAATATCCTATAATGAATATTTCACATGCTGCGGCAATCATTCTCTATGAGGTCTTCAAAAATAGAAATGAATTTGCAGCTGAAGGCCTTGAAGAAAGTACAGCTATTGAGAAAGAACTCCTTATAGAAGATATGGAAAAAATGATTGATACTCTTTCTATTCCAGAACATAAAAAGAAAAATGGTCTAAAAGCATTTAAAAATATCATCAATAGAGCATTTATTACTGGAAGAGAAGCACATACTTTAAAAGGAATCTTAAGAAGATTAAAAAATAACTTGGATTAAATATGAGAAAAATAAGCTTTGCTGACATTAGCATATTTATTGTAAATCGTATTTTCAACTGGAGATTCTGGATAGCTAGTTTAACCAAGAAATCCAAAGTTGCAAAAAAGATTATTGAAAAAATTCTTTTTGAAGATGATGACACTATAATCATACCAAATACAATAAGCATCAATCAGAAAATAGAAGGTGAAAAATCAGAATTTTTACCTACCGACATTTTAAAAGAAGTAATAAAAAAATGTGATGATATTGTAATCATGAATGACTGCTTATGCAGGACTTCCAGTGATTGTAAAGATTATCCTCAAGATATCGGATGCATATTCCTTGGTCCAACATCAAAAAAGATTCCTAGAAATATTTGCCATGAAGCAACAGTTGAAGAAGCTTTAGAACATGTTGATAAAGCCGATAAAGCTGGTTTAAGTCATTTAATTGGAAGAAATAAAATAGATTCTGTATGGATGAATGTAAGACCAAGAGAAGGACTTCTCACAATTTGTCACTGCTGTCCATGTTGCTGTCTCTGGAAGGTTTTACCAAATTTAGATAGTGAAATTAGTGATAAAGTAAGTAAATTAGAAGGAGTTAAAGTTACTGTTAATGCTGACAGATGTAATTTATGTAGAAAATGTTTAAAAGAAGTCTGTATGAGCGATGCAATATCATTAAAAGACAATAAAATAGCTATTGATGAAGATAAATGTAGGGGATGTGGACTATGTGCAAATGTCTGCAAACCAAAAGCTATTAACATTGAATACCAAGATGATACAATTGATTCAATAATAAATAGAATGAATAATTTAATTGAGTATGATAAAAAATAATACTAATTATTTACATAATATATAAAGTAACAAAAAAGGGAGAAAAAATATGGCCATATTAAGTGATAAAACTATAAAAGAATATCTTGAAAGCGGCAAGATTGCAATTGATCCTTTGGAAGATGAAAAACAAATACAGCCATCTTCTGTTGATATGAGATTAGGCGATGAATTTAAAGTCTTTAAAGTGATTAGAAAACCATTCATTGACCCTAAAGATGAAGAGGATGTTTCTTCTTATATGGAGTCAACTGTAGTTAAAGAAGGTGAAGCATTCATTATACACCCTAATGAATTTGCACTAGCTACAACACATGAATATGTGAAACTCCCTGATGATTTAGTAGCTAGAGTAGAAGGCCGTTCATCTATGGGAAGATTAGGAGTAACAATGCATGTGACAGCAGGATTCATTGACCCTGGTTTTGAAGGTAAAATCACCTTGGAAATCTCAAATATTGGAGCAATGCCTGTAGCATTATATCCTGGTCAAAGGGTTTGTCAAATAGTATTTGAGACAATGACAACCCCTGCAGAAAAACCATATGGCCACCCTGATAGAAATAGTAAATATATGAATCAAACAAGACCTGAAAGCAGTAGAATTAAGCAAGATTATGAATTAAAAAAATAATGGAAGTTAATACTTATGAATCATGACAAAATGACAAATATTAGTGCAAAAAGAGGATTTTTATGGCCTTCTTTTGAAATATATTCTGGAGTATCTGGATTTACCGATTATGGACCTTTAGGAGCTAGTTTAAAAAATAATATCATGCAAAAATGGAGAAAACAATATGTCTCCGGAGAAGGATTTTATGAAATTGAAGGTCCTACTGTAATGCCTAAAGAAGTTTTAAAAGCTTCAGGACATGTTGATAACTTTACAGATCCAATGACCAAATGTGAAGAATGTGGAGAAGTATTTAGAGCAGACCACATCATTGAAGAAGTTATTGGAGAAGATGTTGAAAGTTTAGAAAATGAAGAATTAGATCAGATTGTAATTGACAATAATATTAGATGCCTAGAATGTGGTGGAAAATTAGCTAATATCTGGAATTACAATTTAATGTTTAAGACCATGATTGGAGCTAAAGGCGATAAAGTAGGATATATGAGGCCTGAAACTGCACAAGGAATATTTATATTATTTAAACGTCTTGAAAGATTCTTTAGAGGAAAACTTCCATTTGGAGCTGTTCAATTAGGAAAAGCTTACAGGAACGAAATTTCACCAAGACAGGGAGTAATTCGTCTTAGAGAGTTTACACAAGCAGAAGCTGAAATATTTTTAAATCCTAAAGATAAAACTACTCCAAAATTTGCACAGATAGCAGATGAAATATTATACTTAAATTCACAGGAAGTTCAAGAAAACAATGGAGAACCTTTAAAAATAACTGCTAAAGAAGCTTTAGATAAAGGAATAGTAGCTAATGAAATGTTAATTTACCAATTATACTTAGCTAAAAAATTCTTAAATGAAATTGGAATTCCTGATGATGTTTTAAGATTCAGACAACATTTACCTGGAGAAATGGCTCACTATGCTCTTGACTGCTGGGATGTTGAAGTTTTAACTGACAAATATGGATGGGTTGAAATCATTGGAATAGCTGATAGGGGAGATTACGACTTAAGTTCACACAGCAAATACAGTAATGATGAGTTAAATGTATTTATTGAATATGATGAACCTAAAAAAGTTAAAAAAACTGTTGTAAAACCAAACTTATCTAAATTTGGACCAATATTTAAAGGAGATTCCCCTAAAATTAAACAGGCCATTGAAGAAGCAGACCCAACTGAAGTTATGAAAGCTATTGAAGAAGACGGAAAATTTGTTGTTGAATTAGATAAAACCTACGAAGTTCCAGAAGAATTATTAATCTTTGAAGATGTTGAAGAAGAAATAAATGGAGAAAAAATAATTCCTCATGTAATTGAACCATCATTTGGTATTGACAGAATTGTATACTCAGTACTTCTCCATTCATTCCACACAGCAGAAAATGAAGATGATAAAGACTACTTTAAATTTGCAAAATCAATAGCTCCTGTTCAATTAGGAATATTCCCTCTTGTAAACAAAGAAGGACCACGTGAAATAGCTATTGAGTTAACTGAAAAATTAAGAAGCCATGGATTCACTGTAGAATATGATGCCTCTGGAACTATTGGTAAAAGATATGCAAGAGCTGATGAAATTGGAATCCCATTGGCAATAACTGTTGATTTTGAAAGTCTCGAAGACAACCAAGTTACTGTAAGGGATAGAGACACAGAACAACAGGAAAGAATAGCTATTGACAGTTTAGAAGATTATTTAAAAAATTATTATAAATAATCTTTTTTATTTTATTTTATTTTTAAATTCCTCAAATAATACATTGGCCCACTTTTTACCACCTTCTGTTTTTGAAATTAATAATCTATTCTGGTCAAAAATCCCATCTAACCTAAATAAAGATAACATTATAACTTCATCTGTTATTAATAATGAAAAATTAGACTTGTTTTTAAAGGAGTTTACCTTTAAATTAGGTTTAAAATCCATATTTTTACAGAAATTATCATAGATTTCATCAGATATTAAAAGTTCAACATTTTTATTTTTGGATACTAACTCATTTAATTTTTCATCCATTGTTGAAAAAGTGTTTGGTAAAATCCCCTTTACATAAGCGGCATTATTTAAAGAATCCAATATGAAATTTCTAGTTTTATAAATATTAATTTCATCAGACTCTAACAAATAAGAATTTTTTAGTAGAAATAGATTTAAAATAGCATTTTTAGGCAATTCATTAACACAATGATTATTAAAAAACAATCTTAAATTATCTAAAGTAGTTATTGTCATTTGAAGGTCCAAAATATTTTCAAAATATATATTCATTATATTGGAAAGATGATATCTATTAAATTCCCTAAAAACATAGCCTTCAAGTTCCAAATTATGAATATTACTAGATATGGAACTGTAACTTAATCCTGTATCTGAATTAATTTCTTTCATAGTTTTTGATTCTGAAAATAATGTTTCAACTATATCTAAGCGTATAAAGGAATTAGAAACATATTTAATCTCCTCAGAAACATTTTCATATATCTCCAAACTACTTTTTTCTTTTATTTCAAACATAAGCAACCACCAGAATTAGTAATACTTTAATTATAATTTTTAATAACAAAAAATATAAAATTTTTTGAAATGTAGAAAATCACAAAAACACCACAGCAAGATAATTATTAAAAAAAAAATATTTTTAAAGATTAAAAAAGATATAACAAGTTAAGGGATAAAATGATTGACACACATACACATGTAGATGCACGAAGTAGTGAAGATTTTGAGATGATGTATTTATCTGGAATAGATACCATAGTAACCTGCGGTTTTTACCCATATAAGCTTACAAATGAAACCGTTCTTTTAAATCATTTAGAGAGAATACTACACTATGATACAAAAAGAGTTGGAGAATATGGAATTGATTTGAAAGTTGCTCTTGGAATCCATCCAGCAAATACTGAAATAAAACCAGATTTAATCTATGAAAATCTCTACAAATGGATAGAAAATAAAGACATCATAGCTATTGGAGAAATTGGACTTGAAGATTTAACAGAAGAAGAATACCAAATATTTAAAGGCCAATTGGATATTGCAGAAGAGACAAAAACACCCGTTATTGTCCATACTCCACGTAAAAATAAAAAGAAAGTACTTAAGGAAATATTGACTATTCTTCCAGACCATATAAGCCCAGAACTAGTTGTAATAGACCATGTAAATCAGAATATTGTTGGTGAATTAATAGATACCGATTACACATTAGGTTTAACAGTTCAACCTCAAAAAATGGACAAAGAAGAAGCAATAGCTATTTTAAAAGAATATGGATTTGACAGATTTCTATTAAATAGTGATATGAGCAATAAACCATCAGATCCTCTTTCAGTAGCAAAAACAGTGCGTGAACTTCAAAGATTAGATTTTGAAAAAAAAGAAATAGAAAAAGTTGCATCAAAAAATGCAAAAAAATTTTATAAAATTTAATTATCCTACTTTAACTAAATCAATGTTACTTGGAGCAATAATAATTAAATTTTTATCTTCACATTGAGAGAGAAGTAATGCTGCAGCACCATAATTTTCTCTTAATTCTTTAATTTTATCGCCAGCAAGTTTAAAATTAGCAGGACTTTCTTTTTCTAAAAATGATAAATCCAAAATAATTGGATTATTTTCATTTAAAAGCTGATCAACAATATAATTAACATCATCAAGAGTTTTAGGACGCATTAACATTATTTTATACAAGGAATGTTCTGGGGAGATAATTATATCATCATCATAATAACCTTGCCTATAATCACTAGCTAAACTTCCTTCATCATACCCTCTTTCTTCAAAGCCTAAACTTCTTTTAACATCATCTAAAAAACTCATTCCTTTTCCTCCAAGAAATCAAATATAGCATCTAATAACTTTGAGGCCCCATTATTATAAACATCTTGAACTGGTAAACCATAGGTATGCTCAAAGTAGCATTCATCCATATCTAAACCTGCATTTTTAAGATTTATAGAAATACCAACAACTTTAGTAGGTTCTACAGCTTCAATAGCTCTAATTTCTTCTACAATACCTCTTGGTTCCCTATATGGATGATTAGGTCTGTGACCAATAATAACTGCATCAGGAGCAGCACCAATCAAAATAGCTGCAGATAATCCTCTTGGATGAGGATTTCCTTTTTCAGTTAAACTAGATTGACCTTCAATAAAAATAATATCTGGATTTTTAACTTCTTCAACATATTTAATTGCACTTAAAACAGCAGCAGGAACATCCATAGCAGATAAACTTCCTGCTCTAAAATTAAAATCAGTAGGTTCTTCTAAACCCATTTCATCAGTGGATATGATAGCTGGAGTTAAACCCCTTTTAGCTGATTCAATACCTAATGCTTTAGTAGTAGTCCTTTTTCCACATTCTTGAGAAGTTCCACCTACAAAAATTACAGGTGCTTTAGGAGTATAAGATATTTTTGGTAATACTTCACAAGATCTTTCAGGAGCAATACCTGCAATTTTTTCAACAACATCTAATCTAGGACCAATTTCTTTAATTTGCACATTTTTTGCACTAGCAAATTTAGATAAAGAAGGATTTTCAGACACCGGTAATGACCTAAAAGAACATACAACATTTAAACCTGAGTCAATAGCTTTTACTGCATATTTAAGTGCTGCCCCTTCAGCACCAATAGGTAACATGATAACAATAGATTTTGCAGAAACTTCCTCTAAACATTCTTCTAAACTTGAAGAAACTTTTAATCCGCAAAATAAAGTTCCTTGTTTTCTTGGATCATCATCAATAAATCCTACTGTTTCAATACCTTCAAGGTTGGAGAATTTTTCTCCTCCACCACCACAACCCACAACAATATATGGATTTAAATCTTGAAGTTCTTTTACTGAATCAACTGAATACAAAACTATCACCCCTAATCCTTAACAATAAACGAAATATAATATTAAATTAAAATAAATATTGATTCAAAATTAACTTTTTATAAATTAATATTCTGTAAATTATTTATTAATTTCATTATTATTAAATATAAGTATAATAATGAAAAAAATATTAAAAAACATGAAATATAATATAAAAAGTAAGAATACAAAAATGGAGCTAGCATCATGAGAAGACCTTATGTTATTTTAATAGGTAGTGCTTCAGGGATTGGAAAATCAACAATAGCTGCTGAATTAGCTAAAAAATTAAATATAAAACACTTAGTTGAAAGTGATTTCATTAGAGAAGTTGTAAGAGGAATTATCGGGAGCGAATATGCTCCTGCACTCCATAGTTCATCCTATAATGCATATAAAACATTAAGAGACAAAAACAGATACCAAAGTTATGATGAATTAATATCCGCAGGTTTTGAGGAACATGCTTCTTTTGTGATTCCTGCTATTGAAAAAGTGATTTATAGGGCTATTAATGATTATGATGACATAATTCTTGAAGGAGTTCATTTAGTACCTGGATTAATCGATTTAGAGCAGTTTAAAGAAATTGCAAATATTTACTTCTTTGTTTTAGCATCTGATGAAGAATCACACAAAGAAAGATTCGTAAAAAGAGCAGTGCAAATACATAGAGGTGGAAAACAACTTGACTACTTTACTGAAAATAGAATAATTCACGACCACCTACTTAAAAAGGCAGAAGATAACGAGGTTCCAATAATTTATACAGAAAGCATTGACAGTAGCTTAAAAAAAATGCTTAGAACTATCAATAAAAGCTGTAGAACAATTAAACTAAAAAATAGTCTTGATGAACTCGAAGATATTATTGATATCCTTATAAGAAAACATAATGGCAGTTTTGAAAAAATATCCTACATAATGGATGGTTTTACTGATCCTCTTGTTAGAAATGTGAATATAAATGAAACTAAAGAAGCCGAAAGCTTCCTAAATTATTTAAATACACATCCTAACAAAAAAGAAGAAATGGAAAAATTATATAATCTTTCAAAATACAGAGAATTCTTAATATGTGCTTCAGATATTGAAGAATTAAATTTAATTGAAAAAGAATTAGATGACAAAGGATATCTATACAAGGAGATATAAAATGACTGAACTTAATGAAATGGTTATTAAATGTCCAGCATGTGGAGTTGAAAAGGTTGCAAAATCAATTATGAGAGAAATTGAAATTCCTCATTTTGGAAATGTTTTAGAAACTACAATACAATGCGACAATTGTGGATTTAAACATAATGACATAATCTCTTTAGACCAAAATGAACCTGCAGAATATACATTAGATATTAAAAAAGAAACTTTATCTGTTAGAATTGTCAGAGCACAATCTGCAACAGTATCTATACCTGAGGTAGGAATAAAAGTAGAACCTGGCCCAAAATCTGAAGGATATGTAACCAATGTTGAAGGAATATTAGTTAGATTCAAAGATGCAACATTAAAAGCATTAAACTTATTTACAGATGAAAAATCCACAAAAAACGCAAAAATAACTTTAGAAAAAATAGAGAATCTCATAAATGGAGAAGAAACAGCTACTTTAATTATTGAAGATCCATTTGGTCAAAGTAACATAGTTAGCGATGATGCTAAAGTTTCACCAATCCCTGAAGAGAAATTAAGAGAATTAAAAACAGGTTTTACAATAATAGAAGAAAATGGAGAATAAATTATTCTTCCATATCTTCATTAGATGCAATTAAGTCAGTAGTAAAATCTTCTTCTTCAACTACATCTTTTAATTTTAAAGTCTTTTTAACATCCATAGCTAAAGCATTACAGTCAGCTTTAATAGCTTCTAAATGTAATAAAATCCTTTCTTTTTCTTGATTAATTCTTTCAATATTAGTATAAGGATAAGTAGACTCTTTTAACATTTCATATTCAATAGTGGTATAAGGATATTCATTTAATTGTTTACATACATTTTTAAGAACATCTCCTAAAAATTTGTTCATTTCAACTTTTACTCTTTCCCTGATCATTTTATCATCATCAAGGTTTTCTTTCATTAAACGAACAACTTCTGCTTTAGCAAAAGGTAATTTTTCTTCATCCTCATCAATGTATTCAGTTTCTTCTAAAACTTCTTCAGTTTCTTCAATGTTTTCATTTTCTTGATAATCTTCCATAATATCACATATGAATTTTTTCAAATAAATCAAATTGAACGAAAAAATAAAAAACTTTGCCATTTTTCATTTATTCTATCAATATCTAAATGCATATTTGTCTTAAGTTCTATTTAAAGGTATGTAAAATTTTTAAAATAATACCTAAAAAAAATATATGTTATCCACATTACTATCAAAATAATTCATTAAAATTTTAAGTATATTAAAAGCAAAAAATAATGAAAAAATAAAAAAAGTAGCAAAAATGCTACAAAAAATTATTTTCTTTTTAAATTAGATATTCCTAAAAATGAAATAAAAACCAAAGTTAAAACATATAAACTACCAATAGGAGAGCCAGTAACTTTCATTAAAACATCCCCATTACTATTTGATTGTGATGCAAATGCTGTTTTAACAATATTTGAATCAACAGAATTATTATTTATAAGTTTATTAAGATTAACAGCATTTTCAATCAAATTAATAATAATATAATCATCATTATTATTTAAATTAGGATCAAAAACATCTGAAATAATATTAACTTTATTACCAGCACTCCCTGCACTTTTTCCAATAGCTTTATACTTCAAAGTAGCAACATCACCATTATCTAAAAAGTTAATGAACCAAGTTTTTCCATCATCTGAAAAAGAACCCTTATCAGAACTATATGAAACAATATCCAATAATGAATCAGCAATATCTTTAACAACAATATTATTGGCAGCATCAGGACCGTTATTTTTAATTGTTACAATAAAATCAACCATATCTCCAACATTATAATTAAGTTTAGATGATTCCTTTGTAATTGATAAATCTGCAGCAGGTTTTACATTGATTTCTTGTGAATCTTGATTATTAGTTTCATTTGAGTCATCCTCATTTCCACTAGCTATTACAACATTAACAAAATGGCCAGTTTTATTAACATAACATATTATATCTAAAGATTTGACATCTCCACTAATTAAATTACCAACATCCCATGTATTTCCACTAAATCTACCTTCCCCATTATCAGAAATATAAATAATTCCCTCAGGAAGAATATCATTAACAGTTACACCTGTTGCATCATTAGGCCCCTTGTTTGAGACTGTTATAGTCCATTTAATATATTCATGATAATTTGGATTAATATTGTTAACTTCTTTATTAACAACCAAATCAACAAGTTTATCAGATATCACTGACTCTGAATCATTGTTATTAGATAAATCATAATCATATTCCCTACCAACAATTTGAACCTTATTTAAAAGCTCACCTAAACCATTAACTTTACATATAATTTCAATACTTCTAGATTCACCAGGAATTAAAGTTCCAACATTCCAACAGCCATTATGCGGATTATAGTCCTCTGATGATGCTGAAAGAAAAGTCAGACTACTCGGTAACTTATCATAGACAAGAACACCAGTTGCTATGTTTGGACCATTATTAAATGCAGTTATTTCCCATTTAACAATATCTCCAAGTAATGGATTCTTATTATCAACTTTTTTATCAATTTGCAAGTCGGCAGCATTAGACACATTAATTGACTCATTATTTTTATTATTGGTTAAATTACAGTCATATTCATTACCTGAAACCTCTGCAATATTTATAATATATCCAGTACCATTAACTAATGTCCTAATTAATAAAGATACAGATTCACCAACAGCTAACTCACCGATATTCCAAATATTATCATTATAGCTACCTTCACCATCATCAGATATCCATAGGATTTCATCAGGCAAAACATCTATTACTTTAACATTTGATGCACTATCAGGACCATTATTAATAACAGTCAAAGTCCATAAAATCTCATCCCCGTAATTAGGATTAGTGGTGTTAACTGTTTTAATAACCTCTAAATCAGCAGAAGGATTGACATTAATTGTTTTATTATCTTCATTATTAGATTCATTATTATCAGACTCATTACCTGAAACTACTGCAACATTCACAATAGATCCTGTTTTATTAACTAAAATTAAAATCTTTAAAGTAACAGTCTGACCCACATTAAGTTTTCCAATGTTCCATAGACCAGTTAAAGGATCATAATCCCCAAAACCATCAGCAGAAACAAAAATTAATCCTTTTGGAAGCACATCCTTAACTTTAACATTATTGGCAGCATCAGGACCATTATTAATAACAGTCAAAGTCCAGATTATTTTATCTCCAAAGTTTGGATTAGCATTACTTACTTCTTTAATTATCTCTAAATCAGCAGAAGGATTAACAAAAACGCTTTCGTTATCCTCATTATTAGATTCATTAAAATCGTACTCATCTCCAGAAACATTAGCTACATTAGTAAAATTTCCAGTTTTATTAGCTACTGAAATAATTGTTAAAGTAATGGATTCACCAACACCCAACTCACCAATTGTCCAGACACCAGTTTCAGGATTATAAGCTCCATTACTATTATCACTTATCCAAATAAGACCTTCTGGAAGTACATCAGTTACCATAACATTAGTAGCAACATCAGGACCTGAATTATTAACAGTCAATGTCCATTTAATTACATCCTTATACTCATATTGAGGCAAATCAGAATTTTTACTAACATTTAAATCATTTTGAGGAAGTACTGTAAAAGTAGTACTATTCATAATTTCTTTGTAAAAATTATCTTCATTATGAATTGTATACACAGTGTATTTTCCTGCTTTCAAACCAGACAAATCAACTGAAATTTCACCATGGATATCAGAATAATCTACAAAATCTGTTATAACAGCCCCATCTTCATAAACAACTTTTATTCCTATTTCAATAAGGTGTTCCCTTGAATCCTGATATAAAAAATCCATATTTGCTCCATTAACTGGATTTACACCATTAATAAAAATTGTTGAAGAATCAGCATTATTGTAAATAGCATTTGAAACATTGAAATTAAAAGCTTCAGCTATATTATTTCCCCCATAAATTACTGAAGAAATTCTTATAGATTCACCAGTAAAAATTACATCTCTTGAAAGATAAACTGGCAATAAATAAACCCAAGCTTGATTATTAGACATATTATTACCAGTAATTTTGATTTCATTAGCTAATTTACCAATGTAAATTGCACTACCATTTCTTGCTATATTATAATTAAATATATTGTTTCTAATATCTGCATTTGTTCCATTGATAAAAATAGCACCACCTAAACCATCATTTAATTTAGAAGCGCTTGGAATAGCCTCATTTCCAATGAATTTATTATCTGAAACTGTTGTACTATCAGAATCTATATAAACTCCACCACCATTAACATTTGCAAGGTTATTTTCAATTAAAGAATTTTTAATAAAAGTACTTCTTGCCTCAATAAAAATTGCACCACCATTTGAAGCAGCAACATTTTCATAAAATTCACAACTATCTAAAGTAACTTCCTCACCAATTAAATGAACAGCACCACCAATTGGAGCAGTGTTTCCACGGAATTCGCAATTGTTAATATTTAAAATCATATTATCAATATTGAAACCAGTACTTAAAGCACCACCATATAAAGAACTTGCAGTATTGTTTTCAAAATAACAGTTTAATACATTTCCCGCAGAATGATAAGTCAAAGCACCACCTTGATCAGCAAGATTACCTACAAAATAACATCCATCAAAAGTTATTCCATCCCTAACACAACAAGCTCCACCATGAGAATAATATTCCTTAAATGGAGAGGTTGCCTTATTATTAATAAATGTACAATTTACACAGGAGGAAACAATATAATATTCATCCATACCTATCTGAATAGCTCCTCCATAAACACCTGCTCTTTCTTTGTATTTATTATCAACGAAATTTTCTTCAAAAACACAATTTTTAATCTCTGTATTATTACCGTAAATACCCACAGCACCAGCAGCTATATGGGCATTATTTCTATAGAAATAAGAATTATAAACTTTCAAATAGTCCCCATGACCCAAATATACAGATCCCGGATATTCAGTGTAAATAGCTCCACCACCCCTGGCTTCATTGGCTTCAAAATAACAGTTATCAATTGTAACATTAGTACCTTGAATTAAAATAGCTCCACCAACCAATGTATTGTTACCATTTATAAATTTACAGTTATCAATTTTTAAATTTGAACCTCCCTCCTGTATAAATAACACCCCATTTAAATTAAGAGCGTTTAAAACGGGCATCTGACCATTATAATCACCATGAATATTCACTTGCTTATTTAAATAAATTTGTTCACCGGAACCAAAATACTCTTTCTGGTTCAAAATTACTGTATCACCATCATTAGCACGATTAATTGCATCTTGAATATCTTTAAATGAATTTCCATTTGGAACAATAGAATTCATTAGAGAATTTACTTCATTATCTTCAACTGATAAATCAATATTATCTGTCACATTATTTTCTAATTCTTCAGCATTAACATGAGGCATGAATCCACTAGCTAGCAGAACTAAAAATGTGAAAAATAAAATATTGATAAAATATCTATTTCTAACTTTTTTAGAAAATTTAAACATTTTAATAACTCCTTAGGAGGATTATTTCCTAAATTAATTAACAAAAGCTATTAAAATACCAAATTAAACTTTTTATTTTAAATTTTTGCAAATAAAAATACAAAAATCATGTAAAGAATTTAAAAATAATCAATAACTTAAAATAAAATTATTCCTATAATTTCACAACACCCAGTAATTTTAATAAAAATTAAGCAATAACCTATTAATTACCTTAAAACCATACATTTATCCCATATTTTTTTATTTTAACAACAATTTTAAATTAAAATAAAAGATAATCATTTTAAATCCTCAAGAATCATTTTATAAAGATGATATATAAATTTTTTCTGTTAAAACGGTCTAAAAATCCAGTAAAATAAAAATTAACTAAAATAAATTAAAAAATTTAAAAAACAGATAAATTATTATAAATAAAATAAAAATATTTTTATTAAAAAAAAGTGAAACATAAGTTAAAAAAAGAGTTTAAAACTTCTATAAAATAAAAGGGTAAAAATATGAAGCAATTAATTATATTTTTGTTAGCTATTTTAATAATAGTTCCAACAATCCAAGATGTTTCAGCAGAAACCTTATTTTTAACTTCGGATAATTTAATTGACCCTGAAACTGATTATAATATATTAAGCTCAATTGCAAATTTTATTGAAGAAATAAGCAATGGAGATATAAATGTAATTGTAGATAGTCAAGCTCCAGGACCTGGAGAAGGAACAAGAGCTATTACCAGTAGTAGTGATATCAGTGTCACATTGGCAGCGGCTTGTGCTGGAAACTTTTTAGAGGAAGCCGAATACTCTGCAAATTCAAATAAACAAATAATCTTTGTAAATAGTGGAAATTTTAATCTTGACCATGAAGATTCTCTAAGAAGAGCATGGGATGATAATTATTCCAACATCACATTTGCAGGATTAAATGAACCTGGAAAATTCTTAAATGATGCAGGAATAGATTATATACAACCTTTACAAGAATATCCTGATGCAGAATCAAATGGATATCTTGATAGAAATGATGATGAAGTAAATAGATATATTGCAGAGCAAATTGTTGAAAGTGTAAATAGTTATTCAAATAGTACAGAAAAAAACTTAAATACTGATTTGATTGTTAGAAACACATTAGCGCCAAGTGTAATGGCAGCTGCAAGTCAAGCATTTCTTAATTCAGACAATAATGAAATGACAGGTACATACAATTCTTATACCGCACCCCAACTATTATATTTAACAAGCTCTTACTTAGGTAGTAATGGTCTTTCTGAACCTAAGGATTATGAAGAACCAAGTTCTCCACTTAAATACTCTTTATTTGTCAAGGACAGCTATTCTATATATGATTACATGACAATGGGCGATATAGTTAGTGAATATATGGATATAAATGGCAAAGCTCCAGATTATATTTCATATAATGGTGCTTATATTAGTTATTATGATTTACAACACAATTTTGCAAAGTTAACTGAAAACCATACTGATCCAAGTAGCATGGATTTTGAAAGAGAATATCCATTTGAAAAAGTTAATGATTCAATTTTAGTTAATCTATTACCAATTTTACTTATCATTATAGCAATATTATTCATAATACTTATAATAAAAAGAGTAAAAATCAGAAAATAATTTTTTCTATATAAGAATAAATATATTTACAATTAACTATCATTGTTTTACCCCATTCAGATGTGAAAAAATAGAACATTAATTTAGAAATAATCATATACTAACGAAATATTAACTGAGTTAATATTTTCAACTTTTTCTTTTTTTTTATAATTAATTAATGGTTTAAACTTTTAAAAAAAAAACTACATCAACTAAGTTTTTATTAATTACAGAGACAACAGTTGTTAACCCAATAGTTGTTTATTCAATAGTTGCAAAGACAACATTTATATATGGAGAATAATATATACAGAAACATAAAGTTTACCTGAAACTTTATACATCATAAAAAAGGATACAATGGAGAGGATTAAAAATTCAAAAAGAAAAGATACCACTTGAAAAAATTCCTCTTACACTATTTATTTCAATAATTTATAGACAGTATCTTTTATTCCTTAATAAATGTCTTGAAGATGAAGGCATACATGCAGGACAAACTCCTTTTATTTTATATTTAAATTATAAAAAAGAAGCAAATCAAGAAGAAATGGCCGACTGCTACAAAATTGACAAGGGGAGCGTGGCCAGGTCTATAAGAAAGTTAGAGGAATTAAACTTAATAAATAAAAAAACTGACGAAAATAATAGAAGAAAATGTGTATTATCATTAACTGATTCTGGAGAAGAATTAGCCCAGAAGATAAAAGAAATAAATAAAATATGGGATTCTCATATCTTTGAAAAAATTGATATTGATGAAATGAGAGTTAGAGAAGTCTTTAATTTAATATCCGACGTATCCATTGAAACTTACAGAGAACTAAAAGAAGGAGGTAACAATGACAACTGAAGTGAAAAAGAAACATTCCAACATTGAATTAATTAGAGGAGACCCAAAAAAAGCAATTAATAAATTATCCGTACCAATGATGGCTTCAATGTTACTTATTATGGCATATAACATTGCAGACAGTGTATGGGTAGCGGGACTTGGAGCTGAAGCTTTAGCAGCTATTGGATTCATTACTCCTTTATTTTTAATTGTTATCGGGTTAGGAAACGGTATTGGATCTGGTGCAAACTCATTAATGGCTAGGGCGATTGGTGCTAAAAATAAAGCATTAGTTAACAATGCAGCATTACATGCAATAGTTATTACACTTATTATAAGTATTGTCGCACCGTTAATATTAGTCCCACTCCTTCCACAAATTATTACATTAATGGGAGGGGGAGAAACCCTTGAATATGCATTAGCATATGGTAATATTACTTTTGGATTAATGATTGTATTTCTTTTCTCCTCAGTTGCATCTGCAATTTTAAGAGCTGAAGGAGATGTAAACAGAGCTACAATTGCAATGGCAATTACAGCTATTTTAAACATTGTTCTTGACCCAATTTTCATATACTATTTAGGTATGGGAATAGCAGGAGCTGGATGGGCAACAATCATCTCAGCAACAATTTCATGCGTAGTTATGATTTACTGGATGTGGGTTAAAAAAGATACTTATGTAGATTTACATTTCTCACAATTTAAACCAAGTAAAGCAGTATTATTTGATATTTTAAAAGTTTCAATACCATCTACTGCAGAACAATTCATTATGTCACTTCTTGCAATGGTTATAAATGCAATGCTTGTAATGGTTGCAACAACAGATGCAGTTGCAGTATATACTGCAGGTATGAGATTAATACAAATAGCTATGATTCCTTTAATGGGTCTCGGTACTGCTCTTTTAACAGTAGGGGGAGCCGCTTACGGTGCACGTAACTATAAAAAGCTAAATATCAGTCTTAATTACACTGTTAAAACAGGGTTCATAATATCAATAGTTATGGCAATCATATTTGCAATATTTGCACCGCAAATTGCATTGTTATTCTCCTATTCTGCATCAACAGCATATTTAACACCGCAAATTGCAACATTAATTAGGTTATTCACATTGTTCTTAATTTTCATGCCATTTGGTATGTCTGCAGCTTGTTTATTCCAAGGTGCAGGAAGAGGTGTGAACTCCTTAGTCATTACATTATTAAGATCATTAATTTGTGAATCAATATTCGCTTATCTCTTTGGTTTCGTATTTGGAATGGGTGAAGTCGGTATTTACTGTGGTGTTATTGTTGGAGGATTCTGTGGTTCAATGTTCGGTTATGCTTGGTCTAGAATATTCCTTAATAAAACCAAAAAACTATTTGAACACCACAATAGCGAAAAAACTGTGGAAAGTTAAATCTTTCCACTATTTTTTTATAAGAAATATATAACAGTGTTATAAAAGATTAGTTAAAAAAATAATTAAATTAAAGACAAAAAGTCATAAATTAGTTTAGATGCAGTAACTGCTGTTAATTCACCTAACTTTTTAGTAGCTGTTTCAACAACATCCATTCCCACAACATTTTTTTGTGAAATAACCTTTAAAATAATTTCAACATCACGAATAGATAAACCAAAAGGTGTAGGATTACCAACACTTGGTGCAACAGAAGGATCTAAAACATCCATATCAATAGAAAGATAAACAGGTGTTTTAATATTATCTAAATAATATTCAATACCATCTAAATGGTGAAATACATTAATATTATTGAAAGTGGTAATATTTTCTTTTTCATTGGCAAAATCTTCTTCTTCTTTAGAAGCAGAACGAATACCTATTTGGATTAATTCATTCAAGCCAAAATCATATGCTCTTCTCATAACTGTAGCATGAGAATATTTCTCACCAATGAAATCATCAGCCAAATCTCTATGGGCATCAAGATGAACAATAGTTAAATCATCATATTGTTCAGTTAATGATTCTAAAGCACCAATACTTGCACTATGTTCTCCACCAATTAAAATAGGCTTTATCTTAAATTCAGATATTTCATTAACAGTATCTTCAATAATATCACAAGTTTTTTTACAATTTCCAGGAATTACATTAACATCCCCAAAATCATAAAATGTAGTGTCTATGAATGTATCAAAAACAGAATTATATTTTTCAAAACCAAAAGAAGCTTCTCTAACAACAGTTGGTCCAAAACGAGCCCCAGAATGGTAAGAAGTAGTACTATCAAATGGAACTCCAATTATTCCCCAAGAACCTTCTTCAACTTGATCTAAATCAGAACTTTCTTGAGAAAATGCAAATTTCCATGGTTCATAAGTATTAAAAAGCATAATAACCCAAGAATTAAAAAAAAAGAAGAAAAGAACAAATAATTAAAACAATTATTTAGTTCTCATGATTTTCATGTTACCTAAAGCAACGATGTAATCTACTTCAATTCCTTCAGTAATTTCATCTTTTAAATCTTCAGGCATTTCTAAATCTAAAGTTTCGTAACTTTCCATATCCATTAATTGAACATTGTTACCTTGGATAGATAATACTTGACCTACTCTTTTATCGATAATAGGAATATCTACTTTAGTATCTACAGGTTTTACAATACTTCTTTTTTGATTATCAAAAATACCTACAGCTTCTAATCTTGCTTTAGCTGCCCCGTGTTTACCAGGGGAAGATGTAGTTAAACTAGTAATTTTAGAAGCTTCTCCACCCAATACGATGTATTTTCCGACTTTTAAAGTTTTAATTTCTACAACTTTTGTTGACATTAACAATTCCTCCATAATATAAAAATAAGAATTATATTTTTTTAAAAAAGATTAATCTATAATACATTAGATTAATATTATATTATCAAGCCTTTTATTTAAATCATTCGATTTAAGCAGTATAACATAAAAAAACAAATATCCATTTTTTATATAAAATGAGAAACATATGATAAATAAAGTGATAAAATGAAAATAGCTATTGTATCAGGAAATGATGAAGGACCTACAGAATTAAATGCTTTTGATAATGCCTTAACAAAAGCTGGAATTGGTGATGTAAACTTAATTAAAGTATCAAGCATGCTTGCAGGAAATGCCAAAGTAGAAAAATTACCTGAATTAAAAGCAGGTTCAATGGTTAATTGTGTACTATCTACTGTTACTTCTAAAAATAAAGGAGATGAAATTACAGCAGTAGTTGCAGTAGCTATTGGAAAAGAATTAGGATGTGTTGTTGAAACAACTGGAATAAACCAATCAAAAGAAGATATTAAAAATGAAGCTATTTTCATGGTAAAATATATGATGGAAAAACGTAATGTTGAAATAGAAGATTTAATTGTTGAAGAAGCTAGCCATACTGTAGAGAAAGTCGGTTCAGTTGTAGCTTCAGTAGTGTATCTAAATGATGATATAATAAAATGAGGAGATTCAAAATGAATGAAAAAGAAAAAACAATAGCTACAAATCTTGCATATGAAATAATTAAAGATGTTGGAAGGGCTATTAGACCTTATGTTGGAAATCCAGAATCTGGAGAACAAGTTAAAATTGGTGCAGACGGGACACCAACCTCATTTATTGATATAATTGCAGAAAATGAAGTTATTAACGTTCTTAAAAAGTCACCTTATCTCTCATATCTCATCAGTGAAGAAATAGGGGAATTAAAATTAGGAAGAGGCAAATCCGAAGAAATTACACTTACACAAGAATTAAGAAGAACTGATTTAAGTGAAGATGAAACACCTCATTTTATTTTCTTAGTAGATCCATTAGATGGAACTAGCAATGCAATTAAAGAAATTCCAGCATATGGTATTTCAGTAGCTGTAGCAAATGTACCTAAAGGAAGAGTAGCTACTTTAGATGATGTTGAATTAGGTTTCATAAGTAATTTTGGAAATGGCAATTTCTTTGAAGCAGAAAAAGGAAAAGGCTGCTGGTTAAATAATGAAACTGTAAAACCATCTGAGAACACCAGTATTCGCAATATGTCCCTTGGCGGATTTACAAAAAGCAGTACAATTACAGCTTCCAAATTAGTTGATAATGCAAGGCGTATGCGTGTTTTAGGTTCTGTAGTTCTTGAATTATCCTATGTAGCTAGTGGAAAATATGATGCTTTTCTTGATTTAAGAGGAAGTAGAATAATTGATATAGCTGCTTCTAAATTAATCGTTGAGGAAGTTGGAGGTATAATCACAAATAAATACGGTGAAAAACTTAACAACAAGCTCAGTATTTATGAAAAAACAATTGTTGTTGCAGCTAATAATAAAATACTCCACAATCAAATTATTGATATCTTAAATGATAATGAATCCGATGTTATTGGCAATGTTGGAATTGTCAGTCGTTTAGATGAATATAAATCTGTCTTATACTCTGCAAAAATTATTGATTTCCTATTAATGAATGGTATTGAAGTAGAAATTGAAAAAGGATTAAGTAAAAAACTTGAATCCCTTAAAGATAATCCAGATATTAAAGAAATCATTAAGAAAACACAAGAAGAAGCTCCTGAAATAGCTGATCAAATTGAAGACTTGACTTTTAAAACAAATTATAAAAAATTGTCTAAAAAATTGTCTGATTTTGACTGCGATATGGCAATAATACTTGGAGGAGATGGAACATTACTTAGAACTCAAAGTAAAATGACCAAAGAAATTCCTATTTTTGGAATTAACATGGGTACTGTAGGATTCTTAACAGAAATTGAAGTCAAAGACACATTTAAAGTTTTAACAAAAATTTTAAAAGGTGAATACTATGTTGAAGAAAGAACAAAACTCATTGTCTCACATGAAAATCACCAATATTCTGCATTAAATGAAGTAGTGATAATGACTAAAAGTCCTGCTAAAATGTTACACTTTGAAGTCCAGGTAGATGGTGAAATAGTTGAAGAATTCAGAGCCGATGGATTAATTATTTCAACACCAAGTGGTTCTACAGCATATTCCATGTCAGCAGGAGGCCCTATTTTAGATCCAAAAGTTGGAGGATTCATTATAATTCCAATTTGTCCTTATAAATTAGGAGTAAGACCATTTGTTATATCTGACAATAGTGAAATAATAGTAAAATTGCTTAAAAAAGGTAAAAAAGCAGTATTTGTAATGGATGGTCAAATTAATGAAGAAGCAGAATATCAGGAAGAAATTAAATTCAAAAAATCCGATAGAAATGTTTACTTCATAAGGACAAGTAAAAAATACTTCTATGAAAAAGTTAAAGAGAAATTGATAGAAGGCGGAATTCATAATGTCCCACGGTGCTTATAATGGATTGTTTAATTATTGATTTAACTCATGGTGGAGTTAAAATAGCTATTAGCCTTGTAAAGACTAAAAAATATGATACTGTTTATGCATATGACATCTATAAAACTTTAAAACCAATTGATAAAAAAATGCTTGAAGTATATGGAGTTAAAGTTATAAATTTAGAGACTATTGACAAAAATATTAAAAATTTAACAGTAGTTTCTCCTATTCACCTCCCATTAAGTGAAGAAGATATTAAAAAGGAAATTAACAATCCAAATATCAACTACACTTTTTTAAACCATCATGAAGCAGTGTCATTAATACTTGATGAATGGTGTGAAAAATATCCTGAAATATTAAAAATAGAAGTTACTGGAGTCAAAGGGAAAACTAGCTCTGTTTTCATGTTAAAAGAAATTTTTAACTTTAAAAACCCGCTAATTTTAAGTAGTTTAGGTGCTTTACTTTATAGAAATGGAGAAAAAACAACTCTTAAGAAAAATATCAGCATAACACCAGCTAACATTAAAGAAACTATCGATTTAGCTTACAAAACTTCAAATCCAATATGTAAAATAGCTAGTGGCGAGGTTGAAAGTGAAAATATTGTAGAATATGGAGTTGCTATTTTTGAGTCATCATTAGGAGTTACTGGAATTGGAGATATTGGACTTTTAACAAATATTGCTGAAAATTATCCTATTGCAAAAAATAGATTAAATGCACATAAAGCAAAAGCCCAAGTATTTAGATGTAACTTAATAGCTATTGAAAAGGAAACACTTGATGACTATTATCCATTAGAAAAAGAAAAATTTGAAAATAAAATTAACACATTTTCATTAGAAAATTCTGAAGCTAATGTCTATGCAAGTAACATAAAATACAGTCTAAATAAAACCACATTTGATGTAACATATACCAATTTAAAAACAGTCACTGGTGATAAAATAAATGGTAGGTTTAAAATAGCTACTTTTGCACCAGGACATCACCATGTACAGAATGTCTTAGGAGCTATTACTGTAAGTTTAGCATCAAATATTAGTGAAGATAAAATTATTAACGGTCTTGAAAATTATAAGGGAATCCTTGGAAGAAGTTCCAAAAAAACAGTGAAAAATAGCTTAATCATTGAAGAAATTAACCCTGGAATTAATACAAAAGCTATTGAAAACTCCATTGACATGATAAAAGACCTTGAAAATTATTCTATCATTATTGGTGGAGATTATGGAATAACCTGTGAAGAAATTGATGAAGAGAAAGTCAGCAATCTTTTAGATAGCTATGATTTGGATTTAACTTTAACAGGAGATGTTGGATTAAATATCTTCAATAAAATGGATAAAAAACACAGCTATGTTAAAAATTATCAGGATGCAATTAATAAAAACATCAAAAAAGGCAAAAATATTTTGTTTATCTACAGATCCAATTATAAAGAATTGAACAAAAGATAAAGCAAATATGAAAATACTTATAAATTATCATGAATAAAAAAATATAGTGATAGAAAATAATCATAGCATTAAATTCTACAATAAGAATTGGAATATAAGAAAAATAATTAATATTTCTTATAGAAATTGGAGATGATGAGTTGATTGTTGGAACTAGAGGGAGTCAATTAGCACTTAAACAAACCAAAGATGTTTGTGCAGATTTATCCAAAATTACTGGACAAGATATTGAAATCAATATTATTAAAACAAAAGGAGATAAAATTACCGACTCTCAATTATATAATATGGATTCAAAAGGCTTATTCACTAAAGAATTAGATAAAGCAGTGCTTGAAGAAGAAGTTGATTTCTCAGTTCACAGCTTTAAAGATTTACCAACTGAATTAGATGAAGATCTTGAAATAGTAGCTGTTCCTAAAAGAGAAGCACCTAATGAGGTGTTAATCTCAGATAAAAGTTGGGATGAATTAACTGAAGGTTCTACATTAGGTACAAGTAGTTTAAGAAGAGAAGCTTTCTGTAATCTTTATAAAAAAGATTTGCAGTTAAAACCTATTAGAGGTAATATTGAAACCAGAATAAACAAAGTTAAAGATACAAGCTTAGATGCTACAATCATGGCTCAAGCAGGACTTAAAAGACTAAATTTAGATAATAATATTAAAACTATTTTTCCACTAGATTACTTTACTCCTGCAGCAGGCCAAGGTGCTTTAGCTGTGATTACTAGGAAAGATTCTGATAAAAAAGAGGTTATCTCAAAATTAAACCATTATCAATCCATGCAAGAAGTATTCGGAGAAAAAAGTATTCTTAAAGAACTAGGTGTTGGATGCCAATGGCCTATTGGAGCAATAGCTAGATTTAATAATAATAAATTTAATTTATATTCAATTCTTTTAACCCAAGAAGGTGAAATTCTTAAAGAATGTAATGAAACTGGATCTATTAAAGATGCTGAGGATTTAGGTAGAAAAATTGGTATGATTTTTAAAGATTATGTATAATATGGAGGACTAAAATTGAGGAAAATCAATGTAGGTGTTATCGGCGTTGGAGCAATGGGATATAACCATGCTCGTGTATATTACAGATTAGAAGAAGCGAATTTAGTTGCAGTTTCTGATGTTAGTGAAAGAACATTAAACAAAGTATGTGAAAAATACGATGCTAAAGGTTATTCTGACTATGAAGACTTACTTAAAGATCCAGAAATCGAAGTTGTAAGTGTTTGTGTACCTACAACCCACCACCACGATGTTGTAATGAAAGCTATTGAATATGGTAAACATGTTTTAGTAGAAAAACCAATTGCATTTAGCTTAGAAGAAGCTGAAGAAATGATAGCTGCTGCAAAAGAAAAAGGAGTTATTCTTGGAACTGGACATGTTGAAAGATTCAACCCAGCTGTTCAAAAAGCAAAAGAGCTTATTGAAAATGATGTAATTGGTGATGTGGTTTCAGCTTCTGCAAAAAGAGTAGGTCCATTCCCTCCAAGGATTAAAGATGTTGGAGTATGTATTGATTTAGCTATTCACGATTTAGATGTAATGTACTACTTATTCAACGAAGATGTAGAACAAGTTTATGGAACAATGAGTAGTATTTTAGATAAAACTGACTTTGAAGACCATGCTGAAATTATGGTTAGCTTTACTAATGCTACTGGTATTCTTGAAGTAAACTGGTTAACTCCATATAAAAGAAGAGAAATTGAAATTACTGGAACAGATGGAATCATATCTGTTGACTACATAGAACAAAGTATTGAAGTCTTTGGAAAATTTGCACAAGACATTAATATAAAACATGAAGAACCATTAAAAGAAGAGTTAAAATCTTTCTTAGAAGCAGTTGATGAAGGAAAAGACCCTGTAATCACTGGGGAAGATGGGCTTAATGCTCTTAAAATGGTAATAGCTGCAAGCAAATCCTCCAGAGCACATAAACCAATTAGTTTTGATGAACTTGATTAAATCAGTGATATTATGGAAAATGAACTAATTCAAAAAGCACAAGAGCTTAGAAAACATGGATTCACCACTGGGGAAATAGCTGATGAATTAAATGTATCTATGGACACAGCCAGATGGTTAACTCTTCAAAAACCACGTGATGAAAAACCAGAAGCACCAGTTGACTTTGCAATTAACTGGCAAAGCCTTGGTGGAAACTCTACAAGACTTAGATATGTTTCTGGTGCATTAAGCGATATGGCATTATCTCATGGTGAAGCAGATGTTATTGTTGGAATTGCAGTTAGTGGAATTCCATTTGCAACAATGATGGCTGACTTTTTAGAAGACATGAGTGGTGTTGAAACATCCCTTGCAGTTTTCCACCCAAATAAACACAGAAAACAAAATGACATTGGTGATGGCGAAGGAGCTATTAGTGAAAACTTTGGATCCGTTGAAGGTAAAAAAGTTGTAATAGTTGATGATGTTATCACAAGTGGTAATACTGTTACAGAAGTACTTGAAACCGTTAAAGATCATGGCGGAGAACCTATTGCTGTTACAGTTTTAATTGATAAAGCAGGCCTTTCTGAAATTGATGGTGTTCCTGTAGAATCTTTAATTAAAGTAAGTAGATTAGGTTAAGCCTAATTCACTACTTTTCTTTTTTTATAAATAATAATCTTTTATTAATTTAAAAATTTCTTTTGAAGTGTTTAAACCAAAATTAATTTTACTTTTTTTAATAATATTGTCCAAAGTAATTTCAGAAGTGTTATTTTCTTTATTTAATTTAATTGAAATCTTTTTAATAGAATTTTTTGGATAAAAATTAATGTCTGTATCTTTCAACAATTTATCATACTCAATTTCATAAATTCCTAAATCTGTTAAAATAAGTGCATAGAACTTATTTTTAAATATTTTTATAATATCCTCATCTTTTGATAAAAAATCATCAACAATAGATAAATTAATTTCTGGAGCAGTGCCTAATTTATAATCAGAAAATACAGGTTTGTAAGATTTATTGGAATTAAGATAGGCTGCAATACCTCCAGATGTTGTTTCTATAGATTTCTTAAAAAAAGAAATGCTATTTTTCTCATCTAACCAATTATCTTCAGCTAATTTATTGTCAATAGATTCCCAATTAAAACTAAATAAATTAAAACTGTTAAAATCCTCTTTTGAAGTTATAGTTTTATTGAAATCCATAATTACCACCTTTACTAAGAACAACTTTAAACTCGTTATAATTATATTTAGTTTTAATGTATATAAATTATATGTATTTTGTTATTAAACTATTGTTTAAAAAAATATAATCAGTGATAATGACCATAATAGTGACCACTCGGAGAACTGCCATATCCTCCCTCATAGTAATCAGAGTAATAATAATCATCAGAATCAGAATATAGATTATCACTATGATCATAAGTATCATAATCATAATAATCCTCTTCAACAGAATCATCATCTTCTAAATCATCATAACTGGAATCAACTTCGTACGAATCATCATCATAAGTAAAAGTAGTAGTACTTTCCTCTTCTGAAGAGAAAATAGAAGCAATAGCACCAATAGCTATTATGACAATACAACAAAAACAACAAATTGAAAAAATATCACCAAAAGACATCTGAAAAACCTCTCTAAAGTAAAAAAATATGCTTTAAACTTTTAAAAAATATTACAATAGCCACCCCTAAAAGAAAACCTGTTATCACTCTTAAACCATTATTACTTACCCTAAAATTAAACAGCTGAGTTACACCATCAACAACTGCAGGAATAGCTAAAATAAAAGATAAAAAAATCATGTCTAAATTAAAAGGCATTGGAATTGAAAAATAGACTAAAATCATAATAGCTATTCCCAAATATGCCCCAGTACATCTTGCACATACTGGAAACTGATGACTACCAATGAAAAAACTTCTTTCAGGTATTTGATGGCAAAAATATTTAAAAATACTCATAAATATATCACATAGTTTTCCTAATTACTAAACAATATATCGCCAATGTATATAAAATGTTACTATATCAATTTTCTAAAATAAATTCATGAACTATATCATCAAGCTGTTTTTTAATTAAACTGAAATCCTGATTTAGATTTAATGTCTTTATACATATAACATTTCCACTCATAGTATATTTTTGATTTGGAACTAATTTTTCATCAGTTTTAGCATAAAGAAGCATGCCTGAAACTTCATGAGATTTATCTGATAATTCTATTTCTTTATTTTTTACATAGGTAAAAATTTGATATAAATTTCCAGAATGAAGAGTATTTACATCATAATGCTTTCTAAAAATATTACCATAATACTTCGCATCAATAATTAAAGTTTTATCCCCATATGACAATACTATATCTGTTTGCATTACTGGAAGTAACCATGAATTATCATCATCTAATTGCCATTTAATTTGAGGCGAATGAACTTTAATTACAGGATATTCTAACTTATAATACTCTAAAATAAATTTTTCATATAATCTACTCATTCTTTGATCATCTAAAAATTCCATTAATTTAGCATTTCCCCTATCTTCTGTTTGAAGCAATCCTTTAATTGTTAAATAACAAATTCCAATAATCATCCTGTAATTCTGGTTATTCCTATCATACCTTATTTTCCAATTAATTTTATTAACCTCTAAAGTATCAACTTCTCTAAAATAAGGTAAAATCTTTTTTAATTTAGATTTACGTTCTTTAGACAAATCATTTTTTAAAATTAAGTTTAAGGTAGATTTTATAATTTGATTTAAATAACAGTTAATAGAAAATTCATCATAAGTGCAGTACAACTGCCTTTTTAGAAAACTTTGATCTTTAATTGAATTGGAAATATTTATTTTTCCCCTAATTAAAGAGGTAACTTCATTTTCTTCAATATAATCTTTAACTAAACCCTGTTTGATCTGTTTTTTAATTCCTATATCCAATATCTCAGCAAATAATTCTAAAGTATTCTCAAAATCCTCAGTACATACTTTATTATATTCATTTTCATTTAATACAGAAAATGCATAACAAAGCATATGATAAATATTTTTAATAGGAATCAATTAATCACACTTCTCAATTGATTAGACCATTGTTCAACTTTCTCTGGCTCATCAAACCAATACTCATTTAATAAAGGAATGATTTCATGATTAACTATATAGTTTAATTTTTCATCAATATCCTCTGAATTCAAATTAGCAAAATAGCTATGGCCAATAGCAAATCCTTCCCCTAAACTTTCATCCTTTTTAATTTCCTCATTGAGAGTTTTTATATTCTCAATTAAGTTATCAAATTCAGAACTATTAATCTCTTTTTGGTATTGTATAAATCCTTCAGAGGAAAATCCCGGTTTTAAATCAAAAAATGCAAATCTTCTTCTAAGAGCATAATCAATCATTGCAAGACTTCTATCTGCAGTATTCATTAATCCAATTATATAAACATTCTTTGGAATGAAAAATAGCTCATCAGAATATACTAATCGAATTTTATTTTTATCTCCTCTCTTGTCATTTTCAATTAGCATGAATAATTCACCGAAGATTTTACTTATATTTCCTCTATTTATTTCATCAATAATAAAGAAATAATCGTTTTCATCATCCTCTTCAGCTTTTTTACAGAAATTATAAAATGATCCATGTTTAAGTTCAAAACCTTCCTTAGATGGTCTAAATCCCATAATAAAGTCTTCATAAGAATAGCTTTGATGGAACTGAATCATCATACATCTGTCAACATCTTTAAGACCCATTATTGAATAAGCAAGTCTTTTAGCTAGAAATGTTTTGCCTACACCAGGAGCTCCCTGAATAATAAGATTCTTTTTATTTTTTAAAAGATTAAGAAGAGTAAAATATTCATCTTTACCAATGTAAACTTCATTTAAGAAATCTTCAGCTAAATAAGAAGGATATTCTTTCATAGATTCAACATCCTCTTCTTCAAATAAATCCTTTATCTGATTGAGAATGTGAGTATACATTGTAAACTCAGTAAGTGTTTTCAATGGTAAAGATTTAGTTCTCTCATCCCAATTTTTTTTCATACTCCAAATCCCTTTATCAATCCATTGAACAGTTCTAGAATGAGAATAGTACTGTCCCTTATTAAATTTATAGCCAGAGGTTACAATCCCCCTACCCACAATATCATTTCTACCTCTTTTAACAAATATTATATCTCCTACTTGAATATCATGTGCAAATTGCCATAAACAATGAACCTCATTCTTATGCGGTTTATTATCATTATAATAATCTTGCAAAGCTTTAGAAATTTCTTCTTTGGATTTAAATTTAGTTAAATCACCAATTTCCCATCCAATAGCCATAATTCCCTTTTCATAAAATTCATCCCACATATTAGCCCTTTCACCTGGAGAATAAATCCAATATTTAGTTGTTTTTACATCCTCATCTCCAAGACCATCAACGGGCAAATCACTATCATTTACATCTTTTTGAGTATATGCTTCATGTGAAAGTTCAGAGAATGTTTTATAGTTGAAAGAGTAACTACTTAAAACTGATTTAACATCTTCACAGAGTTGAAGATATTCAATGGCTTTTGGAGGGTTTTTTAAATTCTTTATTTTATTAGCAACAGTATCTGATAAGTGAGATTCCTCTTCTAAAAAAGATCTATTGGTAGCATCTAAATTAATAAATTTATTAGGCCTAATCCAAAATAGACCCATAGTAATTTTCCATTTAATTCCCTTTTGTTTAAGAACATTATCATAATAAGACATGAATTTATTAATAGCTATTTCATTAGGCTTTTTAGAAATTTCAAGTGCTGCTTCAAAAACACCCCACAAATTATCAATATCTTTATCTCCACGAGAATCAGAAAAATAATAAAAAGTTGCAGAAAGATTATTTACTAAAGGAATACCATCAAAATGTTCAGGAGCATTACTTGAAAGTGAAAATTCTTGTTTAAATATATTAACTAACTTTATACGATTATCATCAGATATTTTCTTATTAAATAATGCAAAAACTGTAAATGGATCTATATCAAAAGGAAATATTGATTTGCTAGCACCATCTCCTTCTAAAGTAGCTATTTGAATGTTATTCTCATCATAACACTTATAAATCTTATCAATAAGTTCTTTTCTATTGTTTTTGTACTTCAATAAGCTATCTGCGAATTCCTCATAAAAAGGAATCCATTCATAATTACCATTACTCATAAAAATTACAACCCTATTAACTAGTTAAATAATAATTTTAATTTAACTATTAAAAAAGTATTTTCATAACAAATTGATAACATGAAAAAAAATAGCTATTAAATTATAAAAAATAGAACTAAAAATAAACTGAAAAAAAATAATAAAAAAAAGAAAAAGCAAAGGAATTATACAATTCCTTGTGCATTCATTGCATCTACAACTTTTTCGAATCCTGCAATGTTTGCTCCAGCTACATAGTTTTTATCTAAACCATAAGCTTTTGCTGCATCATCGATGTTGTGGAAGATGTTTTGCATAATATTTTGAAGTTTAGAGTCAACTTCTTCAAAGGTCCAAGATAATCTTTGAGAGTTTTGAGCCATTTCTAAAGCAGAAGTAGCTACTCCACCAGCGTTGGAAGCTTTACCTGGTCCAAATAATACATCATTAGCTTGGAAGTATTCAGTTGCTTCAATAGTGGTTGGCATGTTAGCTCCTTCAGCTACTGCTAAAACACCGTTTTCTACTAAGATTTTTGCATCTTCTAAGTCTAATTCATTTTGAGTAGCACATGGAAGAGCAATATCACATTTAATAGACCATACACCTTTACCTTCATGGTATTCTGCACTTGGTCTTTCTCTAGCATATTCAGTTAATCTTGCACGTTTTACTTCTTTAACTTCTTTTAATAATTCAACATCAATTCCTTCTGGGTCGTAAATCCAACCAGTAGAATCAGAACAGGTTACAGGTTTTCCACCTAATTGTTGAGCTTTTTCAATTGCATAAATAGCTACATTTCCTGCACCAGATACAACAATAGTTTTATCTTTGATGTCAATATCATTGTTTTTTAACATTTCATCAGTGAAGTATAATAATCCGTAACCAGTAGCTTCAGTCCTAGTTAAAGAACCTCCGTAAGATAAAGCTTTACCAGTTAATACTCCTTCAGATAATCCTTTAATTCTTTTATATTGGCCGTATAAGAAACCGATTTCTCTACCACCTACACCAATATCTCCTGCTGGAACATCAGTATCTGCACCAATATATTTGCATAATTCAGTCATGAAACTTTGACAGAATGCCATTATTTCCCTATCAGATTTTCCTTTAGGATCAAAGTCAGATCCTCCTTTTCCTCCACCAATTGGGAGTCCAGTTAAAGAGTTTTTAAAGATTTGTTCAAATCCTAAGAATTTAATAATACCTACATTTACGGAAGGGTGGAAACGTAATCCTCCTTTGTAAGGTCCAATAGCACTGTTAAATTGTACACGGTATCCAGTATTTACTTGTACTTGACCATTGTCATCTACCCAAGGAACACGGAATTTTAATTGTCTTTCTGGGTTTACTAATCTTTCAAGAAGTGCATTTTTCTTAAATTCTTCTTCATTTTCTTCAATGACCACTCTTAAGGATTCCAATACTTCTTTTACAGCTTGATGGAATTCTGGTTCAGAGGGATTTTGTTTTACAACTAATTCGATTACATCATCTACATATGACACAAATATTCCTCCATTAATTAAGTTTCAATGAATTAAATACAAAATAAAAATCTTGTAAATATAATCCATCACATATCATTAAATAAAAATTCAGATTATCCTAGTTTATTAACAAGAATATTTAACAATACAATATATTATTTAAATTTACTAATATATAAACAATGTTATTTTTAGAAAAAAAGTTCAGAAAATTAGTAAAAAAAGCAAATAAATTAAACAAATTAAATAAAAATTAAAAAAAATCATCAAAATAAATATTTTTTCTTGAAAAATAAAAACAAAATAATAAAAAATTAGTGGAAAATAAAAGGTTTGAACATTATCCTAAATGATAACGTAATATAGCTGCAATTCCACCAAATGCTCTTAAAAGCTGCATTCCTTCTTCAGTTTCAGAAGATATGAATTCAACAGTAGTATCCATTTCTTCAGCTTTTTCTACAAAGTCATCAATTAAATCAAGAGAACTTTCTTCTTTTAAAGACTCATTACATTTTTCACATCTATAATCTGCTTTAGAATATTCAGCCTCATTTTTAACAGTCAACTCTTTAGTTTCACCACATGCTGGACATTTTAAAACTTTATGAATAGCTACTAAATCTTCAGACAATAATAAAGTATCCACAGCACCCATAATTAAGCTGTTTCTTACTTCATTTTCACCATAAGCTGCAAGTCCTTTTTCCTTAATCAACTCTTTTAAGAATTTTTGGACAATTTTTTTCTCATGCATTACATCTAAATCATTTAAAATGTCTGCAGATTTGTCAATAACTTCTCTAATACCAAATTCACCAGTATAAGAAGTATCTACAGTTGCAATGATTTTATCTTTAATCTCATAATTAAGATAGTCCCCTTTTACAAACTCCTCTTTAGTAAATCCAGGACCACCAATAATAACTCCTTTAAGTTCTTCCAAAGCAAGGAAATCTTCATTCATATGATCTCCAATCCTTTTTTTGAACTCGTGAGCAGCAAGATCAATAACACGGTCAAACCTTCTTTGTGATTGTCCCCCAGCTTTATGTTTACCTGGAACACCACTAGTTAAATGGTTTAAAATTGTAACTTTTTTACCTTTTAAAGTAGCTATTGTAGCTTCTTTCCTGTCAATTACAGCTAAACCATAGGTTTCATGCTCTTCAATCATGTGTTCTAATGGTTCTAAGAAAAATTCATTGTTACATTGATACCAATAAGTTGTAATAGCTTCAGGTGGCTCAAATACATATGTTTCCATTTTTTCAGTACCTGGCCCTCCTTTAGGAATCATACCAACAAATAAAACTAAACCATTTTCAGGAGGTTGTTTAAATAATCTAATTCTTTGTAAAATAACCTCAATAGCTGATTGAACATTTTTTCTTGTAGATTTACTTTTAATGTTAGCACTTTGACCAAGTTCATCCCTCATTTGCTTTCCAACATCACTTAATTGTTTATCATGTGGAATATAAACAGAAACAAGTTCAGTACCTTTACCACGTTTACCAGATAATTCTTTTAAAGTTTTTTTAAATTCGTATAATTCTTTTGATGTTGCTTTTGCCATTGTAATCCCTTAAAAAAATAATAAAAAATATAGTAATAATTATAATAATATAATTTTATGTCTTTTACATATAAATAATTAATGTGGGATATTTAAATATAAGTTCGATATAATTATATGTATAATAAAATTGACATGATGATAATATGGTTCTAAGAAGATGCCCTCAATGTAACACAACAAGTGATGATAAATTTGGTTTTTGTGTAAAATGTGGATATGAATTTCCTAAAATTGATGTAAATGAAAATACATGTCCTTTATGCGGTAGTGAAAATCCTCCTGAAGCGACATACTGTGTAAAATGTGGAACACCATTAATATTTAAAAATGCTGGTGAACAAACCTTTGATCAACCACCAATTTTTATTAAATATAGTGAAAATAATCCAAATAAATCTAGCACAAGTAAATTTTTAATTATTATGGGTTATTTATTCTGTATTTTAGGAGGAATAGTTGGATTAATAATAGCTATTTACCTTGCAACAAGAAAAGATCCAGTAGCTAAAAAACATGGGCGTATACAACTAGGAATTTTAATATTGTATGTTTTGATTATTGCTTTAGCACTTTCAAGTGGTTTAGTATCAGTAAATGATTTAATTAATGCCACTACATACAATCAAAGTTTCAATATGACTTTCTAATGTATCTAACTAACTTAGAATCAATCATTAAATATCCAAATACATTACTATGGCACCATCCCCGTTGTCATAGTACTTTGGAACTAACCTATCAACTTGAAAATTAAACTTTTTATAGAAGTTGATAGCTATTTTATTATTTTCATTAACTTCTAAAGTAATTTTACTTAATTTACATATTTTTAATGTGGAAATTGCTCTTGATAACAGCATTGTACCTGCTTTTAAACATCTGTATTTTTCATCAACAGCTATTGAGATGATATGACCTACATTTTCTTCTTTTATCCAAAATAAAATGTAACCTACAACTAAGCCATTATCTTCAGCAACTAGAAAACCTGCACCAATATCATATAATTTTCTAAAAATAGCTAAACCATAAGATTGGTCAAAAGAAGTTTCATGAATAAAATGAACTCTCCTCAAATCATTTGGTACAAATTCTCTAACTCTCATAAAAATTACCTTCTATAACATATAATAAGTTCGTAGTATATAAAACTATCAATAAACAATATTTATATTATATAATATTAATAATATACATGAATCTTTTAAACAGGTAGAGGCAGAAAGATGTGGGAAGATTTAGGAGAATACATTCTAACAATTACCGATAAACGGCCTTTAAAAATAGCTGAAATTGGAGTTGGAAAAGTTGACCTTGTATATCAATATCTAAAGAAACAAGACCAGGTTGATATTATAAAAACTGATATTAGACCTGCTGATGAAAGTGTCATAAAAGACGATATAACCAATCCAAATTTGGATTTATACAAAGATGTTGATATTATATACTCTATTAGACCCCCTAGTGAACTTCAGCCATATCTTGTAAAATTAAAAGATTTAACTAATGCTAAACTTATAATAAGGCCTTTATTTAATGAAGATTTAAATACTGGTCCTCGTAAAATGAAGCTTAAAAACTACAAAAAAGCCAGTTTTTATATATTATAGGGATAACAATGAAGGACAAGATATTAGAGAAATTTAAAACTTCTTTAAATGGTTTAAGTTCTCAGGAAGCTAGTGCAAGACTTGAGAAATATGGACCTAATGAACTTAAAGAAGAAAAGAAAAAGCACCCAATTGTTCTTTTTTTATTACAATTTGCAGATGTGTTAATTCTCCTTTTAATAGTTGCAGCTATTGCAGCTTACTTTGTTGGAGATGTTATTGATACCTGTGTAATTTTAATTGTTGTAATATTAAATGCAGTAATTGGTTTTATTCAAGAATATCGTGCTGAAAAAGCTATGGAAAAACTGAAAAGTTTAGTATCAACTGAAGCTGTAGTTAAAAGAAATGGTGAAGTTGTAAAAGTAGCTGGAAACGAATTAACTATTGGAGATATCGTTCTTCTTGAAGAAGGAGATAAAGTTCCAGCAGATCTCATATTAATTGAAACTAATGAATTAAGAATTGATGAATCCTCTTTAACTGGAGAATCAAGACCAGTTACTAAATCCGGAGAATATGATGGAAGTGAATCTTTAGATTTAACTGATAAAAAAGTGGAAAAACAATTAGCTTCCCATATTGCATATATGGACTCTGCAGTAGTCGGAGGAAATGCAATAGGTGTTGTATTTGCTATAGGAATGGACACCTCAATTGGTAAAATAGCAGAAATGATTCAAGGAGAAGAAAAAGAAACTCCACTACAAGCAAAAGTTGGAAAACTAGGAAAAACATTAGCTATTATTGCAATTATAGTATGTGCATTCGTATTCGTTGTAGAGCTTCTTAAAAACATTCCTATTGTCGAAACATTTATGACAGCAGTATCTTTAGCAGTGGCTGCAGTTCCTGAAGGTTTACCTGCAGTTTTAACATTAACTTTAGCTTTAGGTATGCAACAAATGGCTAAATCAAATGCTGTTGTTCGTAGATTACTTGCAGTAGAAACATTAGGTTCATGTACTATTATCTGTACTGATAAAACAGGTACATTAACTGAAAATAAAATGACTGTAAGAGAAGAGGAATTATTTAATAAAGAAAAATCTTACTTAATCTGCGGATTATGTACAAATACAACTATTAAAGATGGAAAAATTATTGGAGATCCAACTGATGGAGCTATAATGAAATATGGTGAAGATAACAATTTCATTAAAAGCGAATTGGAAAAAGAATATCCAAGAATAAAAGAACTTCCATTAGATAGTGTACGTAAAAGAATGACAACAATCCACTCATTATCTACATCAGCTAATGAAAATTCAATTGTATTAACTAAAGGTGCTCCAGAATTAGTTCTTGACTTATGTAAATACATTGATAAAGATGGAAACATTGAAATTCTTGATAATGAAACTAAAGAAAACATGATTAAAAATATAAGTAAAATGACAAACTCTGCACTTAGAGTTCTTGGACTTGCTTATAAGAATTTTAATTATGATGATGACAAAAAATCTTCTGAAATTGAATCTGACTTAATCTTCACTGGACTTGTTGGAATGATGGACCCACCACGTGAAGAAGCAAAAATAGCTGTTAAAGATTGTATGGATGCCGGAATTCAAGTTAAAATGATTACTGGTGACCACCAAGAAACAGCAGCTGCAATTGCAAGAGAAATCGGAATATTAACTGATGGTCGTGTAATTAACGGTGAAGAACTTGATGATTTAAGTGAAGAAGAATATCTAAAAGCTGCAGATGATATTCAAGTTTATGCAAGAGTTTATCCTGAACAAAAAATGAGAATTGTTGAAACCTTGCAAAACAAAGGAAATATTGTCTCAATGACTGGAGATGGAGTGAACGATGCGCCTGCTCTTAAAAAAGCATCTATTGGAGTTGCTATGGGATCAGGTACTGATGTTGCAAAAGAATCAGCAGACATGGTTATTCAAGATGATAATTTTGTAACTATTGTAAAAGCAATAAGAGAAGGAAGAAAAATTTATGATAACATTAAAAGATTTGTTAAATTCCAGGTTTCCACAAATATTGGGGCTATTTTAACAATCTTAGGTGCTTCATTTGCATCTTTACCTATTCCATTTAATCCAGTACAATTACTATGGATTAACATTATTATGGATGGTCCTCCAGCTCAAACATTAGGTATGGAAGGAGAAGAAAGAGACATTATGGACAGAAAGCCTGAAACTGGAGACATTTTAAATAAAAGAGTGATAATCAAAATCATAGTTGCAGGTGCAGTAATGGCTATAGGTACTTTAGGATTATTTGCTTATAATCTAAACATTGGTGAAACAGAATCTAAAGCAATGACTGTTGCATTTACATTGTTTGTTGTTTATCAATTATTTAACGCATACAATGCCAAATCCAACTCAGACAAAAGAAGTACATACCTATACATAGCAATTGCAATCTCCTTTGTATTACAATTATTAGTAATATATGTCCCATACCTCCAAATGATATTTAGAACATCAGCTATTGGATTAATCGATTGGGTTTTAATCTTTTTAGTTGCATGTACAATCTTAATATCTGACAGAATAATGAATAGGTTAATACCTACCGATTAGTGGTTGATTATGAAAAAGTTAAATGTATTCTTAATGGGCGGTACCAAAGAGTCAATTGAAATTATTAAATTTATTAAGAATAATTTCAATTCATACATTTTAACTACTACAACCACAGAATATGGATCTAAATTAGCTATTGATGGTGGAAGTGATGCCACAATAGCTAAACCCCTTCCAAAAGATGAAATAATAAACATCTTAAATGGAAAAACTAATTTTGATATTTTTATTGATGCAACACATCCATTTGCATCCCATGTAACAAATACAGCAATTGAAGTTTCAAAAATTTGTAAAATACCATATATTCGTTTTGAAAGACCTACATCAAACTTTGAAAATATTGATGATTCACGAGTCATTCAAGTAAATTCATTTGATGATGCTGGAAAATTAATAGCTGAAAAATATAATCAATCTTATGTATTACATTTTGCAGGAGCCAATACAATGGAAACTATTTTAAAATATGTTTCTCCAGAATATTTCTATCCAAGAATATTAGAAGTAAAAAGTTCTCTTGAAAAATGTGAAAAATTAGGCGTTATAAAAGATCATATTATTCCAATGAAAGGAACTTCCACTACAGAAGAAAATGAAAGATTAATTGAAAAAACTGATGCATCAGTTATAATAACAAAAGAAAGTGGAGACATAGGTGGAGTAATATCTAAAATAGAAGCAGCTAATTCAAAAAATATTGATGTAGTGCTCATTACAAGACCAATAATAGAATCATTAAATGAAAAGGATGTAGTTAACTCAATTGAAGAATTAAATGAAAGATTAATAAAACTTAATTAATTAATCTTGTTAAATATCTTATTTTTATATTATTAAATCAAAAAAAAGCTATTTCAATATAAAATTTTTTAAAAATAGTAATAAAAGAAAAAATAGATTAAAAATAACGCCGAGACTGGGATTTGAACCCAGGCGGAGAACACTCCACAGGATTTCAAGTCCTGCGCCTTACCAGACTAGACTATCTCGGCATGATATAAAAGACATGAGAAAAAATATTTAGAAGAAATCTAAATATTTTAGTCTTTAAGTTCAATTTCAATACTTACATTATCAGGAACATTAACTTTCATAACTTGTCTCATAGCACGTTCGTCAGCTCCAATTCCGACTAAACGTTTATGAATTCTAAGTTCCCATTTTTCCCAAGAAGCTTTTCCTTCACCATCTGGTGATTTTCTTGTTGGAACTACTAATTTTTTAGTAGGTAATGGGATAGGTCCAGATAAATCAACACCAGTTCTTTCTGCAATCTTTTTAAGTTGATCACATACATAAGCTAATTTTTCTGGGTCTGTTCCTGTAAGCTTAATTCTTGCTTGTTGCATTTTCATCCTCCAACACGAAAAAAAATAACCGAAAAATAATTTAAAAGAATATGGAAAATCCATATTCTAGTTTAACTTAAGAAAAACCTGCTTATTTAGCTGGTTCAATACCAGTACATAAACCAGCAGCAACAGTTTGACCCATATCCCTGATAGCAAATCTACCCATTTGTGGGATAACTTTTGCGTTTTCGATAACCATAGGTTTAGTAGGTTTAATTTTTACGAATGCTGCGTTACCGGTTTTTAAGAAGTCAGGGTTTTCTTCAGCAATTTGACCAGTTGCAGGATCTAATTTTGCAGTTAATTCTAAGAAAGTACATGCAACTTGAGAAGTGTGACAGTGGAATACAGGAGTGTATCCAACGGTGATTACACCAGGGTGTTGTAAAACAACAATTTGTGCATCAAATTCTTTAGCTACAGTAGGAGCATCACTTACGTGACCAGCTACGTCTCCTCTTCTGATATCGTTTTTACCTACACCTCTTACGTTGAATCCGATGTTGTCACCAGGTTCAGCAGTTTCGAATACTTCGTGGTGCATTTCGATAGATTTTACTTCTCCGGAAGCTCCTGCAGGTTCAAATATTACGTTTTCACCTTTTTTCATTACACCAGTTTCTACTCTTCCAACAGGTACAGTTCCTACACCAGTAATGGAGTATACATCTTGGATAGGAATTCTTAATGGTAAGTCAACAGGTTTTTCAGGTGCGTTTAATTCATCTAAAGCTTCCATTAAAGTTGGTCCTTTGTACCAGGAGGTGTTAGAACTTGCTTCTTTAATGTTGTCTCCTTCAAATGCGGAAACAGGGATGAAAGGTACGTCAGCAGGGTTGAATCCTACAGATTTGATTAAAGTAGATACTTCTTCTTTTAATTCGTTGAATTTGTTTTCATCGTAGTCTACTAAGTCAATTTTGTTAATAGCGATGATTAATTGGTTAATACCTAAAGTTTTGGATAAGAATACGTGTTCTTTAGTTTGTGGCATTACACCGTCATCTGCTGCAACTACTAATACACCTGCATCTGCTTGGGAAGCACCAGTGATCATGTTTTTAACGAAGTCTCTGTGTCCAGGACAGTCTACAACAGTGTAGTCGTATTTTTTAGTGGAGAATTTTTGGTGAGCAAGGTCGATGGTTACTCCTCTTTCTCTTTCTTCACCTAATTTATCCATAACAAATCTGAATTTGTTTTCTCCGTCATCTAATTGTTGTTCAGCGATTGCACCAGCTTTTAATAATAAGTGTCCAACTAAAGTGGATTTACCGTGGTCAACGTGTCCAATAAATGCTAAATTAATATGTTCTTTTGCTTTTGCCATTATAATACCTCTTTTTTTAAAAATTGAAAAAACATTATATTAAGCTTAAAGATAGCTTAAATATATCTTGAACTTTCCAATATAAATAGCTAATGTTTTTCCTTATTAAATTGATAATAATTTTATTAAAAAAATAAAATTAAAAATTTAAAAGTTAAATTTTATAAGTTTATCCTAAGTAATGTTCAGGACCATAAGGTTCATCAGATAAACCTTTTCTTTGTCTGATTTCTTTAACAATTTGTTTTTGCATTTCTCTTGGTAATCTTTCGAAACCAGCCATTTCAGTAGACCATAAACATCTACCTTCTGCTGCGGATCTGATGTCACCAGCGAAACCAAACATTTCAGCTACAGGAACTTTAGATTCAATAGTAGCCATATCACCAGTATCTTGGCTCATGTCTACAATTTGACCTCTTCTGTTTTGGATTTCCCTAGTACATGCACCCATGTAATCTTGTGGAGTGCTGATAAATACTTTTTGCATAGGTTCAAGTAATGCAGGGTCAGCAGACATGATAGCTGCATAAATAGCTTTCCTAATAGCAGGTAATACTTGTGCAGGTCCTCTGTGAACTGCGTCTTCGTGAAGTTTTGCATCGTGAAGTTTTAATTTTAATCCCATAGCGATTTCATTTGCTAATGGACCATCTTCAAGTGCAGATTCAAATCCTTCAAGTAAAAGTTCTTTAACTTCATCTAAGTATTGAATACCACGAGTCATGTTAATGAATAAACTTCTGTTGTGAACAGACCAGACTCTTCTAGCTTCTTCTTTATCTAAACCATATTCCATGAAGTCGTTAGCAGCTTCTTTACCTTTAACTCTACCTTCTTTTAAATCTCCTTCTTGTAAAGCTTTGAATAATTCATCTTCTAAAGGTTCAACAGTAATGTAGAATCTGTTGTGTTTGTTTGGAGATTTACCTTCAACTTCTGGAGAGAGTGCAGATACAGTTTCTCTGTATACAACAATAGGTTCAGAAGTTTGGATGTCTACACCTTTTTCTTGGATTCTGTATCCAATAACTTCTAAGTGAAGCTCACCCATACCAGAAACTAAGTGTTCACCAGTTTCTTCGTTGATATCAACTTTAATAGTAGGGTCTTCTTTAGCTACTTGTCTTAATACTTCAATTAATTTAGGTAAGTCTTTAGTGTTTTTAGCTTCAACAGCTACAGTAACTACTGGTTCTGAAATATGTTCTAAACCTTCAAACTCTTTAATTTTGTCTTCAGGAGAACAGATAGTTTCCCCAGCAATTGCACCTTTTGCACCTGCAATGTATACAATGTTACCTGCAGGAACTGCATCAGTGTTAACTCTTTCAGGACCGAAGTAAACACCTACTTGTTGTACTCTAGATTTAGAGTGGGAACCAACTAAGTATACTTCAGTACCTTTTTCAATAGATCCACCGTAAACCCTACCAGTTGCAATTTCACCAGCGTGTTTATCAACAGATACATTTGTAACCATTACAGCTAAAGGTCCGTCAGGGTTAGTAGTAATCATACCGTTACCTGCAGGAGATTCAATATCTCCATCCCATATATTAGGTACCCTGTATTGTTGGGATACTTTAGGGGAAGGTAAGTGTTCTACTACCATACCAAGTAATACATCAGATAAAGGTACTTTTTGAGCTAATTCTTTTTGTTTATCTTCATTACAGTAATCAATAATGTCTTTGAAGTTTACTCCAGTTTCTTGCATGGTTGGAACGTTAATAGCCCAATTGTGGTAAGCTGAACCGAAAGCTACACTACCATCAGTGAAGTCAACAGCCCATTCTTCTTTTTTATCTTCAGGAGCCATATTTTTGATTAATTTGTTAGCTTCCATGTAAATGTTAATGAACCTTTTTTGTAATTCTTCAGGATCTAATTTTAACTCATTAATTAATCTGTCTACTTTGTTAATGAATAAAACAGGTTTAACATTTTCTTTTAAAGCTTGTCTAAGTACAGTTTCAGTTTGAGGCATAATACCTTCAACAGCACAAACTACAACTACTGCACCATCTACAGCTCTCATAGCACGAGTTACGTCTCCACCAAAGTCAACGTGACCTGGAGTATCGATTAAGTTGATTAAATATTCATCGCCTTTGTATTCGTGTACCATTGAAACGTTAGCTGCATCAATAGTAATACCACGAGCTTGTTCTTGCTCATCAAAATCTAAAAACCTTTGATCACCAGCAAGTTCTTCAGAAATCATTCCTGCACCTGCTAAGAGGTTATCAGATAATGTAGTTTTACCGTGGTCAATGTGAGCACAAATACCAATGTTCCTGATAGAATCAGGTTTGTACATTAAATCCTTAATCTTTGAAATCATTTTGTCTCTTCTACTCAAAGAAATCACCTATAAATTAATATAATTAGTGAGCTGCTTTAGCTACTCTTTCTTTTTCTTCTTTTTTCTGTAATGCGAAACTTCTTGAATCTTCTTCAGAAGCAAGAATTAACTCATCAGCTAAACATTCAGCAACAGATTTTCTGTTTTTGAATGAAGATTGTAAAGTTCCTCTAGTTAAGAAACCTAAGGATAAATCCACTCTTCTTTGTGGAGAAATATCAACAGCAACTTGATATCCAATACCACCATATTTAATACGAGTGGTTTCTTCACGAGGAGAAGTATTTTCAACTGCAGTAACTAAAACTTGAACAGGGTTCTTTTTAGTCCTTTGGTTGATAATTTCTAATGCTTCTTTTACAATGTTGTAAGCTTTATTCTTTTTACCAGAATTAATATGAGTCCTCATAATTTTATTCATTAATCTTTCAATGATAGATACTTTAGATTTTGCAAATTGTCTTTTTACGTGTCTACCTGAAGTATGAGGAACAAGTGTTTCATCTAAGCAGATGTATTTTACTAAACCTAAATCGTCAACTTTGACTTCATTAAGTTCCCATTTATCAAATAATTTACTCATAAAAATTACCATCCTTATCTTACAGGTTTTTCTATTTTTCCACTTACCATCTCAGCTAAAGCAACATTATTTACTTTAGATACTTTCCAACGAACTCCAGGAATATCTCCCATAGACCTACCAGATGGTCCTCCAATTCCTTCAATCATTACTTCGTCGTGTTCATCAATAAAACCGATAGCACCATCACCTGGAGCAAATGCAGTTAATTGTTTACCATTTTTAATTAATTGAACACGAACACATTTACGGATCGCGGAGTTAGGCTGTTTAGCTTCGATTCCTACTTTTTCGATTACAATTCCTCTAGCTTGAGGAGCTCCTTCAAGAGGGTCTGCTTTAACATCTAATCTTAAAGCTTTCCTTTTGTAATCCACGTCTTTCCACTTAAAATTTTGTCTATTTTTTTTAAGTTTTTTTGCAGCAAAAAGTCCTGGCATAATTTTTCCTCTAATCTTTTTGATAAATTAATTATATTAATCAGACTAACAATAATAAATGAATCCACCGCTGCGATTTATATTATTTGCTTGATTAATTCAAATAATACAATCAAAATCCATAATTATAACTAGACTGTGTTGTAAGTTAATATACTAGCTAAAATCAGCTAATATTAAATAAATAGATAAATATTCTTTATCTAAATGAAAGATACATAAAAAAAGATATAATAAAGAACCATAACAAAAACGCACACAGTTACAGACTTTGTTAAAAATAAATTTAACGATATCTTTTATTAAAATATCTTGTATTAAATTATCTATTTAAACACATATAAAGGTATGTTTTTTTAGATAATTTTTAATGAAAAAAATAAAAATAATATAAAAATAAAGTTCGCATAAACTGAAAATTAATTAAAATAAATGAATATAAAAGTGTCTAAAAATAAGTAATATGTAAAATAGCTGAAAAATAGCTATTTTAAAATAATATTACTTATATTGTGTTGTCTTTTAGCTAATAATTTAGCTCTTTCAATGTTAATCCCATTCTTTCCAATAGCAATACGTTTATTTGTATTATCTGCTGTGACAGTAGCTATTTTTTCTCCGGATTCTCTTTGGAGAACTTTAATTGATTGTAATTCAGCAGGAGATAAAATATTTTTAATAAATTGAATTGGATCATCAGACAACTCAATAATCTCAACTCCTTTATCAACTGCTCTTTGAACTTTTGATACGGTACTACCTTTTTTACCAATAGCTAAACCCATATCACCATTTTTAACAACAAAGGTAACTTTACCATTTTCATCGTCAATAATACAATCTTTAACCATTGCCCCTGTCATATTTTCGAAAAGAGCTATGTATCTAATTTCATTTGCAGTGAATTTAATAGACACTTAAATCTACCTCAAATCTTCTAATATAGTAGAATCTCCTGGATCGTTTATGATTAATGTAGCAACGGTAAATGGTTTACCACAGACAGAACCTAAATCTACACTAGAACCTTCGTAGGTGTAGGAAGGGATTTCTGAGAGTTTTGCATAATATTCAACATCTTCAACAATATCTTTAGGACTATTAGCAGCAACAATAACAAGTTGGCCTTTTCCTAATTTTAAAGATTGAATTGATTTTTCAGAGCCTAAAGTCACATCTCCTGTGTCTACAGCTACTCTGATACCTCTATCTACGTCCATCATCTAGCCTCCTATTTATTTTTTATTTGCCATTTTGACACCGACTGAACCGGTACCAAGAGGTATTGGTTGTCCAATAATAATATTTTCGATGATACCTGTTAAATGATCTACTTCACCGCGAATACTTGCGTTAAGTAAATGTTTACCAGTTTCTTCAAAAGCTGCACGAGCTAGAACACTTGATTTTTCACCACTAATACCATGTCTTCCAATAGATTTTACAACACCTTCAGAAGTCATTGTATCTGCAACAAGCATGATATGTCTATCATCAACACTAAGACCTTGTCCTTCGAGAGTATTTTTAATCTCATTAATGATAGATTTACGTGCTGCTTCAATTCCTAAAACTTGTTCAATTTCATGAATATCGTTAGTGGTTGTTCTAACTTTGTCTATACCATCAATTTCAAGAACATCTCCAAGATTTGAACCCTCTGTATGGATAATCCATTCATCTTCTTTACGGATAATAACTTTACCAATTCTTTTGATACCACTAATCTGTAAATCACGAACTTTGTCTGCTAAAAGACGGAGTTCACGAATAGATGGTTTAGTAGGTTCAACAGTAAGTTGATAATCCTTGATGACAGATTTTTTAAATGCTTTTTCAATTTTTTGAACAATTGTATCATAATCTAATCTTTTATCTTTGATTTTATTTTCATCTAAAGTTGCCTCAACTTTCATTTCAGCATAGTTTAAGTAAAATTCAGAGATAATGTCATTAAGATTACTTTTACCGATGTGATTTGCTAATGTTTTAACAAATTCTTCATCTTGATTTTTACCTTCTTCAAAGTAAATATCCATAGTTGGAGTAGAAATCTTTTTCCTAGCATCCACAATCTCAATAAGCCTTGGTAAACCAAGGGTAACGTTTAATTCTGCTACCCCTGCATAGTGAAAAGTACGCATAGTCATCTGAGTACCTGGTTCACCAACAGATTGTGCAGCTACTGTTCCAACAGCCTCTCCAGCTTCTACATGAGCTCGGTCATAGGCTGCTTTTACTTTATAGATTAATTCTTCTAACTCATCATCAGATAAATCTCTGCGAACATAAGCAGAAGCTAAATCTTTAACATAACTATCTGGAAATTCGATATCTGCTTTCTTGAGAGCTTCTTGAACTATAGCAATTGTTTCATCCATGTTACAACCCCCTTATTTTATCCTCATTTCGTCAATAATTTTATCTAAATCAGCTGCTTTACCAAAGTCACTTTTAGCAGGATCTACTCCATCTTCACCAAACATGGTTTGAATAACTTTACCTTGATTATCTGTAACAAGTCCAGATGGTTTAACTTGTAAATCTTGAAGTGCATTTACGAGTCTTCTTTGCATATATCCAGATTGTGCAGTACGAATAGCTGTATCTACAAGTCCTTCTCTTCCCCCCATAGCGTGGAAGAAGAATTCAATAGGATCTAATCCTCTTTTATAACTGGAATGAACAAAACCTTTTGCTTTTGCCCCTAATTCCTCTTTTCTAAAGTGAGGTAAGGTCCTATCAATGTAACCCCTATGGATACGGCCACCACGAACAGATTGTTGTCCTACACAAGCAGTAATCTGAGTAAGGTTTAACATAGATGCCCTTGCACCAGTACGAGCCATAATTACAGAGTAGTTTGGAAGCACACCTTTCATATGGAGATAATCTTCTGCAATATCCCCTGATTTATCCCTTGCTTCCCCTAACACTTGCATGATTTTCATCTCTAAAGTTTCTTTAAGACTTCTACCAGGCAATGCTTCAAGAATTCCTTCATCATAAGCTGCAACTAATTTATCTACTTCAGCTTCAGCATTAGATAAATGAACAGCAATTCTTTCTTGAGCTTCATCAGGAATTTCTTCATCATTAGTACTTGTAGTAATTCCAGTTTTCATAATTCCACAAATAGCTAAGTCAGTGGATCTGTCAAGGAATTCTTTAGCTCTACTAGCACCATATTCTTTCATTATTTTATCTAAGATTTTACCTGAGAAAGAACCGTATGCTTTTTCATCAATAGCACCATGTAAAAGACAACCATTATGAATAATTACATAAGCATCATATTCACATTCTTCTGCCATACAGTTATCACAGTTTCTACAGATTTCAGCTTTATAATTAAGATTTAAGTCATTAGGTAATAATAAACTGAATAATTCTTTACCAGTCCATTCATCACCTTTTTTCTTATAATCTTCATTAATAAAGATTTCAACAGTTTTTTGTGTTTTAGGATCTTCCTCTTTAGATAAAATCCAATCAGAACCCATTCCTTTAACTTTAGCAGAACTTGCTTTAACAAATTCAGGTATAGGTAAATGTGATTTACGGATAATTTGGAATGCTTGTTCTTCTGTAAAAGTGGAACCAGTTCTGGTTAACATATATGCTCCTGAAATGTGGTCGTGAATTGCACCAATAATTGGTCCACCGAAACGAGGAGATAAAATGTGTTCTTGTACACGCATTAAAGATTTAGCTTCTGCTCTAGATTCATCTGTTTGGAAAACGTGCATGTTCATTTCGTCTCCATCGAAATCCGCATTGTAAGGAGGACATACACAAAGGTTAAGTCTGAAAGTTTTGTAAGGTAAAACTCTGACTTCGTGAGCCATCATAGACATTCTGTGAAGTGAAGGTTGACGGTTAAAGAGAACCATATCCCCATCTTTAAGATGTCTTTCAACAATGAAACCAGGTTCTAATTTTTCAAGAATTAATTCTTTAGTTTCATCAGCAACTCTCATCCTTCTACCATCGGTTCTAATAACATAATTAGCACCAGGGTGAACATTAGGACCATTTTCAATGTGTTTTCTCATTTCATCAATGTTCCATTCATTTACATAAGAAGGTACAGTAACTTCTTTTGCAATCATTTCAGGAACACCAACTTCATTAATACTAATGTTTGGATCTGGTGAAATTACAGTACGAGCAGAGAAGTTAACACGTTTACCAGAAAGGTTACTTCTAAACCTACCTTCTTTTCCTTTAAGCCTTTGAGCTAAGGTTTTAAGAGGTCTTCCAGATCTATGTCTTGCTGGAGGAACACCAGAAGCCTCATTATCAAAGTAAGTGGTTACGTGATATTGTAATAATTCCCATAAATCTTCAACGATTAATTGTGGAGCTCCTGCTTCCATATTTTCAATTAATCTTTGATTAATTCTTAAAATATCTACAAGTTTATGTGTTAAATCATCTTCAGATCTTTCACCAGTATCTAAAGTAATGGAAGGTCTTACAGTTACAGGAGGAACAGGTAACACAGTTAAGACTAACCATTCAGGTCTTGCAACTTCAGGATTTACACCTAAAACAAAAGCATCCTCATCAGTGATTCTTTCAAGTCTTTCCCTAACTTCACTAGCTGTTAATTTGTAGTCACCTTGAACAATAGAAATAGGTTTATCTAATCTAATTTCCTCTTGTTCTTCACCACAATGAGGACATTGTTCTCTACGAGCAACTTCATAAATTTCTTTTAATAAAATGTTTAAACTTTCACCATTTTCTTGTGCTTCTTCAATTTTACGAGTGTACTCAAAAATTTCAGAATCTGTTAAAAGTGCACGACCACAATCATTACAAGTTGAACGTAAAATTTTGTGAATTACATCACCAAAACCAACATGGATAACAGGTCTTGCAAGCTCAATACTACCAAAGTGTCCTTGACATTCTCCTCCACGGTAACCACAAGTCCTACATTTTAAACTTGGGTCAATAACACCAAGATGAGGATCCATTAAACCGTTTTCAATTGGATATCCATCTTCATCGTAGGTATCTGGAGTTTCAATTTTGACAACAGACATTTCACGAATATCTTCAGGAGACATAAGTCCGAAATTAATTTGTTCAATTTTTTTAATAAAACCCTTCAAAAGATTACCTCCTTAAAACTATGCTTTGTCTCCTAAAACTAATTTAGGGAAAATACATAAACTCTTAAGCTCATCTAATAATAATTTAAATGCATATGAAATTTCAATAGGATATGTTTCTACTTCACCACAGATAGGGCAGTATTTTTTATTTTTATTTTTATCATAAACTGCTAACATACCACAATTTTCACAAACAATAGCTTCATATTTATCTGACTCATCTAAAAGTCTTTCTTTTAAGGTTAAAGCAGCACCATGTGCAATAAGACAATCTCTTTCCATTTCTCCAAACCTTAAACCACCTTCACGAGCTCTACCTTCAGTAGGTTGACGTGTAAGCACTTGTACAGGACCTCTTGAACGAGCATATACTTTATCAGTTGTCATGTGGTGTAATTTTTGGTAATATGCTACTCCAATAAAGATTTCAGCTTCAATTCTTTCACCAGTTACACCATTGTATAAAGATTCACAACCTGCAGATTCAAAACCATGTTCACGAAGTTGTTCTTTAATAATTGTTTCAAGTTCAGGGTTGAATGGAGTACCATCAACACGTTCTCCTTCAAGACAACCAGCTTTACCTGCAACCATTTCCAATACCTGTCCAACAGACATCCTAGATGGAATCGCGTGAGGATTAACAATTAAATCTGGTACAACACCATCTTCAGTGAAAGGAACATCTTCAGGAGATAAAATAAGACCTAAAACCCCTTTCTGACCGTGTCTTGATGCAAATTTATCACCAAATTCAGGTTGCCTAGTGTCTCTTACTCTGATTTTAGCTAATCTGCTTCCTTCAACAGTTTCAGTTAAAAGAACTGCATCAACAATACCTTTTTCACCATGTCTTACAGTAACTGAAGTTTCCCTTCTTTTTTCAGCTACAGTACCAAACTCATCGATTTCCTCTAAGAATCTTGGAGGGGAAGTCTTACCAATTAATACATCTCCAGATTCAACATATGATTCAGGGTTTACAACACCATCATCATCTAAGTGTCTGTAAGCTTCTTCTGAACGGTATCCTTTAACATTTTTATCAGGAACTTCAAATTTATCTTCTTGTCCACCAGGGTATCTTTTTTCAGCAGTGTCATATGCTCTAAAGAAAGAGGATCTTGCTAAACCTCTTTCAAGAGAACCTTTGTTAATAACCATTGCGTCCTCCATATTGTACCCTTCATAAGACATTAAAGCAACCACAAAATTTTGACCGGATGGTCTTTTATCATAATTAGTTGCATCAATAATACGTGTTTTAACAATAGGAGTTTGAGGATGGTGTAATAAATGTGCCCTTGTATCAGTACGTAAAGCATAGTTGGATACATATAATCCTAAAGCTTGTTTTGTCATACCTGCTTCCATAGTGTTCCTTGGAGAGGAGTTATGATCTGAAAATGGAATAATTCCTGCACAGATTCCTAACATAGTAGCTGGGTCAATTTCTAAATGAGTGTGATCTTCATTTAAATCATTTAATCCCATTGCAATGTAAGAGTTTTCTTCTTCTTCAGCATCTAAGTATTCAATAATACCATTTTCAATTAAATCAGACCATTTCATTGAACCTTTAGAAATTTTATTTAAATGTTCATCTTTAAGACGAGGAACACCATCATCAACAATGATTAAAGGTCTTCTAGCTCTTCCAGAATCGTTGAATATATAAATCTCATTATTTTCTTCATAGTAAGTAATGTTCATTTCATGAGATACTTCACCATTTCTCCTTTTTTCTCTCATTTCATTAGTGAAAGAAACAGGATCATCACAAGAACCTAAAAGTTCACCATTAATATAAATTTTAGCACTTTGAGTATTATCCAAATTTTTCCCTCCTTGAAACCTAATTTAAAACTCCCATTTTTTCAATAACATCTTTAATTTCTTGTTCATCAGAACCTTCAGATATATTACACATAAGAGCTAAGTTCTTTACCAATCCACAATTAGGACCCTCTGGGGTTTCGTTTGGACAAATTTTACCAAATTGTGTTGGGTGCAAATCCCTAGCTTCAAAGTGAGGTTGACTTCTGGTTAAAGGTGATACTACACGTCTAAGGTGAGAAAGAGTACCCATATAACTAGTTCTGTCTAATAGCTGACTTACACCAGCTCTTCCACCAACCCAATTACCAGTTGCAATAGCATGTTTAATATTTTCAGTTAAAACATCACTACGTACTGCTTGTTTAATGGAAAGTTCTTTTCCACGAGAAATACTTCTTTCAAGTTGGTAACTCATATCTCTGGTTAAACTGGTGAAAGCAACTCTGAATAAGTCTTCCATTAAATCTCCAGAAACTCTAAGTCTTTTGTTAGTGTAGTGGTCCTTATCATGAGGTTCTCTTTGTTCATGAATAACTTGAAGCAACATTTCAGTCATTTCAGCTAAGTAAATAGCTTTATCTGCACGTCTTTCAGATTCAAGACCCATGTGAGGTAATAAGTAACGATTGATTACATCTTCAGCACGTTTTATTCTGTAATCTTCTTGCATTCCTTTAGCTACACGATTACCAATGTATTTAATAGCTGCTCTTTGAAGGTATTCTCTTCTTTCTTCTTTATCCATGCCTTCCATTTCTTTTTGATCTAATTTTAGAGAAGATTCAGATACTTGAATATCATCTGCAATAATCATTTGGAAGTTGAAATCATCAGAAATTGCAGTAATAATTTCTTCATCAGTTGCAAGACCTAATGCCCTAAGTAAAATTACAAGTGGAAGTTCTCCAGGAACATAAGGGAAAGAGATTCTTAAGAAAACACCACTTTTACGAGGTTTTTTATATTCTAATGAAATCCTAGCTCTGAAACCACTATTAATAGAAGTAACAATAGCTTTTGCTCTTCTTTCTTCAACTTCACCAATACGTTCAAGAATTATTTTATTTGGTGCGATTTCTTCCATTGTAACAACAGCTCTTTCAGAACCATTTACAATGAAGTAACCTCCTAAATCTTGAGGGTCTTCACCACATTCAATTAATTCTTCTTCAGAAAGACCATTTAAATGACAAATGTCAGATTTAAGCATTACTGGCAATTCACCAATATAAACTTCTTCTAACTCGTTTTCCTCTTCACCTTCCTCATTTAAGGCCATTTCAAGGTACATGTGAGCAGAATAATTTAAGTTCCTAAGTCTTGCTTCAGTTGGAAAGATTTCACTTTTTGAACCATCTGCTTCTTTAGTAAATGGTTTTTTAATAGAAACTTTACCAAATTTCACAGTATATTTTCCATTTTCTAAAGTTAACGGTTCATTATCATAGATATTGTTGATAATTTTTTGAATTCTATTATTAACAAAATCGTTGTATGATTTTATATGATGATCACCTAAATCATGCTCATCAAAAAATGCGTTAACTAACTCCCAGTTATTATTTTTCATTGACTTCCTCCAGATACCAAACGTTCTTAAAAATAAATAACTAAACAAAAATAAACTAATAAGATTAGAAAAAACTAATTAAAATTCTTATTAATAATTCATTTGATTATTATTCTTAATTTACTCATAACTATCTCCATTTAGATAATTCCTCTCAAATCAAGTTCAAATTTATTATATTGAATTTCTAATAATAAAAACAAAAAACACAGAAATTAAATACTAATTTAAATTTAACACTTCTTCTCTAAAATTATATTAAATAAACCATTTTTAACCATCAACAATCCTATAGGTTATAAATTCACCTGCAGTAGGACTGTCACGAGTAATTCTTAAAACATCCCCTACTTTAGCATCGATATGTTTAACAACAGGATCCTCGATTTTAATTTTGGGAAGATTTTCTTTAACAAAATCAGCATCGCTAAGTTCATCTTCTATTTCAGAATCAGACATGATTTCATGCTTAGGAACAAGCATATGTTCTAAAATATCAATTTTCAAATTTTTTCCTCCAGCTAGAAAAGTTAAAATATTAAAATATAAAATTAGAAGCGGGCCCGACGGGAATTGAACCCGCGGCCGCTTGGTTAAAAGCCAAGCGCTCTGCCAGACTGAGCTACGGGCCCACATGATACAAATTACTACCATTAAATATTTGAAACGCCCTGGCCGGGATTTGAACCCGAGTCGCGGGCTCGACAGGCCCACATGATAGCCCCTACACCACCAGGGCAAATATTCAATGCAACATGTTTAATCGAACATTATTAAACATGCATATAGTATAACTTATTGAATTTCATAGTATATAAAGGTTTCGACAAAATAGCATTTTTTTAATATTTTCATATAACATGAATAAAAACCATTACAACATATGAAATCAAATCCCGCCTGCCGGACTTGAACCAGCAACATTTGGATCTACAGTCCAACGCTCTGCCAAATTGAGCTAAGGCGGGACAATGGGACCGCCCGGATTTGAACCGGAGTCTCAGGCTCCCAAAGCCCAAAGGATCGACCAAGCTACCCTACGGTCCCATACAATATATGACATACATTACATCATACTTTTATTAGTTTGTAGGAAGTAATATATAAAGTTTTTCATTAATTCATGAAAAATCAAAAATCTAAGTAAATAAATTGAAAAAATATACTTAAATTTTTAAAGCCCCGAACGGGAATTGAACCCGCGACCACGAGATTACAAGTCTCGCGCTCCACCAGACTGAGCTATCGAGGCACCATATATCGAACAATATAAATTTTATATAAAGTTATTTAAATAGTTTACTATGTTTAAAGAAACAGAGCCAATATGAACAAAATTAAAAAAAGAACCATCTAAAAACAACAACTATCTGATAAAATTTATTTAAAGCATAGAAAAAATGAATGAAACATATATAAATAGAAAATTAATTGTAAAGAAAAATTTATATAACACCAAACATAATGAATAATCATGATAAATAATGTAGAAGATATAAAAGAGAATTTAAAAAACTCTTTAGAAAATGTAAGAGAAAATAATCCTTTAACACATTGTATAACCAATTCAGTAACTATTAATGATTGTGCAAATGCAGTATTAGCTATTGGAGGTTCTCCTATAATGGCAGAAGATGAAGAAGAAATGGAGGAAGTTGTAGAAATAGCTGATGTGCTTGTAATAAACATAGGTAAACTAAGTAAGGAACAGATTAAAGCAATGAATGTAAGTGCTGCTCATGCAACTAAAACCAACACCCCAATTGTACTTGATCCAGTGGGTGCAGGAATTAGTCAATTAAGAAATAACACAATAAAATACCTTGTTGAAAATAACAATATAACTGCTATTAGAGGAAATATCTCTGAAATAAAAGCAATAGCTAATATAATTGGACTTCTAAACACCGAAAGTGCTGCAAAAGGTGTTGATGTTAGTGAAGACGATATAATCAGCAGAGATAATTTAGAAATAAATGGAAATCTTGTTAAGGAACTTGCAAAAAAACTTGATACAGTCGTAATAGCTAGTGGACCTTTAGATATTATTTCCAATGGTGAAACAACTATTGTTCTTGACAATGGCGATGAAATGATGCCATTAATTACTGGAAGCGGCTGTATGTTAACTTCAATTGTTGGAAGCTGCGTTGCAGTAAATGACCCATTTGAAGGAAGTATTTTAGCAAGTATTGCAATGAGTTTAGCGGGTGAAAAAGCAAGAGAACAAGTAGATGAAAATAATTTGGGAACCGGATCCTTTAGAACTTTCCTTATTGATTACCTCTATAAAACAAATGTTGAAAGTTTAATTAACGAATCAAAAATTGAGATATTATGAAACTAGACTTATCCCTCTATCTTGTAACAGATAAAAGAAATAAAACAGACGACGAATTTTTAGAAATTATAGAAGAAGCAATTAAAGGTGGAACAACTGTTGTTCAAATAAGAGAAAAAGAAGGGGAAACTCTTGACTTTTATAATTTAGCACTAAAAGTAAAAGAAATAACTTCAAAATATAATGTTCCTTTAATTGTAAATGATAGAATCGATGTTGCATTAGCTATTAAATCAGAGGGAGTGCACATTGGACAAACAGATATGCCTGCTGATGTTGCACGCTCATTAATTGGTGATGAAATGATTTTGGGAGTATCTGCATCAACAGTTGAAGAGGCAAGAAAAGCAGAAAAAGATGGTGCAGATTATATTGGAACAGGAGCAGTATTTCCAACTGCAACCAAAGATGATGCTCCTTCAATTACAAAAGATGACTTAAAAGAAGTTACAGGTTCTATTAACATACCAACAGTAGCTATTGGAGGAATTACATTAGAAAACGCAAATGAACTTGCAGGCACTGGAATAGCTGGAATATCAGTTGTAAGTGCAATAATGAATTCCAAAGACCCTAAAATAGCTAGTGAAAATCTTTTAAAAATATATAATGAAAAAATAGATAAAAATTAAATATTTTTATCTAAATCTTTTTTTGCAGATTCAATAAGTGCTTCTACAGCAGCTAATTTTTTACCGGCAAGCATACTGATACATGCTCCACCACCACTACTTACATGATCCATCTGATTAGCACATCCTAAAGCAGTGGTTGCTGCTGCAATATGTCCTCCACCAATAACAGAAAATCCATTGGAGTTAGCAATTGCATTAATTAAGTCTTCAGTACCCATTGCAAAATCAGGATTTTCAAATACGCCTGCAGGACCATTAGCAAATATTGTTTTAGCGTCCCTTATTATTTTAGCATATTCACCAATTGATTTTATACCAATATCAAAAATGGAGTTTTCAGGAATCTCATCTATTGAAACATCTTCCCTTTTTCCATCATTTTCAATAGCTACATCACTTGGATATACAATTTTGTCGCCGAATTCATCTAATAACTCTTTGGCCTTAGGAACCATTGATTTATATCCTCTGCTGTCAATAAAATTCCTATTAATATCTTTAATATCCACATCTGCAGCCCATAAAAATATGTTAGCTACAATACCAGTAGTTAAAACAGTATCTGCAGTTCCATTAGCTAACACATTTTCCATTACTTCAATAGAATCATCCGGTTTCATTCCACCAAGTAAGAATACACAAGGGTGCTGAACATTATCAAGAGCATCCTGAATAACAGTTAATTCCTCTTCCATAACACGTCCTGCCGCTGATGGAGTGTTTACAGTGAAACCAACTAAAGAAGTTTGTGATCTGTGAGCTGCTGCAAATGCGTCATTTATAAAGTAATCAACTAATGGAGAAAGTTCACGAACAAGAACTGTTTCAGACTGTTCTTGAGGTGTTCTTGATAAAGATTCCTCTGAAAAGAACCTTACATTTTCAAGTAGGAGTATTTCTCCAGATTTTAAATTTTTAATTGCTTCTTTTGCAGAAGTTGAAAAAATAGAATCAATATATTTTACTTTAATTTTTAAGATTTTTGATAAAGCATCTGCATGTTGAGATAAAGTTGTGAAGTCCTTTTTACCAGGACGACTTTGATGTGCTAAAATAACAACTTTAGCTCCTTTTTTAGATAACTCTTTAACAGTTTCTGCATGTAACAATAACCTTGTATCATCTAAAATTATACCTGAACTTGGATCAACAGGAGAATTAATATCAATTCTAACTAGCACAGTTTTATCTTCAATATTAAAATCATCTATTGTATTAAATTTCTTAGCCATCTTTTCACACAACAAAAAAGTTTTTTTTCATTATAATTTACTAACAAGTTCAAGTAAAGCATCTTTTGGATTTTCAGCTTTAATTATTCCAGATGCAAGTAAAACTCCTTCTGCACCTAAATCAATAGCTGCTTTCATATCATCACCATTAGATATGCCTGCACCACATAATACTTTTATAGAACTGTCTATTTCTTTAACCCCTTTAACAGTATCTTCTACAACTTCAGGTTGAGCTTGGGAAACAGGAATTCCAGTACCAATAAGTTCAGGAGGTTCTACAGCTACATAATCAGGAGATAAAGTAGCTACTGCTTTACTTGTTTCAATATTATTTGTACAAACACAAGATAATATGTTATTTTCTTTAGTTAGTTTAACAACTTCATCAATATCTGCCAATTTCATTCTTTTTTCTGAATGGTTAATTAAAGATCCACTAACTCCGGCTTCAATTAAGGTATCAATTAAATCATGTCCAGTATGTCCACCAGGAGAAATAGGATCAATATTTTGTGCAAATATTGGAATAGAAGTTTCTTGATGAATTCTATATAAATCTGCTGCTTGAGGAGCTCCAATCATCTCAATTCCAGATTCCTCAGCTGCACTTTCAAGAGCTTGTGATAATTTTAATGCATTTAACCCACTTGATTCTAAATATGTTTTGTAGTTTAAAATTACAATTGGTTTACTATTTTTTGACATTGAATTCACCAAAGACTATTTTAATTAATATATTTAAGACTAAAAACATTTAAGTTTTTACTATTTATCCCAATATATTTAAATCAATTAAGAATAATAAAATAAATTAAAAATAAATAAAGGATTATTTTCCATGTCATTAACAAAAGAAGCACAGAAAAAATTAGAATACAGTGGGTATAGATTTGTAGGACAACATGGCCATGCTGCTGCAAAAATATGCCACTGGACTAAACAAAGTATTTTAGATAAAGGAGTTTGTTATAAAGAAAAATTTTATGGTGTTAAAAGTCACAGATGTCTTCAAATGTCTCCTGCAGTCCCATACTGTCAGCAAGAATGTGAATTCTGCTGGAGAGATTTATCTTACACCAAAACAGAATGGGAAGGAGAATACGATGACCCTAAAACCATAATAGATGAAGCTATTAAAGCTCAAAATAATTTATTATGTGGATTTTTTGGAAATGATAAAGCAAATCGTGAAAAGCTAGAAGAGTCCAAAACACCAACCAATGCAGCTATTTCACTAGCTGGAGAGCCAACACTTTATCCAGAAATCGATGAGTTAATCGCAGAGTTCAACCGTAGAGATTTCACAACATTTTTAGTAAGTAATGGTCAGTATGTGGAAAAATTAAAAAATTTAGAAACAGAACCATACCAACTATATCTTTCCTTAGATGCTCCTTCAAAAAAAATATATGATGATGTCTGTAACCCTCAAATAAATGATGGTTGGATAAATTTAAATGAATCCTTAGAAACATTAGCTAGTTTTAATTCCAGAACATGCATACGAACAACTTGTGTTAAAGGGAAAAACATGGAAAATCCTGAAGAGTATGGAAACCTAATTAAAAAAGCAGACCCTACCTTTGTTGAAATAAAAGCATATATGTGCGTAGGTTCATCTAGAGAACGTTTAACCTTGGACAATATGCCTTCCTTTGATGAAGTAAAAGAATTTGCACGTAAAATTGGAGAACACTGCGGTAAAGAAATAGTAAATGAATCCGAAATTAGCCGTGTTGTATTACTCCAATAAATTTTATTTTTTAAAAAAAAAAGTTATAATAAAGATTTATTAGCTATTTCAACACCAATATTGAAAGCAGCTTTTAAATCTTTAGGAAATTGTTCTTTTCTAACTTTAGCTTTATGTTCTTCTGTAAAAAGTTCCATTTTGTATTTAGAGTAATCAAATTGATAAGTATCATAAGCATAAAGATTTAAAGGTTTAGAAAAGATATTTTCTAAAACAGATTCTGTTTTTGAGAAGAAATGCTCATATTCCATGTTCAAAGCATTTTCTTTGGAAACATTCATTGTATAAATAAAAGCCAAAGGCATTCTTTTTGGAGCCAAACTGGTTCCTTCTTTGTCATAAACAAAAAATGGGAAAATGAATCTTTCCAAAAAAGACCTCATATTTCCAGTAACATCACCAAAGTAAACTGGAGAACCTAGAATAATCCCATCAGCCTGAACAATTTTTTCTAATATAGGTTTAAAGTCATCCTTATAAACACATTTCCCATAATGGCGACCATTAATTTTTTTACAGGCAAAACAACTTTTACAACCATTAAAAGGTATATCATATAGATTAATGATTTCTGTTTCTGCATCGGAGATTATAGATTTAATACCCTTTAATGATTCTTTTAAAAGCTGAGCAGTGTTACAGTTATGTCTTGGACTGCCATTAATTGCGAAAAATTTCATGTTAATCAAGCTTTTAAAGAATTGCACAATTCAACAGCTTTTTTAGCAGCTTTTTCCATGGATATTTCATAAGGAATTCCTGCTTCTTCAAGAATTCTTTGTCCTTCTTCTTCATTAGTTCCAGTTAAACGAATAACAATTTTAATATCACGTTTGGAATTTTCTAAAGCCTTAACAACACCACGTGCTACATCATCTGCTTTAGTAATTCCTCCTAAAACATTTAAGAATACAACTTTAACTGGATCATAGTTAAATACAATGTTTAATGCTTGCATAATAGTGTTTTCAGAAGCTCCACCACCAATATCTAAAAAGGTAGCAGGTTCCCCATGATTAAGTTTAATCATATCCATACCAGTTAAGGTTAAACCAGCACCATTTCCAATAACAGCAATATCCCCATCAAGTTTTACAAAGTCAACTGCTTTCTTCTTATAGTGTAACATGTCTACTAAATCTTCATGTCTGTATAAAGAATCATCTTCAACAACTAATTTAGCATCTGCAGCTACAATACCTTCATCTTCAGTTAAAACTAATGGGTTAATCTCTGCTGTTTCAGCATCATACTTGTCAAATACATTGTATAATTTCCAGATTACATCTCCAACAGGGCTAATTAACTCTGAAGAGACACCCATTCTACGTGCTAATTCACGTGCTTCATAAGGTAAAAAGTCAAGTAAAGGGTTTGGATAATATTTGATAATCTTTTCAGGACTTACTTTTGCTAAGTTTTCAATTTCAACTCCACCTTCTTTACTTGCTATAATAACAGGTCTTTTAGCAGCCCTATCAATAGAAACACTTACGAAAAATTCATTTACAATTTTGGCTTTTTTCTCAATAAGAAGGTGTTTTACTTTTTCTCCTCTGATTTCCATACCTAAAATTTCTTCAGCTATTTTGAATGTTTCACCAGGGTTATCAGCGAATTTTACTCCACCAGCTTTTCCTCTACCACCAATTAAAACTTGTGCTTTAATAGCTACAGGAACACCCATTTCAGAAGATATGGATACTGCTTCTTCAGGAGAGTAAGCTACATGACCTTCTAGAATTTTAATTCCTTCTTTTTTAAAAATCCTTTTAGCTACATTTTCAAAAAACTTCATTATAACTCCTCAATTAAACTAAATCATACCCTGCGTTAAATGCAGCAATATTCTTTTCTTCAGTTCCTTTAGGTACACTATCATTAATAGCTTCCATAGCTGCTTCTTTAGATATGATTCCAGTGACTTTAGTAATAGCTCCAACCATAACAATATTTGCTACAATTTTAAGACCAATGTCATCAACTGCAGTTTTAGTTGCAGGAGCCTCATAAACTTTAATGTTATGTTCATCAATGAACTCTTTAACATCTTCAATATCAGTTGTTCCAGGATCTACAATTAAAGTACCATTATCCTTTAAATCAACAATATATTTGATTAAAGCCTCATTAGACATAGCTACTAAAATATCTGGGCTTTGAACTTTAGGATAATCGATTTCATCATCACTAATAACAACTTCACATTTAGAAGCTCCACCACGAGCTTCAGGACCATAGGATTGAGTTTGAACAGCTTCATTATTGTCAAAAAGTGATGCAGCTTTACCTACAATAATTCCAGCCATAATAACTCCTTGACCTCCAAATCCACCAATTCTTAATTCTTGTCTCATTTTATCAACCTCTATAAATCAGCCCTATATGCAGAATTAATAAGAGTTTTGTCTCCAGATAATCTTTCACTTAAATTTTGAATATTATCAGTAAATTCTGCTTTTGTTTTATTTGCAAATTCTCCAACTACGATTTTTCCTTCTAAATCTTTTTCTTTCATTCTCTCTGCTTCAGATTTAAAGACAGTATTTATTTTAATAGTAACTGCCATAGCTGTTGGAGTCCTTAACTTATTTTTACGTCCATAATAAGTAGGACAAGGAGAAACAACTTCAATGAAACTGAATCCTTTATTTTTTAAACCAGTTTTAATAGAACCAACTAAATTTTCAATTTGTAAAGTGGTCCATCTTGCAGAATAAGTTGCACCAGCAGCTGCTACAAGTTCAGCTAATTTAAATGGAGAATCATCAGTACCATAAGGTGCAGTTGTTCCAAAACTTCCTTTAGGAGAAGTAGGACTAATCTGACCACCAGTCATCCCATAAATATTATTGTTAACACAAATAACAGTTAAATTAATATTTCTTCTAGCTGCATGGATTAAATGGTTACCACCAATAGAAGCAGCATCTCCATCACCTGAGAAAACAACAACATTTAAATCAGGATTAGATACTTTTAAACCAGTTGCGAAACTTAAAGCTCTTCCGTGAGTAGTATGAAGAGAATCACAATCCATATAACCAGGAATTCTTGAAGAACATCCAATTCCAGAAACCATAGCTACACTATCAAAGTCCATTTCTGCTTTTTCCATACCTTTAATAAATGCATTCATGATAGTACCATTTCCACAACCTGGACAAAAGATATGAGGAAGCCTATCTTCTCTTAAATATGGTAAAAACTTATTTCCATAAGGATTACTATTTTCCATTTTAGTTTCCTCCTATTTCTTCAATTTTAGACAATATTTCATCAGGAGTAGGTAATAACCCTCCAATAATACCAATAAGATGAGTGTTAACTTTTGAATCTAATACTCTGTCAACTTCATAATACATTTGGCCTAAGTTCATTTCTACAACAATTACATCGCTAGCATCACCAACTAACTCAGCAATTTGTTCATCAGGGAATGGCCATGGAGTATCAATTTTAATATAACCTACTTTTTTACCCTCTTCTTGTGCTTTTTTAACTGCAGTGATGACAGAACGAACTGGAGCACCGTAAGATACTACAACAATATCAGCATCTTCACATCCTTCAGATACAACAGAACAGATTTTATCCTTGTTATTTAATATTTTATCACATAAACGTTGAACAAGTTCTGTATGAGTTTCAGGAGAGTTAGTATCAGGATAACCTCTTTCATCATGAGTTAAACCAGTAACATGGATATTAAATCCTTCACCAAATGAAGGCATTGGATTTGTACCATTTTCAACATTTTTAAATGGCAAATAGTTCTCTTCTTTATTTGGCATTGTTCTTGGAACGATTTCAATATCATCATCAATAACTATTTTTTCTCTCATGTGTCCAATTACTTCATCAGCCATGACAAATACAGGAGTTCTGTACTTTTCAGCTAAATTAAAAGCTTTTATTGTGAAATCAAAGAATTCTTGAACACTTGATGGTGCTAAAGCAATAGGTTCATAATCCCCATGAGAACCCCAACGTGCTTGCATCATATCTGCCTGAGCAGCCATAGTTGGTTGACCAGTGGATGGAGAACCTCTTTGAACATTAACAATAACAATTGGAGTTTCAGTAATGAATGCATAACCAATATTTTCTTGCATTAAAGAGAAACCTGGACCAGAAGTAGCTGTCATTGATTTAGAACCACCCCATGAACCTCCAATAATAGCTCCTGCAGATGCAATTTCATCTTCCATTTGAACAAAAGAACCACCAACAGTTGGAAGATCTTTAGCTAAATTTTCTGCAACTTCAGTTGAAGGAGTAATTGGATAACCTGCAAAAAATCTACAACCTGCTTTGATAGCACCTTTTGCACATGCTTCATTTCCTTGAACGAATAATTCTTCAACCATATTTTCAATCTCCTATCTTATTTTGCTTGTGAAAATTTAGGGTTGAAATTATAAGAATCCTCTTTAACCCACCAGTTTCCATCAACATCAACAGTAATTGCTTGGTCTGGACAAGAAACTTCACAGACTCCGCAATTAGTACATCTATCTTCAAAGTTAACATAAGGTAATAAAACACCTTTTTTATTAGCTTCAGAAGGTATTGCATAAACATTTTTATAACATACATATACACAAAGATGACAACCTTTGCATAAATCTTCATCTACATGAATCATTATAATCTCCTAAATTTTACATGAATATTCATTAAAATATACTGTGTTATACTTATGTTATCAAACATTTAAATATGTTATCAAAAAATTAAACTAAATAAAAACAAACAAAAATTAAAGATTATTTATTTAAACAAAATTAATCTTAAACAAAAAAAATAATAAATTTTCTAAAGTTCTAAAAAAAGATAAAAAATAAATTAATTAATAATTAATATAGAAAAACATGAAAAAGATTACAACACCAATAAGTAATGATGAAATAGCTAGTTTAAAAGTTGGAGACCAAATTTTAATAAGTGGAACTATGTATACTGGTCGTGACGCAATCCTTCCAAAACTTGCAGAACTAGCTAATGAAAACAAATCTCCTGTTGATTTAAAAGGAATGGCAATAATGCATACTGCAGTAAGTGATGCAGGAATAGCTCCAACAACAAGCAATAAAGAAGAAATTGAATCAACAATTCCTGATTTATCAAAAAATGGTGTTAAAATCCATATTGGAAAAGGAAAATTATCCAAAAAAACAGCAGATAGTTTAAATAAAAACAATTCTATTTTTGTAGTTACTCCTCCAGTAGCTGCACTTTTAACAGATAAAGTTCTTGAAAAAAAGTGTGTTGCCTTTGAAAATGAAGGTATAGAATCTATGTTTCAGTTAAAAGTAGAAAATATTCCCGGAATAGTAGCAATAGCTAATGGAAAAAGTATTTAATAAAAAAAAGTATTTAGAAGAAGAATTACTCTTCATCTTCTTCATTGTCAGCTTCGATATCTTTTTTCTCAAAAGCATCAACGAAGTTAACTTTATCAAAGTCCATATTGGACCAGATGTCTTTTGCAATAGCAAATCTAGCAAAAGTAATGTCCATGTAAGGTTTTTGATCGAATTTTGCAATTTCATCTAATTGGATGTTTACAACATTACCATCAATATCAATTACAGTTTTATCAAGATCCATGTTTGGAGATGGGTAATGTAACTCAATCATACTTTTAATTTTTTCTTCATCATCTTCAATTACTTCTACTACTTCTACATCGTAAACTAAGTCTTTACCAGCTAATTCATGGTTGAAGTCTACTTTTACTCTTCCACCATTTACAGTTAAAATTTTACCAGTTTGACCGTTGGAACTAATTTGCATACCTGGTACTGGAGTCATACCTTGTTTTTTGAATTCTTTCATTGGAATTAATTGAATTAAACCAGCATTTCTTTTACCGAATGCTTTTTCACTTTCAATTTCAATAGTTTTAGAATCTCCAGCTTCAAGACCTTCAATAGCTTCTTCAATAGCTGGTAATACATGGTTTCCACCTACAACAATTGGGATTGCTTTGTAGGTTTTTTCGTCAACATAAATACCTGCATCTTTAGCTACATCTTCATAAGTAGTGTCAAATACATCATCATTTTCTTTAATTTTACCAGTAAAGTTTAATCTTACAAAATCACCGTTTTCAATAGCCATAATTATCTCTCCTATAATAAATTTAAAAATAAAATTTGATTAATAAAAGTTATGTTAATAATCTAACATTTAATAGTTTTATATAATACTCTTTATTAATGTTTTGATTAAAAATAAAAAAAAAGAAAAGAAGCAGAAGGATTATTCCATTGCCTCTAATTTTTCTGGGATATATGTATCAACAACATATTCAAGCCCATATTTTGAGAAAGATTGCTGTTCTGCTTTCTTACCTATTTTTAACATTTTCTTAATCTCAGTTTGCCAAAAATCACTTTTATATCTTGGATCTTTAGCTAACTCTTTTAACCTCATTACATCAACATCTTTAAGATTATCAGTAGGTAAATCATAGTTAATAATATCACTAGCTGTTACACCCATAAATTTAGCATCTGGAGTAGCTAAATCATGATTTACATGAGCTAATTTTGCACTACCAGAAATAATAACCTGTGCAATGTGGAATCCCCATGGGTCTCCGTCGTTACAGATGTAAACAGGTAATTTTAATTCTTCATTAACCCTTTTAATAAACCTTCTTGTAGCACGAGCAGCTTGTCCTTTAAGCCCTACAATCAAGGTGTTAAACCTATCATATGCTTTTTCCTGAACCATCCTATGGAACATCCCCATAGTTTCCACAGCTATTACCCTATCAACATTATGATCTAAAAATTCAACTTGGTCAATAGTTGGTGAAATAGTATAACCAGATTTTCCAGCTTTTAAAGCATTAATTTCAACATCATCATCTTTTAATGTAATGTCACCATATACAGATGCACCATCTTCCTCAGGCATTAATCCTAAGTCTTCCCTTGTAGTTCCAAGAGTTACTTCTAAATCTTCACCTACAATGTTAGATTCTTGTTGTGTTTTAAAGCTTATACCCCATCCTTCAGAAACATAGTACATTTCCCTGATAGTAGCTGTTTTTTCTCTTTGAACTAAATCTTTACAGAAATTAGCAACATAAACCATTTGACCTAATTTTCTAATTTGTTTCACATTTCCAAGAGACCTTTTACCATATCTGTCCCCTAAAACATAGTATCTTTTTGCATTATCATAAACAATGTTTGAGGTACCTCTGGAAGGAACTTTAACAGCAGGAACTTTCTGTTTTTCAACATCTTCAATAATTTCCTGACCTAATGCTTTTAATTTATTGTAGGTATATTCTTTTCTAAGCTCTTTATGTGATTTGTTTCCTTGTTTAACTTCATCAGCCATCTAATCACCTACTCTTCCTCATCAATTTCTAAATCATCAAAGTCTTTACTACTATTTAAACTACTATTTTCTTCATCTACAGCATATCCAAACTCATCAAGTTCTTCCATGATAAGTGCATCTTCTTCCTCTTCAACCTCTTCCTCTTCAACTTTTTCACCAAGTAACTCTGCAAGAGCCCTTTTAGTTACTTTAGCTAGTACTTGAGTATATTCAGGTACAGAAGTTTCTCCTAATTTAGCAGATTCTTCAATAATAACTGGAAGTAAGTCTTCAAATACTTTTGAACGCATTGCTTTTTCTTTAGCTGCTTTTTTAGACCTGATGTGTTTTTGAAGCTTACGAGCTAATTTCATAGTAGACTGTCTAATTTCATGTACAATTTCAGGTTCTGGAGAAATACTTTGTTTACCTGTTGACAAGTATGGAACCTGAGTAGAAATTAAATTAACAAATAAAGTTAATGGAGTGTTGTCTAAATCTTTTAATCCATAACGTTTCCAATCAATACTTTTTAAAGCTTCTGTAATAGCACAGCTTCCTTGATCGAAAGTTAAAGGTACTCTATTTGCAAATCTCATAATTTCAGATTTTCTTTGTTCATTAACAATCCTACCTGCATCTCCACCATAAGCAATACCTGCTTCAACAATAAAAGATACTCCTCCTTTGTAGGTTACAGGTTTTCTAGTAAGAGTAGCTACAAATTCCGGCTTAAGGATTTGTTTCATACCTTTTTCAATCTGTTCAGAACCAATAGGAATAAGTCCATTAGATGGAGGTGCCATAAATTTCATTTTTTGGAATGAATCGACAATAGCTTCAGCTTCAGCCCATTTCATATCTTTAGGACGTTTGTTCATGTCTATTCCAGTCATCTCTTCAATTTCAGCAACTCTTTTATTGGACATTCTTGAAAGAGAAGTTGTTAACATACTTTTATATCTTCTTTTATCAGTATGTTTAGCCATGAATAGAATATCATCAGCACTTACACCTTTAGGGTGTGGTAAAACTTCTTTTGGAAGAACAGGAACAATTTCTGCTGCTCTTTTAAAGATGTACTTATGTCCTGAAGGATCTCTAAAAGTAATTTTTGCATGAGGGTTTGCAATCATAGTTCTTCTAATATATTCAAAAGCACCTTGTTCTGAAAGAGAATAAGAAACATCTTTAAAGTGTAATTGGATGCAAACACCAGTATGCTCAGGTTTAATGTACTCTTTTTCCATTAACATACCTTTGTTCTTCTTAACATCCATCTTAAATTTCATGTTAACTCCTTTAAGTTCTCCATTTTCTTCGTAACATGAAATTACACGTGCAGGTTCACCAGTAGTCATCTGTGAAAGAAGTACACAACCACTACAACCTAAACCTTGTTGTCCTCTAGATTGGATGTTTCTAAATTTGGATCCTGCAAACATTGTACAGTATACTTTCATTATATAATCTTCAGGGATTCCAGGCCCATTATCTGAGTGAGTTAAAATATAATGTTCTTTATCCACTCTTTTTAAATCAATGTTTATTTCAGGTAAAATACCAGCTTCTTCAGCTGCATCAAAACTGTTTGTAATTAACTCGTGAAAAACAATAGTTAATGAACGGATTTTACCAGTGAAACCTAACATCTGCTTATTTTTCCTAAAAAACTCTGACGGGGTTAATTCATTAAAATTTTCATCAAAGAGTTCTGTTGCATTTTGAGACAAAGTTTTCCTCCTCAATAATTCAGTTAAATTAAAATTTTTAAATTAAAGCTATTTAAATAAAATCCCAGAGCAAGTGAAAAGTAATCATACCTTATGTTATCTAGAATTTACTAAGAATTAAATAAAAGCATAATTTAAAATCAATATGAATAATCAATTATTTAATTAAAATAACTGTATTTTCATTAACATATGTATATATGCCTAACAAAGTATATAATAGTTTTCCATTATTGTAAAAATTATAATAAAAAAAGTTAAGGATTATTGGAAATCCTCTTCAGTAAAGTCAATTCCATCTTTAAATTCAATTTTATCATCATGAATTCCAACAATGGATTTGAATTCTTTAAGTTTTAATTCGTTTTGTTTCTGTTCTAAAAATCCATAAACAGATTTATGTCTAGAACCTTTAATTATCATTTCAATAGCTTCTTTAGCAATCATAATATTGTCAATATGACCAATCAATGAAACAGTTTTACCATAAACTGCCATATCAACTTCAGCCATTTCCATGATAATTTCTCTTGTTTTACCATCTTTTCCAATGATTCTACCTTTATATCTAGCTAATGCATTTTTAGATTTACCAATAAGTAATGGAAGTTTAATAATTTCTAAATAAACATCATCATCCACTAATTTTAATGCAACTTCTGGATTAAAACCACGACCAATAGCTTTAACAATGTGATTTGCATTCCAAACTCCTAAAGGATCTTCCATATCTTCTCTTGGAGAAATATCAACTGCACCATCATCACTGTTAATATCTATGTATGTTCCAGTTGCTTTTTCAATAGTTTTTTTAACTTCCCCTTTACTTCCAATTAATGCTCCAACTCTTTTTTGAGGAATTTTAATATATTCTGTTCCCGGCATGTTTTACACCTTCAATTTAATTAAACTCAATATATTATAAAAATTTTGGTGAAATATACTCATAAACTTCATCATAAGAAGTGTTAACACCTAATTTTTTATATTCATTAACTAAAGTCTTTATATCTCGCTCTAATAATTCTTTTGCAATAGGATTATCTAAAACTACTGATTGTGAAACATCAATAATTACAGGAGTCTCATCTTTGTTAAGAATGTTGAAATTAGATAAATCTCCATGAACTAATCTTGCTTCATTAACAAATAGTTTTACTTGCGTCAATAATTTATTAAAGAAATCCTCTGGATCTTTAGGTGGTTGATTTTTCACTGTTTGAGCAGGATTTCCTAATTCATCACCAATAAATTCAATTAAAAGAACATTATTTGCACTTATAATAGGTTTAGGTACTGTAACACCTGCAGAATACAATCTTTTAAGATTCTTAAATTCTTTCATAACCCAAGCGTAAATAGTTTGCCTTTTATTTTTAGATTTGATATTGAATCTAGGATCCCCATCAATATAATAATTCATTTTTTTAAAATCAGAAGTAGCTATTCTATAAATTTTAACAGCCACAATAGAATTATCTTTTGTGATTCCTTTTAATACATTTGCTTCTTTTCCAGTACTAATAGCTCCATTAAGGACATCCACATATCCTTGATTAGCCAATTTATATAAGGTTTCTAAAGTGATTTTATCAAAAATTTCACTGCCTACTTTTCTGTCTTCATCACTTTTAATTCTTTTTCGTGAAATTAATTTTTGAACCTTTTCATCAGCTTTAGCAATTTTAGAATCCATTACAATCAATTAATAAATATTTTTTGAAATTAATAAAAAAAGAAGAGAGAAAGATTACATTTTTAAATAACCTTTTCTTTCGAGCCAGTTTGATTCGGTTTTTGTGTATCTCCAAATAACATCTGCTTTTTCATCAGCTTGGAAATCCCATGGCTTAACCAGAATTACATCTCCTTCACGAATCCATATACGTTTTTTCATTTTACCTGGAATTCTAGTCATTCTTAAATTTCCATCAGCACATCTTACTTTTAATTTACCATGACCCATAATTTGCTCTACAACACCTGGAATTTCGCCTTTTTTAGGTGTTCTTACTCTCCTATACTCTTGTTGATTATTATCTGGTTTTGACAAATACTCTCCTCCTAATTTTAAAATATACCCAATTAGAATTATTCGAATATAATTATAATAAAAAGTTTTCTATAATATCTTTTATATTAATTATATATTAAGTTTTTTTATAATATAAACATAATTACTATTAATAATATTATTCATATTATTATAAGAGGAATATAAATGGGAACTGAATTTTTAAAAATAAAAGAATCTGAGGAAGCCAAGGAAATTATAAGCGAACTATATGAAAAATACTATACTCCTCAAAGTGAAGAGATAGACATTAGTGATGCTTATAATAGAGTGATTTTCGAGGATATTTATAGCCAAATTGATTTTCCACCTTTTGATAAAGCTTTAAAAGATGGGTTTGCTATAAAATCTGAAGATAGCTTTGGTGCATCTGAAGAAATGCCAAAAACATTAGAAGTTATTGATTTTCTAGAAGCAGGATCTATAACTGAAAAAGAAGTCGAAAATGGAAAAGCTATTGAAATCAGTACTGGTGCTGCAATGCCAAAAGGTGCAGATGCTGTTGTAATGGTAGAATACTGTGAAAAAGGAGAAAACGAAGTAAACATTTTAAAAAGTGCAACACCTGGACTTGAAGTAGCTAAAAAAGGTTCTGATACTGAAAAAGGAAAATTAATCCTTAAAAAAGGAGATGTTTTAACCCCTGGAAGAATTGGAGTTCTTCTTTCACAAGGATTCGAAACAGTTAAAGTTTACAAAAAACCATCAGTTGGAGTTATATCCAGTGGAAATGAATTAATAAATCCTGGTGAAGAATTAACTTATGGTAAAATTTATGATGTTAATGGAAACATGATTAAAAGTGATTTAACATCTGCAGGAGCCGAATCAAAATTCTTAGGAATTATGAAAGATGACTATGATGAAGTAAAAACCACAGTTCAAAATGGTTTAAAAGAATGTGATGTATTAATCTGTTCAGGTGGAACTTCTGCAGGTCTTGGAGACATGATAAAACATGTAATTGATGAATTAGGAGAAGTACATGTTCATGGAATCTCAATACAACCTGGAAAACCAACAATTGTTGGAATTATTGATGATAAATTTATAATAGGACTTCCTGGAAATCCAGTTTCTGCAATAATGATATTTGATGTCTTTGTAAAACCAATTGTGGCAAAATTAGCTGGACGTAGCTATGAATTTGAGAAAAAAGTTATTAAAGGACAATTAACAAAAAGAATACATTCACCAGTTGGAAGAATGCAATACCAATTAGTTAAAATTGATGGTGAAAATATTGAACCAATCTTTAAAGATTCAGGAGCAATATTCTCTCTTTCAACAGCAGACGGATATGTTAAAGTTCCAAAGTCTGTTGAACTTATAGATGCTGGAGAAGAAGTTGAAGCATATTTATTTAATTAAATAACAGGTGAAATAATGGATTTTGAATGTAAAAAAGTACCTGATCAAAAATTAGCAGTTATCAACTACAAAGGACCAATAACCGATATGGATGTTTTAGTTTCTAAATTGTTAGGTTGGGCAGAAAGTGAAGAAATAAAAATAGAAAGTGAACCATTTATTATTTATTATTCTCCAAGACATAGTGTCAATGAAGGAGATGCAGTATATGATGTGGGAATTGTAATAGATAGTGAAGAAGAACCTGAAAGAAATGATTTAATAAGAGTTGTAGACTTATTTGAACATGAAGTATTAAGTGCGCTCCATAAAGGTTCAACAGACAATATTTTAGAAACCTATGAAAAAGTAGTTGAATACTCCCAAGAGAATAACTACGATATTATTGGTTCTCCAAAAGAGATATTACATAAAAGTTTATACAATTGTGATGATGAATCTGAATACATCACTGAAATTCAGTTACCTATTATAAAAATGTGAAAATAAAAGGGGTTTAATCAATGCCAAGACGAGAAGATCCCAATAAAGAAACATTAGATAGACTTTCTAAAAAGACTAATTTGAATATAGTTAAATCTAGGGCATCTTATGAAAAACAACTTGAAAAAATAGATGCTGAAATTGAATCTTTATCTAAAAGACAATTAGAAGGATTTGATGAAAAAACAGAATTATATTCAAAATATCTAAACATTGACAAAACAGATTATACAATCGATAGATTGAGAGAAAAATTAAGAAAAATATAAGATTTAATCTTTATATTTTTCAACTATTTCTTTAAATGCATTGGCAATATAGTCTCTTTGAGATTCAGTCATGCCATAAGTACTGCATTTAAACCATTCAGTTTGTCCTCTTTTTATACCAACAATATGCTTATTTTTAAGTTCCTCATACAAATAGAAACCTTTTCTAGGGTGTTTTTTAGCTATTTCATTTAATATTGGTGTATCAAATCTAACTAAATCATGTTCTGTTGGTGTTACACCTATTTGAGTAATACCTTCAATTTCTGTAAGATTATCAACAAATTTTCTAGTTAAAGCTAATTCTTCATCCCATCTATTAACTCTTTCAACAACTGCTGGGAAAGATGCCATTAAAGTAACAATAGGAGCACCTCTGGAAGTACAACCCAATAGTTCAACTTCTTTATTGGTATGTGTTTTGGAACGAGCAAGCATGTCTTCTGCAAATTCTTCTTTTATTCCTAAAACACCAATAGGTCCAGAAGCACTCATACTTTTATGTCCACTACCTACTACAAAATCAATATCCCATTCATTTGCTTTAATAGGAAGCCTACCCATACCATATGCTGAATTCAAAAGAGAGATTACACCCAATTTTTTACATAATTTACCAAAGCCTTTAGCATCAGTAAGATTCCCATAATCTCCATCAACATGAGTTAATAATGCTAGTTTAATTTCTCCAACTTCATCAATAGCATTTTCCAAGGTTTCCCTGTAAGCATCCATTGTAATTTCTGCTCTTGAATCTCCAGAATTAGGAACTTTGATTACATTTACACCTGCTCTTTCAGCTGCCAAATAGCTAGTATAATGTGCATTCCCATCAACAACAATAGTATCTCCAGGTTCACATATCTTATTAATTACAGTATATTTTCCTTCACGTGCACCATGAGTTGTTCTTACATAATCTGCATCAATAAACTTTGCTAAATCTTCAAGAAACATCTCAATTCCAGGTTTGTTTACTTCATCTAACCTTCCAGCACAGTAGTCACATACACTGTAACCATCTCCAAATTCAAATAATGCTTCTCTAGCTTCAGGAGTTAAAAGTCCTGCTCTTTGAAGAGGATTTAAATTTAAATTTTCTCTTTCCATTGTTCTTGTTAATTTATAATCATGACATTCCATTTTTACACCTACTCTTGACCAACCACTCTTAAATTATGAACTAAAATTTGTGGAATTATGAATGAACCATATTGTTTAATTTCAGAATTAACTTTTTCACAATCTTTTAATAATTCAAATATGTTACCAGAAATCATAGCTTTTTTAATAGGAGAACCAATATCTCCATTTGATATTTCAAATGCATTACTTACTTCAACAGAGAAATCTCCTGAAATTGGGTTTGCAGTATGAGCTCCTAAAACACTGGTAGCTAAAATACCATCAGCCATATCACTTATTTCTACAGAATCTTTAAAATCAAATATTAAATTAGATGGAGAAACACTAGGAGTTCCAGAAAATGAACCTCTATATCCATTAGCTGTACTTTCACAACCTTCTTTATTGGCTGTGTAAATATCATATAAAAATGATTTTAAAATACCATTTTCAACAAGAGATGTTCTGCAAGATACAGTACCTTCCCCATCAGTATTGGAAGAACCTAAAGCACCTTCTAAAGAATTATCATCAATTATAGAAAGATTAGGACTTACAATTTCAGTGTTTAACTTACCTTGTAAAATAGATCTTCCCCTTTGAACATTTTCAGCAGAAAAAGCTGAAATAAAAGTTGAAAGTAAACCAACAGCAGCATGATAATCTAAAATCACATCTTTATTAGCGGTTTCAATATGTTTACCACCAACAGAATCTTTAGCAAGCTTGCAAACATCTTCAGCTAACTTATCACCATCAATGTTAAATGTTCTTGAAGATTTTGAATCATAAGCTGTAGATACTCCTTCACCATCTTCAACATTAACAGACAATCCTACACCATATCCAGTTCCTTTATTTGAAACAGATACTCCATTTGAGTTTAATATAACATCTTCATATTTTGATGCTGAAAAACCAGAAGAAGTTACTTCACATCCACTATCTAAAGCAGTGTTTATAACACTTTTCAAATAGTCAATTGCTTCTTCAAGAGATAAATCATCATATTTTTTGTCAACAAGCCCTTTAATTTCTTTTACTTTACCAGGTTGTGAAAATGCAAAGTTTTCATCTGATTTAGTTAATTTAGTATTGTCAATAGCTTGATTAATAGTTTGAGTAATTTTATTTAAATCAGAGGTAAATGCAAATCCTACTTTATTATCTTTTATAACACGTATTCCTAATCCTTTACTAATTTCATCCTTTGCAAAGTTTAAGTTATCCATTTTAGAATCAAGACTTATACTATTAGACTGTGATATAAATATTTCATATTCATCACAAAGTTTGGATACTTCCTTTTTGACATCTTCAGCTAATTCTAATAACATTTTTACCCCTTATTTAAAACAAATTTTTCAACAGCTTCTTTAACTCCATCACCATATGGTTTTTCACAGATATAATCGCTAATCTCTTTTAGTTCATCTTCTGCATTTGAAACAGCTACTTTAAGACCAGCTACTTTAAGAAAATCTTCATCATTCTCACTATCACCAATAGCCATTACATGATTAATATCAATATTAGTTTCTTCACATAAAAATTTTAAAGAAGAACCTTTGTTCACTCTAATATCAGTAATATGAATTGCAAAGCCACTATCATAAATTTCAATTTTATCTAAATCTTCAAAATCTTTAAGAGCATCTAAAATAATTTGTTTATCAATAGTTTTGTAAAATACTGTTTCACTTTCCCTATACTCTTCATCAGAAGATAATGATGAATCTAATTTAGCCCCTAATTTATTATAAAGATGGTCAACAGCCTTACTAACATATTCCTTTGAGACTAACTTTTTAACTCTATCATTGTTATAAGACTCTTTAAAAACTACACCACCATTTTCAGCTACTACACCACCACTACAACCAATAAGCACCGCAGTTGCATAAGCATAGTTAACAACATTGCCAGTAACTATAATTACGGGAACATTATTCTCTTCTGCAAGTCTTAAAGCATCAATAGAAGATTTACAAAGTTTTCTTGTATAATCAGTTATTGTTCCATCAATATCAACAGCTATTGCTTCAATTTTAACCATATTTATCATCTATCTTTTAGCATATCTGTGAGCAATATTACATGTTCCTTCTTTACTTACCATACATGCTCCAATTGGATGTAAAGGATTGCATTCATTTCCAAATAATTTACAGTCTTCAGGTCTTGCCATTCCTCTTAAAATAGGGCCGCAAATACAACCTTTTGGTGCTTCTGTTACATCTTTAACTTCAATATCATATTTCTCACGAGCATTATATTGGCTGAATTCATCCTTAATATCTAAAACAGAGTTAGGTATTTTAGGAAAACCTCTCCATTCTCTGCTTTCAACTTGGAATACCTCTTTAATAGCTTCCTGAGCAATAACATTTCCTTCTTCACGAACAGCCCTATGATACTCATTATCAATTTTGGGAGTTCCATTTTTAACTTGACGTAAAATCATGTAAACAGACATTAAAATATCTAATGGATTGAAACCTGCAACTGCTTGAGGAATATTGTAATCAGTTGAAAAATACTTGAAAGGTTCAGTTCCAATAATTGTACAAACATGTCCTGGTTCAATTAAAGCATTTAAATTGGTTTGACCAGAATTTATTAAAAAATCAATAGCTGGAGGAATTAATCTATGACATGAGAGTACTGAGAAGTTTTCAGGAGGTTCATTTAATATCTCTGCAGCAGTTGTTGGTGCAGTTGTTTCAAATCCAGCAGCCATAAAGACAACATCATTATCTTCTTTTTCAGCTATTTCAATTGCCTTGTTAATACCATAAACTACCCTAACATCCCCACCTTCAGCTTTTGCATCAGCTAAAGAACTATTTGAACCTGGTACTCTTAACATGTCTCCAAAAGTTGTTATAGTAACTCCTTTTTCTACTAATTCAAGACATTCATCAATTTCACGTGATGGTACAACACAAACAGGACAACCAGGACCTGCAACAATTTCTACTTCCTTAGGCAAGAGAGTTCTAATCCCATTTTCCATGATTGTATGTTCATGAGATCCACAAACGTGCATTATTTTTATAGGAGTAGCTAATTTTTCAATTCTTTTAATTAGCTCTTTTGACATATTCATCATTATTTAACACCAGCATATATTTCAATAAACTTATTATATTATATTTAATATATTATTAATGTATAATTAAAAAATTTTGTTAATTTATATAGGGATAAATATGTTTAATAATAATAAAATTTTGGTTGTTATTCCAGCAAGGGGAGGATCCAAAGGAATTCCCCGTAAGAATATTAGATTATTAGGTGAAAAACCATTGATTTCTTATGCCATAAATACTGCTAAATCTTCACAATATGTTGATGATGTAGTTATTACCACTGAAGATCCTGCAATAGCTACAATGGCAGAGAAATTCGGATGTTCTACACTTAAAAGACCTGTCGAATTATCTGGTGATGAAGTACCATTAGATCCAGTTATTTATGATGCCGTAATTCAAAAAGAAAAACAAGCATTTGATGAGTATGATTTAATTGTAACACTTCAACCAACTTCCCCACTTCTAAAAACAGCTACACTAGATGCAGCTATTGAAAAATTTGAAGATTTTGATGTTCACACTGTTGTATCTGTTGTTGATGATAGACACTTACGTTGGGGATATGATGAAGCAAACCAACGCTACTTCCCTCTTTATCGTGAAAGAGTTAATAGACAATATCTTCCTAAAAGTTATAAAGAAACTGGAAGTTTGTTAATTACTAGAAGAGGTTATTTAACTGAAGAATCTCGTTTTGGCGAAAATATTGATATTATTGAAACTTCTACAGAAGAAAGTATCGATATTGACACATACCAAGATTGGTGGATTGCTGAAAATTATTTAAACAAAAGAAAAATAGCTATTGTTGTAAATGCTTATGATGAAATTGGAACTGGCCATATTTACAGATGCCTTTCAATAGCTTCCAAACTTGTTTTTGATGATGTGGTATTTATTTTAAATAAAGAACATCAACTTGGAATAGACATTGTAAAATCATATAATTATCCTTATATAATCCACGATGACAAAGACGAAATCTATGAAACATTAAATAAAATAAACCCACATATTGTTATAAATGATATTTTAGATACTTCTTTAGAATATATAACAAAATTAAAAGAAGCAGGATATTTTGTTATTAACTTTGAAGATTTAGGAGAAGGTATTCAAGCAGCAGATTTAGTATTTGATGCATTATACGAACATAACTTAGATATCCCTAACGTTCATGTTGGACGTGAATATTACATATTAAAAGATGAATTCTTCTTCCAAAATAGAAAAATCATCACCAAGGATATAAACAATGTATTGATTACATTTGGAGGAACTGATCCAAACAATTTAACTGAAAAAGCATTGCAAGCAGTTATACATTCAGGATATGATAAAACAATTACAGTGATTTTAGGAATGGGTTATCCAAATAAACAGGATTTAATTGACAAATACTCTGTTTTTAACAATATCATAATCTATGAAAATGTGAATAATATGAGTGAACACATGTTTAAAGCAGATATTATCCTTACTTCTGCAGGAAGAACCATGTATGAAGTTTGCTCAATTGGAGTTCCATGCATCTGTCTTTGCCAAAATGAACGTGAACAGACACATGTATTTGGAAACCACCAAAATGGATTTATGAACTTGGGATTAGGAAGAGATTTATCTGTTGAAGATATTTCTAAAGAATTTAGTAATTTAGTTGAAGATTACGACCTTAGAACTTACATGAATCAAAGGATGTTATCCATAGATTTAAGACATGGATTTGAAAATATCCAATTAATTATCAAAACAGCTTACAGTCAATTTGAAAGAAGGAATGATAATAATGAATATCTTCAATAAAAGACCTTTTTTAATAGGTGAAATTGGAGTAAATTTTTATGATATAGCTAAAAAAGAGAATATTACTCCAATGGATGCTGCTAAATTAATGATTAAAGAAGCAAAAAATGCAGGTATCGATGCAGTTAAATTCCAAACATACAAAGCAGAAAAAATTGCATCTAGAAATTCCCCCGCTTACTGGGATTTAGATGAAGAACCTACCACAAGTCAATTTGAGCTATTTAAAAAATTTGACACCTTTGGTCCAGAAGAATACAGAGAACTAGCTGAATACTGCAGAGAAGTTGGAATAATGTTTTTATCAACTCCCTTTGATTTTGAAGCTATTGACTTCTTAGATGATTTAATGGATGTTTATAAAATCTCTTCATCTGACTTAACAAATATCCCATTTATTAAAGCAATAGCATTGAAAAATAAACCAATTATCCTTTCTACTGGGGCATCTACACTAAAAGAAATAAAAGAAGCAGTGAATGCAATTGAAGAAGTAAGTAATGTAGATATTGGATTAATGCATTGTGTCCTATCCTATCCAACAAAGGACGAAGATGCTAACCTTTTAATGATAAAAGATATTAAAGAACAATTTGAAGGTTATGACATTGGTTATTCCGATCATACAAAACCTGACGATAAAATGTTAATTCTTACAACTGCTTACCTTTATGGTGCAAACATTATAGAAAAACACTTCACATTAGATAAAACATTAACTGGAAATGACCATTACCATGCAATGGATGTAGAAGATGTTAAAACATTTAATGAAAATATTGAGCTAATCAACAAAATCAAAGGTAAAAAAGTAAAACAACCATTAGTCTGTGAGTCATTATCTAGAAAAGAAGCTAGAAGGTCTATTGTTGCATCTAAGGACATCAAAAAAGGAGAAGAAATAACAAGAGACAATATTACATTTAAAAGGCCAGGAACTGGAATATCTCCTTCAAAAGTAGATGAGATTATAGGCATGAATGCAAATGAAGACATTACTGAAGATACTCTTTTAACTTATGAAATGCTTGAATAAATGGTGTTTTAATGGCTGATAATGTAAAAGATATTTGTAATATTTTCTTTGACTTAGAAGATAAATACAAATTAAACTTTCTGGAAATTCAAGGTACTTATCCTTGGCAGTTAATAAGAATTTTTCTTTATTATCATATTACTGGAAAGAAGAAACTTTTTGGATCAGCACAGCAGCAAAACCTTTCATTATTTGATAAAATCAAATCATTTATGCCATTTATTAAAAACAGCATACTTTATAATCCATTTAAAGGAAATGAAGAGAAAGAAATTCTTATTTTTGACCATCCTAGAAAAACTTTGTTTCAAAATGAATATAAAGATATTTATAGCTATTTTTTAGTCGATTTATTAAAAGGAAAATATTCTTTTGAGGTAATGGAGTCCCCATATCTAAATAAACACTATGCAAAACATGAAGATTACATAAAATACACTGATAGAATTCAATTAGGTTCTTATGCATATAAAAAAAGAAATAAAATTAAGTATAGTGAAAAAGAAATATCCATTATTTCAGAAATTCAAGAAGAGCTTGAAAACAGATTTAATTTAAAGGTAGACTTATTCACAATTATAACAAACCATATTTTAAACTACAAATATGATTATAAGAAATATAAAGAGTTATTTGAAAAAAGAAAACCAAAAATGATATTTGTAGTTGTTGCTTATGAAAATAAAGCTATTGTCTCTGCTGCAAAAGACTTAGGCATAGAAGTTATTGAATTACAGCATGGAACTATCAGTGATTATCATTTAGGATATAGTTATCCTGAAAAAACAAGGACATTCAATGGAAAAGTTAAAGAGATTGCATATTACCCGGATAAAATACTTACTTTTGGAGATTATTGGATAAATAATGAAGTCTCCCCCATAGAATCTGAGAACATAATTCCAATTGGATTTCCATATTTTGAAGCTCAATCAAAGGAATTTATGAATAAAAATAATAAAACAAATAAAATAATTTTCATATCTCAGGGAGTGATTGGAAAATACATGTCAGAAATAGCTTACGATGCTGCTATTAAGTTAAAAGACTATGAAATAATCTACAAATTACATCCTGGAGAATATATGACTTGGAGAGAAAATTATGATGTTTTAAACAAAGCATCTGAACTTGATAACTTCAAAGTCGTTGACAACAATAATATTCCACTATACCAAATGTTTTCAGAGTCAGAAATCCAAGTTGGAGCATTTTCTACTGCAATATACGAAGGATTGATGTTTAACTGCAAAACATTCATCTTAGATTTACCAGGAGTGGAATATCTTGAAGATCTTATAGAAAAAGGATATGTTTGTAAGGTAACAACTGGTGATGAACTAGTAGAAAACTTAAAAACTTTTAAACCAACAAAATATGATAAAAATTTCTTCTTTAAGGATTTAGATGAAGAATCATTGAATAAATTGGTGAAAAAATGAATGAATATGTTCAATTCATTAAGAGAATAGGAATTGTTGGAATAGCCAACATCTTAATTTCACTTAGTGGACTTATTTTCATTCCCATAATTACAAAGAATTTTTCAACAGCAGAATATGGTATTTGGGCACAGGTAAACACATTAATCGCATTAGTCCCAAATATCGTGAATTTAGGTCTACCTTACACAATGGTACGGTTTTTAGCTTCTGAAAGAGATAAATCCAAAATACGAGAATCATTTTATTCAATGATGCTTGTAGTGCTCTTATCCACCATTATAATGGCATTAGCATTTATCATATTCGCACATCAAATAGCTGGATCTTTATTTGAAGGAAATATGCAAATAATGTATATAGTTATAATAATATCCTTCTTAGCTTGTATAAATTTAATGTTTTTAAGCTATTTCAGAACTTTCCAGAGAATTAAACATTACAGTCTCTTCTTAGTTCTACAAACATATATCGGTGTTGGAGTAAGTATCCTATTAACTGCCCTTAATCAACCTATAGAAATGGTGGTTTTAGGTTTATTAACCGGTTATTTAGCAGTGTTCATTATCATGGGATCTTTAATTGTGAAGTATTTAGGTTTAAACTTTAAAATAAAGAAATTAACTGAAGAACTTAAATTTGCAATACCTACAGTACCAAGCAATGTTTCATCATGGGTTGTTGACTCAAGTGACAAATTTGTAATTGGTATTATTTTAGGCGCAAGTGCTGTAGGTTGCTATTCACCAGGGTATGCATTAGGAAGCATTCTTTTAATGTTTTTATCCCCATTTGCTATTCTTCTACCTGCAGTTCTTCCACAGTATTATGATTCTGGAAATATGCAGAAAGTAGATACTTTTTTAAGATATTCCCTTAAGTATTATCTTGTATTTACAATTCCTGCAGCTGTTGGAATGTCAATCCTTTCCAAACCATTATTATTAGTCCTAACAACAGATGTTATTGCAGCACAAGGATATCTTGTAACCCCTGCAGTAGCATTAGGTGCCTTATTTATGGGAGTTTATGGAATTACAAATAATATTTTAATTTTGGAGAAAAAAACCAATATTTTAGGACATTTATGGACAGGAGTAGCTATTTTAAATATTATTTTAAATATAATTATGGTTCCATATCTAGGAATATTTGGTGCAAGTATTGCAACTCTTATCTGTTATATCATGGCATTTGCTGTAACTGTCTACCATAGCAGAAAATATGCAAAACTTCCTTTTGATTATAAAGCAATAGCTAAAATAATAGTTGCCTCTGTAATAATGGGAATCTTTGTAGAAATAGCTCATCCAACAGGACTTGTCAACATCATAATAGTTGTTGCAGTAGCTGTTGTCATTTACTTTGCAGCATTATTCTTAATAAAAGGAATAAATAAAAAAGAAATAAATCTATTTAAAGAAATGCTTTAATAAAATTAGTGAAATTTACCTTCTCTTTTTAATTTTTCATAGTGATCAATATCACGATATTTAAAAACTTTAGCAGGATGCCCTCCAGCTATTGCATATTTTGGTATATCTTTAACAACAACACTTCCTGCCTGTATAATAGCCCCTTCTCCAACTGTAACACCTGGTAAAATAATAACCCTATTTCCTAACCATACATTTTCCTCAATAACAACATCTTTAGAAATTATAGTGTCATCATAAGGTATTGCATCACCAAAATCATAATTGTGAATACTTGAGATAATCATACATTCAATTCCAGAGTGAAAATTATCTTTAATTGTAATATTTCCATTACCCTGAATTTTCATGCCATTAAAGTTAATATTATTACCTAAACTGGTTTTAGGAGTAACATAACTAGAACCATTAACTTTTAAATTGATTCCACAAGTTTTAGCTATTCTTTTTACTTTAAAGGAATATATTTTTCTTTTAATATTTTGAATAGAACTACTTAATGAAGGCATATTAACACCTTAAAAAAATAAAAAAAAGTTAAAATTCTGTAGAACAGTCTGCAGAATATTTACTAATTAAAACAGCACATTTATCAATAGTTTCAGGGTCAAGTTTAATTGTACCATATTTAATTTTGTGTAATAACTCATCAATGAATAAATCTTCATCAGTTAATGGAGTGTTTATAACCACCACTTCATTATTAACAAAACCCACTAATGGCTCAACAAAACAATTTTTAATACCATTTAAACTAAGGAAGTTAATTAAAAGTTCTCCTAATTTTAAAGCTTTCTGTTTAACTGCATTATCTTTAGGAAACTCGGTCTGTTTAGTTGTATATCTAAATAACTTTAAACCACGTTTAGTAACAACTTCTTCGATTTTATTATCATCAATGGAACCTATTAAACTGTTATTTTCATTATCAGAATTTAAAGTAGTTTTAGAATTGTATTTCTGAGAGATGATTGCATATATCCCAGAAGGCCCTACAATTAAATGATTAATTCCTGATTGAGCTTTTGGTATCCTTACATCGTAGAAAACATAGTATTCTTCAGGAAGAGTTAAAATATGTTCACGAATAACTCTGCTTCTTTTTTCAGTTTCTACATCATCCCTAGTTTTATATATTCCATAACAGAGGATGATAACACCAATGAATAATGCAACAATACCCAAACCACTGTTAACTAAAAATACCTCAATTATTCCTGCAATAAATAAAATTGCACCTACAACAAGAACAACATTATTTCTATTTAATTCAGATATTTTAGTAGATAAAGTTTTAATTTCTGGAAGTGGCTCATTAATTGACATTTCATTCATAAATTTATCAAAAGAACCATCAACCAATTCTTCATCAGTAAGATAATATTTCATAACACCTTTAAAGAATTCTTCTTTAAGATAATCTTTTAAGACATTATAATCATCAATAGTTGGAACAGAAAATTCTTTTTCAAATTTAGATAAAACAGCAGGAGAAATTGTAGTTCTTGCAGTAGAAACAGGTGTTTCTTGTTTTAAACTAGTTTCTTCCTCTTCTTCAGCCACTTTATGCAAATGTTCTTCAGAAAAAAAGTCTCCTAACTTAGAAGGTAAAGAGCGGATATTTTGTTTTGTTGCAAATTCAGTACTCTTAGATTCTTGAACTTCTTCATTAACAGGGATGCTTTGATTTGATTCAATTGTGTTCTTGATTTGTTGTGTTTTCCTGTCTTCAAGTATCTGATCCAACTCTTTATTTAACTCTGAATCAAGATATCTTAAAGATCCCCCACAACTTTCACATTCATAGTCCAAAATATTCTCATCTACCCCAATATTATATTTTAAACCACAATCTTCACATTGTACAATATAAGAGCTTTCATAAGAAGGAGCAGTAGGAATATTAGAATCATCGGACTCCAAATCAGAAGAATAATCATCACAAAGCTCCAAATCGCCAGCGCATGATGTACACTCAAAGGTACTAACATCATCATTATCATCTAATTGATATTTAGCGCCGCAACTTTTACAACATACAACTTTCATATTATCCTCTTTAATTGTTGTTACAATATTATATATCTTAAGTTTATAATATTTAAATTAACACTGTCCATATATTTCTTTAATTTGTTTTACAATAATATCCCAATTATATTTGCTATGAATTAAGTTAATTCCTTGCTTACCAAAGGATGACTGTAACTCTTTATTAGACAATAACTTTTCTAAGGAATCCGAAAGTGATTTTGGGTCAAAATCAGCTATTAATCCAACATTATTATCAACCCAATCTTGAATATGGTTATTTTTTGTTAAAACCAATGGTTTACCACATGCCATAGCTTCAAGCCCACTTGTTGTAAAAGATTCATATCTTGAAGGCATTACAAAAATATCACAATCAACTAAAGCCTCTTGTTTTTCCCTACCTACCAAAACCCCTGGAAAAATCACTTTATCTTCAAGATGATATTTAGAAATTAATTCCTTAGCACTGTCTAAAAAACCATAATCACCACCAACAATAGCTAATTTTACATCATCTCTTTTTAATCTTGCAAAACTTTCAATTAATAAATCAATACCCTTTATTTTATGAATTCTACCTAAAAATAATATTAGCTGTTCATTTTCACCAATATTATACTTTAATTTAAAAACCCCTTTATTTGGTAAATTAGAATATTCCTCAACATTAATTCCAAGAGGTACAATCTCAATATTCTCTTCTTTAACCCCCATTTCAAGATATTGTCCTTTTTCAACTTCAGTTAAAGCAAAAACCTTTGATGCATCATGAAGTATATTAAAACCCCACAATTTATCAAATATCTCTTTCAATCCTTCTTTTTGGAAGAAGGGTAAAACAGATCCATGAGCCTGTAGAACATAGGGGATATTATTTTTAACAGCATATCTATGTGTTGCAATAGCTAAAAAATGTCTATGTTCATGAATATGAATAATATCAAAATCTTTAATCATTTTTCTTAATTTAAATGGCAATGCTAATGGTGTATCAATAGTTAGCTTATTTTTAACTGCATTGGATAAATTCTTAAAATAGTAAACTTTAATTCCATCAACATCAACATCATAATGTTTATCCATAGCTAATCTTTCTCTACAACTGTCTGTTGTAAAAACACAAACATTATGACCCATCTCAACTTGTTTTTTAGCTATTTGATATGCTGCATTTACAACCCCTCCAGCTGAAAAACAAGGCGCAAATGCTGGAACAACATGTAAAATATTCATAATACTAAATTATTTTTTCATATAAATATAAATTATCAATATTTTTAATTTCAGTGAAGTTAGTTAAGTTATCCTGTTTAATATTTGAAATATAATAATCCAACTCACTGGAATCAATTAATTTAGTTTCATTAGCCATTATTCCCAGTACTGGCTCTTTAAAATACCATGTAAAAGGTCGAATATTATAAACACCAATTGTTTTATCTTCATAATCCCCATCATAATTAATCAAGAAATCAGAAACCTCTTCTGGTGCTTTAAATTCACTAGTATCATCAAAAGTCATAATAAAACTGAAAGAAGAAACTATAAAAATTACTATTAAAATTACAGAAACAATTTTATTATTGAATCTGAATTTTGAATAAATTTCATTCAAGGAAATAACAATGAAAAAGCTCACTACAGGTAAAACTGGAATAATATATCTATTAACTTTAATATTATAATAGCTATAAAAGACAATGTTAAATAAAAGCCATGCAAACAACATTAAAGCTAAATCATGATTTTTAGAAAGTTTAAAAATTTTACGGCAACTTAACATTACAATAAACAGAAGCAACATTGCTAAAATAATATTTAAATTAATTATAATTAAAGAAGATGCAAATAATAATGCAGTAATCAAAAGATATTTCTTATTAAACGTATTATCCTTAATAAACAACAATAACCCTATCATTAACAATACAATGAAAAATCCAGCCATGATTGTAGGTTTTTCTAAAATAGGAATTTTATCATCAAATTCTGTAGAGAAACTGGACAAATAATTAGGAAAATCATGGATATAAAAAAGATAATCCTCAGTATATGCAGAATCTATAGATGATCCCTTATCTCCACCAACAACACTTTGCCCTTGACTAACAAAACCTAAATGGTTTTCACTTAAATCAACAATAGGATTTAAAATAAACACTGCCAATAAACAAGCTACTAAAATAGATATTAGCAAGTATCTGAACTCCTTAGATGTGAAAAATTCTTTATGCAAAATATAACTCTTTTTCTTATAAATAAAATATAACATCAAGGCAGGAAGTACTAAAACTATTGTATACCTTGTAAATATGCCCAAAACAATTAAAATAGCTACAATTAGATAATATTTTGGATTCTTATCAATTGCCAATATCCAAAAAAACACTACCAAAATAGTTAAACTAACAACAGGTATATCTAAACTCCCATTTGCAAGCCATAACAAGTATAATGAAAAACTAGAATAACATAAACTTCCTAAAATACTTAAAAGCTGATTAAAACGGAATCTGAATAAAAAATAGAGACCAATATTTCCAACAATAGCAAAAACTCCAGTTACAATATAAATTGCTATTTCTCCAGAAAACCCTAAATTAAAAAGAATGGAAGTTAAATAACATATGACTGGAGATAACCAGATAGTTGAAGTTGAATCTATATTAATTCCATTAAAATAAAGACCATTTAACAAATAAACAAAAACATCTGAGCAGTAAATTCCCAATTGTTCATTAAATAGAATATAAGTACTCACTAATAAAATATTAAAGATGGTTAATAAAATCACATATGGCCAATCTTTCTTTTCTAAATTCAACTCTAAACCAGTCATAGTTTATTAAAAGTAGGTTAAGCTATGTAATAAATTTTATTAAATATAAAATAAATTATAATAAATTAAAGACAACTGGAGAATATTTAATGCTGGAAAATATTAACAAATATCTTACAAAAAATAAATTGTCAATAATCTTTATTTTAATATTTGCAGCTCTTTTAACTGGTACCTGCATATGGATTAACTCACATAATCCCATTCTCGGCCATTCCTACAGAGATGTGTATCTTTATTTAATAGAAGCTTTAAGATTCTCTGGTGTTGAAATTGGTGGTTATCAATATATTAATTATCTTTCACCACTTATTCCTTTCCTAACATCTATATTTTTCAATATGGGATTTCTAGATATTTCAACAATAATTATAATAAGTGGAATATTCTATTTCTTTGCAATAGCTGGAATGTATTGTATTTTAAAATTAAAATTTAGCAATAAAATGGCTATTTTTGGAACAATATTATATTCCTGCTTAATCATCAATTTAAGATGGGTAGCTAATGGTACTTTAGATATACCTTCAATTACTTTAGTTATCTGGGCATTATACTTCTTTATCAGAGGAATGGAAACAAACCAAAAGTATTTCTACCTTGCATTCCCACTAGCTGTTTTAGGATTCTTTGCTAAGTACACTGGAGCATTGGTTATAGCTACAATGTGTTTATACTTTTTATCTAAACAATCAATAATATATAATCTAAAAAAATATATTAAAAACATCATTGGAGGAACTATTTTAGGAATTATAACTTCAATCCCATTTTTCATGTATTTTTTTACAAATAACATACCATTAGGCTTTATTAATCAGGCCAGTGAAATTTCATCAAGAACATCTACAACTGCAACAAGTGGCGGAGAACTTATTGGAAATGATTTATTTTTCTACATTAAAGGTTTAATTTACTATATAGGATCAGATAATTACATTATTGGCATCATAATACTTGCAGTAATTATCTGTGGAATCATTTCATTAATCTATCTTTTTATAAGTGTTCTTAAGCAATTATACAGAGAAAATAAAGATGAAGCTAGTCAAATTTCAAAGTTAAAAGTAAATAACAAAATAATATACTGTCTTTTAACAGCATCTATAATTTTAATTGCATTTTCCTTTTTAACTGCAGGATTATTCTCTTTTATTTATTCAGAAGCAATATTCTTTTTTGCAGCTGTTTTGTTCATTTACACTATGAATAAAATTGATATGAATTCTAAAAAATTCCCTTACTTAGGACTCAACATTACAATGTTTGCATTATTCTTTGGATTTTTATTATTCTTTAGTGCTCATTTAACAAAAGCTGATCGTTATTTCACAGCAATGGCTCCAGGATTTGTATTTATCTCAACATTAGCTGTCAATTGCCTACTTGAAAATAAAAAAATTAATTTAAATATGAAAGTGATTATCCCAGTTATTTTATCAGTCATATTAATTATATCATCAATTTCCTTTTTAACAACAGATAGAAGCGACAGTTTAGTAACAGAAGAACAGGAAGTTGTTAAATGGTTTAATAATAACACAAATATAGACGATATAAATATTTCTGCAGATAGAGGACCAATTTATACTTGGTACTTCCAAAAAGAAGTTAATTATATTCAAGGTTCATTTACACCAGAAGAATTAAACGAAAATCTGTTGAATAATGAATCTTCATATTATATTCGTCTTGGCGATGGTTTAAATCTTGAAAATTACAGTGAAATTAAATCTTTTGATGAAACAATAATTTATCAAAGAAATTAAATTGAACCAAGAACAAATGAAACAAATGCAATTAGCATTCCTATTTTTAATAATTTAGATACTTTATGGCAGGTTTTTGAATCTTGTTTTTGCAAAAGAAGAACTGCTCCATAAAGAAATATAATAACTGCAACTGCAATCACTATTAAATATAAAATATTGAATATATGAGTAAAATATAATAAAGGACACAATATACAGTCCACAATTGCAAAGAAAGCTGCTAAATATGAAGCAGTTTTAGCACCATAAACAATAGGAAATGTTTTAACACCCTCAGCAGTGTCCCCTTCAATATCTTCAATATCTTTTGTAATTTCACGTGCAAAAGTCATTAAAAGTGCAAAAAATCCTAAAAAGGAAGAAATACCAATAAGATCCATATCTCCTAAGTCAAATCCAATGATTACACCTGCAAATATAAAACATAAACCTGTTAAAAAACCAACAATAAAATTACCAAGAAGCACAGTTGATTTAAGGTTAGATGCATAAAAATACAAAATTATTACAGCAAATAAAACAACAACTGTTGGATAAATACTTTGAACCAAATAGCTAGTAATAAAACTGACTAATACAGACAATATAAACAATAAATAAGCATACTTTCTAGCATTTTCAAGTGAGATTCTACCTGAAGGAATTGGCCTATCAGGCCTATTAATTGAATCTATTTTATAGTCAAAAACATCATTAATTACATTTCCGCCACTAATAGCAAAAAATACTGATAGCATACCTAAAAGAACAGGAATAGTGTAAGAGTCCGCAACAATAGCTACTAAAACAACAGCTATTACAGCCATTACAACATTACCTGGCCTTATTATTTCAATATAAGAGTTCATTTTAATTCCTCATCTAAAATTGAAGCAAAGCTCCTTGCAGTTTCAACCATTGAATATTTTGATGCATTTTCATTTCCACAATAGCTGACTTTACCAGTTTCAATATACTCTTTATAGAAACTATAAAATACTTTTTTAGTATCTTCTAAATTTGAAGTATGATGTCCAATATTAGTTTCATTGATTAAATCTTTAAGAGAACCTTCTTTATAACCTAATGATAAAACAGGTTTTTTAAATGCTAAATATTCATAAACCTTTCCAGGAATGAACATTTTTTCTTTAGGATTCATCCAAGAAATGAGCAGTAAAACATCAGAAGATTTTTCTCTTTTTAAAACATCCTCATAAGGAATTTTACCATTAATATTAACAATATCCTCTAAATTATAGCTGTTTACCAATTCAACTAGATTATCTTTATCTCCATAAAAATTAATAGATATTTTAGAACCCTCTACTTTACCTTCATCAATTAACTGCCTTACAGCATCAAATAAAATAGAAGGATCTCTTTTACCTCCATACAATGAACCAGCATACATGAAAGTTAATTTATCATCTCTTTTGATAGTTTCAACATGCTTAAATTCATCAGGATCATAACCTGAATAAACTGGAACAATCTTAGACTGCGGATGGAGTGTTTTTAAAGTTTCTGCTGCTTTTTGAGTGGTTGTAGTTAAAACATCCACATTTGAAAATGTTTTTTTCTCCAAATTTAATTCAAAGTGATTTCTAATAAAATTATGATTAATATAAGGATTCAAGTTCCATAAATCACGTAAGTCAGCTATCCATGGAATATTATATTTATTTTTAAGATCATGAGCAATAACATGCGCAGTTATTGGAAATGAAGAAGAAATAATTGCATCAATATTTTCATCCTCAATTACCTGGCAGGCACTATTAAAAGCAGGTTCATACCAATATTTCATACCATCAGGAAAAGCAAAAATTTCACCAGCTATTGAAACAGCTTTTGAAAACAGTTTACTCATAATCGAAGATGAATTGGAATTAGATGAAACCTTAGAATTATCCTGAGAATTAGATTTGCTTGGTAAAAACTTATCTAACATATCAACATAATCTGTTTCAACAATTTTAATATTACTTTTCTGTGAATTAATCCCTTCAATTTTGGGTACTAAGACAATAGGCACCCAATTATAAGCAGAAAGGTATTTAGCTACTCCTTGTAATCTTTTTGATGCTATTTCATTATTATGATTATAATAAAATGCAATAAACAGAACTTTCCTCATATTAATATCCCTTTTAACCAATACTTTTATTAATAAATAAATATATTAAATATATTAGTATTTTTTATACTTTAATTTTATAGAATTACTTTTAATTAGAAGATAATAGCTGGTGTTAAATTGGATAAAATCAAAATTGCAATTGTTGGAATAGGAAACTGTGCAAGCTCTTTAATTCAAGGAATCCATTATTATGATGGTAAAAATCCCGAAGAAGCTATCGGATTAATGCACTGGAATATCGGAGGATACAGTCCAAGCGATATTGAAGTAGTTGCTGCTTTTGATATTGATGAAAGAAAAGTAGGTAAAACAGTAGATGAAGCAATTTTTGCAAAACCTAACTGTACAACTATTTTTCAAAAAGAAATACCAAAATATGATGTAAAAGTAGAAATGGGGCATGTATTAGATGGTGTAGCAGAACACATGTCCAAATATGATGATGAATATACATTTGTTGTAAGTAATCAAGAACCTGCAGACATAGTTAAAGTATTGAAAGAAAGTGGTGCTGAGATCCTTGTAAACTACTTACCGGTAGGATCTGAAGAAGCTGCAAGGTTTTATGCACAATGTGCTTTAGATGCAGGAATTGCTTATGTAAATTGTATGCCTGTTTTTATTGTTAGTGACCCTGAATGGGAAGCTAAATTTAGAGAAAAAGGAATACCTGCAGTTGGAGATGATATTAAAGCACAAATTGGAGCTACAATCACTCACAGAACATTAGCGAATTTATTTAAAGACAGAGGTGTTAAACTCGATTATACATATCAACTAAACACTGGCGGAAACACCGATTTCTTAAACATGCTCAATAGAGATAGATTAGACTCCAAAAAAGAATCAAAAACTGAGGCTGTTCAGGCAGTTATTGGTGAAAGAATGCCTGAAAGAAACATACATGTTGGACCTAGTGACTATGTCCCATGGCAAGAAGATAACAAATTATGTTTCTTAAGAATGGAAGGTCGTATGTTTGGTGATGTTCCAATGAATCTTGAACTTAGATTAAGTGTAGAAGATTCACCAAACTCTGCAGGATGTGTTATTGATGCTATCAGATGTTGTAAACTTGGTTTAGAAAGAGGAATTGGAGGTCAGTTAACTTCAATATCATCTTATGTTATGAAACATCCACCAGTACAATTTACTGATAGTGAAGCATATGAAAATGTTGAAAAATTCATATCTGGCGATTTAGAAAGATAACTTTTTTTCTTACTTTTTTTCTATTTTTATTTAATTCATAAACCAAACTATTTATAAATATTAAACAACATATATAATAGTTGGAATTTTTTACAATAATGATTATACATATTTAATCTAATTAATTTTAATGAGAGGTGTAACAAATGAGTAAAGTAAAAATTACTGAAACAGCCCTTAGGGATGCACATCAATCTCTCCTTGCTACCAGAATGAGAACAAGAGATATGGTGCCAATTGCAGAAGAAATGGATAAAATTGGCTTTCATTCAGTAGAAGCATGGGGTGGAGCTACTTTTGATACATGTATCAGATATTTGAATGAAGATCCTTGGGAAAGATTAAGAAACTTAAAATCCGAATTTACAAGAACCCCAATTCAAATGTTATTAAGGGGACAAAATTTAGTAGGATACAAACATTATCCCGATGATATCGTAACTAAATTTGTAGAAAAATCCTATGAAAATGGAGTAGACATTTTTAGAGTATTTGATGCATTAAACGATATCCGTAACATGGAACAAACAATTAAAGTAGCTAAAGCACAAGGAGCTCATGTACAAGGTACAATTAGTTACACAATTAGTCCAGTACACACATTAGATGACTTTGTAGACTTAGCAAAAGAACTTGAAGCATTAGAATGTGATTCAGTAGCTATTAAAGATATGGCAGGTTTAATAAACCCAGCTACTGCATATGAACTTGTTTCAAGATTAAAAGAAGAAACAGATTTACTTGTTAACTTACACTGCCACTGTACAAGCGGTATGACACCAATTAGTTATTATGCAGCATGTGAAGCAGGAGTAGATATTTTAGATACTGCAATTTCACCTTTAGCATGGGGTACATCTCAACCACCAACTGAAAGTATGATTGCAGCATTACAAGGAACTCCTTATGACACTGGTCTTGATTTAACAGCATTAAATGATATTAAAAAATATTTCGATCAACTTAGAGAAAAATATGCTGCATTAATCGACCCTATTGCTGAAAGAGTAGACACTGATGTTTTAATCTACCAAATTCCTGGTGGAATGCTTTCAAACTTAATTTCACAATTAAAAGAACAAAATGCATTAGATCGTTACAGTGATGTACTTGAAGAAATGCCTCGTGTAAGAAAAGATATGGGATACCCACCTCTTGTTACTCCAACAAGTCAAATTGTAGGTATTCAAGCTGTAATGAATGTTTTAAGTGGAGAAAGATACAAAACTGTATCTAATGAAGTTAAAGAATATATGAAAGGAAACTATGGTAAACCACCTGCAAAAGTAAATGAAGAAATCGCATCAAGAATTATCGGCGATGAAGAAGTCATTACATGCAGACCTGCAGATTTATTAGAACCAGAATTTGACAAATACAAATCTGAAGGAATGGAAAAAGGTTTCGTTAAAAATGATGAAGATGCATTAACTTATGCATTATATCCAGCTATCGCTCCAGCATTCTTAAAAGGAGAAACTTCAGAAGAAGAACTTGCAACTGTTTCCCATGTTGAAGACCATGAAATTGGAATACCAACACAATATAATGTTGAAGTTGATGGAGAATCCTTTGAAGTTAAAATTATGCCAACTGGATTTATGGAAGTTGAAGAAACTGAAAAAGGACCATTTACACCAGTTGAAGGTGGAATCTATTCAACAATGCAAGGTATGGTAATTAAACTTACTGTAAATGTTGGAGATAGAGTAACAGAAGGATCCACAATTGCTGTTATCGAAGCTATGAAAATGGAAAACGATATCCAATCTGAAATTGATGGAACTGTAAAAGAAATTTTCGTAGAACCTGGAGATGCAGTTAGTGCTGGAGATATTATAATGGTTATTGAATAAATAACCATACCTCTCATTTTTTTATTAAAAAAGACTTATTTTAAATATTCAGTTAAATCATTAATACCTGCTTGTATAAATGCTCTTTTTCTTCTCATACAAGATTCACAAACACCACAATGTTTATTTTCACCACTATAACAGGAATAACTTAATTCCATAGGTGCACCAACATCATGACCTAATTTTACAATTTCCCATTTATCTAAATCAATAGCTGGCGCCTTAATTTCAATATCATTAGGTGAACCAATATCTAAAAGAACATTGAAAGCATTTAAAAATTCCTTTGAATTGTCTGGAAAAGTTGATGCTTCCTCTTTATCCCATCCAACAATAATTATCTCTGCACCAACACTTTCTGCAAAGGAAGTTGCAATAGCTGTAAATACAACATTTCTTCCAGGAACCCAAACACTGCTTGCACTTTCCTTACATTTTTCCAAATCATCTAAATCTTCATTACTTACCTGTGGAATATCCTCATTAGAATTTAATGAAGAATCACTAATCTTTGCAAGCCATGGTAATTTAATTACAGTATGTTCAAAGCCCATTAACTCACAGATTTTAGCAGTGACTTTTATTTCCTGTTCAGCAGCTTTTTGACCATAATCAAAGGTTATTGCATGAATATCATATTCTTTTGCATAGACAGATGTAGCCACTACTGAATCAAGCCCTCCTGAAAGGACACTAATTGCTTTTTTACTCATATTTATCACTTACAATAGAATTTACTTCTTTTAGAGGGAGTTTAGTTTTTTCAGCTATTTTTTTAATATCCTCAAACTCAGGTCTTTTAGAGATTATTTGATTGTTAAAATATCCTATTTTAAAGGTTACTTCAAAAGTTTCATTTGCCACTTCAATTTCTTTTTTAACAAATTCCCTTTTAGCAATTCCCCTATGAGTATTTGGTGCTATTCTAATACCTAAAGTTCCTATCTCTTTAAACATTACATCAATAATATGTTCCCTAACTTCCCTTTTAGAAATCACTTTTAAAAGACTGCCCTGCCTATTTTTCTTCATAATAATAGGTGTGACAGAAACATCACGAGCCCCCTCTTCCAATAATTTATCAAAGAGATATCCTATTTCTTCACCAGTTAAATGATCAATATTAGTTTCTATAACATCAACCTGATCTCCTTCACCAATCTCTTCAGTTTTTATTATACGTAAAACATTTGGAAAATCAAAATCTTTCATTCCTGCACCATAACCAATAGCTAATGGAGATATTGATGGTAAGAATTCCTCAAGAGTGTTACAAAACTCCATATAAATTGCAGAACCTGTAGGTGTAGCAAGTTCTGAGTCAACAGGCCCTCCAAGACAGTTAGCACCTTTTAATATTTCAACAACAGCCGGAGCAGGGACTGGAAGAATTCCATGGGCAGTTTTAACTCTTCCACCACCTAAAGCTATTGGAAGACCTATAATTTCATGAGAATCTAAATTTAAATCAAAGTATGCATACACTGCACCAATCACATCAGCTACAGCATCACTAGCCCCAACTTCATGAAAATGAACTTTCTCAAGAGAACTTCCATGGACTTTAGATTCTGCAACAGCTATTCTTTCAAATATCCTTACAGACATTTCAATAATTTTTTTATCTAAATCTAAAGATTCAATTTTTTCTATAAATTCATTAAAATGAAAAACTGGACTTTTTTCAACCATTTCTACATGACAATAAGTTGAACTAATACCTTTCTTAATTATTTTTTCAAATGACACCTCAACTTTTCCAAATTCACTAGCTGCATATTCCATGATTTCCTTAAGTTTATTTTCATCAGCACCTAAATCTACCAAAGCACCAATTATCATGTTTCCAGCAATTCCACCTGTTTGAGGATCAATAATAATTGCCATAATAAAAAACTCCTATTTCTATTAAATAATTATTAATTAGAAATTCTATATATAATAAATTATAAATTTAATTAATAATATTATTTAAGGAAGGTAACTTATGGCAGAAACAGAGTTAAATATTACCAAAAAAGATAATGGATTTTGCATTAATAATCCTGAGTTTTTTTTAACTTTTAGTGATTTTTTAGTTAGTGATGGTATTGATATTGTTGAAAATATTAATATTTTAAAAGGAAACTATGATTTTGAAGAGCTTGCAGAAGCAACAGAAGATTTTAATCAATTAGAAGCAAGTTATATCTCCCATTGTGCTAACTCCATTGATTATTTCCATAACAAATATGGAGATTTGGAACTTTTCACATTTATGGAAAGTGATGTTGAAATTGAAAAATTCACAGATAACTTAGATGTTGCAAACTCAAAAAAAGGATTTGAAGATGGTGAAATTAATATAAGCCATATAATTTATATTAATAAAACATTATCTCCAAAAGTCCTCTTAAAAGTCTATAAAAATGTTATTAAAACTAAAGCAAAATTTTTCCAAAGCCTTAATTTACCAATTCATATTCAGAATATCTTAAATAATAATGATTTTTTAGCTATACTGGCTAATGTTCCAGAAGATAGCTTTGAAGAAGAAAATATCTACGAAGATAGTGTAGATATAGTTAATAACCAATATGATGATGAAAATATAAGCTTAGAAAGTTTACTTACATCTGTTGAAGAGGCCGTGATTATATCCTGTGAAGATGCACTAACAAAATTAGAACTTAGCTTTGGAATTCTTGACTATCTAGTTTCCGAAGGTATTCTAATTGGAGATTTAGTGGAAGCAGGCTTAGAGTTAGTGGAAGGTGTTGAAGTCACTGATGAAATTAAAACAAAATTAGAAAAACAAATTTTAAAATCATTAAGTGATATCAATGTTATTGCATTATTAATGGCAGCTATTAGAACTGAAGATGACTTTACAAATAATAGAATAAGAGAAGTGGATGTAAGTGATGATCCTGCTTATCTTTATAGTGATGAAGTATTAGGTCTTGCCATTTCCAATCAAATAGCAGGAACTAAAGCTACATTTAATTTTAAAAGATATGATGAAGCAAAACCAGGAATTATATATGGATTAGGACCTATGGTTGATGATATCTTTGCAGGTTTAATTGCAGGATGCATGTCAAAAATATTTGAGGAATAAACAATGGCAAGAGAAGAATATTTAAAAGAAGAAGAGTTCTCACCATTAAAATCCATATTAAGCTTGATGAGCTTTTCAACAATATTTCCAATAAATATTTTCACATCAATGGAATACTTAACAAAATTAACTTGGTTTTGGCCATTTATCCACTTGTTTGTAGGAATATTAGCCGCAGTTTGTGGATTTATATGTCATAGTCTACTTCAATTAGACCTTTTATTATCTTCAGCAATCATTTACGCATTTTTAATGATTATAACTGGATATAATCATGTTGATGGATTAATGGACATGTCTGATGGAGTTATGGTTCATGGTGATGCATCAAGAAAAATATCCATTATGAAAGATTCCAGTGTTGGAACCGCAGGGATTATGTCAGCTATTCTAGTTTCTCTAATAGCAATAGCTGCAATTTCTGATATGTTATCATATAACTTCATATTAGGAATAATAATTATTGAAATGTCTTCAAAAACATCTCTCTTAACAACTGCAATTACTTCAAAAGCAGGAACTGGACTTGGCAGTTATTTTATTAATTCCTTAAATGTGGGAGAATATATGTTATCCACATTTGTTGTTGCAGTTATCTCCTATTTACTTGGAGGAGTAACTGGACTTCTCGGTGTTCTTGGAGCAATAATTTCAGGAGCAGTAATGTCAATAATTGCTAAGAAAAACTTTGGAATAGCAAATGGAGATGTTTTAGGAGCATCTAATGAAGTTGGAAGAGTAATTTCAGCAATATTTATTTGTATAGGATTATTTTATTTTATGTAACGTGATATAATGAATGTAAATGTTTTAAGATTAGATCATAGATTAAAAAGAGATAAAAGAATTACAACCCATGTCTGTTTAACTGCAAGAGCTTTTGGAGCCAGCAAAATTTATCTTGCGGGTGAAGAAGACCATAGGTTAATGGAAAATGTTAGAGATATTGTTAACAGATGGGGTGGAGACTTTGAAGTTGAATATATTGAACATTATATGCAACTAATAATGAACTGGAGAGATAATGGAGGAAAAATTGTCCATTTAACAATGTACGGTTCACAGGCCCATGAAGTTGTAGATGAAATTAGAGATAGTGGCGATGATATTTTAATTATCGTTGGAGGGTCAAAAGTACCAACAAAAATATATGAAAATGCAGATTGGAATGTATCTGTTACAACACAGCCACACTCCGAAGTATCTTCTTTAGGAGTTTTCCAACATTTATTAATGGATGGAAAAGAGTTTGATTTAGAATTTGATAATCCTGTATTTGAAGTAATCCCTACTGCTCATGGAAAAAATGTCAATGTTCATAAAGAAAATAAAAAAGGATAATTTAAAATAAATCAAGTAAAATTAAGATAACTTTTATATAGTACATTATACTATATACCCCAATAGGTATAGGTTGTGGTATTTTGAAACAATGCATGGATTCAGAAAACCTACATAGACGGTTAAAAAAATAATTGGACAATTAAATGCCATTGATAGAATGATTGATGAAGATGTACCTTGCGAAAATATATTAATGCAAATTAATGCATCTAAATCAGCATTACACAAAGTAGGACATATTATTGTTGAAGGACATCTAAATCATTGCATTAAAGATGCAATAGAAGAAGGAAACTATGATGAAGCCCTACTTGATGTTTCTTCACTTCTTGAATATTACTCAAGAATCTAATTATTTTTTTTACTAAAATTCATATACCTATACGGGTATAAGTAAATGCTGTGATTATAATGGAAATAGCAAAAATAAAAGAGAACAAAGACATTATTTTTATAATAATATCAACTATAAGTGTCATTTTAAGTTTCATTGGTGTTAAACCCTATGGCTTTGACTTAACATGGATAGCGATAGTTCTATGTGGTATACCAATAATTTTAGAAGCATGTGAAGGATTAATAACTGAATTTGATATAAAGGCCGATGTATTAGTTTCAATAGCTATTATAGCATCAATCATAATTGGTGAGGTATTTGCTGCAGGAGAAATTGCAGTAATCATGGCTATTGGAGGATTTCTAGAAGAATATACTGTTGGCAAAACCCAAACAGGAATAGAAAGACTAATTGATTTAACACCTCAAACTGCAACAAGACTTAGAAATGGAAAAGAAGAAGTGATTGATGCAGAAACAATTGAAATCGGAGATATCTTAAAAGTATTGCCTGGAGAGGTTGTTCCTGCTGATGGTACATTAATAAAAGGAGAGTCTTCTATTGATCAATCAGTTTTAACTGGAGAATCAATGCCCGTTGATAAATTAGCTGGTGATGAAGTATTTAGTGGAACAATTAACCTGTATGGTACTTTCACTATGAAAGCAGAAAAAAGTGGAAGCAACAGTTCATTGCAAAAATTAATCAAATTAGTGGAATCCTCAAAACCTGAAAATGCAGAAATTGTAAGACAGGCAGACAAATGGGCTACATGGGTCGTTATAGTTGCATTTATTGGAGCAATTGCAACATGGCTTGTTACAAGAGATATTATCAGATCAGTAACCATTTTAGTAGTATTTTGTCCATGTGCATTAGTTTTAGCAACCCCAACAGCAATTATGGCAGCTATTGGAAACTTAACAAAACATGGAATTTTAGTTAAAGATGGGGAATCAATTGAAACATTAGCTAAAATTAAAACTGTCATTTTAGATAAAACTGGAACATTAACCTATGGAAATCCAGAATTAGTTGAAATAATACCTTATGAATCAAAAATATCAAAAGATGATTTAATTTATCAACTAACTTCTCTTGAAAGCAATTCTGAACACCCCTTAGCAAAATCCATTGTTAAATATTACAAAAATAATTATACAGAGAAATTACTGGAAGTAACTAACTTCAAAGTAATTATTGGTAAGGGAGTTAAAGGAAAAATAGAGGGCGAAGAAATAATAGCTGGAAATAAAGAATTTATGTCTGATAAAAATATAGAACTGCCTGAAACATACATCAAAAACAATATTGAATCTTATTTAAATACTGGTTCAACAGCTATTTATGTTGCTCGTGATGGATTTTTACTTGGATGTATAATATTATCTGATATTTTAAGAGAAAATGCAGAAAGTGTAATCTCCCAAATTAAAGATATGGATCTTAACACAGCATTATTAACTGGAGACAACAAAGAAACCGGAGAATACATAGCAAGCAAAGTAAAAGTAGACACATTAAAATACAACTGCTTACCAGAAGATAAAACTTCATTTATTCAAGATTTACAAAAACAAGATGAAAGAGTAGCTATGATTGGGGATGGAATAAATGATGCTCCTTCTCTTAAAAAAGCAGATGTTGGAATTTCAATGGGTGATGTTGGAAGTGACATCTCAATTGATGCATCAAACATTACTTTAATAAGCGGAGACATTAAAGAAATACCCCACTTAATTAAACTCTCTAAAAGAACAGTTAAAATAATTAATAGCAACATAGCATTTTCACTTGGATTAAACTTCCTTGCAATGTTTTTAGCTATGCTTGGAATATTAGGACCAATTACAGGAGCATTAGTTCACAATGTAGGTTCTGTTTTTGTAATTATAATCTCAGCATCACTTCTTAATTATGGAAGAAAAAAAATTTAGGTAAAACTAAAAGTTTAAATAATGAAAAGCAATAAAATAAAAAATATAAAAACAAGGAGCGTAAGATAAAATGGATGAAAAAAAAATTAATGTTGTAGGAATGCACTGCCCATCCTGTGTAGCTGCTGTAGAACTTTGTATGACTGATTTAGATGGTGTTGAAGAAGCAAAAGCAGATCTTGAAACCAACACTGTAAGTGTTAAATACGATTCTTCAAAAGTAACTGATGATGATTTAGCAGGTGCTGTAGAAGAAGCAGGATTTAAAGTTGAATAAATTTCAGCTTTCTTTTTTTATTATTTTAATTTTAAATTAATTACAACTATTTTTTTATTTTATAAAATCTCAAGATTTTTCTTAAAGATTAATATAAAAATCATAGACTCTTTTATTAAATTATATATAATGAAAAGGATAAAATTCATATTATTAAAACTAAATAAGGAAGGACATAATATGATATCTGTAGCTATTAATGGATACGGAACTATTGGAAAAAGAGTAGCAGATGCAGTAGCTGCTCAAGATGATATGAAAGTGGTTGGGGTAAGTAAAACAAGACCTAATTACGAAGCAAGAACTGCAGTTGAAGAAAAAAATTATGATTTATACATTGGAATTCCTGAAAGAGAATCATTATTTAAAGAAGCAGGAATCGAAATTGCTGGAACTGTTGAAGACATGGTTCAGGAAGCTGATATTGTAGTGGACTGTACACCTGGAAATATTGGTCCTCAAAACTTAGAAATGTATAAAAAAGCAGGAGTCAAAGCTATTTACCAAGGTGGAGAAGACCATGATTTAACTGGATTATCATTTAACTCTTTTTCAAATTATGATGATTCATATGGTGCAGACTACACCAGAGTTGTTTCCTGTAACACTACTGGGCTTACACGTACTTTAAGTACAATTGATCCAATAGTAGACATTCAAAAAGTTAGGGCAGTAATGGTTAGAAGAGGATCTGACCCATCTGAGGTTAAAAAAGGCCCTATTAATGCAATTGTGCCAAATCCTCCAAAGGTACCGTCTCACCATGGTCCTGATGTAAAAACTGTAATGAATGGAATTGATGTTACAACAATGGCATTACTTGTACCAACAACACTTATGCATCAACACAATTTAATGATAGAAATTGGAAATGAAGTTGAAACCGAAGAAATTATTGATGCATTAGAAAAACGTTCCAGAGTACTTGTTGTTGAAGCAAACGAAGGGTTAGGTTCTACTGCAGAACTTATGGAATATGCAAAAGAACTTGGAAGAAATAGAAATGATTTATATGAAATTCCAGTATGGAAAGAATCCATAAATGTTGTTGGAAAAGAATTATTCTATATGCAAGCAGTACACCAAGAATCTGATGTAGTTCCTGAAAATGTTGATGCTATTCGTGCAATGCTTGAAATGGAAAGCGACAACGAAAAATCAATTGCAAAAACAAACAAAGCTATGGGAATTTTATAATTTCCATAATTCTATTTTTTTTATACTGATAAAATGAAACACAATGTTACTTTTGGACCTGCTGGAAAACCAGTTAAATATTCTGGAGCTGCTTATAAAGCACCAAAATATATTAAAGAAGAAGGATTAGATTCTTTTGAATACCAATCCACTTATGGTGTTAGAATTGGTGAGAAATCAGCAAAAATATTAAAAGAAGAATCTGAAAAACATAACATCCTTATTTCAATGCATGGTCCTTATTACATAAATCTTTGCTCTAAAGAAGAAGAAAAGATTAATAAAAGTATTGAGCATCTTATTAGTACAGCAAGAGCTGGAGAATGGATGGGTGCTTACAGACTTGTTTTTCATCCAGGATTTTATTCAAATATGAAAGCAGATAAAGCATTAGCTATTTCAAAGAATACAATTAACAAATTATTAGAAAGATGTGAAGAAGAAGGACTTGAAGAATTTACTTTTTCACCAGAAACAACTGGAAAACGCAGCCAACTTGGAAATATTCAAGAGATTGCAGATCTTTGTTCAAATTTTGAACATTTTGAACCAACAGTTGATTTTGCACATATTCATGCAAGAGGCAGAGGCTTTTTAAATTCAAAAAAAGATTACAATTGTATTTTTTCTACCCTTGAAGATAATTTAGATATTGATATCTTACATTGTCATTTTACTACAATAGAATATGGACATGGCGGTGAGATAAAACACCATACTCTTGATGAAATAGAATATGGTCCAAATATGAAAGATTTACTTGAAAATCTTATTGATAATGGTTGGAATGCAAATATTATCTGTGAAACACCCTTAAGAGACGAAGATGCTCTTAAAATGAAAGAATTATACCTTTCATTAATTTAATTTTTTTAAACCTTTAAAAGAGTTTATATAACATAAGTAAATAATAAAAGATTATTATTTATAATTTAATATGTTGGTGATTTTTTGAAAAGTGAAACAAAAAAACCAGAAACAAAAAACACAACAAAAAAAGCAGCTATTAAAAAAACAGAAAATACAAAATTTTGTGAAGTTGTTGTGTTAAAACCAGTTGGTTATCCTTTTAATTTCAATTTAATGGAAAGTGATTTAGAAATTACTGACATCAACCTCTTTGAAGAGTATGCTCGAGAACAATGGTTAGGAATTGTTGTTAAAGAAGGATCATATCTCTTTGATCAGAAAATTATTCCAGATTACGGTTTTAAAATTATTTCTGCAGAACCTAATGAATCAATAATATCTGAAAAAACAAAAATTAAACTTATTGATGAAGAAATAGCTACTTCAAATGAAATTCAAACAATAAAAAGCAATATAAAAATATCAGATATTGTAGGTCATGAGAATGCTAAAAATAAAACAAAAGTATTGAGAAAATTTATTCAAGACCCAGAAAGATTTGGACAATGGGCTCCAAAAAATGTTTTGTTTTATGGACTTCCAGGTACTGGTAAAACAATGCTTGTTAAGGCATTAGCTAATGAGCTTGAAGTTCCATTATATTTAATTAAAGCAACATCACTAATTGGAGAACATGTTGGAGATGGTTCATCTAAAATTCATGAATTATTTGACAAAGCTAAAAAAACAGCACCATCCATAATTTTCATTGATGAAATTGATGCAATTGCATTACATAGAAGTTTTCAATCATTAAGAGGGGATGTAGCTGAAATTGTAAACTCTCTTTTAACTGAAATGGATGGTATTTCTGAAAATAAATCCGTTATAACAATTGGTGCGACTAACAGCCCTAAATCTTTAGATTTTGCGGTTAGAAGTAGATTTGAAGAAGAAATTGAATTTGCCTTGCCAAATGAAGAAGAAAGAAGATTAATATTTGAGAATAATCTTAAAACTTATCCATTAAAAACTGATTTAAATATAGAAAAATTAGTTAAACTAACAAAAAATATGTCTGGAAGAGATATTAAAGAAAAAATATTAAAAACAGCCCTTCATCATTCAATATCCCAAGATAAAGAAATTGTTACTATGAATGATATTGATTATGCTTTAAAATCAACTAAAATAAAAATAAATGATGTTAATGGAATGCATGAGTAATATTATTACTCTCTTCCAAAAATATACTCAGCAGCTCTAATTATTTCCTCATCCTCATTTTTTGCAGCTGCTTTTAGCTTACTATTTATATCATAAAAAATTTTATTAACAATAGAATTTGTTAGTTTATCCAATATTTTAACGCTACCATCAACATCAGCTAACTTAAGAGTTGCTTTTTGTGTTTCACGTTGTCTTATATCTTCCATAGAGTATCTTAAATTAGCCATGATACCTTCAATTTCCATTATTTTAAAGGATTCTTTAAGTAAATTGAATTCATAATCGATGATTTTTTCTGCTTCAATAGCTTCCTCTTTTCTATGTTCTTTATTTAATTGAGCAATTTCACGTAAATCATCAATATTGCATAATTTAACACCCAATTCTTTTACATCAACAGAAATATCCCTTGGATTAGCAATGTCCACCATAAAAAGATTATTATAATCTGCATCAATATTTTCAAGTCTTTCTTTAGTTATTATTGGATGAGGGGCAGCAGTTGCACTAATTACCACATCTGCATTCTTAAGATATTCATTTAAATCATCAAAGAGTATAGCTTCACCACCAAGATCCTTAGCTAATTTAACAGCAACATAATAAGTTCTGTTAGCAACAAAAATTGCTTCTAAATTCTTTTCAGCTAACGATTTAGCTACTAGCTTACCCATTTTTCCAGCACCAACAACAAGGACAACCTTATCTTCAAGACTCCCAAGATAATTTTCAGCTAAATTAACAGCAGCAGAACCAATAGATACAAAACCCCGATTAATATTGGTTTTATTTCTGACTACCTGACCAACATGAATAGCTTTAGTAAAAATAGCATCTAAAATATCACCACAGTGATGTTCTTTAGTAGACTTATTTTTAGAATCTTTAACTTGGCCTAAAATTTGATCTTCACCAACAATCATTGATTCCAAACCAGAAGTCATACGAAGAAGGTGCATAATTGCATCATCCCCATATTCTACAATTATATTATCATTAAGATTATCTAAAAGAGGCTCATCAAAATCAAAACAATCATTATGAATGTAAAATTCATTCCTATTACAGGTAGAGATTTCAACATATTCATCAATATCATATTTATCCTGTAATCTATCAAATATAGCATGAATATCCTTTGAAACATTCTCCATTGTTTCTATATCTGCAATTGTATAATCAACCCTTAAATTAATAATCAAAAGATAAACCCCTTAATTTTCATTAATCAAATTATAAATATATGCTTTAGCTTCATCAATTTTATTTTTTTCAATGAGATTATGAATATTTTTATCTTCAAATATAGTATAGAGATAAGTCCTTCTTTCTTTTTGATCATCTACCTTTTCTTTTAAAATAGATCTTGCATAATCCTGAAGCTCCATTTTAATTAAATCTTCATCAGTTATAATTTCCTGAATCCTTTTTCTTAGTTGACGAGCCATTAAAGGACTTTTTCCATTAGTGAAAATAGAAATTTCAACATTTCCAATATTAAAACTAGTTGGAACAATTAAATTCCCTTCATTAGGGAAATCAGCACGGTTTAATAATTTGTTATCAGCTATTGAAGCAACATAATTGGACAATTCCCTGTCTCCACTAGCTATTATTACTAAATCCGCCCAGTTTACTAGTTCATCAACATCCTCTGTAGAAACTAAAATTGCACCTTTTTCTTCAATAGAAGAATCTAATGAATCACCTGCCAATTTAACAGATGCCCCATGACTTAAAAATTTGTCAGCTCTCCTAGTTGCAACCTCTCCAGTTCCCAAAATAAAAACATTTAAAGAATTAGTTTTTAAATAAACAGAAGTCCAATTCATTTTAATCAGATTCTTCCAAAGATTTGACTTTTAATAGTTTAACAGCTAATCTTAAGTCATTATTACAATCTTCTAAAACTTTTAAAGCTTCAGTTTTAGTTATGCTAAAAGTTTCTGAAAGTGCTTTGGCATTATCATCTTTAGATTCACCTTCAACTCCAACCAATGCCTCAGCTAATTGTTTTTTTAAATCTAAATACTCATCATGAGTCATATTCATATTTCTCAAAGTCATATCACGTAAAGGACAAGGTTTAGATGGTTTACAACACCAAACTAAAGATCCAAAACAAGTTCCTGTTCCTTCACCTAATCTAGTTTCATTTGCAAATTTATTTTTAATATCAATATATTCTTGTGGAGTAAGTCCTACTTCCTCTAAAGCATACATTATAGGACATGGTTTAACTGGAGGGCAACAAAATGCTAATCCCCTTACATCTCCACCTCTACAAATATGTGACGGTGCATCATCCCAAGCCATAATAATTCTCCAAAAAATTAATTCAATAAAACAAAATAATCATAAAATATATTTATATTATTTTTTATTCAAGTATATAACTTTTTGTAATAAAAAGTGAAATAAATATTACATTTTGAAAAAAAAAATAATCTTAAAAAAGTTAAAAAAATAAAAAAAAGTGAAAAGAAAAAATTATTTAAACATTCCTTCTTTTTCATCAGATGTTAACTGTTTAACGATTTCTTCAGGAGTACCAGTATCTAATAACTTACCTCCCCTCATTAAAGTACATCTGTCACAAACATCTAAAACAAATTCCATATCGTGAGAAACAATAATAAATGTTTGTTCTAATTCTTCTCTTGCTTTTAATATTGAATCAGTGACAACTACACGAGTAATTGGATCCATAGTACCTGTAGGTTCATCAAGAATAATGATTTTAGGTTCTTTAATAAGTACTTGAGCAAGAGCTACCCTATGGGTTTCCCCACCACTTAATTCATCAGGATATTTATCAAGTAAATTGTTTGCCTTTTCTTCACTAAAACCAACAGCTACTAAAACATGAATTGCTTTCATTTTAGCAAATTCTGCAGGTAAATCTAAACTAATAGCATCAGTTAAATTACCTAAAATAGTTCTGTGAGGATATAATGAGTATTCTTGATGTAATAAACCGATGTAAGGAATAATACGTCCCCTATTAAGTGGACCTACTTTAGTCATGTCAATCCATTCTTCACCAAGTCTAGCTTCAATTTTACCACTACTTGGGTCAGTTAAACCAATTAACATTCTTGTAAGAGTTGTTTTACCAGCACCACTTAAACCTACAATACCAAAAATTTCCTCTTTATTAATAGTTAAATTAACACCATCAACAGCTTTAACTACTCCTCTTTCAATGGAATAATAATGTTTTTTAACATCCTCTAATACAATCTCAGGAGCACCAATTTCAGGGTTTTCTACTTTCTCAGGAATAGGTACAGTAGCTAAGAAGTTATCAACAACAGTTTTAGGGTCACCTTCTTCTTTAATTGCACCATCTTCCAACCATATTACATGATCAGCTAATTCAACCATGACTTCAGGCCAATGAGATGTAATAACCATTGTAATTCCTTTATCTTTAACTCCTTCAACTAATGTTCTATGAAGTTTAACAGCAGTTTGAGGATCTAATGTACCTGTTGGTTCATCAGCTAAGAATAACATTGGATTTTTAGCTAATTGTCTTGCAAGTACAACTCTCTGTTTTTCCCCACCACTTAAATCACGAGCAATATGAGTAATCCTATGATTCATTTGAACCATTTCAAGGAGTTCTAATGCATAGTAAAGTTTTTCCTCATATTCCATTTCATCATTCATAGCCCTCATTACATTTTCAATTACAGTTTCTTCATCATACAATGCGAAGTTACGTTGTAACATGATAGCTATTCTTCTTTTGATACTGGCGAATAATTTTCTTTCAGAATTAAAGAAATCAACATTTTCCCTAAGTTCATAAGTTCCACCACAACTACATTTTTCACCAGCATGAGATGGAGATTCAACAGCTAAACAATCTGGACAAACAGCAATATTAAATAAAATTTGACCTTCTTCAGGTTTATAATCCAATATACCTCTAAGCATGTTGATTAAAACAGATTTTCCACTACCACTACGGCCTAAAATACCTAAAGTATCTCCTTCACTAATTTTTAAGTTGATATTTTTAAGAACATTTACCCCATTAAATGATTTTGTAATATTCTTAAAAGTTATAAATTCCATTAACTCACCTTTTATCTAATAAAAAAATTAATAGTATAATAATAATATATATTGAAGTCCATTTATAAGGCTTTCTAATAATAATTGTTATATAGCAATGTTATATTTAATAATCTAATCTAAAAGAACATATAATAAACTTATTTTAAAAACAAGAAATATCAAAATCTAATTTTCCTGAAATAACAGCCCGGGCAATAGAAAAACCTTTAACACCAGTTTTTAGAATCTTTTCAATTTGAGCTTTAGAATTAACTGAATTATTACCAATAACAAAAATATCAGTCTGTTTACAGATTTCATGCAATAAATCAAAATCACAGTCATCAACACCAGGATTCATTGCATCCACATGTAAATAATCCGCTCCAGATTTATCAATAATCTTAGAAACAGTTAATGTATCTACACCTTCAACATTAGCACGAATTTTAACAGAAACTTCAGAATTAGAATTGTTAACAACAGCTGAGATAAAATCTTTTAAATCAGGCCTTTTTAACATGTTTTGACCGCAATTAATATCTAAGAATTCAGGTTGTCTGCAATGACAATTTATTTCAACAATATCAACAGCAGGAATTTTACTAACTTTTATAATGGGCTCTGGTGTAGTTGATCTTACATTAACAGAAACTTTAACATCTGGATTAAGTTGCTTAATTTTAAGTGCTTCATTTTCAATATGTGAAAAAATTACATCTTCAGGAAAATGAAACTCCTTTCTGCCTCTAGAAACAATCTTTTCAGAAGCAGAAACAGTTTTAGAATCAAGATTAAATCCACCAAGAGTAGCTACATCAAATCCAAAAGGAATTACCTTATTTAAAAAATCAGCATCTGTAATTCCAGCCATTGGTGCAACTACCTTAATAGAAATAACCCCCTAATACTCTTTTTCAATTACATAAGTCCACATATCATTATTGTGGTCACGTATTTCTTCAAGGCCTAAATCAGCCATATAAGCTGCATCTTCAGCATTTCTTCCACGGCCAATACCTGCTTTTAAACCAATTTCAATTTCATCATTAATTTCAACTAAAATATCTTCAATTTCTTGTTCACTTAGACCATTACATGGAGCCATGAAGTTATCTCCACCAATAAAGAACAATAATGCTCCTTTTTTAATTAATTTAGTCATTAAATAATGTTGAGCCTTATTTACCATGAAATTAGTATCAAATGCAGATTCAATATCAGTTAATGTTTCAGTGACACTGTTAATATCAATATGTGCTACTTGAACAAAACTATCTTCAGGATCAACAAGACTATCAACTGCTAAAATTTGTTTTCTTTCTGAAGATTGAGCTCCTCCTTCTTTTTGTAAAGCCATTGTAGCTTTCTTTTGAGCTTCATGAGGAGTTTCTGCAGCACCAACACCCATACTAATAGTGAATGGATATCTGTTTTTAATAGATCTTTGAATTCTTAAGTGATCTTCATGATTAAGACCATTAGTAATAGCTAATAAATTATCGAATCTTGTATAGAATACTAAACCTTTTTTCATAGCTATCTGTCTTTGTAAATCTGCATATAATTCTGCTTGTAAAATCTGAAGATCTGATTCATTACGAGGTCTTGGAGTAACAGTCCAAGGACCATAGTTATCTATCTGTATTAACGTCATTTGTATCATAATTCGCCACCCAAAATATAAAACCAATATAAATTATTTACTTAATATTATTTAAAATAATTCCTGCTAAGTTCTTTTTATCATCTAAAGTTTTCATTATTGTATTAGTCACAATAACTTTATCAACAATATTTTCCAATTCATCTTTTAAATCATAATCTTTCTCATCAATAACCATAACATCTAAGAAATCTTTATATAACGAAGCAACACCTACTGATGAAACTTCAATGTCCAAAGCTTTCATAAATTTACTTGCAGGCCCACTAACTGTATCAGAACCTACAATTGGGGAAACAGCTATTGTATAAGTATTTTTTAAAGCTTTTTTTACTCCTTCCAAATAAAGTATTGGAGAAATAGAAGTTATTGGATTTGAAGGACCAATAATAACTGCATCTGAGTTTTCAATTGATTCAACAACACCTTCAGAAGGAATAACATTACTATATTTAATATCTAAAACTTCAGGACTAGATTGATGTTTAATTAAAAAATCATGAAAATCTAATCTGCCAATATCAGTAATTAACTCAATTTCAGAATTTTCATTACTCATAGGAATAATATTTGATTTAATACCCATTTCCTGAGCCTGAATATTTACAGCTTCAGATAAAGTGTGATTTTCAAGCAACATTGTTTTTTGTATTTTAGTTGCCCTATCAATATCACCAATTCTAAGTAATTCAGAATAACCCAATTCTTTAAGTCTTTCATGAGTTATAAAAGTATCATTCCTAACCCCATACCAAAATTCTTCATTAATCATATCTGCCATAGTGTATAAAACAGTGTCAACATCGGCAGAAACATAAACTCCAGAAAAATAATCATTTTCTAAAGTGTTAACAATAATATTCATATTAGCAGGGCCATAAATCTCTTTTAATCCTTGCAATAATTTAGGAGTTCCAGTACCTCCAGACAATACAGTAATCATAATCTCACTTATTTTCTAAATACATCATATTCTTTAGGCCTAAGTAATGGACTAATGCCAGAAGTAGTATCTCTTAATTGATCAAAGTTTTCAAATCCTCTGATTAAAACAACAGGAATACCCTCATTAGCCTGACCCATTAAAAGAGATGCTGCTGCTGCCAATTCATCCCCAGTAGCTACTTCAGTTGTTTGAAGTTCTCTACCATACAAATCAGTCTCACCAGCTCTACGCCATAATGGGATAATACCAGAACATCCAATAGCTACACCTACAGCACCATTTCTAAATGCTCTTCCTTGAGTATCAGTAATAATAACTGCTAACTCTTCACCATACTCCTCTTCTAAAAATTCCCTAATAATTGACGCAGATTTATCTGAATTTTCAGGCATAGGAGTAGCCAGTCCTTCATCAACATTAGATTCATCAATTCCTGAATTAGCACATACAAAACCATGCTTTGTCTCAGTGATAATAAAATCAGGACCTACAGCAACGACTTCTCTAGATTCTTGAATAATAGCTTCTACAAGTTTAGAATCTTTTTTAGACTTTTGAGCAATAATTATTGAATCTTCAGAAGGAATAATATCTCCCAATTTAATTACATTTCCTTCAGCCTTAGAAATTAAAGTTTCAGCTATTAAAATAATATCTCCATGCTGCAATGTAATATTCTGTTTATTTAAAGCTTCTTTTATTAATTCACAAACATCGTCACCTTGACTAACTAAAGGTATCTCTTCTAAACCAATTAATTCAATAGACATAATATCATCGCTGTTTAAAAAAAATAAAAAATTAAGGGTTGTATGCATCTATTTTCCATTCACCATCAAATAATGCTGCACTTGATGTTACTGGTTTTTTATAGTTAGCAAAAATCCCTTGATCAAAAATAAATTTAGCTGCTTCTTTAGAAGATTTAGCAGTGAAATCCACTTTATCATGAATTTGTGATCCATATGTTGAAATAAAAGCAGCTTCTCCATAAGGAACTTCTTCAACTAAAATCTTCTTATCGTTAGCTATACCAATATAACATTGATAATCTTCTTTATTATTAGTAGAAGTTACAACTCCTGCAATTCTAGGAGTGTGATAATCATCTTTTTCATAATCCATAGTTAATAAGGAATAAGCTATTGCATCCTTAATATTCATACCAACATGTATTTTATCAGCAATAACATCAGTATGAGATCCATTTGAAACAATGGCTTGATTTCTAACAATACGAATACAATTATAAGTTATATAAGTATTTTCAAATATATCTTTCTCAAATCCTTCTTTTGGAACAATAGCTGCTCTATTATCAAAAGTAAGACATTGCCTATTAGGAAAAGACCTACTTGATACCCTGTAAGCAACATATGGTTTTCCATCAGAGTTCATTCCAATTGATAGTATTCTTCCTGTATACATCTTTAAACCTCAACTTATCTCTGGAGCACGAACAGCCTCCTCATATGGGAAATTTGAAGGTGTTGTGATTATAATCTCACCAGGTCTAATGGAAACTTGCCCTTCATCTATAACTCTCGAATGAACACCAACTGCATTATTTCTAATTTCATCAGACATATCATGGTTATTCACTGTGACCTTATGCAAATTATCCACTGGCATGACATAATATTCAGCAGTTCCGGAAGTATCAGTTACATTTGGTTTACCAGTACCTCCAGAATCTGTACTTTGAACATCAGTAGCTGAAAAATTACTAGTTATTACAATGAAAATTAATAATGTGAACAAAATATCAATAAGAGGAACCAAATTAATATTAGGTTTCCTATTTTTAAGTTTCTTTTTATGTGACTCAATATCAATTGCCATAACAATCATCACACTATTGTCTTAATTTACTTTCTGTAATTTCAGCATGAACATCACATTTTTCCAAAATAATATTGGAAATAGATTTATTTAACATACTAGGTTTAAAAGATACTTTGATATTTGCATAAGGATCAGAAATAAGTCTTGTATTAACAACCCCTTCTGCTTCCTGTAAAGCATTTAATGCACATTCAACATTTGAATCCACTTTAACTTTAACCATACCATATCCCCAGTTGGTCATTTTAGTAGCAAGCTCAATTTTATCCATTTCAACCTCAATTAAGTTTTCAATATAAGTATATAATGGTAATAAAACAATAGCTACTGCCAATCCCATAATAGTAGTAATAAGTGCTACATAGATACCTTCTGCCATTGTAGAAGCATCTGGGTTAATACCTAATGTTTCAAATGTCATCCAAATACCAATTACAGTACCAATAAGCCCTAAAAATGGTGCTAATTCAGTAATTGTTTTAAGAGTATTCATTCCTTTTGTCATTTTACCTATTTCAACAACAAAAATCTGCTCCATACTCTCTTCTACTTCAATTTTATTTTTATAACCAATTTTTAATGTTTCGGAAATAATTCTGGAAATAGGATTTTTAAAACCATTAATCTGTTTTAATGCCTCAACTGCACCTCCCCTTTCCATAGAAGCAGTTACAATACCGAAAATCTCAGTTGTATCAACTTTACTAATTCTTCTTAAATATAAAATTTTTCTAATTGAAATTAATAACCCATATACACCAATAAATAAAATAATATAGGTAATTACTCCTCCTTGAGTAAAAATTTCCATTATATATTCAAAGAATTGAGTTAAATATTCGAATATCATATTATCATCATTTAATATTTAATAAAATACCTATAAAAGATAATTTAGTTATTCAAATACTTAAATATTTATTAAAAAAAATAGAAAAAAGTGCTAATTTATTTCATATTTTTAACTGTTGCCCAAGATTTTCTAACAAAATCAGGCATTTCATCATAAGTAAAATTAGCTAAAAACTTTTTGGTAGTAGGATCACTTGGATAACCAGAACCAATTCCACCCATTTTACGATAATCCTTATTTATTTGAGCAATAAGCTCATCACGTGTTTGTTTAGCTATAATTGATGCTGCACTGACTTCAATATATTTATCATCAGCTTTATGCTCAGCTATTACATTAGCACCAGTTGATTTGGAAATGACCTCTTGGAACCTATCTGCTTTAATATCAACTGCATCAACAATTACTTTTTCAGGATTCATCTCTGAAATAATCTTTTCCATTCCCCACCTTTCAATTTCATTAAGATTAACTCCATCTGCTCTTAAATCATCAATTTCTTTAGCTGAGATGACGACTGTTTTAAAATCAAACATCTTCTCTAATTTACGAGCCAAAATATGTCTTCGACTACGAGTTAATCTTTTTGAATCTTTAACTCCCATTCTTTCAAGAATAGAACATTTATTTTCAGGAATAGAAACTCCGGCTATCACTAAAGGCCCTAAAACTGACCCCCTACCTGCTTCATCAATTCCTAGAACATCCATATTATCAAAAAAAGGAAAAAATGAAATAGGATTATTTCATTGCTCTAAGACGAACTTCAGGTTCTAATGCAAGAGGTTCTGCTGCTACAATAGCTGTACCTTTAGCAACAACAGTCATTGGATCATCAGATACTTTAACAGGAATAGCAACTTCATCAAAAATTCTTTCTTCTAATCCGCGAAGTCTTGAACTTCCTCCAACAGCAACTGCATTATTATAAACACCCATCATTAATTCAGGAGATAATCTTTCTAAGATAACATTAATACCATCAATAATATCTTGCATAAATGGTTCAACAGCATCTGCAACTAACATTGAGTCAATAACAACTTTTTTAGGCCTATTAGTTTCTAAAGATTTACCAATAACTTCAACACTTAAATTTTCAAGTTGTTCACTGCAGTGAATCATACCAACTTCAATTTTAGCCGCTTCTGCATCATGTATACCAATAGCTACATTATACTTTTCTGCAACTAACTCAACAATTCTATTATCGATATCATCTCCACCACGTCTAACAGTTTCAATATCATTAATTCCTCCAAGAGAAATAATAACAATATCTGTTGAACCAGCACCAATATCAATTACCATTGTTCCATTTGGTTCTGCAATAGGTAAACCTGCACCAATAGCTGCAGCTAAACCTTCACTGATTACTTTTACATATTCAGCTCCTGCTTTTCTACCTATTTCTTCAGCAGCATTTTTTTCTACTTCAGAAGAATCTCCTGGAATTCCAATAACAATTCTTCCAACACTTTCCCCTTCATTAATACCAATTTGCATAGCTTTGATTAATAATGCTTGAGCTTGAACAACATTTTCAATAACACCTTTTTTCAAAGGTCTAACTGCTAAAATATCTTCAGGAGTTCTTCCAAGCATTTTTTTAGCTTCTTCTCCAACAGCTAAAACTTCAGAAGGGTCATCTTTTTTTACAGCAACAACAGATGGAATTTGATATAAATCAAATTTATCTCCAGAAGGTTTTGCTATAACAGTATTTAATGTTCCTAAGTCTATACCTAAACTATTACTAATAACTCTTGTATTATTATTAATTTGTGGTTCTTCTTCGTCATTTCCAAAAATATTCATTGACTTGCCTCCATTTTCAAATCCTTAAAGTCGATGACAAAAACTTTATTAGATGTAGCAACACTTTGAACTTTTCCAATGTCTTTCTTTTCATCAACAGAAATTAATATTGTTGATAGAACAACATCACTTACATTGTATAAAGGTTTTAACATTGATTTAATAAATCCAGGTAATTTAACATTTGGATCTAAATCAACTTCTATAAACCCAGTAGTTTGAGATTCTAATAGAATAGCAAATGGGATTTTAGATCTTTCAATTGTTGATACAGTACGTCTAATTGCATCATCAGGAGCAACTAATATCATCAAATTTGGTTCTTCTTTTAAATGCATTGGAGAAATTCGGATAAAAGAGCCTCCTTTCTCATCAGAAATCCTTTTAAATTCATTAATTTTAAGAGAATTTCCATGTAACATTATGAAGTCAAATTTTTTACGCAATTTATTTTCTTTTAATATAGCATGCTCCCTAAATAGAATTCTAACACTATGCTTAGATGCAATAGCTTTATAAGCTATATCATCTATTAGTTCAACATTACCAGCAATTATACACCAAACTTTTTCATCTCTATTTGTATTATCAGTTGATGATATTTTAGCCGCTTGTCTGAGAACTTTTATATTATCTTCTATCATTTAACTACTCACTATATTAATAAACATCAGTATTTAAATTAACCAACATTTAAATAAAAAGTTAGCTAATTTATTAAAGATTAACATTACTAATTATCTATTGAATTATTATATATATTTTATCTTTAAATGATTTGAATAAAAGCAGATGAAATTTAATTAAATTACTACAAAAACTAAAAAGCATTAAATTTAGTTTAACAAAGATGAATTAACCTTATTTTCTCCCATCCCTCTTTAAATAAGCTTTATTCCTTTTTTTATCAAAATCATCATATTTTTTAGATTTGAATTTTTTAGAAATTGGAATTACAGAAACTAAGTTAATCTTATTGCCTTCACAGCCAAAAATCACTTTAATTTCTTTATAATCCTTAGTTGATGGAGCGTTAAAGAAGACAGCATATTTACTACCAGATTCATTTTCCCATCTCAACGGTTCCTGATTTTTAACTGTATCTTCAATAAATTTTCTGCTAATTCCATTATCCAATAATCTTTGATTAAAATGAGAGTTATCAAATCCCCATTCAATAACATCTGTGTTTCCAATTATAAATTCATCAAAAATATTCATTAAAATCACCAAAAATACTGCTATACTAATATTGACAACAGCATTATAAAAAGTATTCTTAAGTCAATTTAAGATATAACTTACCAAATCAATAACCAAATAACATAACAATAAGATTAAACAATAAATAATAATTAATAAATAGTTAAATTTTAAAATAATAAGTAAACAGTTTTAGTTTAGGTTAATAATAAAATATAGCACTGTGAAATTTAACTATTAAAAAAAATAAGTTCATTTACAAGAGAAAGTTAATAACAAACAAGATAAAAAGTAATACTGGAGTTAAAACATGACACTTAAAAGCACAAAAATTCAAAGTTTTATAGCATTATCGGATGTAATTTCCTTATTGAACATGACATCAGGTTTTTTATCAATTGTATCAACAATAAACCATGATTTCTATTTAGCTTCAATATTTATGTTATTTGCACTCATGTTTGACTCTGTAGATGGATGGGTAGCTAGAAAAATCAATAGAAATGATGAACTTGGATTTGGAAAAAATATTGACTCCCTTTCAGATGTTATTTCCTTTGCTGCAGCACCAGGAATATTTATTTACACTATAGGGACTACAATTTCTAACTCTCCATATATATTAACCACTCTTGTAAGTTTATTAATATTTATATGTGGTGTCCTTAGATTAACACGTTACAATGCAATTGCAGATTATATCAATTTCAATGGATTTATAGGATTCCCAATACCTGGAATAGCTGTAATCCTCTCTGCATATTACTTAACTGGAGCATTTGATATTTATATTGCATTAATCCTAATGACTGTTGTTTCATTATTCATGATAAGCAATTTTAAATATCCTAAACTTGACAATAAACTCCTAATTGGAGCAGGAGCTATTTTAATAATATTAATAATACTTAACGTTCCTTTAACAATAGCTAATATCAGCATTCCTCCATTAATACTATTGATTATAACTTTATACTGCCTAATTATTGGTTTAATAAAAAAATAGTCTCCTTTAATCCAATTAATTCCATCTACTTTTTTTAAATAAAAAGTAGGAGTTAAACAAATGAAGGATGACAAATTTAGAAATTCACCATATCCTCCAGAATATGATGAAATAGAATTAAGAAATAAAATAGAAGCACAAAATCAACGGCTTAGAAAAGAACAAGACCTTGAAGAATCAATTGAATCTGAAAAAGGATTTAAACTACTTAAAAAAATCAATGAACAGGCTTCCTCAATTTTTAATTTGAATAAAAATGAACCAATTGAAGATGAAAAGAAAAAGAAAATTGGCATAATAATAACAACTTTAATTGTATTAACTTTAATAATCTCTGCTTATTATTTTTTAATTTATGAACCATCACAAGCCAATTTAGAAGAGGCACAAACCGCAAAATTAAATGAACTCCATTCCTTATATAAAGGACCTCTTGCTTCAGCAACTGAAGCTTTTAATTTAGAAAAAGAAATAACAGAATCTAAAAATGCCTTTGAAGTTGAAACAGTAGATATAATGGGGCCTGCAACAAAAGATTGGAAACAGCATCATCAAAAATCTATTGAAACAAATCATGATGATTTTAATAGGACAATGGCAAGTTATGAAACAAACACAAGTAAAAATGCAATAATACCTGTATCAGAAGCTTTAAATTTTGTAAATAACAATGATGCAACCATTTTATCAGATGTTAAATTTGAAAAACCAGATACTGTATCAGTACCTATTTTAGTATCTAGACTGCAAGCTAGTGGAGGCTTACTATCAGTTGGAAGTGTTGTAGATGTCTACACAACAAATCAAACAAATCAGACAGACCTTAACTCCACAAGCCCAGATATTAGCGGATGTACTATACTCTCAATATTACGTTACGAAGAAAGTGGAAACATCGAATCTGAATATGGAAAAGCCCAAACTTTAGTACAGGGAAACACAACAAACCCCAATGAAAATACTGAAACATTTAGGGGAAATGTTTTAGAATTAATTAAAGGATCATTAGCGGGAGGCTACAACGAAGAAGAAACAATAGCTATGTTAAAAAATTATGGTTTAAAATTATCTAACTATGAAAGAGAAATAAATCTTGGAGAACTTGATGCACAATATTTACTGCTTGTTGAAACACCATCTAATAAAGTGAATTATATGTTAAATAATATGGAAAATATTATTTTAACAGTACCAACTAAAAATGCACCATCTTGGATGGTGGAAGAAATACAATCCAGCAATAACAATAAGTAAATAATTTAAATAATCGAGTATAAAACTGATTACTATGGAAAAACCATCAATTAGAACAATAATAATAATTGTTATAGTGATAATAATTGGATTATATGCTATTGGTGAAGTAAACTATTTCTCAAAAAAGATAGTTGAAGAAAAAGATATTGTTTCTCCAGTTGTTACAATACCTGCTATTGGAGTGCATGAAACAATAAATAATGTAAGTATTTCCCAAGGTGTTTACCATGAACAGCAGTCTTACACTCCAACAAATGGAGAAGTTATCCTGTTTGGACATAGAACACTTCAAGGATCGCCATTTTTAAGATTGAATGAGCTTCAAACTGGCGATATTATAAGTATTCAGTGGCCAGGAATTGGAGAAGTAAATTATACTGTAACAAATCAAACAATTGTTCCAGGGTCTCATACAATGAGTACTCATGAAGATAAAAATAGTATTTTCCTGATAACCTGTGATCCCATAGGTTCTACTGCTAATAGATTAATTGTTGAAGGAAATATGAGCAGTTTTAGTTCGGTTAATGAAGAAATATTAAATGAAAATCCGCAACAATACAATGCATTAATTGTGATGGGAATATTTTTAATTTTAGGCATTGCAATAGCTTATTTCACCCCTAAAGAAACAAGAATTTATATTCTGATTACTGTTGCAGTTATTATGGCAATCTTAATTTATTTCTATTTATTCCCAATCCCATCTGATGCAATCTATTCAAAGATTAATTGGTTAAATGGAGGATTTATGGAAGTTTAAAGGTGATAAAATGGATGTTAATAAAGAATTTTTTTCAAACATAACCTCAAGAGAAAGAGCAATTTTTGAAGGTGCAATAAGTATGGGTGCATTATTCCACCAATTTGTGGGAACTCCTGTAAATAATCAAACAAAAAAAAGTTTAGAAGATGCAATGAGAAATTCATTAAATTTACAGCCAGCAATTGAAGATGTTGAAGTAAATATAGATTTTACAAGATTAGAAGATGCAATGAGTGAATTTGATTATACATCTTTAACTGGAGATATGTTAGATGTTAAAATACACACAAAAGTGGATGATGTAAAAGCAGTAATAAGAATAAAATTTATAGAGGAATTAAATTATCCTCTCATGTATGTTGAAGATATAAAAGATTAATAAATTTCTTTTAAATCTTTCAATAACTCTTTTAAATGTTCTTTTTTAATATGATTCATTAAAACAACACGGATAGCTACTGGACAAGATGAAGTAGATACTCTCCAATTTCTAGATTCTAACTCATTAGCTAGTTGTTTAGTGTCCATATCAGGATGATTAAAAGAGACAAGATTTAATTCTGGTTCAACAATTAATTTATAACCTAATTTTTTTAATTCTTCTTTAAAGAATATGGTATTATCCATTAAATTTCTAGCTATTTTTGTATAACCTTCTTTTCCAAAATATTTCATAATAGCATAAGTTGCAGCTGTAGATGCTCCTAATCTTGTTCCAACAATTGTAGACTGTTTTTTAACTGTAAGATAGGGAGAATTAATAGCCATAACATCAAGATATTCTTCTTTTCTGAAAATTATTCCCCCAGCAGGAATTGGTGCCAAACCCATTTTATGAGGATCAACAGTCATAGAACAAACACCTGGAAGTGAAAAATCAAAATCAGGGAATTTATAGCCCAATCTCTTTAAAAAAGGAATGGAAAATCCACCAAAAGCTGCATCAACATGTAAATAAATATTATTTTCAAGAGCTATATCAGATAACTTATCAATAGGATCTATTAATCCCAATTCAGTAGTTCCTGCTATTCCAACAATAGCTACTGTTTTATCAGAAATCTTTTCCTCAACTGAATTAACATCAATTTTAAAATTATCATCTAAATTCGCTTCAACAATCTTTAAATTAAGCATGTCTGCTGCTTTTTTAAATGAAAAGTGTGCAGAACGAGGAAGAATAATTTCACCATTAGAAATATTTTTATATTTTTTTGCATGATTACGTGCTGCTCTAATAGCCATAATATTAGCTTCAGTACCTCCAGTAACAATATTGCCATAAGCATTATCTAAAGAAAACATTTTACCAATAGAATTTATGACTTTATCCTCAATAGATTTAGTGCCTTTAAATAAACCAGGGTCTCCCAAATTAGAATCTAAGAATTTACAAAAAACTTCCTTAGCAAAAGGATGTGCTTCAGTACACATAGAACCTAAAATTCTACCTTCAGAATATTTGCAATCCTGAGATTGAAAATTAGCTAGTTCTTTGAGAATTAATTCTTTATCTACTGGTTTTTCTTCCATAAAATAACCTCATAAAAAATAAAAATGAAAAAAATAAAAAATAAAAAAGTAAGAATAAATTAATTAATTTATTCTAAACGTTTACGAGCAGCATCTAAAATTAATTTTTGTTCTGCTCTAGCAACAGTTTTTCTAACTTCTGCAACAGCATCAGTATTAGATGAAACACTTGAAATTCCATAGCTTACAAGTTTTTCAACAATACGAGGAACACTACCTGCTTGACCACAGATACTGCATTTAACACCTGCTTCAGCACATTTTTTAATTGTTCTTTCAATTAATTTCATTACTGCAGGATGTTCTTCAGTATAATGTTTAGCAACAAATTCGTTGTTTCTATCAACAGCTAAGGTATATTGAGTTAAATCATTAGTTCCTAAACTTACAAAGTCAATACCAACATCAATGTAATCTTCAATAGTTAAAGCAGCTGCCGGGATTTCAACCATCATACCAAAGTCAATATCTTTGTGAGGTCTAAGTCCAACTTCTTCACATAATGCTTTAGCTTTTCTAAGTTCATCAGGATGTTGTGATAAAGGAATCATAATACCTAAATTAGTGTAACCTTGATCGTATAACTTTTTAATAGCTTTAAATTCACATTTAAGAATTTCAGGTTGATCAAGTTCTCTTCTAATTCCTCTCCAACCTAACATTGGATTGTGTTCTCTTGGTTCATTTTCTCCACCATCTAATGCAATAAATTCATCAGTTGGTGCATCAAGAGTTCTGTACCATACTGGTTTAGGATAGAATGCATCTGCAACAATCATTACATTTTCAGCAATAGTGTTAATTAATTCATCCTCTCTTCCTTCAGCAATGAATTTACCTGGATGAACACCTGCTGTTAACATTAAATGTTCAGTTCTTAATAAACCTACACCATCCGCACCAGTAGCTGCTGCTTTAGTTGCTGCTTCAGGCATACTAACATTTGCTTTAACTTCAGTTACAGTAATAATTGGTGCTACACTTTCAGCAACTACATCAGCAGTTGCTTCAGGTTTGGTTTCAGTTAATCCTTCAAATACTAAACCTTTTTTACCATCTAAAGTTACTCCAACATTTTCTTTTAAAGTTGCAGTAGCTGAACCAGTACCTACAACACAAGGAATACCTAATTCACGGGAAATAATTGAAGCATGACAAGTAACTCCTCCTTCATCAGTGATAATTCCACTAGCTCTTCTCATAGCTGGAACCATATCTGGAGTAGTCATTGTTGTAACCATGATGTCTCCATCTTCAATTTTATCTAATTCATCAACATCAAATATAATTTTTACAATACCAGATGCAATACCTGGACTTGCACCAAGTCCTTTAACAATTACATTTTTATCTTCAGAAACTTCTGCATCATCATCTGCAGAATTATCAACATCATCTAAAGTTGTAATTGGTCTTGCTTGTAAAAGGAATAAAGTACCATTTTCAAATGCCCATTCAGTATCCATAGGTTCTCCATAATGAGCTTGAATTCTTTTACCCATTTCAGTTAATTCAATAAGCTCTTCATCAGATAAAACCCTTTCATTCCTCATATCTTCAGGAACATCTACTTTTATACTTGTACCTTCTTCATCGTTAGTGTACATTACTTTTTTATCACTGATAGTAACATTGATAATTTTATTATCTTTTTTATCAACAGCATAATTATCTGGAGTTACATCCCCAGAAACTACAGCTTCACCAAGTCCCCAAGATCCTTCAATTAATGCAATTTCCTCACCAGTTGAAGGATTTACAGTGAACATTACACCAGCTTTATCAGCATTAGCCATTTTTTGAACAACTACAGCAATAAGTACTTTAGAATGGTCAAAATCATTTTCTTCCCTGTAAAAAATAGCTCTTGCTTCAAATAAAGAAGCCCAACATTTTCTGACATAATCAATTACATTTTCTACTCCAGAAACATGTAAAAAAGTATCTTGCTGACCAGCAAAAGAAGCATCAGGTAAATCTTCAGCAGTAGCAGAAGAACGAATAGCTACATCAGTATCTTCTTCATCTACTCTTTGACAAAGCTGATTATAAGCTTCAGTGATATAAATAGAAATATCGTCTGGAACAGGAGTGTTTACAATGATAGACTTAATTTCTTCAGCAGCACTTTGAAGTTCCTTTGTGTCATTAATATCAATTTTATTAAGAATCTCCATTACTGCATCATTAATCCCAGAATCAATCATAAACTTCTCATATGTTTCTGCAGTTACTACAAAACCTGGTGGCACTGGAATTCCAGCTTGGGTCAATTCCCCTAAGTTTGCACCTTTTCCACCTGCAATTCCAATATCAGATTTGCCTATTTCTTCAAATTTTACAACATACATGTAACATAACCTCTGGTTTTAAAAATATATATAAAATTGACAATGATATTCAGATTAATTACCACGTTACATTAAATAACATAGCCAATATTAATAAATGAATATCTAATTTTTTTAATTAATATATTTAATGGAACTTTAATATAATTAAGAAAAAAAGAATAAAAAAAAGAAAATAAGAAATAATTAATATCTGACTTTTCCAATATGCCTTGTAGCACCAGGATCTTCATTATTAAAATGAGCTAAATAATAAATAAACCATTCTAATGGAATAACCAATATAAATGGAGATAATAACTTATCAACATCAGCATAATCAGATAATTTATAGTTAATTATTTTTAACTCCTGATTTTCAGAAAAATCAATTGCTTTTTGAGTGATTTCATCTGAATCAAAATCAGAATATAAAAAAACAATAGGAACATCTTTTTCTACACGTTCAATTAAACCATGCCTAAATTCAGCAGCATATAAAGGACATGCATGCTTAATAGCCCCTTCCATAAACATAGTCATAGCTAATTTATAAGAAAGACCAAAATTAGGACCACTACCTAAACAATAGAAAATTTCTTCATCTTTAAATTCTTCAGCTAATTTTTTATTGTCCTCTTCACAAGAAATTAATAAATCTTCAATTAAATCAGGCATTTCATGTAATTGAGATAATAAAACATCCTTGTTTTCATAATCTGATCTTTTAAATAAAATTTCATATAAACAAGCTAGTTGAGTTATGTATGTTTTAGTTCCAAGAATTGCAGTTTCTCTATCTCCACGTGTAACAATAGCTGTTTTAGCTTCTTTAACCATAGAACTGTCTGGTTCATTAGAAATAGAAACAGTATAAATACCGTAATCATTAGCTTTTCTAAGTGCGGCTAATGTATCTGCAGTTTCACCAGATTGAGAAGTGAAGATAGCTATTGAATTTTCACCTTTAACAAGATATTTATTATAAGAAAATTCATAACCAGAAAATACTTCTATATTCATAGTTGTTGACATTCTTAATGCATCCCTAACACTATAACATGTAGAAATTGAACTACCGCAACCTACAAGATAGATCTTATCAACATCAACAACTTTTTGTGAAACAATATCCAAGTTAGAAGCTTCTAACTCAAATGTTTTCCTTAATGCTTTAGGTTGTTCCATCATTTCATCATACATTTTATATGCCATAACATCAACCTAGTATTAACTAATATCAGAATATTATTTAAAAAATATAGAAGTTACAATTAATATAATTTTCTATAAAAATAAGAATTACTTAAAAAGTATACTAAAAAATAATTAAAAAAAAGTAAAAAAGAGAATAGACTTATTTAACTAAGTCTTGACCTTTATCAACAACAATTCTGCATGGAACTGGTAATTTCATTGCTGCTCTTTTTAATGCAATTTTTGCATCTTCAAAGTTTTTCTTTTGAACATCAATGGTAATAACTTTTTGACCAGCTTTAACAATAGCTTCAACACTTACTGGTTTACCAAATGCATTCCTCATACCACTTTGAACCCTATCTGCTCCTGCACCAGTAGCCATTGGGTTTTCTCTTACAATGTGGTGTGGATAAGTTCTTAATTTTAAGTGGTAACCTAATCTTCCAGCTTTTCTTTGCATAAGTCTGTTAGATGCAATCCTTGCAGCTTCTAAAGAGTTATGTCTTAATTGAGCTGGTTTTTTAACAGCGAGACTTACAGAAACAGGGAACTCGTCAGTTAAATTACCCATATCATATTGTACAATTCTTGAATTTGGTGTTTTTCTAATATAATCTCTTCTTGTATAAGCACGAACCATTAAAATTCCTCCAATAATGACCTAATCAAACATCAGCTGTTTGACTGAAAAAATAGCTATTTAAAGTATTCCAATAAAACTTTATAAAAATTTGTAGCTATGTAAATATAATCAGTATATAGAATACTTAATTATATTAATTTAATGATTAATAAATGTTATCCTTAACAGGAGTAAAAATTACAAAAAATATTATAAAATCATATAACAAATAATTTTAGATTTCATAATATATAATATATATAGTTAAAAATACATATTTTTAGATGTTGAGAACTATGAAAATTAATGGAAAAATACAACTTACATATGATAATTCAAAAAACTCAAAAATGGTATATGATTCATTAGAAATTGATAACAAAGGATTTGTAGAATCAGATCTCAATGAAGAAATAATTAATTATACTATAAACAGTGAAACATTAGGCAGTTTTTTAGCTACTGCAGATGATTTAATTGCATCCGAAATAGTTGTTGAAAAAATTTTAAACTCAACAAAGGATTAATTTATTCTCCTTTTAAATTGAAGAACTTATAATAAACTTACTGTTTTTAAAGATATAAGATCCTGAAAAACCATTTTTATAGCCATAAAAAATAAGATAGTTACTCAAAGTTTTAATTAAAAAAAAAACATTATTAACTTTTAAATATCCCTTTATCTAGAAGCAGTAATCTAATAGATTTATACTGCTCGATAATTATATAAAGACAAAATAATATATTAGTAATAGTTAAATTCTTTATCAAGATTAAGAGTGTGTAATTATGGATTGTCACTATCACCCAGAAAGAGAAGCCATAGACCAATGTAATATCTGTGGAAAAGAATTATGCGAAGAATGTGCTGTAAAACTAGCTGGAAAAGCTTATTGTAAAGATTGTTTAGAGAATATCATTGGTATAACACCAGACACTACCACTGAATCCTCAGAAACACCAAATAATCAAATAAATGAAACTTTACCAGAAGAGGCATCTAGTTCTGCAGACACTTATAATGTAAATAACAATATTTATGAAACTAAAGAGTCAAATATTTATGAATTTGACGGATTCAATCAAGAAAATCCAATTGAAAATTCATATGAAACAACAGACTCAATTTATTCAACCGATTCAATGGATAATATAATTCCAGAACCAGATTATAGCACTAATGAAGTAAGTTTCCCTGAAGCTCAAGAAGAAACATATTCAACACTTCAAGATAATCAAAGGATTAATGATTATAGAAATCAGAATATGTATGAACTTGAACAGGATGAAATCGATTATCAAGATGTTAATAAACCAATGCCTGAATTTGAAGCATATACAGGAGAAAGTGAGTTCATATATCCTGATCATTCATATCAACCTGAGGAAACATCTGCAAGAAAAGCATTGGAAGAAAAATATGAACAATATCTCGATGATTTATATTTTGATGAACCTGAAGTGCCTTTAAGTGAGCAATTAGCTAAAGATGAAGAAAAATACGGTTCTATAGTGGATAAGCCATATGTTCCTAGTGAACCTGGTGCTTATGATGACTCTTACGGAGAATATGAGCAGGAAATAATTACTGGTGAACCATACAACAATTATGGTACTCTAGATCAACAAATTCATGATGAAAATCAAATGATGAAAGAGGAGCCATATGAACCATATCAAAAAGAAAAACCTCAAGCTCCTAGATTAGATCCTGTAAAACCACAAGAATATAACAGCAATCCACAGGAATACACTCAAGGATACACACAACAAGAACAATATCCACCACAACAAGAATACACACAAATGGAATACACTCAAGGATACACACAACAAGAACAATATCCACCACAACAAGAATATGTACAAGATGATTTATATGTTCAACCAAAACCAGCTACTAGAAGTATTCATGAAGTGGAAACACCAGTTTCAAGAACACCTGAAGAAACAAATATTTTAGAAGAACAAATACGTCAAAACATCAGTAAAGAAAGACAAACAGTAAGACCTTCTAAAAAATCAATCCATGAACGTGATTACAGAATCAATGGAAAAGAGCCAGTAAGTGTTGTTGACATAGTATTAACAATAATATTGATTATTTTAATTTTAATAGTCATATTCTATTTAGCATATCTATTCTTATTAACAGATACTTATCCTACATTCTTAGATGCTATTTATGGACTTACTGACCCACAAACATTCTTCAGCAATCTTTTAGGAAATATCTAAAATAATGAAATATTTTCATTATTTATTTTCCTTTTAAATAAATCTAAAACATCTTCATTTTTATAATCTAAAATCCTAATAACTGAAGGATAATGCTTAATATATTCAGAAATTACTTCTTTTTCAATTGGATTTTCAAGAATGCTTAAAACACGAGCATTAAAATTTGTAGAAAATCCGTAAGGTAAAATATTTAACACATCATCAATTGATTTAAAAGAATTATTTTTTCTAAATTCAATAAATTTATTAGCTAATTCATCATTAAAAAAGTTTAAATTTGATAATTCTTTAAAAGATAAATTATTTACATTATCAATGATTTTTTCATCAAGCCTAAGATTATGTAAAGGTGCCCTATTTTTATTAATCTCCCTTTTTAAAATAGAAATAGTTTCAGGAGGCATCATAGATTTTACATCTTCTAAACTATTATTAACTATACTTTCACGGATTAAACTGCCACTAACCCCTTCGATTCTTTTTACAAAAATAAATTTATCTTTAAAATCAAATCCTATTTTTTTAAGGGATTTTGAAAAGCTAACAATAACATAATTATCTTCTTCCAATTTATCTTCTAAAAGAATTTCACCAGTATCCATATCAACTATTTTATATGGCTTAGGAGCAATACCGTGACCCATAGTTATTCTATCTAAAATGTTATCAAACCCATCAAAGGGTTTATAACCCCTAGGAATAAAATCAGTACTTAATACTTGAAACATACGAGCTAAACAAAGAGAATACTGGCCTGAACCCATGATTCCCATTGGAGGACCTTCAACAACAATATCTGCACCTACTGAAACAGCAATTTCCGCTCTAACATCACGGGAAAGAATATAAGGTAATCCCCTACCACTTCTTTCAAATAATCCTGGAACAATAGCTACAAAAATGCTATTTGGAACCTTTGAAACAGCTGTTTTCATACAATGAAAATGTCCATTATGTAATGGAGAATATTCTGTAAAATCAGCTATTAAATTGATATCTCCTTCAGATTTTTTGTAGTTATTTTCATCTCTAGCTTCATAATCCTTCCAAAATAATCCAGTATCACGTAAGTTAATAGATTTGATAAAATCTTTTAAAGACATAATATCAAATATTAATTTCATAGTATAAAAAAATATAAAAAATAGAATCCAATATTAAAACAGATATAATGGAGTGTTAACTATGGATTTAGTTATTAAAAATTGCAAATTATTAAATGAAAATGGAGAATATTTTATTGGAGTGGAAAATGGAATAATAAAAGAAATCTCAAAAACACCCCTAAAAGGAGAGAAAACCATAGACATAAAATCCAATATTATTTTACCTGGTTTTATTGATCCTCATGTACATTTTAGAGATCCTGGTTTAACACATAAAGAAGATTTTAAAAGTGGAAGTGAAAGTGCAGCAAATGGTGGATTTACAACAGTTATAGATATGCCAAATACACTTCCAAAAACAAATACCTACAAAGCATTTAAAGAAAAATTAGCTATTGGAAAGAAAAAAAGTATTGTAAACTTTGAACTTCAAGCAGGAGTAAACAATTATGAAGAGATGAAAAAAGTACAAAGCTTAAAACCAATAGCTTACAAAATATTTATGGATTTGGAAAGTGACAGTGCACTTGAACAAATATTTAAAGATTTAGGAAAGTTAAAAAGAGAAACAGATTATAATGGGTTGGTATGTACTCACTGTGAAAACCAAGAGATAGTTAATAAAAGTTCTGAAAAATTAAAAGAAAAAGAAAATCAAAATGCAATTGATTACAGTTATGGAAGACCAGCTATTAGTGAAGATGTTTCAGTTAAACAGGCCATAGAATTATCTGATGAAAATAATCTTTCATTACATATATGCCATTTAAGCTCCAGTAAATCATTACTTCAAGCACAAAATGCTAGGAAATTTATGGATATAAGCTGGGAATTTACACCACACCATTTATTATTAACTAATGATGCTTATGAGGTATATGGTACATTAGTAAAAACAAATCCCCCACTAAGAACAAAAGAGGAAAGCATTGATATAGCAGATATTGATGAAAATACAATAATTGGAACTGACCATGCTCCACACACATTAGAAGAAAAAACACAAGGAACCTGGAATTCATCACCAGGAATACCAAATTTAGAAACAGTGGTTCCATTACTATTAACTGAAGTAAATAAAGGAAATATTGATTTAAATTTAATACCTAACATACTTTCAAAAAATGCATCAGAAAGATTCCAATTAAAAAACAAAGGTGAAATAGCTATTGGAAAAGATGCAGATTTTACAGTAATCGATTTGAAAAAAGAAGGTAAAATCAATATAGATTCATTTAAAACAAAAGCAGAATACTCACCATTTGATAAATATCCATACAAAGGAAAACAAGTAATGACAATAGTGTCAGGAAAAATAGTTATGGATAATTTATAAAAAAAACTACTAATTTTTTTAAAAAAAAAAAAGAAATAAAAAGGGTGGAATTAACCACCTTATTTATCACATAAAGCGTCTTGAGGACATGCTTCAATACATTGACCACATAAAGTACAGAATCCAGCAACAGGTAATTTTTTATCACCAGTTAACTTGATCATGTTATATGCACATGCATTTACACAGTCACCACATTCAGTACATTTAGATGGGTTGAACTCTATTCTGTCTCTTAATACAGTTTCACCGTCAATTACTTTTTCAATAGAACCAACGATTAATGCATCTTCGGAACAGACAGCAGCACAAGCTCCACATCTAATACAACTAGTGAATGAAGGTTCCTCATCAACTTGTACCATATCAGGACATAACATACCAGTTTTAGTGACAACACGAATAGCTTGAGTTGGACATTTATTAGCACATGCACCAATAAAGTCACATTTTTCAGCATCGTATCCTAAACCTTCGTCATCTGCAGGTGCAGGAGTTCCCCATTCAACATCAATTGAAAGAGCATCAGTAGGACAAAGATTTACACATAAACTACATGCAGCACAAACTTCAGGGAGAAGTACAGTTAAAGTGTTACCTTCAGTTTTAATGAAATCTCCAGGACATGCTTCAACACAAGTGTTACAACCAATACATTTGGAGGTTTCTAAATCGAAAGCTTTAATTTCTTTAGTACGTTTGACTGGTACTTTTTCAGAAATGTATAATTCATTCCAAGGACAGGTTTGAGAACATACACCACATTTAATACAAACATCTTCATTAATAGTAATTTTTTCACCAATACTATCAATAGAAATAGCTTGTACAGGACATTCATCAACACATGTTCCACAGCCTTTACAGTCAGCTATGTAAACAGCACCTTTACCTTCGATATCAATTTCACATTCTTTAGGTTCAATAATACCAGGAATTCCAATAGCATCAGCAGGACAAATGTCCACACATTTTTGACACATTACACAGAATCCTTCTACTCCCATCAAGTCATTACCTGTGAGTTTACAAGTTTGTTGTGGGCATGCTTCTTCACATTTACCACAAGCATTACATAAAGTAGAATTGAAGATTAATCTTGGTTGATCCATAGAGTCTTCATCAATAGATAAGTATTCTACTTTTAAAGCGCCTTCTGGACAAACTTCAGCACATTTTGGTTCTCCGCCACAGGTATCACAGTGTTGGATGTATGTAGGAGTTACATCAATAGCTGAAGTTGGACAAGTACCTTCACAAGCACCACATCTTATACATCCATCTTCGTTAAATACTATCATTATTATAACCCCTTATTTAGAATTTTTTAATGATGTTTCCTTCACTGTCTACAATATCTACTTCAGCTAATCTCATTTGACTATCCATAGTATGAGTTGCACAGGATAAACATGGATCGTAAGCTCTGATAACCATTTCCATTAAGTTAAAGATTTTATCATCGATTTCGACACCAGGTTTGATGTAATCTTTAGCTACTTGTTGAATACCCATTTCCATAGCAGGGTTGTTTTGGATGGTTGCTACAACAATGTTAGCTTTAGATACTAAACCATTTTCATCGGTTTCGTAATCATGGATTAAAGTACCACGAGCAGCTTCAACAATACCTACACCTCTACCAGCAGTTCTTTCTAATTCACCTGGGAATTTTTCACCAGATAAATCTTGATCTAAAGCATCAGCAGCACATTCAGCAGCAGCTAATAACTCAATAAGTCTAGCCCAGTGGAATAATAATGGTGCTTGTGCGTATCCGAATTTGTCGTGGAAGTCTTCAAATGCAGCTTGTGCTAATGGTGCTGCATCAGGCATTTTGTCAGCTACGTTAAGCCTGGATAATGGAGCAACTCTGTAAATACCTTCTGGGTATCCTAATTCTTTAATGTAAGGGAATTTTAACCAGGAGTAAGGTTTTACGTGTTCAGCTACAACATCAGTGTATTCTTCGTTTTTGTATTCAGTGTAAATACTACCGTCAACATCTTTAATTCTTACATTACCGTTGTAAACATCCCATACACCATCGTTTACGAGACCACAGTGCCTAGTGTCACCGAAGTTACCTAAAGATTCAACTAAGTCCATTTTTTCTTCGAAAATAGGAACAGCTAAGTCTAAAGTAGCTTGAGCTAATTCAACATTTCTTTTAGCTCTGTTTAATAAGTCAGCTTGAGTTTCATCATCTAATGAAGTGGAAATACCACCAGGAGTAGATGAAGTTGGGTGAATAGGACGACCACCGATTTTTCTTACCATTTCTAAACCGTTTCTTCTGATTTCAATAGCTTGAAGAGCGATTTCAGGTTGGTCTTTAATGATTTGGAAAACATTTCTAGTGGATCTGGTTCCATCAGGAATGATAAAATCAGGTGCAGCTAAGAAGTAGAAGTGAAGTGCGTGAGAGTGCATGAATGAACCCCAGTTCATAATTTCTCTCATTTTGTAAGCTGCTGGTAAGATTTCTTCATCTTTGAATCCAAAGATTTGGTCAGTAGCTTTAGCAGCTGCTAAGTGGTGTTGTACATCACAAATACCACAAATTCTAGGAACAATTCTAGCTACTTCTTCAATAGGACGACCTTGTAAGAATTTTTCGAATCCTCTAAATTCCATAACATGTAATTTAGTGTCTACAACATTTCCAGCATCGTCAAGTTCTACGGTAATTTTAGCGTGACCTTCAATACGAGTTACTGGTTCCATAGTAAGTTTAACCATATTTATTCTCCTCCTTTCTGCATTTTCATTGGTACTAAAGCAGCTGGTAATGTGTAAGTGTAGAAAGTACCTACAATATCATCTAATTGGTCAGCTACTTGTTCAGGGTCTACAGTTTTATCTTCTTCTACACCGTAGTCAGATGCAATAGCACTAATCATTTTTGCTCCTTGATCTAAAACTTTAGCGGTAGGACCGTAACATCCTCTACATGGAATTCCAATAGATGGGCATTCAGCACCACATAAGGAAACAGTTGCAGGACCCATACAAATTAAACCTTGAGAGATTAAACATAAATCATCTTCAGGTTTACCAAGTTCAAATTGTCTTTTAATGAAGTCCATAGCTAAACCTTCAGGTGGTTTTTCTCTAGGACATACTTCACAAAGGTTAGTAACTGGTAATTCAATAGTTTCATTTCTTAATAAAGTGAGAACTGCTTCAGCTACTACATCAGAACGAGGTGGGCAACCAGGAATCATTAAGTCAACATCCATAACAGCATCTAATGGTCTTACTCTAGATTCAAGAGCAGGAACATCTTCGTTAGGAATAATTCCTTCAGGGTTTACAGTAGAAACAGAGTTGATGTATGCTTCTTGTTCTAATTCTTCAACAGTAAATAAGTTTCCAAGACCTGGAATACCACCATAACATGAACAAGTACCATATGCGATAACAAGTTTAGCTTTTTCATTTAACATTTCAGCTAATTCTCTGTTTTCATCGTTCCTAATACCACCTTCAACGATGATAACATCTAATTCAGGTACTTCATCGTATTTAGTATCCATAAGTACAGGAGAGAATTCAAAATCAGCTAAATCCATAATATCAATTAAAGATTCGTGGAAGTCCGCAATGGATAAGTGACAACCAGAACAGCCTCCTAACCACATAGTTCCTATTTTTACTTTATCTGCCATATTAACTCCTCCAATTTATCCTTCAGCTTCTAATTGTTCTTTTAATGGAGCTGGGCCTAAAGCCTTAATTCTGTTAACCATCATTTTAACAGCTTCAGAGAATTTTTCACCTTCAGATGCAGAAATCCAGTCGTGGTGTACTCTTTCTCTTCCAATTCCCATATCTTCAACTAATTTATAAATTAATCTCATTCTACGATCTAATTTATAATTACCTGCATCATAGTGGCAGTCACCCATGTGACATCCAGCTACAAATACCCCATCAGCACCTTCTTGGAATGCTTTTAAAACAAATTGAGGGTCAATTCTTCCAGAACACATTACACGAATAACTCTAATATTCGGTGGGTATTGCATCCTTGCAGTACCTGCTGTGTCAGCTCCTCCATAGGAACACCAGTTGCAACAAAACATTACAATTTTTATATCATCAGCCATAGAGTTTTTCCTCCTCTATTAAAATTTTTTATTCATCTTAAATCTCCATAAAAAACTTGTTCCCCAAATCACAACAATATTTTCATGAAAATTTCAATTTTATACTTAGACAAAAGGTTTTTTTGTCGTAAGTCACAATTTTATGTACTTAATGAGCTAGCTCAGCATAACATTAATGTACTAATTATATATTATGCGAACAATTAATATAAAGGTTACTTAGAAAAAAAAGCCACAAACTTTATATACTAAAACAGGAAAGTTAAGACACACCAAAATCTTAAAAAAAATAAAAAAAATAGAAAAAAGAAGGATTAAATTCCTTCAACACTCATATCAATCATTTTTTGAGTTTCAGCAGCTAATTCATCTGGAAGACCAGTAATATCCATACTTAAAAATCCTCTAACAATCATAGACGCTGCTTCTTCTTCACTAATTCCTCTAGATGTTAGATAATTAATCTCTTCTTCATCAATTCTACCAACAGCAGCTTCGTGAGATAATTCTAAGTTAGCAGAACTAGCTTCAAGTTCAGGAACTGCATAAATCATACTATCATCAGATAGAACTAAACCATGACACTCTAAATGTCCTCTAACATCAGGAACAGTACCTGCTAAATGTCCCCTAGAGTAAATTTGGGATTGATCTTGAGATACAGAACGTGAAATAATTTCAGCTTTAGAACCTGGAGCATTAAGATAAGCTCTAGAACCTACATCAATTGTAGAATCTTTAGTACCTCCTTGGATACTTTGGAAAATAGCTCTTGAGTTAACTCCATCACAATAAGCAGTAGGATAAGATTGAATTGAATGTACAGGACTAGTTAAAATGTAATTATTTAAGTAAGTTGCATTATCTGCAATCCTAATTCCAGTTCTAGGACGTACTTCTACCTGTTCCGCCCAATTATGAACCATTGTAAATGTAAGTTTAGAACCTGGTTTTAAATAAACTTCAGTAATTCCAACATGCAATGCTGATAAAACATCATCACCAGTTGCACAACCAGTAATCAAATGAAGTTCAGAATTTTCTTCAGCTATAACAATATTGTGTGAAGTTTGCATAACTGCTTCATCACCAATAAACATACATGCTTGAACAGGAAGAATTTCATGAGTGTTAGGTAAAGACCTGATGAAATAACCACTTTTAGTGCCAGTTTCTTCTTCAACTAAAGCAGTTTTTGCAGTATATTTATCAGTGTCTGGTTTTACAGCATTCCAGAAATAATCTTTTAACCAATGATGTTTTTCTAAAGCAGCACCCACATTCATTAATTCAATTGAATCAGACAATAAACTACTAAAAATATTACTTTGATCCATTTGGAAAAATGAAGCAGATCTTCCTTTTTCTTCAGTATCTACCCCAACTTTTAGAAGAGCATCTTTAGTTTTCTTAGAAACATCATCAAAATCATCTAATAAATCTAAAGCATTTACCTCTTCATTAGTGAAATTTTCAATAGTAATATCTGCCCCTAATGGAGCTTTTTTATCTTTTGCTTTTTCAGCATCCTGAGCCACATTGCGCACATTGAACACATCCTTTAAAACCATCTTTTCTAATATCTTCAAGAATTTCTTTAGGATTACCACTACAAGCGATTTCTCCATCCATTAAAACATGAGCTTTATCAGCTTCAACAAAGTTTAAAATATAACCTAAATGAGTAATTAACAAACCACTTCTTTTTCTTTGTGCATGTTTTTTGTCTTTGTCTAATAATGTCCTAATTTCTGCAGATAATAATTCTACATTTTCAATATCTACACCAGAATCTGGTTCATCAAACATGGTAAAATCTGGCATTTGAGCTAATAACTGTAAAATTTCTGATCTTTTAACTTCCCCGCCAGAAAATCCAAAGTTAACATCCCTATCTAAAAATTCATCAGAGAATTTAAGTTTTTCAGCTAACTCTTTCATTCTAGGATTTAATTCTTCATCCATTTCTTGGTGAGATTCTAATTTAAGTAAATCACGAACAGAAACTCCCCTAATAGTTGGAGGATTTTGGAAACTTACACCAATACCTAATTTAACACGTTCATCAGTGGTTAAATCAGTAATATCTTGACCTTTAAATATAATAGATCCTTTAACAACTTTATACTGAGGAAAACCCAATATAGTTAAGAATAAAGTACTTTTACCTGCTCCATTTGGCCCTAAAAGTACATGAGTTTCACCCTCATCAATAGAAAGGTTAATATCTTTTAATACTAACTTCCCTGAAACTTCAACAGCCAGATTTTTAATTTCAAGTAACATAAAATCACCTATATAAATATAAAATTAAATAAGAAATAATCAAATTAACAATGTTTTATTGTTAAAGAAAAAATAAAAAAAACAACAAGGAAATATTATTCAGTTACAATAATAAATTCCCCAACTTTTTCAACCTTAGCAAAAGGAACTAATAATAAATCCCCGTTTCTTTTAGCTCCTTTAACATGAATATTACGACCACTTTCGACTTTAATTGCAATATCCACGATTTTACCTGTTTTTTCATTGATAATAAGCTCATCTAATACACCGAGAATACGTGCATTATTAGTAGCAACTTGATAATTTTTAATTTCACTCCATAATTTTTCTTCTCTTTTAGGGATATTTCTATTTTCCATCACATCACCTGCAGTAAGTTATAATTAATATATTTATATAATTTCATTATATTTAAATCATTAGACTTAATTTAGAAAAATGAATTAAACAAAGAGTTAGCTATTGATGCATCTTGAAGAGTATTAATATTAATAGCTAATTCAACTTTAGACAAAATAAGATTTTCTTCTTCCTGAATAACATTTCTTGTTTTAAGAATATTAAGACCAGAAGGCACCAATCCATCAAAATCATAAGAATAAAGTAAATTTAATTCTTTAAAAATTTCAACTGGGACTAATGTGCTTAAAGACTCTACATTTAATGACAAGTAATGCCCAATAACATAATCAATAAGATCGCTTGATATAAATGGTAAATCTGCATTAATAACAAGCAAAGTATCATCTTTAGATTTCTTTTCAAAAAAGTCTAAAATAAAAGACAAATCATTGAGATAATCAGTACCAGGAGTATCAATAATCTCAAAAGAACTATCTAAAGAAGTTAAGTACTTAGTTGTAACTGGTGTATTAGGACTAACTGCAACAAAAATCTTATCAATAAACTTTGAATCTGAAAGATTTTTTATAACATAATCTATTAATGGTTTATCTCTAAGTTTAAAAAGGGGCTTTTCAACATCTGCTTTTAAACGAGTCCCCTTACCCCCAGACATTATAACTGCATAAATCATAAAAAATCATAAAAAGGAGTAAATTTATTTGGCAAATTTACTACCTTGCATTTTCATTCTTTTACCAAGGATACACCTTTGTCCTTGACAACCACCAATAGGATTCTTTTGTGTTCCCATTGAATTCATACAACGAGCCATAATAGCTGAACCTAAAGCAAGACCATCTTCAACAAAAACCACTTTATCAAATTTATCTTTAGCATAATCTAAAATAAGTTCAGGTTTACGACCAGTAACTCCTGCCCTACCAGTAATACCTAAAGCAGAACCTTCAGTAATTACATTTTCTTCAAAAGCTATATCTAAACAACGAGAAACAATTTTAGCACTTACATAATCCATTGTTGATAATAAAGTAGGTAAACCATCCCTTTCATAAATTTTTCCACCCAAATCCATTAAATCAGGAAGTTTATCACCATTAGTACCTACATCACAACCAATAAGAGTAGTTCCAGCATCTGCTGCAGCTTTAGGATTTAAAGGAACAGTACCAAACCTATCAACATCAAGAGGAACTTTTCTAATATCAATAAGTTTGTGAACTTCCTCAGCATTAGCTTGAGCTTTCTTTTTATCTCCTTTCTTAACTAACTTATCAGTGTATAAATCAAGTGCTGCACCACCTTCTTTATCAACTTCACCAGAACCTCTAGCTAATGAATCAGAAATAACTCCTGCTAAACCTAAAAAGTTACCAACAGTATTAGCATAAGGCTGATTATCATTAACAATCCTTCCAGCTAGTGTAGAACCAAAGTCTAAACTAACACAAGGATTCCTATAATCCACTTCAGTCCATTTAGCACCTAATTTAATACCCGCAGTAACAAGTTCCCCTTCCATTTCATTAGCAACAGCTTCTTTACCTTGAGGAGGAATAACACTAACAACAGCACCATCAAACATGACATTATCTAAAAGAGAATATTTTTGAAGCCTATCAGGTAATTGAGAAGTACTCATAGCAGGAGACATTTTTCTAGGAGGAATTCCTGCATCTAAACATCCATCTGCAAGTGCGATAACAAGCTTACCTGCTTCTTCTGCAGTAGCAAAACCAGCAGTTACACCAGTAGATCTAACAACAAAATCCAAATCTTCTTCTTTATCAACATTAGCTTTTCTAAGAGCTTCTAATACAGTATCTTTAATCATTTCAGCTACTGCTTCCTTAGAAAGTTCAATACCCCAAACTGTTTTACCAAAAACCTCTTCATTAGCTTTTGGAGGCCTAATATCTCTTGTCATTTTAACAGTTTTATTTAGTAAATAAGATTCACTGGTATTCAAATTAGTAGCCATTACTACACATTTAGTAGTTGTGTTACCAAGTTCAACAGATGCAGTAACATAAAAAACATCTGGTTTTTTAACAGCACCCGGACTTGCAGGACCTGCTTTATTAGCCCTTAAAATATCTAAATTTCCTGTACGAGATTTAGCAATAATAGGCTTAGGACCTTTATTAAAAAGTTTATCTAAAAAAGACATTATAAAAAACCTCAAAATTCATTAAATATAAACTGATTTATAATATCTTTTAAGATTAATATAAATTTTATTAAATAAATTTTGAAAAATAGCAAAAAAGAGTAGTTAATTGATAAAACAAAAGAATTTGTAAAAATAAGAATTTTATTAAAAAATTATTAAGATTAGAAAAGGATTCTAATCTATAATAATTTGTTGAGTGGGTGTTCTTCGATAGCTTCAGTTCCCATATCTTTAGCTGCTTCAGCTACGAACATATCAGTTTGAGCAACAGCAGGGAAAGCGATTTTTGCGTTATCGATAGGTCCAAAGAGAACGAAGTCTCCACCACACATTACTTGAACAATGTTTGCACCAATATCACAAACAGTGTAAGCAGTTTTGTTTCCTGCTTTTTTATAGTCTCTTAACCAGTCCCATGCGGATGGTACGTTGTGAATACCAGATCCAACAGGGTATCCCCATTTAGCTTTTTCTGCAAAGGTAGTTCTTGCAGCAATACCTGCACCTTGACCTAATGGAGTTACAGCAGTATCCATCATAAATTTGTCGATACCACAGTCAGCAGCAACTTCGAGTAAACCTTTTTCGTAAGCACCGTCGTCACCGTTTTCCCACATAGCCATTTTACCATCTACAGTAGCGTTCATTGGGTTGAAACCTAAGATAATAGAAGCAGAAATGTTTGTTTCAGCAAGAGCATCTAACTCAGATTTGTCAGCAGCCATGTTAATGGAGTTGTAAATAGCTCTTTCAGTTAAGCCAACTTCATCAGCATATCTTGCACCAGCTACTCTAGCATCACCAGAAGTAGAATCTATAAGGAAAGGTTTGTCACAAATATCTCCGACAAATTCTAAGTATTTTACAATAGCTTCTTCAGTTTGTCCAAATACTTGAACAATACATGGGTTACCTGTAACATCTGACATTTCTTCCATGTCTTTAACTAAAGCTTCTGCTTTGTTTTTATCAAAGTCTCCAGTCAATTCATCATTAATAATATTATGTCCACCATAAAAGATGGTACCTGCTAAAACAGTTGGGTATTCCCCTGGCTGTCCACCCATTTTAACGCCAGCAAAATCAAATACTGTTTGTTCTTTATCAAATTTAAACATTACAAAATCCTCCTTCTATAATCCGAATAATGACATGATTACAGATACTACATTATATTTAATTGCAATAACTAATATGAATAAACCTATAATCATACCGTATAAAATACCAACATCTCTACCGGTTTGTTGACCTAAACGTTGATAATATTCCCCAAGAGTGAAATCAACTTTTTCTTCTGCATCATCTAATCTAGCAGCAAGAGCGTTGAAATCATCAGCGGAAACCATTACTTGAGGTATTGATTTTTCTCCATCACTCATTTAAAAACACCTCTATAATCCGCAAAGTTTTGCAATAGCTGGGATGATAACAATTAACACAAGTGCTAATATGATACCGTAAGCAAATCCTTTGAATCTAGTATTGATTAAACCAGCAAAGAGTTTACCTTCCCTAGCGATAAGTTTTGCACTATAATCCACATCTTCTGAAACATTGTTAATTCCATTAACATTTGGTTTGTTAGAAATTTTTACCATAATTTAATCCCCCTAGAAGAATAAGAATAAAGAACCGATAACTAAGGTAAAAATTAAACCAATCATAATACCTTGTACTTTACCTGCGTAATTACCAGCCATATCCTTTTGAACAGCACCAATCATTTCAGTTTTGGTATAAATATTTCTCATCCTAGCTTCAATTAATGCAGTTTCAGCAGAAACAACTCTCATTTCTTCTCCATCATCTGCATCGCCATCATCGTCTTCTACAGAGATAACCATAGCTTCTTCTTCAAAAGCACCAGGATCTTTTTCAACACATTCGCTGATTTTAGCATTGATAGCTCCAACATCTTCAACATCAATCATATCAACGATTTCTAATTGTTGTTGGAATCTTTCAACACCATCTAAAGGAACATTTTCTACGAAAGGAATAGCACCAGTAGCTCCGATAATTTTTTTCTTATCAGGGTCACAACCATTTTCATGTAATGCTTTGAAACTTTGACCAGTAATATGTCCTTGTACTTCAGCTCCGGATAATATTAAAAACCTAATGTTAGGATTTGAAATAATGTTTGCAACAACTTTTTCTACACCTAAGTTTTCAGTTTTACAAGGTCCTGCAATAGCTGCACCAGAAAGATCTGCTTCAATGTGAGAAGCTAAAGTTGTTACAGCAACAGGACTTTCAGGATCCCCTACAACATAGTCTCCACTAATAACCGGCCATCCTTCTGCAGGTGATTTTTTGTCAGCCATCTATAAAACCCCCAAACTTATTAATATAGGCATTGCAGCAAAGATGATGACAACTGCTAATAAAAATCCGTAAACAGTGTTTGTTAATAAACCTGCAGTTACATAAGAACCATCCCTTCCTGGGAATGAGTTAGATGGACTTACATTTGGATCTAATGCATTAAATAAATCATCAGCAGCTTGTTCAACTTTTGCTACTGCCGCATCAACATCATCCATTGATAAAATTACTACACCTGAACCTAATGAAGCTCCTAATAATCCAGTAGCAGGGTCAAGAGCTAAATTCATTTCAGGTACGACTTGAACCATAGGTAACATTTCAACCATAATCATACACTCCTATTTATTCCTCTAATTTAGGCCAAAGACCAGACCATTTTACAGATGCAGCTGCACCATAGGAAGCATTTACGAATGCTCTGAATGAAATGACCCATCCAATTAAACCAATGATTAATACAATAAACCAACTTACTCCACCAGTAATTACAGATAAAATACCGGTAATTATCATTGCTAAGAATGCAGTGGAAGCAGCACATTTAAGAGTTCTTACTTGATCTTCGTTAGGTCCTAAACATGCGTTATATGGGTGTTGGATTGCCATTGTGTTCATAATAAAGAATACAGCAATAAAACCAGTACCAACAACATGTTCTAAAACAGCTTCAATATCATAAGTTCCAGTGATAGCAACAGAGAATCCTAAAACAGATAAAGCTGCAGCACCTGCAATTTCCATAGTACATCTTTCTAAAATAGGGATTTTCATACCTACAATTTTTTTAGCAACAACAGCTACAATTAAACCAATAATCATTGCGAAGATTAAACCGATAACAGGTCCAGCAACTTCTAATTGAGGGAAACTGTAACCAATACCGATACCAGCTAATGCACCGACAATACCAATAGATAAAGACATGTATCCGATAGATGGTACACCAGTACCTAAACCGTAACTAGCTACTCTACGAATAGCATCAGCACCCCATACGATAGCACAGACACCACCAAGTCCTGCAATAGCAGAACCGAATAATGTACTGTATGGTGCTACATAAATACCAATTAATCCACCAACGATACCTAAAATTAATAAATGAACGGAGCTAATTGAGCCAGTTGCTTCTCCACTTCCTCCAGCAGACATCTTATATACCTCCTGTTAATAATACACAGAATATTCCTAAAACAATAGATGCAATTAAACATGCTACTGCTCCAGTACCAATCCTTTTGAATTTAGGATCAGTGAAACCTTCAATAGTACCACCAATGTTATAAGATGCAATTACTGCGTTAACGAAGAAAACACCAGTACCTAAAATAGCAGCTAAACCAATAGTCATAGTAGGGTCAGTTACAAAGGAACCTTCAGTAGCAGCAAGGTTGATAGCATAGTAAACCATACCTCCACCGAAACCACCACATAATGCACCTATAATACCACTAATAAATGAAGAAGTAGGTACACCGTGTCCTTCAGTACCAGGAGTTTTATACTTTTCTTGGTTACGTCCAGTAATAGGGTCAACTTCTACTTTAGAAGCTGCAGGTACAACACCTACACCATATACATAAATTAAATCAGCAATGTACATAGTAATACCCATCATAATCATAGCACCAATAGCACCACCGATACCAATAATATACCATGGCTCACCAGTCATGGATGCAGCAGTAATAAGTCCAGTTAAACCTGCACCAGCTGCTAACATTGCAGTACCAGTACCTACACCAGTTGCGGTAGCCATAGCTGCAGGAGCTCCTCCTACAGGAATGAAATGTACACCAGCACCGATGAGGACACCACCGATTGCGATAAATAAAATTAATGTAATTGGATCCATAATGAAAACCTCCTTATTCTTCCTCATATGGTCCATAAGCGTTTCTTGCAAATACTTCTAATCTGTCATTTAAGATAATTAATAAAATGACAATTATAATACCTACAACGATTCCGCCATAAATTCCAAATACAACAGTATTCCAGAAACTGAAGAATACAACGAGACCGAAACATAAACCAGTTAAAGGTCCACCAAATTTAGCACAGAAGTTTACGACATCCATGGAGTTTTTAGCACCAACAGGAGCTTTAGTAACAATATCTCCTTGAATAGCTACAGGAGTACCTCCACCAAAGTCGAATTTTTGATATTCGCTTTCTGCACCATAATGAACGTCCCCAGTTGAAGAACCAATTGCTCCAAGGGTAATACCCCAAAGAACAGCTAACATAGGTAATGGGAATACATGTAAAGCAGTACCATTAATTGGGATAATCATTAAATAAGAAACTCCGACAAGACAAAAAGTAGTTATAAATCCGTGACCAACAATAGGTCCTAAAGATTGAGTTAGCACATCCATAAATAAAGGTTGTTCGAATTGAGATTGACCAACAATCCTACCCATATGTGCTGTAACTGTGTAAATACCGTGAACTAAAGCAGCAACACAAGCACCCATTGCAATAGCTATAATTGGGAAAACAGAAAATTCCATTAAAATAAATGCAATAGCACCAGCGATACCACACCAAACACCATAAGCGACCGGTTCACCAGAAGCCGCCTTGTTTATCATACGGTGTAAATGTCCCATTTGAGGAGCTAATTGAACTTGTGAGTTAGGGTTACTTTGAGAACCAATATCAGATTCTAAGTCCTCTGCAGCCCCACCGATAGTTGCAACAGCACCCATCAATGCAACAACACCTAATGTTACAGGGTCCATAATTTTTTCCTCCATATTTTTTTATTAAATTTGATCATTTAATAAACATGAAATAATATTCAATCCATTTGAATATTGAAATTAATGTATGTAAATCAAAAAGATTACAATCAATAGTAAATTCTATTGATAAGATAATTTTTTTATATATTAATATAAATGTTTTACTAAAATTTTTTAAGGTAAGCTTAAATTTTTTTTAAAAATAAATGGGTAAAGGATACCCATTTATTCTAAGTCAATATATCTATTTTGCTGGAGTAATAGCAGTTCTTTCACCGGATGGTTCGAACTCTCTTAATGCACCTTTAGCAAATTCTGCACGAGGTTTACTGAAGTCAAAGATTAAGTTTTTGTCAGCAAATGCAATTTTGATTAATGGGTTGAAAGCCCATGCATCTTTACGAGCAGAGTGAGGAGCTTGTGCGATACCAGCGTATTCACCTTGGTGACCTACGTTCATTGCATAGTTAGGATAGTTAGGACCTCTCATTTCAAGTGGTAAACCTTCATCGTTTCTGATAGCGAATACGTTAGCAGCACCACATTGATCTTGTAAGTCGTAACCGTAGAATCCTAATCTGGAATGTTGTTCTTTGTGTAAGTATTGTGCTAAGTACCATGCACTTAAACCAGTTTGTGCATTTCCAGTTGCGAAAGCAGTGGAAATACCAGCAGCTGCGGAAACAACAGCAGCTCTTTGAGAACCACCGAAGTGAGTTTCAAGTAAAGCTGGGTATTCTTCGTATTGTTCTAAGGAGTAGAAAGTTACTTCAGAACCAACATCGAGAACAGTGTCCATGTTGTTTGGAGCTTCACATAATCCACCGTATTTGTCTTCTACATAATCTTGACCATAGTAACTGAAGTCGTCTAAAACGTTATCAGTGTATGCAGCGGTAGCATATTGAGTAAATCCTACACCACCAGACATGTAAGAACCTAACCAAATTTGGTCGTATAAAGCTGCACCTAAAGCTACTACTTCTAATGAAGAACGTACAGGGTCGTCAGGGTAAAGTCTAGTTGCTTGACAGATATCTGCCATGAAACCGAATGGAACTCCACCAAGTTCGTTTTCTGCTCTTGCTCTTCTGATAGGTAAGTAAGTACCCATGTGGATAACTTCTGCGTGTTTGGATGCGTATGCGAAGTCACCAGTAGCTCCTTCACCAGCACATTGGTTGTAAGCAGAAATCATGGACATACCAATTTGCATAGCAGACCATCTGGAAGTAGTACCTCCATCACAAACTCTACCTACAATACCAGGGATTCTTACAGCTTGCCAAATGCTTCCACCAACTTCAGCTTTTAAAGCTTCAGCTTGTTCTTCAGGGAACTCTTTGTTAATGTCTAATACAAATGCAGAGTCAATTTCGTCTGCTAATTCGTCATCCCCAGTAAATACTTTTACGTAACTGTCGGATACTACTAATGGGTCAGTTTCTACCATGTGTTCTTGAACTACTGCTGCACCAGGCATAGCGTGGTTTACAGTTTCTAAGTATTCGGTAATGGTTTCAGGAGTTACTTCAATACCTAATCTTTTTTCAAGAACGTTGTGAGCAGTGTTTAATCCTACAATTACAGTTTTTCTAATATCATCCCAAGCTTGTTGGATAGCTGAGTTGTTAATAAAGTGTAAATCGTCACCTTCAACAAAAGTGTCAGTGGTAGATAATTGGTAAGACATTAAAGCTCTTTGACCTAAAGGAGTACCAATGTCTGGGTTGTACATTGGGATTCCTCTTTTTTCAGCTATTTCTTGACCTTCTTTTACGAAAGCACTTTTTCTTTCAGATTGTTTCCAACCACCCATGTTATAGAAAGTAGTTCTATCATCAGTTGGATCTTCACTGAACTTTTGTTTCATTGCATCTAAGAATTTTTTATCTGCCATATTTAATCCCATCCTTTTTCTGGATTAAATGCACCAAAGGATCTTGAAACGTGGATGTTTCTTAAAACTTCTACTGCTTGTTCATCATCCTTGTATGCTTCACCATCAATTCTGTAAATAGTGGTTTTTTCTTTTAAAATTTCTTCATCTAATGGTTCACCTAAAACAACTGGTTCATCTAAGTCAGTACCGATTTGGTCTTTTACCATTTCAACATTACCAGTTTCTTTGTTGAATACTTGTCTTCTAAGCATATCAAACATTAAACCATTTTCATCAAGTCTTAAAGAGTGACCGTGTACACCTGCACCTCTAATACCAGTTCTTGCAGTATCAAAGTACTCGGTTTCTAAAAGTATTTTAGAAATACGTTCAATATCTCTTTCCCTTGCTTCGATTACTTGTCTTCCAGATAAAGTACCGGTATCAATTCCTCTGAATCTGTATAAGTATGATCTAGCTCTTAAGTAAGGTTGAGCTGGAGCAAAGTACATAGAGTCTACGAATTGAATGTATCTAATCCTGTCCCCTGCTTTTGCACCGTCAATAGGGGCTACTAATTCTCTTACAATGTCGTCAGGCTCATCCATTTCATCTAATGGTGGGTGAACACTTTTATATTCTTCACCTGGAGCTCTGTGACCTAATATTTTTACTACGTCTTCGTCAGAGATTTCTCTTAACTTTTCTAACTCGTAATCAGGGTCAGTAAAGTTTCTTCTATTTTGAGCAACCTGAGAAGTACCTGGATAAAGTTGTACCATAATTATGCATCTCCTAATGCTAATTTAACTTTTCTAATAATTTCATCTAATTGTTCTTGAGAAGCTGTTTCACCACGAATAACACCTGTAACAATGTCAACAATTGTACCTTTTGTTTTAATATTTTCTTCAGATGGCATTACTTTAGAAGTTTTAATACCAATCTTAGCGAAATCTTCACAGTCTACTGGGGATTCACATATAATGATGCAATTTTTATTAACATTCCTTAGAATTAATCTTGCTTTGTATATAATGTGATTTTTAACTCCACCTAAGTGGACCACAAGTAGTTTAAAATTCTTCATTTGTTCTACTTCCTTATCAGTGAGCCCAAATAAGGTACCACCAGAAGCAGGAGCATCATGAGGAACTCCAGCACCTGCATTTAAAACCATTGTACTAGTTAAAACATTTGCTTCACGTAATCCGAAAGTAATTTCACATACTGGTTTGGTAATATGTCTACGACCTGGTGACATAGCAACAGCTAAAACATCAGTACCACATTCAGCAAAAGTACCTCTTTGTGCGATACTTCCACCTTTTCCCATACCGCTTGTTTCCCTACAATCTACAACGTGAGTACAGCGTCCTATCATATTAATCAAATTGATCTTTTCTTAAGATATTTACGTGGTCTTCAAAACTTGAATATTGATCAGTCATTCCAATTAATTCATCAGGCAAATCTGCTTCACCATATTTAATTCTGTCAGAAACAGTCCTTTCTTTACGGATATAATTTGATTTATCTTGATTAATATCATAACCATATGGGATATGTTTCTTACAAATTTCATCTATTTGTTTTATAGTGGATTCCATTGTTAATTCAACAAAAATTCTGCCTGTTTTCACTTTGAGAATAACATCTTCACCATTAATATTGATAACTCTACGTTCCCTAAATTTAGGTGGTAAAGTTTCTTCATTTGCTGGGAATCTTGGACCGTGAATAACAGTTCTTTTAACATCATTAAGAGCTTCAATTTCATTTAATAACTTTTCAGTTGTGTCACTTCCAAGAACTCTATGTGGAAATATCTCAATATCCATTATTTTGACCTTCTTCCAATTAGATTTTAAACTAAATTAATTAGATGTCACCTTTAATTTCATCAGCTGCTAAAGCAACATATTTGAGAGGTTCTCTAAATTCATCAATTTGACTGTATACTTCTTTAATTAATCCAGAAGTAGCTTCTGGTGAAAAGAGTTGTGTTCCTGCATCTAAAGACATAGCAGCAGCTACACAAGGTATACAGAATCCTTTACTGTGTCTTGTTACAACGTGGTTACCGTTAAAGAGACCAGGACCTCCACCACCGTAGATAGAGTGACTGAAGAAAGAGAATCCTACAGCTACACCTTCTGCTCTACCGTAATCGATACTTGGTAAACCAGTAGCAAATTCAATGTTATCATTGAAGTATAATAAAGTAGATGGAATACCTTGAGCAGCACGAGCAGCACCAACGTTTACCATAGTTGCTGCAGTAGCACCAGCAGCAGCATATGCGTTCCATAAAGCTGCATCATCAGTGTTGTAGAGGTTGAATCCGCCTAAGTCTTTTTGTGGAGCGATTACGCCATCAGCTTCTGCTCTAGCAATAGTACCTTGTACTACACTACCAACAGTACCTTCAGCAGCATTTTCTTTAACTAAGTCTAATACCATGTTGTTTGCGTTCATTCCTTGGTAAGCTAAACCTAATAAGTGTAATCTTTCGTAAGCACCTAAAGCGTCACCCATTTCAAACATAGCAGTTTGTTCGAAGATAGCAGCTAATGCAGTAGCTTGGAAAGTGTTTTTTAAAGTAGCAGCAGCGAAATCGTTTGCTTTTACTCCTCTTAAAGCGTAACCAGGACCTTCGAGTTTTTGTGGAATGTCTAACATAGTAGCAATATTAGCTCCTTTGTAATCTACAGATTGTGGGTATCTACCTAATACTGCACCTTTTACGTAGTTAGCATCGTAGATACTTACATCGAAAGTTTCGATAATTGCTTGAACTAAAGTAGATGCAGCAGATAATGGTGCAACAGAATACTCAGCAGCAACATCAATTCTGACAGATGGGATTTGTACTAATAACCTTTTACCTCCAGAAATTGGAGTAATGTTAGTATCGTCATCTTCAGAAACTTGTATCATATCTTTCATTTTTTCAGCAATTGCTTCTGCATTACCTACGATGTCGAGATCTAATTCTCTTCCTAAAATTTTAGATTTATCTCCACCGATGGAACCAGTTCTCAAAGCTTTTTCTACACCATCTAAGTTTACTGCAACAGTTCTTTTTACACCTTTAACGATGTTTTGAATTGCAGGGTTTCTAAGTGGGCTTAAAGCTTCGATTGGTACATCAGATACAACTAATGAACCTCTATCGTCGTATAAATCGACTTTATCATCAAACTTTGCCATTTTTTCCCTCCTAGTTATAGAGTTTAATAGATATACCAACTCTCAAAAACAAACATATTTTTTGTTTCTAATTGAGTAGCTACAAAGCAAGTCTTTGCAATAGCCAGCCATATGGTATACAAATTTTATTTTAAATTAGATATAATATAAATATTACCTATTGAATGTTTTAGAAAGATTTATTAAGAAGCACCATTTTAAGATAAATAAATCAAAAGGTAATACTTTTAAAAAGGAATATAATTCATTCAAATAATTAATAGATAATTAAAAATGAATTAAACACCACATATTAATAAATTATTCCATTAATTAGATAAATAATATAAAAATAGAAGCATTATAAAAAATAAACCTATATTTGAAATAATTCAAAAAACTAATTATCCTGTTAATGAGTTAGATAATAATTTTTGTCAATACAAATAATAAATTAAAAATTAATTTAATAAATTAACTAATAAAAATAGGGGTAAAATGAACAAGTGTTTAAGTTAATTTAAAATAAATTATTATAAATCATTGCTTAAAGTAATACTGAAATTTAACAAAAATAGCTATATAATATAATATACATAGATAAAATTTATGCAAATTGTAGCTGATGTTGGTGGAATTCCAGGAAAAGATTGTAATGGTTTTTGTAAATATTGTTATTTTAGAAAAGTGAAAGAAATAGAACCTCTTGGATGTTCTAACTGCTTACCAAACAAAATTGGCTGTGAAAGATGCAGTAAAGGAATAAGTGAAAATGTAAGTAAATTTAGAAATCCCTTTGAAGTATTAACTGACGTGCAAAATACTTTAATGATGCAGCCTGTTAAAGATGACATCAAAGTAAATATTAGTGGAGGAGGGGACGTAAGCTGCTATCCTTACTTAGAAAACCTTACAGCTAGTTTAAAACAATATGGATTAAATTCACACTTAGGATATACAAGTGGAAAAGGCATTACCAACAGTGAAATAGCTACAAACTTAATTAACAACAATGTTGATGAAGTTACATTTACTATTTTTTCCAGTAATCCAGATATTAGAAGAGAATGGGTTAATGACAAACATAGCGAAGAATCCCTAAAAGCATGCCAAACTTTCGCTGAAAACATTGATTTAACAGCTGCATCTGTTATAATTCCTGGAGTTAATGATGGAGAAATTCTTAGAGATACTTGTGATGCATTAGAGAAATGGGGTGCCAAAGGAATTATATTAATGAGATTTGCAAATACATTTAATGAAGGATTAATCTTAAAAAATGGGCCAATTCTTAAGGATTTTGAATCACAGCCTATTGAAGAATTTGGCGAGCTTGTAAAACAGATTAATAAAGAGTATAACTTTAGAGTCTCTGGAACCCCAATTTGCGATCCTGAAACTGATGGTCCATTTGCAATAGCTAAAGATAAAAATGAAATCTTTTTACAGTTTATTAAAAAGGTAACTGGAGAAGCTACAATCATCACTTCAAAAACAGCTGAACCATATATTTCTAAGATATTTGAAAAAATTGGTGCTGAAGATGTTAATGTAGTTGCAGTTCCTAAAGAGATTGCATGTTTAATTACAAAAGAAGATCTTGAAACTTTAGATTTAAGTGAAATTAAAGAATCTGTTATATTGCCTGGACGTGCATTTGTACATCAACTTGATGCAGAGCGTATTTTAAGTGCTGATGGAGTTGAAAGAGTTGTTGGGCGCGGTCCAGATACTCTCAGTGTTGATGGTGAATTAAGTTTTGATATGACTGATGAAAATGTTATTGAAAGAGAATTAGAACAGTTTAATGACTTAGTTGATGCAATTAACTTCTTTGGTATGAAAATAAACTAATTCTTTCTTTTTAATTTTAATACAGACATATCACAATGTGTTCCTACTCTAATTGGAGGGCCAAAAGTTCCAATACCATCAGTAACATTTAAATAACTTCTATTTTTCTCAAATAATCCTCTTGAATATGGAAACATTCTTTTTATAAAATAGGTAGCTGGGTAAAACTGACCTCCATGAGTATGGCCTGACAATTGAATATCAAATCCCATTTCAATAAATTCATCCCAATTCATTGGTACATGATAAATTAAGAGATTTGTCTCATTTTTATTTAAATTAAAATTACATTGAGAATTATGGTAAAAACTAAAAGGCAATCCATAAATATTCACTCCTTTAAATTTCATTGATTCATTATTCAAAACTGTAATTTTGGCATTTTCTGCAGCATTTATAACACATTCAAGATCAGGATAGTCATCATGATTACCTGGAGTGAATATAATTGGAGAATTGGATTTTTTAAATATGTCAAAATGATTTGGACCTATTGCACAGGTTCCATCAGCCAAATCACCCGATATAATAACAATATCTGGATTTACTTCATTTATTTTTTCAACAGTTTTTCTCATTAAAGAATCTCTAATAAGTGAACCCACATGTATATCAGATATATGAACTATGGTCATTTCTTCAGTTAAATTTTTTAGATATAAATTCTTCTCATTTATTTTAACATGCCTTGCATTATAAATTCCATAAATGTATAATAAAATTATTATTAACAACATGAATTTAGCATATTCAATTGGAATTGGACAAATAATACAGTTAAATAAGAATACAGCTAATGCTAAAAATCCATACATTATTGATGCCCACTTTATAGATTCAGAAAAAAACATTAGTGTCCTTGAAATAATATTAGAATGCTTTAATTCAAAATAAACTGAAATAACATTTATAAAAGCCAGAACCAATACAATAGTTATTGTTTGTAAATCTGAAATAGGAATAAACAAATAGCTAGTGTATTTTAAAAGTAAAAAATAGAAAATAGATAGGATAATAGTCATCCCTATACCATTCATCCTAAAACGTTGTTTAAAATAGTTCATAATTAATTTTATTGAATAAGAGAACTTTCACTATATATTTTAACAAGAATGTAATCATACATGAAAGATTTTTTAATTTCAGCTAATTCAGATAACTTTTTACCATCAACAATAACATTTTCAATTTCTTCATGATATTTATCATAATCTAATTTAACACGAACACCATCTAATTGACCAGTGACAGGAAGTGGAGATATAACATCATTAATAGCTGGAACTTGGTGTTCAATTGCATTTTTAACAACTATTGGTGGTACCAATGGTGCATCATGAACCATTTCACGTTTTTTATTATTTAATATTTCTTCAGCAGTTTCCACTAGCTTATCAAGAGCACGAATATCAGGACCTCTTCTTAAACGTCTTGGAATTCTACCAAGTCCACCAACATAAGCATCTGCTCCAGGAAGCTCTTCAAGAGGAATGTCTGGAGCACCAGTTACAATAACTGGAATGTCAATATCATCAAATAAAAATGATTTGTCAATAATACATTGTTTAAAACTACCTAATGCAAAAATAGCTAAGTCATGTTCTTCAATTAATTTTTTTTCCTCTTCTGTAATTCCAGAAGTTCCTTTTCCATCTCCACGAGCAAGTCCAATCATGTTATCTTTAGCACCATACTCACGAAGATATTCAGAAATATCACAAGCAGCATGAGGAAGATGATGTCTTGCAAGAGTAGGGGAAACAATTACAATCTCAGAACCTGCCATAGGAGCAACAGATACTTTACCTAAAAGTTCTTTTGATTTTTCTTCTATTTTCTTAACATCCTCTAATGGAATAGCCATATTTAAAACTAAATCCATTTGAAAAACATTTTCTTGGAGAATAAATCCCCCTAAATCTTCAATGAGTTCCTTAAGTTCTTCACTTTTATGAACTCCACCAGTAAATGTTAATGTTTCATACATTATTTTTTCCTCACTTCCATTGTACTAAATTATACTTAGAATTTATTCATTAATATAATTATATAATATCTTCTAAAATTGAGTACCTTAATTCAGTTCTTTCAATAGGATTTTTTGAAACAGATGAATGAGAAGGCATTTCAACAAGATTATCTTTTTCAACAACCTCATTTCTCAAATAATCTGGAAAAACTACATAGTCAAAATCAACATCATCTACTATAAAACCCATATCTTCAACTATATCCTTTAAAAAGTTTGAGTATACCTTAATTTTAATATCCAAATCATTTGAATTATTCAAATACTTCATAGCAACATCATAGTCTCTAAAAATATCATCCAAATCCTTATTTGAAAGTTCTCCCCCATTTGAAAAATTTGAAACAATTTTTATACTATTTCTAATCTGTTTAAAAGTATTTAGTTTAATTTTTAAAGAAATTAAAGAAGTTTTACTTTCAGATAATAAAATAGCCAAATCTCCATCCTCTTTATCAGGAAATTTATTTACAACATATTCTTCAATTCCAGCATATTTTAAGATACTTTCACACATAGGTGTTGTAACAATTCTCATAGTAAATAATATAATACAATAATATATAAAATTATTAAATATGAAAATTACATTATCCTTTGAAAAAACAACCACTACTGACGTTTCAATAATGGTTGATGCATTAAGAGCAAGTTCAAGCATAGTTTTAGGATTAAATAATTTTAAAGAAATAATACCATGTTTTACACCAGAAGAAGCTTTTAAACTAGGTGAAGAATATAATGCAATACTTGCGGGTGAACGTGAAGGAATAAAAATTAAAGGTTTTGATATTGGCAATTCACCTAAAGCTATTGAAACTTATAAAATACCTCCAGAAAAAAAGGACACCCTTATTTTAACAACAAGCAATGGAACTAGAATATTGAAAGATATGAAATCCACAGTTCTTGTTGGATCAATAGTTAATGCTGAGGCAGTTGGTAAAAAATCTATTGAAATAGCTGAAAATGAAATTGATGTAGTTATGGCAGGATATAAAGGTAATTTCGCACTTGAAGACTTTTTAGCATCAGGAGAAATTATTTACTGGATAGAAAAAGAACTGACAGATAACTCTATAGAATTTGAGATTAGTGATTTTGCAAAAGCTGCAATATTAGCCAGTAGAGACTATGAAAATGTAAAAAAAGCATTTTATAACTGTAATTCCGGGCGTAAACTTAAAAAATTAAACTCCCAAGATGATGTGACCTACTGTGTTCAGAAAAACATTAGTGATAATGTAGCAATTTATAAAAATGGAAAGTTAAAAGTATTTAAATAGCCATTACATAGTATAACTATTAATTAAATTTTAAAATAAAAGAAGTGTATTTTTAATGAATAGAGAATGTTTAACAATCATTGGGACTGCACATGTATCTGAAAAAAGTGTAGAAGAAGTTAAAGATGCAATCTACGAAAAACAACCAGATGTAGTAGCTATTGAACTTGATAGAGGTAGATACACTAGACTCAGAAAAGAAATGGCAGGTATTGAAGAAGATGATACCATCCCAATTACTCAAATTATTAAAGAAAATAAAATTGGAGTATTTCTTGTAAGTACCATCCTTGGACATTTCCAGTCAAAAATTGGTGCAGAACTTGATGTAAAACCAGGATCAGAAATGATTGGTGCTATTGAAGCTGCAGAAGATTTAAAAATCCCAATTGCATTGATTGATAGAGACATCAATATTACATTACAAAGAGCACTTAATAAAATGACTTTTAAAGAAAAATTTAAATTTCTTACAAGTCTTGTAACTTCCTTTTTCTCAGATGATGACGAAGCAGATGAACTTGATATTGAAGAACTTAAAAATCCAGAAAATATTGATGAAGTTATGGGATATTTCAAAGAAGTTTCCCCTGGAGCATATGAAGTTCTTGTAAAAGAAAGAGATGCTTATCTTGCAGGAAATATTTTAAGAATAAAACAAGATAAAGTAGTTGCAGTTGTTGGTGCAGGCCATAAACCTGGAATTGAAGCACATCTAAACAATCCAGAAGGCATACCTCCACTTTCATCATTAGTTATTACCAACGAAAAAAAAAGCATACCTTGGGCTAAAATCATCTTAGCATTAATCCCAATCTTATTTGTTGTGATATTTTTTCTGGCTTTTATAAGTGGTATTAACATTAGTGATAACCTTATTGAATTTATTGCCATTAGTATGATAATGGGGTTTCTAGGTTCAATATTATCTGGTTCTAAATTAATTTCAGCTATTGTCGGAGGTGTTGTGGCTCCATTAACCATAATTCATCCATTATTAGCTGCAGGTTGGTTTTCTGGTTTAACTGAAGCAAAATTAAGGAAAATTAGAAAAAGAGACATATCTAATCTTTCTAATGTTGAAAAAATAAGTGACTTATGGCACAACAACATAATAAGAATTTTACTTGTTGTTATTGGTACTAATTTAGCAGTTAGCATAGCTACTTTAATTATACTTCCATCCCAAGTTTTTATACCTTTATTTATGAAAATATTTGGTGGATAGATACTAAGTAAATTAGTGCATTATAAAAAACTGATTCTAAAAGTTTTTATATACTAATTATTATATAATATACAAATAAAAATTAGGTTTCATGGTAGATTGAAATGTATTTAATATTTCGTTGTGACTGCGGTAGAGTTTTATATGCAAAAAAAGGAGTAGCTACTCGAAAATGCACATGCGGTAAAACTATTAAAGTTAAAGAAAGGAGAATCTTTAAAAAAGTTGAAACCCGTGAAGAAGCATCAGAAGCAGTTCAGGAAATGCAAGATGAAATCTATGGAAATACTGGCTTTAAATTAGCTAGTGAATTATAATAAAACTTTAAATTAGGTAAGATTAGAAATGTATGAAACGATAATCTCGATAGTTATTATAGTTGTATTAATTGTTGTTAACGGTATATTTTCCATGTCTGAATTGGCAGTTGTATCTTCAAGGAAAGGTAAACTTCAAAAAATGTATAATGATGGGAAAAAACACGCAAAAACCGCTATAGATTTGATGGAAAATCCTAATCAATTTTTATCTACAATTCAGATTGGAATTACACTTATTGGTATATTAACAGGGGCTTTTGGTGGAGCAACATTATCTGATCCATTAAATGCAATTATTTCACCATATATCCCGTATAGTGAAATTGTAAGTACAATCGTTGTTGTAATTATAACTACCTACTTATCCTTAGTTGTTGGAGAACTTGTTCCAAAAAGAGTTGCATTAAACAATCCTGAAAATATTGCAGTTAAAGTTGCAAAATGGATGAAATTATTATCCAAAGCATCTGGACCATTTGTTGTTATCTTAAGTAAATCTACAAATGGACTTTTAAGATTAATGGGAATTAGTCATGAAGAAAATAATGCAATTACAGAAGAAGAAATTGAATTGATGATTGAAGAAGGTAGAGTAGAAGGAACTATTGAAAAAGAAGAAGAAGACATTATTAAAAGAGTATTCAAACTTGATGATCAAAAAGTAGATATGATTATGACTCCAAGAAATGAAATCGTCTGGATTGATTTGGAAGATACTCCTGAAGAAAACCAAAATAAGATTATTGAAAGTAAAAGATCAATATTCCCGGTAGCTAGTGGAGAATTAGATGATTTCATTGGAGTTGTTCAAGCAAAAGATATTCTTTCTGTTTTATTTAAAGAAGAAGACTTAGAAATAGAAGATATCATTAAAGATCCATTAGTTGTTCCTGAAAACTTAGAAGCATTAGAATTAGTCAAACAATTTAAAGAAAACAAAGAATATGTCCATATGTCCTTAGTTGTAGATGAATTTGGAAGTTTAACTGGATTAATTACTTTAAATGACTTACTTGAAGGCATTGTTGGAGATATCCCGGGTATTGATGAAACAGATGACCCAATAGCTATTAAAAGAAATGATGATTCCTGGTTAATTGATGGAAGATATCAAATTGACAGATTTAAAGAATTATTTGACTTTGATGGCGAATTTCCAGATGAAAAAGAAGATAACTTTACAACAATAGCTGGATTTATTTTAAGTTATTGTGGTAAAATACCTACTGACGGTGAAACCTTTAAATGGGACAGATTCTGTTTTGAGATTATGGACATGGATGGTCACCAAATTGACAAGATACTTGTAACTGATTTAGGCGACAAACCAAAATATGAAAATAATGAAGAAGGAGAAACAGACTAATGGATTTAATAATTGAAGTCATAATTTTACTAGTTGGTTTTGTGCTCCTTATTAAAGGTGCAGACTATTTTGTAGATGGAGCTAGTAATGTTGCACGTATTTTAAAAATACCTGCAATCATTATTGGTTTAACAGTTGTAGGATTTGGTACTAGTGCTCCTGAAGCTGCAGTTTCAATTACAGCGGCTCTTAGTGGAAATAATGCAATAGCTGTAAGTAATATTGTTGGAAGTAACATATTCAACCTTTTATTTATTGTAGGTGTCTGTGCAATAATAAAAAATCTTAAAATTGGTAGAAATTTACTTAAACAGGATTTACCCTTTTTAGTACTTGTAAGCGCACTTATTGTTGTCTTAATCTTAATTAACTGGGATATTACAAGATTAGAAGGATTAATTTTACTTATATTAATTATTTTATATGTTTCATATCTTGTATATACTGCTAAAAAGTCCAAAGAAGCAGAATATATTGAAAAACCTACTATTGGAAAAGGTAGAAGCATACTGTACATTGTAGCAGGTTTAATTGGAGTTATTATTGGTGGAGAATGTGTTGTTGAAGGTGCATCGTCCATTGCTATGGCAATGGGAATGAGTGAAACCTTAGTTGGATTAACCATAGTAGCTATAGGTACTTCACTTCCAGAACTTGTTACATCTCTTACAGCACTTAAAAGAAAAGAAAATCAAATTGTTATTGGAAATATAGTTGGATCCAACATATTTAACATTTTATTTATCTTGGGATTAAGTTCATTGATTACACCAATCCCGGTAAGTCCTGAAATGATTGTTGATTTAGGATTAATGTTAGGTATGACCATACTTGCATTCATATTTGCAAAATTAGACTCCGACTACAACAAAAAAGAAGGAATTATCCTTACAGCCCTATTTATAATATATATGATATTTGCTATATTGAGGAATTAATCCTCATTAATCTCTTTTTTTAATTCACAAGCTTTACAAATATCAGAAGAAGTAGGTTCACCACATATTTCACATTCATTTAGAACTGGAGAAATACTACTTTCAAAAGTTAAAATTTTATTAAATGATTCCATTACATTATACTTTATTTCAGGATTCATTTTTTCACAATCATTTAAAAATCCTTTAATTTTAGATCTTAATGACAAGCTAGAATAAGGACATGGCGCAGAATGAAAAGGAACATTATTCTTTTGAGCCCATAAAAGAACTTCTTTTTCAGGAGTATTCCATAATGGTTTAATTCTTGGAACTAATTTGGGATGAATCACATCTAACATAGGACCATATTTAGAAAATTTAATTAGATCTCCACGAGCAAAACTCATTAAAAATGATTGAATTTCATCATCTAAATTATGACCAGTAGCTATTTTAGAAGCCCCTAATTCATAAGCAGTTTTATTTAATATATTTCGTCTAAAAACACCACAAGGAATACATGCACTTTTAAAATTCATATAAATATCATCTAAAATAAAACCTTCCTCTTTTTTAAATGATTTTTTAATTAATTTAATACCTAAATTATCTGCATTTTCAGAAGCTGCATCAACACCATCCTGACGGTAACCTGCAATACCTTCATCAACAGAAATAGCTATCAAATCAAAATCAACAAACTGCTGATAATTTTTAAGAGCATGTAAAGTTAAAACACTATCTTTACCACCAGATAAAGCAACTGCTACTGTTTCACCTTCACAAATCAAATTATATTCCTTGATTAAATTATTAATCCTTAAAAAAAGGTTTTCATTAAATTCACTTAAATCTAAATCAGACATCGTGAATAATTTTATACTAAGATAAATATATATTTTATAGGAAGTGAAAAATATGATAACCGCAGATTTTGCAATAGTTCCTGTTGGAAGTAAAGATACTGAATGTAAAGACTATGTAACCGCAGCAGTTCAAGCTATTAAAGATTCAGGTCTCAATTACCAGTTAACAGGAATGGGAACACAAATAGAAGCAGATAATCTCAAAGAATTATATGATGCAATAGCTACTGCACAGGAAGCTGTTTTCAAAATAGGTGTAGGCAGAGTTTATACTATTATTAAAGTCGATGATAGAAGAGACCTTGATAACAGAACCTTAAATGTGAAAATAGACACAGTAAATGAAATGTTAAAATAAAAAAAGAAAAAAGACTAGTTTATAAAAAACTAGCAAAATTTAGCAGATGCTTCTTTTACAGCATCAACAACTAAATCTAAATCCTCTTTTGTTAAAGAAGGGTGTACAGGTAATGAAATTACATTGTCTGCAGCTTTTTCAGCTAGTGGGCAATCACCTTCAATACCTAATTTTTTATAAATAGGTTGATTGTACAATGGAATTGGATAATGAATACCTGTTCCAATACCTTTATTAGTTAAAAATTCAACCCAATCATCACGGTTTCCTTTTTCAACAAGAATAGTGTACTGATGATAGACATGTTTATAATTATCTGGAGATTTAGGAGTTACAATTCCTTCAACATCTTTTAATTGTTCATTTAAATAGTTTGCATTACTTATTCTTTTATCATTAAATTCATCAATTACTTTAAGTTGAGCAAGACCAATAGCTGCAGCAATATCAGTCATTCTAAAGTTATATCCGATTTCATCATGATGGTATCTTTCACTAGCTCCATGAGCTCTGAACATTTGAGCTTTTTTAGCTAGTTCTTCATCATCAGTAGTAATCATTCCACCTTCACTGGTAGTCATGTTTTTTGTAGGGTAAAAACTGAAGCAAGCCATATCTCCAAGAGTTCCAACTTTTTCACCATTATATTCTGCCCCATGTGCTTGAGCTGCATCTTCAATAATTTTTAAATCGTGTTTTTCTGCAATTTCCCTGATTTTATCCATATCTGCAGCTTGACCATAAAGTTGAACTGGTAAAATAGCTTTAGTTTTATCAGTGATAAGATCTTCAATTTTATCTGGATCAATAGTATAAGTATCTAAATCTATATCTGCAAAAACAGGAGTTGCACCAGTATAAACAATCGCATTTCCACTAGCTATAAATGTAAAAGGAGTTGTAATAACTTCATCTCCTTCACCAATTCCACAAGCTAAAAGAGCTACATGTAATGCAGAGGTTCCAGAATTTGTAGCGATACCATATTTTGCTCCAATCCAATTAGCAAATTTTTCTTCAAATTCCATTACTTTAGGACCTTGAGCAATCATACCAGATTTTAAAACTTCAACAACATTTTCAATTTCCTCTTCACCAATAATTGGTTTTGCAATAGGAACCTTAATATCCGCCATAACTATCACCAAATTATAAAAAAAATAATTAACTAACTTTTCTAAACTATATTTATATTATAACTTAATAATATTTAAAACAATACATAAATATTGAAAATAAAATATCAAAGTTGATAAAATGGGTGAAACTGAAAAAACACATAACGATTATAATCTTGTAACAATAACAGAAGGAACAACAAAAATTCAATTCCCTGAATTTGACAAAGTTTCATCTGATGCACCTGTATTTTACAACCCACATATGGAACTAAATAGAGACATTTCTATTTTAGCTCTCCAAACATTCCAAAAGGAACAAAATCGCCCAATAGCTATTTGCGATTTGTTTGGTGGAAGTGGGATTAGAGGAATACGATACAAAAATGAAATCGATTCAACAGACACCATATCCATTAATGATATAAGTGAAACTGCAAATGAATTTGAAAAAATAAATGTAGAACTTAATAACCTCCAAGATATTAACATTTATAACCATGAAGCTAGTGCTTTTTTACGTTCACATAGAGGAGAATTTGATGTTATTGATATTGACCCATTTGGAACCCCATCTCCTTTTTTAGATGCTGCAGGATATTGTGCTCGTAAAAATTCCCTTCTTTGTGTAACCGCAACTGACACTTCTGCATTATGTGGAACTTACAAAGAACCATGTATCCGCAAATACAATGCAAAACCATATAAAAGCGAATACTGTCATGAAACAGGAATTAGAATCCTTACAGGGTATGTTGCATTAACTTTAGCCAAATATAAAAAATATATTGAAGTTAAGCTATCCCACAGTACTGAACATTACATGAGATTGTATCTTGAAGTTAAAAAGGGTTCTAAAGCAACTGATGAATCTTTAAACAATATCGGTTATATAAGCCATTGTAAGCATTGTCTTTACAGGGAAACAAACAATGGGCTTGCAACTTCAATACAAGACACATGTCCAGAATGCGGTGAAAAATTAATCCATGCAGGACCTTTATGGCTTGGAAAAATCCAAGATGAAGAGTTCATTGGAGAAATGATTAAAGAAAGTGAAAATAAGAAACTAAATAGTAAAAAAGAGCTTCTTAAATTATTAAATAGCTGCCATGGCGAAGCTAATGCTCCGATAACTTTCTATGATATGCACCATTTATGCAGAGTCTTAAAAATTAGTGCTCCAAAATTAGATTTAGTTTTTGATCAATTGAAAAAAGAAGGATTTATTGCCATTAAAAGCCATTATAATCCCCTCGCTATTAAAACAGATGCTCCAATCAAAAAAATAAAATCCATTATTATAAGCTTAAATTGTTCATAATACATAAGACCAACTTTTGTATATGAATAATAACTATCATTTATTAAAATCAAATGAATACACAATTAGTTTGAAAAATATTAAAGAATGATATACAAATAAATTAAAGTATTGAATAATTAAAAGAAAATGGAAACTTTTAATAGTAATTAAATTATAAAATAAAATATTTAAATGTTCATAAAAAACATTAAAATAATGAGAATTAAACAATTAGAGGGCAGATAAAAATGGTCAAGAAAAAAGAGGACATAATAAAATTAGATGATACAGATATTAATATCTTGAAAATCATCAATGAAGATGTTAGAACCTCTTACAGACAAATATCTCGTAGTTTAGATGTTTCTGTAGGTACTGTACACAACCGTATCGACAAAATGATTAAATCTGGAGTAATTAAGAAATTTTCACCTGTAATCGACCATAGAAAGCTCGGATATGTTCTTACAACAATTATCGGAGTTAGAGTCAAAGGTGGAAAACTTAAAAACTGGGAAGAAAAAACTTTCTTTAATAAAAATGTTGTAGGAATTTATGATGTTACTGGAGAATATGATGCATTTTTAATAGCTAAATTCAAAGATACTGATGAATTAAACTCATTTATTAAAGAATTACTAAAAGATCCGATTATAGAAAGAACTTATACTCAAACTGTTTTAGATGTAATTAAAGAAGACATGGGATCTTCAAATATTTTATAATGTGGTGACATGAACAATTTTAGAAATGAACAAGTGCAAAATATAATCTTAAAATCAACTAAAAAAACAACAAACTCATTTAAGCTAAAAGAAGCAGAAGAAGGCGAAATTGATGTTGCGCTTTTTGAATCTGGATTAAAAAATCTAATAGCTGCAGAAGAATACATTTACAAAAGTTTACCTAATCATCATTTAGACAAGGAAGATGCAACAGCATTTACTAAATTCTTAATTGATGCACGTGAAAGTATTAATGAACAGCTATCCAACTTTAAAGTCATTGAACAAGAAGTTGAAGAATTTGATTTATCCAAATTAACTTCAAATATTTTATTCATTACACCAAAAAACAATTTTAAAAAATCCTTAAAAAAGCTTGGAATTGATGTATCCAATATTGTAGTTGCTGATATGCCACTAGTAATTGAGGATATGAAAGAAATAAATCCTAAAATTCCAGATGCTGCTTTGAAAGGAATTGAAAAGAAAATAGAACATATTCATAATGATATTAAAAGGAAAATTGATTCAATAAATCCTGAAAAAATCATTGTTCTCGGTGAAAAAGATAAAAATGGAGAACTTCTTGCAAAACGTGCAACTGAACAATATTCTGCACAAATCCATTTAGATGAAAATTTAAAAGAATTAACCGACATTGATATTAAAAATATAATAGAACAATGATTTTATCTATTATATTTTTAAAAACTTTTTTTAGACTCTTTTTTTAAAAAAATACTGAAATTTAGTTTAATTAAAAAAAAAAGTATTTAAATATAAAAAATAAATTATTATATTATAAATTTAATATAAACCGAGGTTTTACAATTGGTAGTTTGTTTACCTGATACACAAGATGACTCTCCAAATATTCCTATTAGTTTAACTAGAGTAGGAGTAACTGGAGTAAAAAAATTATTACAATTAGAGAGAAAAGATAAAAGACCTATTATATTAGTACCTACTTTTGATGCATTTGTAGATTTACCAAATGATCAAAAAGGAGTACATATGTCTAGAAGCCCTGAGGCTATTAGTGAAGTAATGGAAGACGTTGCAAATGACAAATCTGTTGAAGTTGAAATCATATGTGCTGAAATCGTGAATAAAATGATGAAAAAGCACGAATATGCAAAACGTGTTGAAGTTTCAATGGTTACAGATTATATGTTTGTTAAAGAATCTCCAGTGACAAAAAACAAAACACAAGAAATGGCTAAACTTATAGCAAAAGCTGTTGGAGTCAGAGATGACAATGAAGATATAAAAATCAGAAAAAGCATTGGTGCAGAAGTAACAGGAATGACTGTTTGTCCTTGTGCACAAGAATCTGTGAAAGAATCTGATAAAAACAAATTATTAGAATTCTTAGATGAAGAAACAACAGAAAAAGTCTTAAACACTGTAACATTTGCTTCCCACAACCAAAGAGGAGTTGGAACCTTATTAATAGAAGTTCCTGAAAAATACATTGTAAAAGGGGAAGACATAATCAATATGATTGAATCTTCTATGAGTTCTCCAGTTTGTGAATTATTAAAAAGACCTGATGAAAATGCTGTTGTAATGTCTGCTCATAAAAATCCTGTTTTTGTTGAAGACTGTGTTAGAAACATGATGGAAAAAATTGTCAACATGTATGGAGATTTCCCTGATGACACTTTAATTACAGCACGTCAAGAAAATTATGAAAGTATCCATAGACACAATGCTTATGCAGAAAAAGTAACAACTATGGGTGAATTAAAAGAAGAATTAGATGTTCAATAAGGATTTGATTAGATGCAAAAATTATACGAAGTAGCTGGACAAGTAATGGGTTTTTTTGATGCATTTAAAGGATCACAACCAGCTATAGATAATGAAAAAATTCTAATTGTTAGAGGCAGATCAAGATCTGTAATTCCCCTTGACCAGTTCCACGATAAAATTAATGAAATTGGAGAACTTCTTGGAGGAAAAGAAGTAACTTCTGATGAAAAAATAAGAGACATTCTTGAGCTTGGAGATAAACACATCCAATCTAAAGAAGAACCAACAACTGCTGTTGATTCACATGGTTTTACAAGAATGAAAAAAGAGTTAGAGGGAATGGGTCTTGTTGTAGAATATAAAGTATTTGAACTTCCAGATTGTGATGTTATAATAGCAATTTGGGAAGATAAACATGAACTCCCTCCATTATATGTCGAAGTTACTGTTTCAGACAATGAAAGATAAATGATAAAATGAACTATACAAAAGAAGAAATTCTCTCATTTTTAACTGCAGAAAAAGAAGAAATACTCGATTTAATGAAACAGACAGTTAATAATGAAGAGAATAACACCATTACTTATTCTAAAAATATTTTTATCCCTTTAACTGAAATCTGCAGAAATGACTGCGGATACTGCAATTTTAAAAAAACACCTGAAGATAAAAATGCCATAATCTTAAAGGATATGGATGAAATTCTTGAAGAATTGAAAATAGCTGAAAAACAGGGATGTAAAGAAGCATTATTTACTTTTGGAGAAGATGCAGATGAAAGCCCTGCAGTTGTTAAAGCTCTTGAGGATAAAGGATATAAAAATATGATTGATTATATCTATGATGTCTGTTTAATGACATTAAATGAAACTAAATTATTGCCTCATACCAATGGTGGAAATTTTAGCTATGATGCACTTAAAAAATTAAAAGAAGTTAATGCATCAATGGGTTTAATGTTGGAAAATTCTTCAAAAAGATTAATGGAAACAATAGCTCATAGAAGAAGTCCTGGAAAAGATCCAGAATTGAGAATTGATACAATAAGTAATGCTGGAAAACTTAAAATACCCTATACCACAGGAATTTTAATTGGTATTGGAGAAACAAAAGAAGAAATAGCTGATTCTTTACTAACAATTAAAGAACTATCTGATAAATACAATCATATTCAGGAAGTGATTATTCAAAACTTTACAGTGAGCCCAGGTATTGAGATGGAAAACTGTGAAGAACCTAGTTTAATGGATATGATTCGTACTGTAGTGGCTGCAAAGTTATTATTTAAGGATAGTGATGTCTCAATACAAGTTCCACCTAACTTAAATTATGATACTGCTCAGATATTCTTATTATGTGGTGCAGATGATTGGGGTGGTGTTTCACCGATTTCAAAAGACTTTGTTAATCCAACATCCCCATGGCCTGCATTAGAAGAACTTGAAAAACTTACAAATAATGTTGGTTTTAACTTAACTGAAAGATTATGTATTTATGATAAATATATAACTCCAGAATGGTTAAATGAGAAACTTTTAGATGCAATATCTAATTTATCCTAGCATCTACAACAACATGCATAACTCCGGGAGAATACTTTTTTATTTTTTGAATATTTAACAATTCAACTTCCCTATCTTTTGCTGCCTGTCTAATACGAGATATTGGACGTGTTTCCATTAGTTTTTCAGGTACTGTTTCATGATAATGGATTATTCCACCGCTATTTAATGAATCAACCGCTGTTTTAAGATAATGATGAGTTGTTTTAACATATCCCATTAAAATTCTATCTGCATTGTAATTAGGTGTCAACTGACTGCAGTCTCCTAAAAGTGGAGTGATATTGTTAATTTTATTTAAGTTTATGTTCTCATTAAGATAATAAAAAGAATTAGGATTAATTTCCATTGAATAAATCTCTTTTGCATTGCTGAATTTAGCTATTGGGATTGAAAAGTAGCCTATACCTGCAAACATATCAATTATTGTTTCATCATCTTCAACAAGGTTTGCTATTCTTATTCTTTCGTTAACATTGCCTTTAGACCACATTACTTTAGTTAAATCCAACTTAAAGTAACAACCATTTTCTTTATTAATAGTTTCACTTTTACTGCCCAAAAGAAATTTATAATGAGGTTCCCTTTTAACACCATAAATATTGTCAATTTCGATTATAGATTCTACTTTTTCCTTGTTAGCTATAGATTTTAACTCTTCTAAGGATTTATCACCGAATTTATCATCTACAACAAGAATATCCCCAATTTTTTTCCATTTCATATTAACACCTAAAAGAAAATAAGAAAGATTTATATATATAAATATACAATAATGATTATTAGTTAGTTTATACTAATTATTTGATTCTGATTTTAATAAATATTAATTATAGTAATGTATTAATTATTTTTATTATATTAACCTATGAAGTAGTTGAAATAATATTATTTTGAATACTTATAAGAGGTGTTATAAATGAAAGATAAAATTTTAGAAGGAACAACAACCGTAGGTATTACATGTAAGGACGGTGTTGTATTTGCAAGTGAAAGAAGAGCAACTATGGGAAACTTAGTAGCTCATAAAGTAGCTGAAAAAATATTTAAAATTGATGATCATATTGTAACTACAATCGCAGGTTCTGTTGGAGATGCTCAAAACTTAATGAAAATAATTGAGGCTGAAGTATCACTTTACCAATTAAGAAACAACGATAAGATTAGTATTAAAGCTGCTGCATCATTAACAGCAAATATTTTACGTTCTGGACCAGCATATGTCCAAACTTTACTTGGTGGTGTTGATGATGAAGGACCTTCTATTTACTCCTTAGACCCAGCAGGAGGTATGATCAAAGATACATACATATCAACTGGTTCAGGATCAATTACTGCATATGGAGTGCTTGAAGATAGATTCCATGATGAAATAACTGTTGAAGAAGGATTAGAAGTAGCTGTAAGAGCAATCAAAGCTGCTGCTGAACGTGACACTTACTCCGGAAATGGATTTTTAGTTGCTAAAGTAGATGAAAACGGCTACGAAATGTTAGATAATGAAAAAGTTAATGATATTCTAGAAAAAATATAAGGAAACTAATTTTCATAACTAACTATTTTTTTATATAATTGTGTAAATAGAGTTATGGCGTTATAAACTAATTATAGCTATTAAAAGCTTTTCATGACCTATTTTTACACATCTCACTTTTTTTGAAGGGATTATATGACTTCAGAGATTTTAGAAGATATTAAAAAGGCGATAATAGGAAAATTACCTGCTGAAACCCAAGTCTCAAAAGTTGAATTCGAGGGTCCAGAAGTGGTAATTTACACTAAAAACCCAGAAATCATAACTGAAAATGGCGATCTTATAAGAACATTAGCTAAAGATTTAAGAAAAAGAATTATCATTCGTTCAGATAAAAGCGTATTATTAAGTCCTGAAAAGACTATTGAAAAAGTTCATGAAATCGTTCCTGATGGTGCTGAAATTACTGATATCTATTTTGACACTGTAACAGGAGAAGTTGTTATTACTGCTAAAAAACCAGGACTTGTAATTGGTAAATTTGGTGCAACATCTAGAAATATTGTTAAAAATACAGGGTGGGCTCCAAAAATATTGAGAACACCACCAATTAGTTCTGAAATAATTGGAAAAATCAGAGGAATATTAAAAAATAGTAGCAAAGACCGTAAAAAGATGTTACAAAGACTTGGAAAACAAATCCATCAAGGAAGTAAATATCCTAATGATTGGGCAAGAGTAACATCCATGGGAGGATTTAAAGAAGTAGGACGTTCCTCCATGCTTTTACAAACTCCAAATAGTAGAGTATTATTAGATTGTGGAGTTAACGTTGCTGCAACAGATAATAAAAATGCTTTTCCTTATTTAAATGTTCCAGAATTCTCAATTGAAGAATTAGATGCAGTTATTATTTCACATGCTCACTTAGACCATTGTGGATTCTTACCATACTTATATCATTATGGTTATGAAGGACCTGTATACTGTACAACACCAACAAGAGATTTAATGACTTTATTACAATTAGATCATATTGATATTGCTCACAGAGAAGGAAATCCATTACCATTTAATGTAAAACATGTTCAAAAAGCTATTAAAAACACAATTACATTAGATTATGGAGAAGTAACTGACATATCTCCAGACATTAGATTAACTTTACATAATGCAGGACATATCCTTGGTTCAGCTATGTCCCATATGCATATTGGTGACGGAGCTCATAACTTAGTTTATACTGGAGATTTCAAGTATGAAAGAAGTAGATTACTTGAACCTGCTACCACCAGATTCCCACGTTCTGAAACTGTGATTATGGAAAGTACTTATGGTGGAAGAGAAGATGTGCAACCATCTAGAAACTCTGCTGAAAAAGAAATGATGAAAACTATATATAAAACACTTAAACGTGGTGGAAAAGTTTTAGTTCCAGTATTTGCTGTAGGAAGAGCACAAGAGCTTATGGTTGTACTTGAAGAATATATGCGTCATGGAATGATTGAAGAGGTACCTATATACATTGATGGTATGATTTGGGAAGCAACAGCTATCCATACTGCAAGACCTGAATATTTAAGTAAAGATTTAAGAGATCAAATATTCCATATGGGCAGAAATCCATTTATCTCAGATATGTTCCTTAAAGTTCAAAGTTTAGACCAAAGAAAAGAACTTGTTGAAAGTAAACAACCAGCAATCATTCTTTCAACATCAGGTATGTTAACTGGAGGTAATTCAGTTGAATACTTCAAATGGTTATGTGAAGATGAAAGAAACACCTTAATATTTGTAGGATATCAATCTGAAGGATCTCTCGGAAGAAGAATACAAAAAGGATGGAAAGAAGTTCCTCTTGAAGAAGATGGAAAAACAAAAGTATTCAATGTTAAAATGGAAATTAAAACCATTAATGGATTTAGTGGTCACTCTAACAGACGCCAATTAATGGATTACGTTAAAAGGTTAAATCCAAGACCTGAAAAAGTCATTACCTGCCACGGAGATCCATATAAAACTGTTGACTTAGCATCAAGTGTACATAGAAGTTATAAAATTGAAACAAAAACACCACTTAATTTAGATTGTGTGAGAATTCAATAAAAATAACAAATAATTAAATAGGAATCTAAACATATTATATAATGTTATACTTTAAAAAAAATAATCAAACTATTTACATTTAATTAAAAAATAGGTGATGAGATGGTTACATATTCAGAATCCGGTGTTGATATAGACCTTGAGGCTGTTACTGTTGACAAGTTAGCATCCAAACTCAAATCAACTCTTAAATATAGAGATATAATCACAGATAGTGGCCATTATGCTGCTCTTGTAAGATTAGGTGATAAAGCTATTGCAATGAGTACTGATGGAGTAGGTAGTAAAATATTAATTGCCAAAATGATGAATAAATTTGATACAGTCGGTATTGATTGTATAGCTATGGTTGTTAACGATATACTTTGTGTCGGTGCAGAACCAATTGCTTTAGTAGATTATCTTGCTGTTGAAGAACCAAACCCTGAAATGGCTAGTGAAATCGCTGAAGGATTAGTTAAAGGAGCTATTGAATCTAAAATAGCTATTATTGGTGGAGAAACAGCATCATTACCAGGAATCATTAAAGATTTCGATATTGCTGGAACTGGAATTGGTTTCGTTGATGTTGATAAAATAATCACTGGTGAGGATATAACTCCTGGAAATGTCTTGATTGGTATTGAAAGTAATGGTATTCACAGTAATGGATACAGTTTAGCAAGAAAAGCATTATTTGATGATGCAGGATATGCTATTGATGATAAAATGCCAAATGGTGACACAACCATCGGTGAAGAATTACTTAGACCAACTACATTATATGTTGAACCAATTGTTAGATTATTTAAAGAAAATTACAAAATCAATGGTTTAGCACATATTACTGGCGGAGGATTCACTAACCTTAAAAGATTAAAAAAGAACGTAGGTTATGAAATAAACGATCTTCCAGAAGTCCCTGAAATTTTTAAACTTATTTATGAACAAAATGTTCCTTTAAAAGAAATGTACAAAGTTTTCAACATGGGAGTAGGTTTTGTTGTAATAACTGAAGAGGAAGAAGCTGACAAAATAATGGAAACTTTAAAAGAATATTGCAATTGTCAAATAATTGGTAAAGTAATTGAAGAAGATAAAATTGTAGTTAAAACCTTTGAAGGAACTGAAGTTGAATATTAGGAGAGAGCAAAATGAAAATTACAAAAGATAATGAAATAAGCCTTGTAAAAGAAATATTGAAAAAATTAGGTGCAAGTGAAGAAGACTGCGAATTAGTAGCTGAAGCAACTATTGATGCAGACTTAAAAGGATTTACTTCCCATGGACTTGGAAGATTCCCACAATACTTAAAAAGTATTGAAGCAGGAACTATCAATTTAGAAGATAACATAACTATTGAAAAAGAAACTCCTGCAATAGCTTTAATTAACGGTAACAGTGGATTTGGACAAGCAGTATCTTACAAAGCTATGAAATTAGCTATTAAAAAAGCTAAAGAAATAGGTGTAGGATGTGTAGGTGTACATAACTCAAACCACTTTGGTGTAACTGGATTTTATTCTGATTTAGCTATTAGAGATGGAGTTATTGGTCTTGTAATTGCAAATACTGAACCTGCAATCGCACCATTAGGTGCAAGTAAAGCACTCTTAGGTACTAACCCAATAGCTATTGGTATTCCATCAGATACTTACATCGCTCTTGATATGGCAACTTCTGCTACTGCACGTGGAAAATTATTAGAAGCAAGAAGAAAAGGAAATTCAATCCCAGAAGGATGGGCATTAGATGCTGACGGAAACCCAACCACTGATCCTGATGAAGGATTAAAAGGATCCATCTTACCATTTGGTGCACATAAAGGATATGGATTAGCATTTATGATTGAATTATTAACTGGACCATTAGTAAGTGCAGCATGGGGTAAAGAAGTTACTGGTACTGCAGACCCTACTAAAGACTGTACAAAAGGAGATTTATACTTAGCTATTGATCCTTCTAAATTTGTTGACCCAGAAACATTCAAAGAACAAACTGAAGCATTTTGTCAAGAAGTAAGAGACACAGGAGACACCTTTGTTCCAGGTGATTTAGAAGTCAAAAGAATAGCTGAAGCTGAAGCTAATGGAATGGAAATCGATGAAAAATTATATGAACAATTAAAAGAAATCTGTTCTGATTTAGAAATCGATATTGATTCCTATTTAGAAGAATAAATTAATTATTCTTCATTACTTTTTTTATATTTTGCATAGAACCCATCAGTATCAGCGTATATTGCATAAAAACCGAAATTTTCTGCTTCTTTTATAGATTTTTTAATATATTGCCTTCCCCATGCAGTAATAGCTTTAGCACATTCAAAGGAATACCATCTAAATCTTGGAAAACCATAAATTCCATACATAGTATTTGCCAATCTTTTTATTGCTTGCTGCTGTACATCTAATGATTTTTTCTCAGTTTCATCAGTTGATGCTTTCATCTGTTTTTTAATCTTGAAACGCTCATTTAAAATTTTAGCAATAACTGAAGGAATAAAACCTTTAGGCTCTTTTTTAAACTTAAAATCATGTTCTGGAGCGATATTATAATCCCCAATATTTTCTACTTCACCAAATTCGATTACATCTGGAGAAATATTTTTAGAAATGATAATACTTGGATATAGGCTTCTAAAATCAAACTGAACTAAATTTTCATGTAAACCTTTTTCAGGCTCTTTTACATATCCCCCCTCATTATCCTCTTCAGCTTGTCTTACAGCAAAATTAGCACCACCAGGTTTATTTGGAACTACTTCATCATCCCAATAGGCTTCTTTAACTAAAAACCATTCTGCTTGTTGACCAGTAGCCATACGACTTAAATCAAATAAAGGTTGACCTACAATACGAGTAAGTTCTAAATTTAAAGGCAATGTTTGTTCAGCTATTTCTAAAGTAGCCACTACATCATCTAATGAGTAATCAAATAAATTATCTAACTCTTCACCACCATTATCCCAAAATTCCCAGATTCTTTCTCCTGGAACATCGATCTTCTCAACACCAAAAAGTTCCAAATATACTCTTTCGAGTGTATATCTATCAAGTGTCATATACCTTCTCATGACAAGATATAAATCTACGTGAATAATCCCTTTAATATTTGCAGCGTTAGCATAACCACGTCTAATAAATTTAATCGAAGATCCATCCATTCCAATATCTAAATCAACACCTAAAATTCTTGCCCTATCCTTTAGGTAAGGGAAGTCAAAATTATCTGAATTATAACCTACTATAATATCAACATTGTTGTCTCTTATAATATCAACAAAAGTTTCAATCATCTCTTTTTCAGAGCTAACCTGACAAACAAAAGATTCTTTAGGATTAGTCTTGTTTTTTGTAGATATTACCTGGCGAAGCCCAAAATTACTTGCAACACCAATCATAATAATCTCATCTTCTTCAGAATTAGGCATCCCATGAGGATTTCTCACCTCTAAATCAAAACTAAGAATTCTAAAATCCTGAAGATTATCTTTAACCAATGTTAAAGGTTCTTCCAATTTGATAATTTCAATACCTAATTCATCAGCTTCCAAATTTCCAAAAGAAGGTATGGACTGTCCAACAGCTTTAACTTCTGTCATTGGAACAACATTATTATTGATTAGATATCTTCTATAAAAAGGAATGTCAAACTCTCTAATTTCTGCAACTTCACTTAATCCTCTTAAAAGATCCCTATTTTTAGCCAATATTTGTGGATGTTTGAAAGTTACTTTTATAAAATCTGTTTCAACTTGAAAATCTTTTTTCACAACTTCCTCAACAATGACATCATCTAATTCTTCATTGATTTCATTTATACAATCTTCTGGAAATCCCACAGGTAAAACATAAAGATAAGGCTGAAATGAATCATCAATTAAAATGACATTATCTTCACCATCTTTTGCAAAAAGGCGAACAACAGGTTTATCATCATGAGTTACATAATCAACATCTAAAATAACAACATTCCTCTCCATTAGCTAGTCTCCTTTTTATTTTTTAATTCATTCCTATAACTATCTAGAACTGCATAGGTTATTCCCAAAAGCAGCGGGCATAAAATAAACCCAGTGAGTCCATAAACTAAAGGACCAGTTAAAAATCCAATAAGTAAAATTAAAGGATGGATTTCAGCATAATGACTAGATAAAGCCGGCCTAATATACATATCACTTAAACTAAGGCCAAATCCAAATAGCAATACCAATACAGCACCCATATAATCCCCATGGATGAAGTCAATAATAGCTAGTGCCCAATAAATTGGCCATGGGCCAAATACTGGAATTAACTGGAATATTCCTGTGAGAATTCCCAAAAATATGCCGTAAGGATAACCCAATAAAGAATACCCAATAGCTGCAACAATACCAATAATTAAAGATGTTAGGAAATGACCATAAAATATGCTTTTTAAAACATTTTTAACAGATTTTACAGTATTATCAAAGAAATTTATTGTATTATCTGGAACAAAATCCTTAATGAAGTTGAATAATTTATCCCCATCCCTAGTAAAGTAAAATACTGAACATACCAATATAAATATCTCTAAAGAAAGAGAAGGTATCTCACTAACTAGAGAAACAACACCATTTACAATAAAATTACCAATCTCATTAAAAGCTGTGTTTAAAGATGAACTAATGCTTGAAAGATATTGAGGTGGAATTGCAGAAGATAATTCTGAAAAAGTTGCATTAAGACTTTCTTGAGATAATGCCGGATTTGAGATAATATTTTCTGAAACAAAACCTCCAATAACCATAGCCATATAAATTAACAAGAGAATTAATGGAATTACTACTAAAATTATAGATAGCGAAATTGAAATAGAAGAATATTTAATTTTAGTTTGTAAACGCCTATTAATAGGCCTTATACAAAATGATAAAATAGCCCCCAATAGAATCATGTTTAAAACAGGCATTACAATAACTAAGGATAACACCAATAAAAACAAAATTAGCAATATTGGAGGAGTAATATATTCTTTTAAGTCTTTTTCCATTAATCTCACCAATTAATTAATGCTTAATTCCAGAAGCATCCCTATGATATTTACCAAACTCATTAATCTCTTTTAATAAATCATTTGAGAAAACTGGCCCCTCTACACAAATTCTCCAACCAGTATTATCTACACAACATTGACCACATATTCCTAGAGCACATTTCATATATCTTTCCATAGAATATTCAGCAGGAATCTCATTATCTTCAAGTATATCAAATACTCCTTTCATCATTATCTCAGGTCCGCAAACAAATGCAATATCATAAGAGGTATCTTTGATTAACTCGATAGCAAGATTAGTTGCAAATCCTTTAAACCCTACACTTCCATCATCAGTACAAGGACAAACATTAACACCAATATCTTTTAGAGAATCAACAAACAATAATTCATCTCCATTGACTGCAGCTGAAATAACATCAACATCATTACCATTGTTAGCCAATGCTGTAGCAATTGAATTGATAGGTGCCATACCGACACCCCCACCAATAGCTAATACTTTTTTGTTCTTTAAATCATAGGAAAAACCATTTCCATAGCTACCACGAATACCTAACACATCTCCAACTTTTAATTGATGAAGTTCATTAGTAAATTCACCAACATTCTTAACAGTGATAGCTAGTTCATTATCATTGATTTTTGAAATTGACATTGGTTTTTCGTTGTTAAAATTCCAAACCATTAAAAATTCCCCAGGGTTTGGAGTTCCATACTTATCCATATCCCAATCAAAGACAAATGTTTTAATTGAAGGAGTTTCATCAATAATTTCTTTAATTTTAACAATTTGTGGAACATCATTCATAAAAATCACAACTCCTCATGAGCTAATGCTACCATTTCATCAATAGATTTATATCCTTTATCTTTCATGAAATTCTCTAAATCTTTATTAATTGAATTGAATACTTCAACACCCTCATTCATAATAGAAGTTCCAATTTGAACCCCTCTAGCACCTGCAAAAATAAATTCAACAACATCCTCATAGTTGGATATGCCTCCAACACCAATAATTGGAATGTCTACAGTATCATAAACTACAAAGACATCTCTAATAGCAATTGGTTTTACTGCTTTACCACTCATTCCACCAAATCTATTTGATAAAACAGGTTTTGCAACATCAATATTGATTTTCATTCCAGGCCCTAATGAGTTAATTAATGTTAAAGCATCTGCTCCTGCATCTTCAGCAGATTTAGCTATTTCACCAATGTCAGTAACATTAGGAGTTAATTTAGCAATGATTGGAACATTAGATGCATCTTTTGCTGCAGACACTATTTTGTGAGTAAGATTTGGATCTTGACCAATAGCTGCACCACATCCTGCCATTGCATGAGGGCATGAAATATTAAGTTCAATCATATCAACATCATCTTGTATTTTCTCCACTAAAAAAGAAAATTCATCTGGAGTTGCTCCATAAATAGATGCAATTAATACCTCATCGTCCCCTGTTTCAACTCTCCTTATTTCCTCAATGAAATTATCAGCCCCTGGATTAGAAAGACCGATTGCATTAATAATTCCACAATCAACACCAACAGTTGTAGGATTCTTATAACCAGTATTAGGTTCCTTAGAGAATGATTTTGTGACAACTCCCGCAGCTCCAGACTTTAAAACCCAATTTAAAGATGAAGCATTACTTCCTAAAACACCAGCAGCTAGCATTAAAGGATTTTTAAAGTTAACACCACAAATATTAGTTTTTAACATTTAATACACCAACAATTTTTATTATATTAATTATATCTGCTTAATCATTTATAATTATTTAAAAAAATTTGTCAAATACTAAAATTTATTAAAAACTACAAATAAAAAAGATAATATGGAATGCTATATAACCTATTGCATTGGTGGATTTCTAGCTTTTGATGAGAATAATAATCTGATTTCCTTAAAAGCATTTCCTAAAGATGAAAGAATATCCAAATTCATATCAATTGAGAATAAAAAGTTAACTTCTGAAGAAGAAGACTTAATAAATGAAATAGGAAATGATTTTGACTTTATTATAATTGAAACAACTAAAAGGAAATCAGATTACTCAAAAAACGAATTTTATGAAAAAATTCAGATTGAAGTTCCAAATAAAGGTGGCGAACATTTAAGAAAAAATTTAGAGGAATATTTAACTGATTTGGATTTTGATAATAAAGAGGAATATGTAAAAACATATAGAGAGTTAGCTCTTTTTAAAATGAAAGAAACCTCCAAATCAGAAGATAAACATCTTATTCAAGCTATTAATTCCATTGATGAAATTGATGAATCAATAAGTAAATTAATTGAAAGAATAAGAGAATGGTATGCACTTTATTTCCCTGAAATGGACAATATACGGAATAACGAAACATACATCAAATTAATATCTGAAAATAAAACCAAAGAAGAAATTATTAAAGTGAAACCAGATGCTTTTTTAGAGGATGTTGATGATGAAGAAATAAATCCTGACGATTTAGATATAATCAACACATTTGCAAACTCCATTTACACATTACAAAAGACTAGAAAAGCAACTGAAGATTATATTGAATCTAAAATGGAAAGTATTGCTCCAAATTTAAGAATATTAGTTGGATCTTCTCTTGGTGCAAAATTAATCTCACATGCAGGAGGAATTAAAAGACTAGCTACTTATCCATCAAGTACTGTTCAAATAATGGGTGCTGAAAAAGCATTATTTAGACATTTAAAAAGTGGAGACAACCCTCCAAAATATGGTTTAATCTACCAACACCCCGATGTTAGAGGCAGCAAATGGTGGAATCGTGGAAAGATAGCAAGATTACTTGCATCTAGAATTTCATTAGCTGTTAGAAAAGATGTATTTGGAAATGATGTTGATTTAGATATCTATGATAAATTTATTGAAAAAGCAAATGAAATAGAAAAAGAAAATCCATTCCCAAAAACCAGCAATCAAAGAAAAACATCAAAAAATGCCCCTAAAAAGAGAAAATCTAGAAAGAAGAAAAAAAGAAGAAGGAAATAAAAAATGAACATCTATCTAAAAGATAACCAATTAGCAACCGAAAATTTAGTTGTGGGCACTTCCGTTTATGGAGAACCGCTAATTAAAAGTGATGATAAAGAGTATAGGATTTGGAACCCTACAAGATCCAAACTTGCAGCTAGTCTGTTAAATGGAATGGAAAAACTGGATATCCCAGAAAACAGCAAAATTCTTTATTTAGGAGCATCTACTGGAACCACAGTATCCCATATCTCAGATATCATTAAAGATGGTTTGATTTATGCAGTTGAATTTTCACCAGTTACTGCAAAAAAACTTGTTAGACTTGCTAACCAAAGAACAAATATTGCCCCAATACTTGGAGATGCAACTAAACCCAAAGAATATTTGAATATCGTGGAAAAAGTTGATTTAGTTTACTGTGACGTTGCACAGCCTACTCAAACTGAACTATTTGTAAAAAACATGAATATTTTCGCTAAAGAAGACGGAAAAGGACTATTAATGCTAAAAGCAAGAAGTATTGATGTTGTACAGAAACCTAAAAAGATTTTTAAAGAGGAAGAAAAAAAGTTAAAAGAAAAAGGTTTCACAGTTCTTGAAAAAATTAAATTGGAGCCATATGAAAAAGACCATATTGCATTCTTAGTAGAAAAAAACTTTTAAATAAAATATACCAATTTTCAACCTATTTTACAACAAAATAAGTGCAAGAATCAAAATATAAAAATAAGACAAAAAAGTAGAAAAAGTATTACTATACTTAGCTATTTATAACATAATAACATATATAATATATGCTAATGCAATTACTAAAAAGTTCAAAGGATTATCCCCTCTAGGAAATTCACTCATTACCGGGCCAAAATTGGTAGTTCCTAGAGGATTGAACTCTTTTTTTAAAATAACTTGATTAAATCCTTTTTTTAAAAAAATTTATCATAGCTTTAATAACTGTAGAAATAGCTAAAAATTATTACTTTTTTAAAAGAAATCTGTTTAAAAAAACTATAAAAAATAGATTAAAAGGATGATTAAATTTTACGAGCAATTTCATCAAATATACGATAAGCAATTTCTTTTTTTGAAGCTAGTGGAATTTTTATAATATCATCATCAATAAGTAAAACTTCATTATTATCTGAACCAAAATTACAGTTATCATGCCCTACATCATTAGCTACAACCAAATCAGTACCTGCATCCTTAATCTGTCTTTTAGCACAATTTATAATCTGAGATTCAGTTATATTAAATTCTGCTTTAAATCCAACTAAAAATATGTCAGGATTAATCTCTTTAATTTGCCTAATAATTTTAACAGTTGGTTTAAAAGTTAAAGACATGGATGATGAAGCATGCATCTTACTGCTATCTTTACTAATTGGAGCAAAATCAGAAACTGCAGCAGTTGAAATAAATATATCAAAATCAGAGACAATTTCTTCAATAACCCTACTCATTTCAGCAGTTGTATTAACATGAATAACATTAAAAATAGAAGGGATTTTGACAGACACATTAGCTACAAGTAATGTTAAATCTGCCCCCCTAATATAAGCTTGTTTAGCTAATTCCAAACCCATTTTACCAGAAGATTGATTAGTAATCCCCCTAACTGGATCAATAGGTTCAAAAGTTCCCCCAAGACTAATTAAAATCTTTTTATTAGCTATTTTTCTAATTAAATTTAAATCTTTAATAATATCACTCAATCATGTTTAAATTCATTACCCTTAAAGATTCCAATACTATATCTTCAATATCTGGAAATTTAGCTTTGCCTTCATCCATTTTAGGATCAATAAAATCAGCAGAACCTTCATCTTTAATTTTATTGATATTCTCTTCAATAGCTGTAAACATTGAATCATGCATTGATGGAACAAATAAAATAGGAGTATTATGACCATAAGCAGTAATTAAAAGAGTTGAAATAGGATTATCAGCTATTTTATAAGCAAATTTACTTATAGTGTTTGCAGTAGCTGGTGCAACAACAACTAAATCAGATTGTGCATATTTTACATGCTCAATTTTACCAGTTAATTTAGTTACAACCTCCTGCCCAGTTGCAAATTCCATTGTGTTTGGTGAAATTAAATCACATGCAGATTCACTCATGAAACATTTAACTTCAACATCATTTCTTCTAAATTCCCTAGCTAATTTAACAGCTTCTCCAGCTGCAACACTACCAGTTACACACAATACAATATTCATAAAGACACCTCAAGCTATAAACTTAAAATTTTCTACAATAAAATCAAAAGCTCCTTGATTCTGAGCATATTGACTTACAGGAGCACTGCATAAAATTACATATGCTTCCCCATTATGATTAAACCATAGTGCACTATGTTCCTTAGTAACATTCCCATCATTTGATTGATAAATATATTGAAGTCCTTCTAAATCATTAACAATAACAGCACCAGATGAAATTAAAGTAAACTCTTCTTGTTCCTCAATTGCATCATAAGTACTATTTACAAAATTATTAAAGTCACCTTCAATAGGCCTTTTTTCAATGTTTACAGTAACTTGACCTACTTTTGACATGTCAATTGAATCGGATTGAGAAAGAGCCAATACTGAATAATTAGATGAAGATTGTGAAACAACCCAATCACCAGGATATTGAATGCTAACCCCGCCTTTAGAAATTGATTGAACCTCAGTTATATTATCATTCTCCTCATTATTTCCACCTAAATCAATACAACCTGAACAGAAAATAACAAGTAATACAACCAATATTCCAATAATATATTTTTTCATAAATCCACCATTTTAAGTAAAATAAAAAAAGGTTAATAAAAATTAACCAGAACCATCACCAGCAGAACCTCCAGAACTACCTTCAGAACCACTACCTGAAGATCCACCAGAACCATCACCAGCAGAACCTTCACCTGAAGATCCACCAGAACCATCACCAGCAGAACCTCCAGAATTATAATCTTGAGAATAATCAGTAGACTCACTTGAAGAATAATAGCTAGTATCTACATCATTATCCGATGATTCTGAACTTGAATTAGAATCTGTGGTATTAGTTACATTAATTTCATCTACTGGAAATGCTGTATCTTCAACAGTTGCTTCAGCAGCAGCTACAGACATATTTCCAAAATCAAAAGTGAATACACCAAAACCAATACCTACAGCAAACCCGATTACAAGCACAAGAACTGCAAATAATTTAAATGAACTTGAATCCATTGGTTTTTTCTGTTTTTTAGATAAATTTTTATCTCCTTTCTTAGGATTAATAATATACTTCTGAACAAGATCCTGTTCTTCTCGTTTAGGGTCTCTAGTAGGTCTTTTTCTCAAATCAACATTTTTAGGTTGGCTTTTACCTTGCATTGACCTAATTCTACTTGTAGCTTCCTTAGCATCCAATGCATTAAGCTTATCTTCATATTTAGAACGGAAATATCTATATTTTTCAACAGATATCTTACCATTACGGTAATCAGATTCTAAATTGCGCATAATCATCAATAATTTCTGCTTATCATTATGCATGCCTACACTCCCATTAATTAGTATATTAATAAATCTATTATAACATTAATTTATAGTTTACTTAAATTCAGGATAAGAACCTAAAACTTTTAAAAAAGAAGTGTTTAATTCAAGCTCTTTTAGTATCTTTTTAATTGTATTATCATTTCTATGGCCATAAAAATCAACAAAAAAAAGATATTTCCCCAAACCTCTTTTAGATGGTCTAGATTCAATTTTAGTCAGGTTAACATTATCTTTATTAAATATCCCTAAGATTTTGTATAGTTCACCAGGATGGTCCTCAAAAATTGAAAATATAATGGAAGTCTTATCATTTCCAGTGACTTCATGATCTTTTTTAGATACAACAACAAACCTAGTTTCATTATTATCAACATCTTGAATACCAGTATCTGCAATCTCTAAATCATATAATTCAGCAGCTTTAGCATTTCCAATAGCTGCAAAGTTATTTTCACCAATTATATTTTTTGCTGCTCTGGCAGTACTAATCGCATAATGAGGTTGTAATCCATAATCATTAATAAATTTCCTACACTGTCCTAATGCCTGTGAATGAGAAAAAACATCAGTTATCTCTTCTAACTTCACTCCGGGATTAACTAATAAATTATGATTAATTGGAATAATAATTTCTTTATAAATTTTTAAATCAAAATTATGAGCTAATGAATCTAAAGTCGCACCTACAGGCCCTTCAATTGAATTTTCAATAGGAACAACACCAAATTGACATTCACCAGAATCAACACTTTCCATTACCGCTGGAATAGTACAATACTCAATTAAATCATCAGTTAATAAGTTAGCAGCTTCATGTGTAAATGTTCCTTTAGGACCTAAAAATGAAATAGAACTAATAATAATTTCCCCCTAAAACTAAAAAAAAAATAAAAAAAGAAGTATAGCTAAGGCTATACTTTAAATTAAGATTCTAATTCTGAGATTAATCTCAAAATATCAGTTTGTGTTATAATACCAACAACAACCCCATTATCAACAACTGGAAGTCCATTAAATCCTGTTTCTATCATTATATTAGCAACTTCAGCTATTGACATATCTTTATTAACATATCTTGGATTATCAGACATTACATCTTCAACAAGAACTTCTTTAATTTGGGATTTTTGATATTTATCAGGCACATTTTTTCTAAAGTCAATAAAGGTTCTCATTAAATCTTTAGAAGTGACCATACCCACTAATTCATCATTATCTATAACAGGCACTCTTCCAACTTTTGCATCAATCATCAACCTTCTTGCATGAACAATCCTATCAGAAGGCAATGCAGAAGTAATATCACTAGACATTACATCTTCAACAGCGATTTTTTCAAATGCTTTACCTACAGCAAGAGTTAAGAAGTCTGCTTTAGATACAATTCCAACCATAACATCATCAGATTCGACAGGCACTGAACCAATTCCATTGTCTAACATCAATTTAGCTACATCAACTAATTCCATTGATTCAGGCACTGAAATAACATCTTTAACCATTACTGATGAAATATGGAACCTTGATGGAGGCATATTTTCATATTTTGAAGAACCTAATTTTGCAGCAATATCCCTTTCTGAAACAATACCCACTAATTGTTTTTGATTTTCCTGATTAACATTTGTAACAGGTAAACGGGAAATATTGTGTTTACGGAACAATTTTAAACCATCAGAAAGATTTTGATCTTTATCAATGGTAATTAATTCTTCAGTCATTAAATTTTTTACTTTCATAATAACCCCTCCTTTTAATTATGAAATATAGGTTATCTTTCTAAATGTTTAGAACCTTTTAATTGCCCTTAAAATATCTCTTTCAGTGATGATACCAACAACTTCATCATTTTTGACTACTGGTACACCACCAATATTGTTGTCAAGGAAAATTTGACATAAATCACCTAATCTTTCAGTAGGTGGAACAGTAATTAACTTTTCAACCATAATATCAGAAAGTTTGGTGTTTAATACATCAGATGCTAAGTTTGAATTTAAATTTTCAAATAAATCTTTAGCATTTAAGAATCTGATAATATCAGTGGAGGTAATAATTCCTAACAACTTTTTAGCAGCTTTGGAAATGTCTGCTTCTCCACCAATGATAGGGATTCTTCTTAATCTGTTTCTAACCATTATCTTAGATGCACTTTCTACAGGAGTACCTGGAGTAGTTGTGAAAACTTTAGTACTCATATAATCTTGTACTCTTTCCTCAGTTAAAACACCTGCTAAAGATAATGCAATATCTCTTTCAGTAACGATTCCAACTAACTGTTCATCAGAATCCACAATTGGTACTGCACCAATTTGATTTTCCAACATCACATCAATTGTTTTTTCTATAGAATCTTTATTGGATAAAACAATAAGATCTCTTGACATGATTTGTCTAATAGGTTCATTAATAGCTGCTAAAAAATTATCTTCGTACTTATTTACAATGATATTAAACTTATTTCCCCCACCAAGGAAATCTAAAATATCCATTACGGTTACGAAACCTAATAATTTACCAGAACCTGGATCAGTAACAGGTAACCTCCTGAACTCATGTTTCATCATTACTTCAGCGGTTTCCTTAATACTTTTTGATGGAGGTATAGATATTACATCTTTAGTAGCTATTGCCATGATACTTCCATCCCTATCAGGAACTTTAGTCTCTTGTTCGACTGAACCTCTGTTTCTAGATTTTTTATAGTTAATAGCTGATTTATCTTTCATTTTGACACCTTACAAGCTATTTATTTACATTGCGCAAAAATAAAAACATTAAACAAAAACAGCCCCTCATAACATAAAACACATATTTATTCAATATTTAGAATTTTATGCATTTGAGGAATGGTGGAAACTTCAAAATATTGCCCAACAATTTCAGAAAACTCAAATAAATGAGAATTAGAATTTACCCAATCTTTTAAAGGACTGGAAGGCTGAATAATTATTTGAAGCCTGTTTTTATTTGAGATATTTTTAGATAGTTTTTCAATTACCTCTCTAAATGTATTTATTTTTGTTGAAGGCAATGCAACAAGTTTACAATAAACAGTTATATCATTAGCCATTAATAAATTTAGTGATTTGATTTCGTTGATTAAAATACTTTCATCATAATCACCATCAAAATGTTCAGGAAGTTTAATATCTAGGGAAACAATGTCCAACTTTTCAATCATAGAGATGTTATTTGGTAAAGTCCCATTAGTTTCGAGCAAAATATCTAAATCAATCTGTTTAGAGACTTCATTAATAAAATCAGGATATAAAGAAGGTTCCCCACCTGTAAAAGAAACAACATGACAATCTGGAGTGATAATCTCATTAATAGAATCTACAACTTCGTCAACAGTCATCAATTTTCCAGATTTTTCAGATTTACTGTCTCCAGTATCACAATAAGAGCAATTAAGATTGCATCCCGCAAATCTTACAAAAATTTGCCTTTGGCCAATAAAAAGACCTTCACCCTGGAAACTAGAAAAAATTTCAATAATTGGAGCTTTCATGATTATTCCACTAAACTTTTAGTATAAACTGCACCTTGACCTATTCCCTCATTAACACAAACAGATACTGAGGTTAAATTATCATATTTTTCAGCTAATTTAGAAGCTAATTTTTCTGCAAAGTATTTGGATAACTCTTCTGCAGAAGTATAAGGCAATTCTAAAAATACACAATCTTCAGAAGGTACACTATATCCTTTACCAGCTATTTTAAATCTTGCCACTTTAGAGTTTACTAATTCATCAATAGAATCTTCACTTGGATTAAACTCCTTAAATTCAATTAAGTCATTGAATATTGGAATTAATAATCTGTGATCTAAAGTGTTACAAAGTTCTTTAGTGTATCCTTTTACATCCTTAAAATCGACTACAAATTCAAACTCACCTGCACGTTCACCTTCAATTTCAACATCTACAAAATAAGAATGACCATGAATGAAACCACAAGAACTGTGTCCAGGAATAATATGTGCAGAAGAGAATCTTAAATTAGATTGAATACCATTAATTAAAATTTTCATTAAAAACACCTATAACAAGTTAGTCTTACTAATATCTTTTTCTATTGTTTCAATTTCTAAAATAAAACGATTAGCAATTTCATTAATTAAATCAACTAAATTTTCTTTATTAAATACTTGATTATTATCTTCATCAACAATATCTAATATTCCAATTGTTTCCACATCATCAGGAGTTCCCTTATCTTCAAGATTAAAAGCAAAATGAATCTTCATAGAACTTAAAGAAGCACTAGCTATTGAAATACTGAGTTTCCTACCATTTACAAAAATGTCATCCCCTTCTCTTTTAGATGAAACCCCTTTTTCAAATAAAATTTCTCTAAAAATCATAACAAGTAATCTTTGACGAAGATATGCTATTCTCATATTAGCAGGTTGACAATCAAAGAATTCACAAATAAAATTTACCATATAATTGGATTTAATTTCAAGGCCAACATCTGCAAAATCTTTTAGATTATCCGGAGTAATGTTAACAGGCCCAATCCAAGTTATTATGGATGAACCATAAATTCCAAATTGGTTAAAAGCCCAAGAAGGATTAATTTGACTTCCATCATACTCAAAAACTTCATCAATATGTTTATGTTCAATACTCATTAAAATCTCCTATTAAAATATATTATCCTTATTTATATAAAAATATCACCAAATAAAAAGTAATTTTAATAATTATTAATAAATATTTATGTAAAATTTTATTATAGGAAGTTATTATATGGAAAAAGTAAGAACAAGAGACTTTATTTATACAACAGATGATTTATTATTCGCTTCAACAAATTATGTGCATCCAGATAATCGTTACATTTCCTTTTTAAGATATATTCCTGATCCAGAAGGAGATAGAGAACGTAATGGTAAAAAATATAGAAAAGTTAGTTCAGATGAAGCATATACCTTTTTAAGAGAAAATTATCCTGACTATTTATACTTCTGTGATGTGACAAATGTAGAAATGATGGGAGTTCCACATGAAAAAGTCAAAGAAATAATCAAACCTGATGAAAGATTAGCACAGTTAAGAGCAGACTTTAAAGCAGGAAAAGAACTTAAAAACCCTGAAATAATGGCAAAATTAATGGATGTTTCAGATTTCTTCCATTATGTTGCTGGAGTTCCTTATGAAAATCTCGGTATCTCAGGTTCTATACTTCCAGGCCTTCATAAAGAAGATGTTTCCGATATTGACTTTGTAATTTTCGGTCTTGAAAATCACAGGAAAGCTATGAAAGCTTTTAGAGATAATAAAAATAAACCAGTTTACATTGAAGAAGTTGATAAAGAGATTCAACTAAATGGAATTGAAGACGAATTTTGGCAAAGAGTTTACGATAAAAGAATGAAAGATTCAAGTTTAACTTTTGATGAATTCCGTTGGTATGAAAATAGAAAAGGAAACCGTGGAACCATAAATGGAACTCTTTTTGACATCTTATGTACCCGCGATTATGATGAAATTAGTGGAACTTGGGGAGACACTGTTTATGAACCTCAAGGAATAAGTCAAATTGAATGTAAGATTACAAGTGCATTAGGTGCTTTTGATAATCCATCATTGTACACTATTGAAGATTTAAAAGTCATAGATGGTGTAGATGTGCCTATGAAAGAAGTTGTTTCATTTACACACACTTATGCTGGAGAAGTTGTTGATGGAGAAGAAGTAGTGGCTAAAGGAAAAGTTGAAAAAGTTATTAAAAATGGTAAAGATTCTCATTATAGATTAGTTGTTGGAACTACTAGAGAATCAATGGATGAATATATTAAACTTAAAGAAAGTCCTGCTTAATTTTCCTTCTTTTTTTTATTTTTTAATATTGTTTATCATGCCAAAAATATTTGTAGAAAAAAACATCCACTTTTTTATTATATAATAATAAAAATATATTAACAATAAGATATATGTTTTGTATGGACTCCACAGGTAGTTAAAGAAAATTTTAATATATTATGAAGTCCATTAGATATATTATTTAAAATAACTGCAAGGAAAATAGATTTAAATGATAAGGTTAGCTACTGTATTCAGTGGAATAGGTGCCGTTGAACATGCATTAAACCGTATGGGCCTTGATAATGAAATTGTTTTTGCATGTGATAATGGAGATATTGATATATTCTCTAAAAAAATTGATGTTGATATGGATCAAATAGGCACTGAAATATCTTCTTTAAATGCCCTCATTAACAATATGAAATACTCTGAAGATGATGATTACGAACTACAATTAGCGAATATGTTCAATGATGTTACAACACGTTTTGAATATATACAAAATATGTTAAAATCAATAAATATAACAAATGAGGAAAAAAAAGTAAAAGATATTCTAAAAATAATTATTAAAACACCCCACTTAAACAAAAGGAGAATAAAAGTTTACACTGATTTTCTCAATGATTTAAATTCAAATTGTTCTAATATAAATAAAAAGTTACTTTTGTTTAAAATTATACTAAAGATTACAAATGATTTTAAAAAAGATAATTCAATGAAAAACCTTGGTAAAGATGATATAAACTTCTTATCAGCGTATAACATAGACTGGTCCTTAATAAACAAACCACTAAAATTATTGTACAATTTTATGGAAGTTAACAATGGAAAAAAATTAATTAGAGAAGTTAAAGATTTGAGTCAAAGAGTAGGGCAATTATATGGTAAAATAAATACATTACATCATTTAAAAAAAATGGAATCTCTTGACTCGTTTTCTAAAAAGAAAAAATATGTTGATACTCTTTATAAAGGAAATGAAAAAAGAAATAAAGTAAAAATAAGTTATATGTCAAATTATAATTGTCCTGAAGAACATTTTCATTGGGATGTAACTTTTTTAGATGGTAACCACTATAAAAATCAAGTCGATTTATTTGTGGGAGGCAGCCCCTGCCAATCTTTTTCATTAGTTGGAAAACAAAGAGGTTTATCAGACACTAGAGGAACGTTATTTTATGATTATGCTCGTTTAATAAACGAAATTTGTCCAAAAGTATTTATTTATGAAAATGTGCGTGCTGTTTTAAGTAATGACTGTGGAAGAACATGGGAAAAAATGAAAGAAGTTTTTGAACAACTAAATTATGATGTTTATTATACTAATGAAGGTAAACCCTCCATATTAAATGCTAAAGATTACGGTATTCCTCAGAATAGAGAAAGACTGTTTGTTGTGGGATTCCGATCAGATTTAAAGTTAAAGCAAAAATTTAAATTTCCTAAAAAGATGGAACTGAAAAAAAAGATGCAAGATTTTTTAATAGACAATGCTCCTGGAGGATATTTTTTACCTAAAAAAGGAGTTGAATTTGTAACCAAAGAAAAAAATCTTAATAAAAAATACACTCAAATTGATGGCAATATTGCCCTTTGTCAGAAAAAAAATCAGGAATTTAATTGGCATGGCGATTTTATATTTCAGTCAGAGAAAGATGCTAAAAAAAATAATATTCCTGATTTAGAAAAGTACTTTTTATCTGAAAAAGTGAAAAAATATGTCTTATCATCAGGTACCAAAAATTTTTACAGCAAACCTAAAACAGATTTAGATGTTGCAAGACCTTTATTAACTACAATGCATAAAATGCATCGTGCGGGGGTAGATAATTATGTTACTACTGAAGGTCGTTTAAGAAAATTAACACCAAGAGAATGTTTAAGATTGATGGGGTTCTCTGATGATTGGAAAATAGTAGTATCAGACACCGCAATGTATCAACAAGCAGGAAATTCTATTGTTGTAGATGTTTTAATTCAAATAATTAACGAAATTATTAAATGTTACCCTTCATTAATCAAATCTAATGGTGAAAAATATGAATAAACAAGTTAAACAAAAAATTACAATAAATGGAAGTAGTTATACTGTTATTGATGCATTAAACAATATAACTTTAGCAGATTCATTTGTAAAAAATAAAATTGGTACAGGACACGGAGAAGCTAAATTATATGTTGGAAATTATAATGACAGATATACTACTTTTTTTGATAATCTTAATCGCCCCTTTTTCTTTTTAAAAAAAGATTTTATTAGATATATGCTCGATGCAAAATATGAATTTACTAACCCTCAGCAAGATTATGTTAAAAAAGGTGATATGCCAAAACGTTATACTGATTTATACAGGAAGTTATGTTCAATAAATGAAGAGAAGTTAAATTTTGAAATGATTCGTAAAGATGTTAAACCACCTAGAGTATATTTACAATCTAATTCCAAATATTATACATTAATGAGAGAAATAGGACTTCCAAACATCTCTTATTTATCTATTTTAAAACTAAAAAATTCTTCTAATAAAATCGTATATTATTGTAAAATATTTATAGAATATAAACACGACATAGTCAAATATGATTCTCCTTTAGAAAAAAAAGAAATGGAAGAAATAGAACACAGTAACAAAACGGATAAAGAAAAAAACAGTTTAATTGAATCTAGACAAGGACAAGGAGAATATAGACGTAAAGTTTTAGAAGATTGCCAATATTGTCCTTTTACACTTGTTAATGATGAACGTTTATTAATTGCATCCCACATTAAACCATGGGTTAATTCTACAGATAAAGAAAAAATAGACCCTAAAAATGGATTTGCTCTAACTCCTACATATGATAAATTATTTGATCAAGGATATATTACATTTTGTTCTGATAAAAAACTTAAAGTTTCACCTTGGATTTCCCCAATGAACCAACAAAGACTTAAAATATATGATGGTATGCTATTAAAAAATCTACAAATAGATAAAAAAAGAGAATATTATCTTACATATCATAGAAAACATATTTTCAAAGAATAATATATTTGATTTTAAAAAACATTCTTTTATCATTCAATATACTTAATGATATTTATACAGTAATGATACAAAAACTCAAATTATTATTTTTTTTTATATTGCATAATATTTCCACATATTTATTATAAAATAAAGTTAAAGTATAATTATATGAACATAAATTCTAGACAGTATAAACAATTTTTAAATAAAACAATTTTGTTTATTATTGCATATAGTCCATTATTATTAATAATAAGTATAAAAACATTTGCTTATAAAACACAAATTAATTTACTTCTAATTAACCAATCGATATCCCTCCCAATAATATCAATTTTCTTTTTAATCTTCTTTTTAATAATCATTTTCATCTCATATAAACTGGTAGAAGACACTGCTAATACAAGTTCCAATAAATATATAACTGTTAACAAAATTGATGAAAAAACAGATACTATTTTATCTTATTTATTCCCTTACATTATCTCTATTATTTCATTAAAAACAACAGAAGAGTTTATTTCTGTAGGCATTATATTATTATTTATCTTTATAATCTATTTCCATTCAGAAATAATTTATATAAACCCAATATTTATGTTACTAGGATATAAAGTTTACAATTTACATACAGATAAAGATTATATTATAATCCTCTCAAAAAAAAATTTACATAGGTATATTGGACAAAAAATTACCGTTAGACAACTTAGTACAAGATTTTATGTTTTATATGGTGATTAAATGAAAAAAATACTGAAAAAAATAAACAATATAGATATAAACAATGTAAATTTATATTTATTCTCAAAACACAAATATTCAAATGATTTTGAAGTATTTTCTACAATATTTAACAATAATCAGATAAAAGAAGATATGAAAAATATTTTAAAAGAACAAATCATTAATCATATAGATGATGAAAACCATGAAATATACGAATACAATCCTATATTTAAAGATAATCAAATTGTTCAAAGAATAAACTGTGATGAAATAGAATATCTAAATAAATTTATCAATGAAATCAACCTAAATTGTGGAATATATAATGAAAATAAATTAAAAAAAGACCATGAATTATGGTTAATAGCTATTGTAATTGATGATGGAATTGATAAAATAATATCTTTCCAAAAAATTAGATCAAAAATACTTTTAAAGAATAAAACATATTTGTTAACATTTGGAAATAAAATTAAAAAGTTTAAAGAACCTTTATTACAATTAAAAGAAACAATGGACTGTATATGTTTTTTAGAAAAAAATAAAGAATGGAAAGACCAAAATATGTACATATTTAATAGTTATTACTTCGAAATGATATTTGGTTTTGAAAAAAAATTTAAAAGAGAAATAATCAGTATGCTAGAAAATTTAAAAAACAATAATGAATATGATATGAATTTATTGAATACAAACCAATTATATGAAAAAGTAAAAACCAATAAAAACCATTTAAAAAAATTATATGTCATATTAAAAAATAATAATTTTAATTATTTGAATGAAGAAAATATCCATAAAATTGAAGAGAAGAGCAGAATTAAATTTAATAGACCTAATGGGAAAATAGAATTAAAAACAAACGAAGATGTTAGAAAATTATTAAATTTTTTAAACGATGATTATTTAGAAGGAATTTTATCTGAAAAAACATTCATTACATCTAATAAAAGAGATGTGTAAATTAAGTAAATAAAATATTACTCCTAAAGTACCTTCTATTAAAAGGAATACCTCCTATATCTACATAATATAAATGATAAATAATAAAATAAGAATACATTGCATTCAAAATTAAATATTTCTCTTTTTTTAAAATAATTATCTTTAAAATAGCTATTTACATTATTAAAAGCCCCAATTATTTATATTAAGTACATATAATTAGTATTATAAATTTTAGAGGTCAAACTATGATAAATCTATCATCAATAAAGACATATATGTACTGTCCAATGAAATTGTACCTTGAGAAATATTTAGACAATAGCTATGGTGAAGAATATCATATTTACAATGATTTAAAAAATTTAAGAATTGATATTCAAGACCTACTAGAAAAAAACATGCGAAAAATCACAAGAAAAATGGATTATGCCACAATAGAAAAAATACTGAAAGAAGAGATTTTCGAATACATTGAAAAATCACTGAAGAGAATGAAATCCTATGATGAATATAATATAAGTGATGAAAAATTTGATGAAATTTACAATGACATATTTAGTGAAACAGAATATTTAATTAAAATCAACACATTAAAGACTAAAAAAGCTATGAATGTGATGAATCAAGATGGAAATACAATTGTTCAAATGTTTTTTCAATCCTGTATGTATACATATCTAATTAAAGACCCGCAACTTGACTTAATTGGAGTTTGTGATAAGATAGAAATTATAAATGGAAAATATTATCCAATATCCTATAAAAGTACAAATCCACCCTTAAGAGGTGTTTGGGATGGAGATGCAGTAGAACTAGCAGCTAATGCAATATTAATAGAACAGGAGTTTGATACAGAAGTTTATGTTGGATTTATTGAATATCAAAAGATAAATGAAAGACGACCTGTTGTAATGGATGTTAATTTAAGAAAAAGTCTATTTGAAGTAATTCATGAAATAAATGAAATACAAGATAACAAAATAATGCCAAAAATTAAAACTAGTAAAAACAAGTGCAATAATTGCGAATATAAAACCATTTGTTCACAAAAAGAGTTAGATAAAGGTAATTAAAACTTATTATTACCTTTTAATTTTTTTATATCGAAAACAGCAGTATCTGCAATAGCCATAACTGCCATAACGCCTGCCTGAATAGGATCTGTAACTACTAAATCTGCAACATCAGTTACTCCGCCGGGCATATTTAAACTAATAACAATAATCTTATCTTCTGTTTTGATTTTTTTAACAGCATCAATAATATCCCCACCCATTAAAGAGCCAGCAAGAACTAATGCATGAATACGAGGCAATCTTAAGATAGCATCAACTGCCTCAGCAATATTTTGTTCACCTACAAGAGGTATTGTATCAACACTGATACGCTCACCACGAATGTTATGCCTATCAGCCTCTGTAATAGCACCCATTGCAACTTGAGATACTTGAGCGCCGCCCCCAATAATTAAAATGCGTTTACCAAAAATATCATTTGATGAACTGTGTAATTCAGTAGATTTAACACCATCAATAGAATCAATTAATTCAATTAGAGCATCTATATTGGAAACATTTTCTAGCTCAAAGTTGATAGTTCCAATATTCCTACTATCAACAAAAAGATGAGTATAAGTGATATTAACACCAAAATCACTTATTAAAGATGTAATATCATTTAATATACCTTCTCTCTCTTCAGATTTAATTGTTATTGCATAATCATTCATTTTTTGGCCTAATTTTATCTAATTCAGCATGTGCTCTTTTCCACATACTTAAATAATTATCATCATCAGTAACTGGAATAACTTCAAGTCCTAAAGCTCTGTGATCATCAATCCATTCTTCATTAAATACAGGAATTTCAACTTTAATAGGTTCATTAGTCTTATTTACAATTATAAGATTCCTATATGGAAAATCCCATTCTACAATATATCCACCAAGACTTACAATATGGTAAGGTCTCATTACAAATTTCAAACAATCACCTCATAACAAACCTAATACAATAGCTAAAACACCAAATAAAGAAGCACCAATAACAGTAGGTAACAGTTGTCTATTAGTGAATACTGGTGTAAATGCTGAAAAAATTCCCATTGCAAAAACAAAGATTAATGCAACAATAATATTAACTACAATTCCCCAAGAGAATATTGATGGTGGCATTCCAATAAACAATACTGAAAAGACAGAACCAAGTACAAACATTAAAAATCCTCTGGTTAAGAATACAATAGCTCTTGAGTTAGCAGCATATTCCATATATGGTCCTTCAATAACATCTGATTTAGCTTTAATTATTGAAAATGGATATTCATTTAATAAAATCATATATCCAACGAAGAATACAACAGCTGCAATAGCCCCAGATACTGTAAATAGGAAAGGACCATGAATTTGTTGATATGCTACAATATCGGCAAGAAATATACTTCCAACTTGTGTTACAGGAGCAAATAATGCTAAATAAAGTGGGAATGAACCATAAGTAATCATTCTTAAAGATCTTTTTGCACTTATATCTTCAAAAAAGGATCTGGTTAATTCTGGATGTGCAGCACCTTTTACTATATCTGGAAATGGCATTCTTACAGACATTACAGACTTAGATAAAGCACCCATAAAAACATAACATATTTCTTCAACTTTTAATAGACCTACAACAGCTATTAAACTAGCTAACGCTGGAATATAAGTAGCATATGGAGTTAAAGCAATTAAGAGAACTAATATTACAATAAAACATACAATAGGTAATGCTTTATATAATCCTGGAACAGTAGCATTTGGTTTAATATTTTTCTTATAGAAAAACTTTAATGGAGCCATTATTCCTGGAGATGTTACAGGAGGCCCAATTCTTTGTTGAATCCTAGCATGAACATATTTTCTTTCAATACCTGGCAATAAGGTACTAATAATAAAACAGACAACAACTGTAAGAATTAATGCCAGTGCAGTATTTACAATAATTTCGTATGTCATTTATATTCCTCTTAAAATTTATCTCCTTATTATCTCTATAGCACGATCAGTACAGGTAAAACATGGATCGCATTGAACAATACACAATTGAGCATCAGTAATCTGATCTCCAATACATGCATATTGCATTGCACCAATATTAGCCATTGAAGGAGTTCTTATAATACAATGTCTAACTCTTCCATCCTCTAATGAATATGAGTGATACAAAGTTCCCCTTGGAACTTCAATATAACTTTTAATTATATCAGTATCTTTCATTTCCCATCCTCTATTAACAATTTTTCCTTCAGGCAAGTTTTTAATAGCTTGACGAATTATTTTAATAGATTCAAAGGATTCTAAAACCCTCATTAATAAATTGGATTTAACATCCCCATCATTTTGAGTAACAACATTAAAATCAAAGTTATCATATTCATACATTGATGTTCTTAAATCTCTAGCAATTCCAGTTGCTCTTAATGTTGGACCAGTTACAGCTAATTTCAATGCTTGTTTCTGTGGAAGTACACCAACGCCAGTTATACGAGACATTATAATTGAATCAGCAGTAAAACGATTTGCAAAATCTGTAAGACCTTGTTCTACAGTATCCATTCCTTCAATCAATCTAGCTATTCTGTTATCATCCAATTCGCATCTTGGTCTTACACCACCAATAATAGGACAACCATATTGAACCCTATTTCCACCAATCATTGCTAAAAGTTCCATTATAGTTTCCCTAAGATAAAATACTCTCATTGAAAATGTTTCATGAGCTAAAACTTCACAACCATGTGCTAAATAAAGAAAATGACTGTGTAACCTTTCAAGTTCGCCCATAATTACCCTAATGTAGTTAGCTCTTTCAGGGACTTCAATATCCAAACCAATTTCTGCAGTCCTAACAGAATTCCAAACATGTGAGTTAGAACAAATACCACAAATCTTTTCAGTTAATGCATTAGCTTTTTCAACAGGAAGTCCTTCCATAATCCTTTCAATTCCCCTATGATTTACACCAATAGTAATCTCAGCTTCCCTAACAATTTCATCTTCAACAAAAAGTCTAACTCTGTATGGTTCTAAAGCTGCAGGGTGAACAGTACCCATTGGAATTTCTGTTTCAATAATTTCACTATTTGGTACCTTTTCGTCCATTTTTTAAACCTCCTATTAATCAGCCTCTAATAATTTTGGTAAAATTGATACAACCCCAGACAATACATCCTGAGGTCTAACAGCACAACCTGGGATTTTTGCATCTACTGGAATAATATTTTCAACAGGCCCCTCAATTTCTTCTGAAGGAATATCTCCATGAATATTCTTATAAACACCACCCATTAAAGCACAACTTCCAGCAGCAACAACCAATTTAGGCTCAGGTATTGCTTCATAAATTTTTAATAATGGTTGCTTATTTAAATGAGTTACTGGACCAGTAACAACTAAAACATCCGCTTCACGAGGATTCCATGTTAAAAAAACCTTATATTGTTCAGCATCGAATCTAGGTGATAAAACAGAATTGACAATCTCAATATCACAGCCATTACAACCACCAGTGTATACTAACATTATATGAATAGCTCTTGCTCTTGAATATGATTTAATTCCCATAAAATTCCTCATCTATTTTTTATTTTTTAATATAGTTTTATCTGAGAGATACTGTGAAATCATTTTAAGTTTATCATCAGATATTTTAAAGGGTTGTTCAATTAAATTTGACACATCCACTTCTTGTTCTCCAACAGAATTTGGATGTATTGCTCCTTTTTCACCGAATAATGCATAAACCGGACAAAAATCATGACAATGATAACATACAACACATTTTTCAGGGTTTAATTCAGGAACTTCAGATATGATCCAATCATCAGTCAATTTAACTCTTGTATTTAAAGGTTTCATCTCAATTGCATCAGTAGGGCAAACATTAGCACAACCCCCACAACCTATACAAGCAGCATCATCAACCTTTTTCTCTGGTTCCACGGTTCCAGTAGAAATCTTTTTACGTATATCCATATCAGTTACTCTGTCTGCTGCGAAGAAAATTCTTTTAAAGTTGTCAAAAGTTCCTTCCAAAGCTATTTTAAGCATATCTTTCATTTAAATACCCTCTGTAGAATCTTTAAAGTTTCTCTCGAAAATAAATGCATTAGACGGACATGCATTCTTACATGCTCCACAATACTTACATTTTTCATCATTCACTTCGAATCCATCTTCTTTTTTAATAATTGCATCATATGAACAAGTTTTATAACATAATCCACAGTTAATACATAATTTTTCATCAATGAAACAGAAACCACTGTCAATTACTCTCTTGTGCATAGTGGATCTTGGGATTGCATCAACTGGACAATGAACAGCACATCTTTCACATAATATACATTTATCTAAGTTTACAGAAATGGAGCCCCTGTTTAATGTAATAGCTTCTTCAGGACATACTTCATAACAAATTCCACAGGATATACAGTCATCAGAAATTGAACCATCCCAAGTAGCTACTTTATAAACTCTTGCTCCTTGAACATCACATGCATTTACACAAGTTCCACAGGAAACACAAAAACCAGATAAAGTAGGCAATTCAACATTATTCACTTCATCAAATATGAATAGATTTTCATCTTCTTTTAAAGTGGAAACAGGACATAATCCAATAGACACTTCATGAACTTTTTCTACAGTTTCTCCAATATCTGCAGTTGGATCATATCTTTGTGCATTATTAATTCTTTTTAAAGAGTTATTTTCACTTAATTCAGCACATAATCCACAATTTAGACAAGATACAATGCTTCCAGCTGATTTTTGATTTATATTATTAATGTTAACCTCAAAATCACCAATTGTAATTGCATCATGAGGGCAGTTTTTAACACAGTTTAAACAAAGTGTACAGGTATCATGATTTATAATTAATTGTTTTGTGATTGAACCATTAGAACAAGCATCAACACAAGCCCTACATTGAGTACAAATACCTTCATCCCTATCTATGTTTACATTAATTGCATTTGTAGGACATTTATCTTGACAACGACCACAGAAGATACAATCATCATAATTGGTTCCAAAGTAACCCCTTGTAACTACTTTTTTTTCTGATTTTTTAGGAACATCAATAGGAGGTAAATTGAAATTTAAAGATTTAATGAAATTAAGATGTTTTTCTTCAGTTAACTCAAATCCATCTACCCTTGCAGAATTAGGACAAGCCTCCATACAAACTCCACAACGTGAGCAGATACCATAAGTAACACCATCTTCAATCTTAATATTGTCAATAGGACAAGAATGCATACAGATTCCACATGCATTACATTTTGCTCTATCTACAACATATCCACCATAATTATTTTTAAATATAGCATCATTAGGGCAAGCTTCATAACATTTTCCACATGTAAGACAACTAAAAGCTTTTCCGCCAATATATCTAATAGCTTTTGTTGGACATTGTTTAATACAATCCCCGCTTCCATCACATTTATTTGTTGACAAAAACATCATAACAACCCCTAATCATGCTTCTCCTGCTGAAGATACAAGTTTACCAATCAATACTCCAATTAAAGCAAATATAAATCCAGTAGCTATTGGTACATCAGTATAAAATGGATATGCACCTAATTGCCATGCCATTAAAAGTCCTGCAATAATAATAGCTACAAAAGAAGCTAAAGTGAATTTAGTTTCTTGTTTTGAATTAGTTTTAATCTGAACTCCTACAACAAAACCTAATATAAATCCAAATATAACGGGTCCTAAAATTAACATAATCCACCTCAGCTATTTTCTTCTCCTAATTTTTTAAAGCCTACAAAGGCTATTACTATTGCAGATAATCCTACAAGTACTTTTAATCCCACAAATATGTTTAAGTATGGAACAATACCTGCATTAGTTGGATCTGGATAATGGAAAATATTTTGAATAAATCCTGGAACCAAATTATAGAAATCCGCACCAACATTGTATAAAAATGATCCAGCCACAAATAAACCAACTAAACCTAAAATAACATAACCTAATGCTCCAACATTCTCTAAAATTGCAATATACTCATGAGAAAATTTTAATGGAGATTCTTCCAATCCATAAACTAGAATACATAAAATAACTCCAGCAGCAATCATTGCTCCACCTTGGAATCCTCCACCAGGAGTAATATGTCCACCTAATATAGTCATGACACCTAAACAGATTAAAATAATAGCAATAGGCAGTGCAATTAATTTAAGAATAGTGCTTCCCTGACTCATTCTTTATTACCCCCTAATCTACCTCTACCAAATATAAGTAAAACTACTAAACCTGCAGTTAATAATATTAAAGACTCACCTAAAGTATCGTAACCTCTGAAATCAAAAATTACAACAGTAATTAGGTTTGGAGCAATGCTTGTTCCTAAAGCATTATAAATATTACTTACACCAGGAACTATTATATTACTTAAATGGAAAAGTGCATCACATAAAGTTGCTGCGAAAACAGCTATTGCAGCAACTGAAATTATATTTCTAATACTTTTAGACAAGATTTCCACCCCAGTAAATGAATGTGATTAAAATTCCCAAGGTAAGAACTGCATAAAACAACATTTTATCTAAGGAATCTTCTTGTTCCACCTTAAATTTAGGAATAAGTGGCATATTAGCAACTAATAAAACACCACCCAATATAACAACAATACCTGCTAATAAAGGACTCATGTGCCTTATTAACAAGCACACTAATAAAAATGAAACAATTATTAATATTTCTGCAGTAATACTACCTGAAACATCAGAATTTCTAGCAGGGCCTCCAGAGAACAATTGTCTGAATTTTTTAACTACATTAAAGAATTGATCATAAAGTTTCATCTAAAACAGACCCCCTACATATTGGAAAATACCATCTGTAATTAATCCTGGAACAAATCCAACAACAATAATTATAATAAATAAGATTACCATTGTGAAAAGAACAGTTCTTGGAATATGAGTATTAGCAATTTCCAAATCATTTGGCTTTGGACTTAAGAATATTTTGTAGAATGCTCTTACAAATACAACAAATGTTGCAATACTTACAATAATAGCTAATAATGATAGCTCTGGGAATCCGCAACTTAATGAAGCTTGAACAAGCATTAATTTACTTTGGAAACCAGCTAATGGTGGAACACCAGCCATGGATAAACCTGCAATAAGAATGATTATAGCTGTTTTTGGATAATATCCAATTAATCCACCAATTTTACGAGTATCACTTTCACCAGTAGCATAAGCAACAACACCAAATCCAATGAAGAGCAATGCTGTTGTAATCATTTCATTAAATGCTTGGAAAAGACCCGCAGATAAAGCAAATTCTGTTCCAAGACCTATAGCTAAACCAATGAAACCTAGCTCACCAACAGCTAAAAACCCAATCATTCTTCTGAAATCTGTCTGTGTTAAAGCCAATGAAATACCTAAAATCATAGCTATTGCTGAAAATACAACAAGCAACATTTCAAAGAATGGTAATGGTGAAAATATTCTAAACATTATCAATACAATTGAAACCATTGACCCAACAGTAAATGCCTGAAGCAAAGCAGCAGTATGAGGTTCAGTTTTACTGTAAATACCAGATTTTATAGTATGGAACGGTGGTAAACCTGATGCATATAACCAACCAAAGAATATCAATCCACAAGCCATTAATAGAACTGGAGAAGCAACACTAACTGCACCAGTATGAATAGCTGTAACAATGTCTGTAATATTTAAGTTTCCAAAGACACCCAATATTAATGCAATTCCTAAAAGCATCATTGGACTTCCAATAGAACCTAACACCATATATTTAAGAGCCATTTCATAGCTATTCTCTAGAGAAGAAGCTGCAACAATACCTACTTGTGCTAATGCCAAAATCTCAAAGAATACAAACATGTTGAATATGTCATCAGTTAATAATAATGCAGTTACAGATGCAGTACCCATAAATACAAGGAATAAGTATGGTCCAGAAGCTTTTTTGTATTTGGTTATGAATATAAATACAGTTATGAAAGTTAAAAGACCTAAAGCACAGATAAATATCTGTTGAAGTATATCAAAGGAATATGTAATAGCTGGATGATATAAGACACCAGTTACATTATCAACTATAGGTGAATAACCTCCAAAGTAATGTAAACCATAATTAGCGATTAAAGGAATTATAGGTAATGCAATACCAACAATTAAAGCAATTATTTTAACAACCCTATTAAAGTTAGAGAATGTACTTACAAGAAGAGCACATAACATAGGAATGATAACCATTAAAGGAATAAACTCATTCATAACTCACCCTCCTCATTAGAATTATCTGCTAACATCACTGCAGTACTTAAAGTACCATATTTTTTATAAAGAACCATTACAATTGCCAGCATTACTGCTAAAGTACTTGCCCCAATTACAATACTAGTTAATACTAAACCAAAAGGCAATGGATAAGCTGCATTAGCTGCATACCATGAAGGATCCATACCTGGCATTAAAATAGGAACAACACCACCAGATTTATAACCTAATCCAATGATTAATAGATTTGCTCCTTCTTCAATGAAGCTAATACCAACAACTTTTTTGATTATATTATCAATGAAAATAGCTGCAAAAAGACCTACAATAATCAGAGCAGCAGATGTGAAAAAAATTGCAAGTTGTGTATAATCCATTTAGCTATCCTCCCTTTGTGTTTTTTTAATAGCTAATGCAATGAATACAGGAACAATAGCTGCACCCACAATAGCTTGAGTTAAAGCAACATCTGGAGCTAATAATAATTGGAAAAGAACTGCTAATGCCCCTCCAGAAAATCCAGTTAAAATTGCTGCTTTCATTAAATCTTTTTGAATAAGAGCAAGAATCGCACTTAATACTGTAATAATCATCAAAGCATACATTACTACCATACTAATCATCCTCACTTATTTCCAATGTTGAAACAGAAAACCTTTCATCAGCTTTTTTATCTGCAGGAAATTCCTCTCTTTCCAAATCCTGCACTTCTTCTTTTGAATGTAAGAAAGGATTTTCTTTAATTTCTTCATCAGTAATTTCTTTTTTAATATTAGAATTATTTAAATCATCTTCAGTCTTGAAATAAGCATAACTCATAGCATGAGCAGCAAATGGAGCTATAATAAAGTAAAGTCCAGCTAATATGTAATGGCCTAAAGCAATCATTGCCAAAATACAGGCCATATCAAAAATACCTACAATATGAATTCTTGCATAAACAACATTTTTCTGGTTTTTATTTACCCTTAATAGCCCAACAGCAGCTATTATAATTAAGATTGCTGAAATAATTAACAAGAGAGATTGAATCCATTCAATTAAGAAATACATTATTCATCTCCCCCCATAGCTATAGCAAAAGCAACAGTACCTACAAATCCAAATATTAATAAAGCTAATGAAATATCTCTAAAGAATTCTGCATTCCATATTTCACCAGCGATAAGAAGAGCTACAGCAAAAGCTACAACAACAACTGAGCTTCCTATTAACCCCATTGAAGTGGATTTATATGCACCTATCCTTAATGCAGCAAACATCATAATTATAAGTGCTATAAGCACAAAATATTTTGAAAAAAATAATATATCCATTATTAATCCCACTCAATAAATTAAATACAAGAAAGAGCACCATTCACAAATTTATTCCATCATTTTTTTAATATAAGGTTCAAAAGGAATAATATCCTCTTTCTCTCTTGGAGAAATAGTCGCTACTTTAATAATTCTATTTTCAGAATCCAAATCAACAGATAAAGTTCCCGGTGTTAAAGAAATACTATTAGCAAGTATAGTTTGAGAAACAGGCCTTTCTAAAACAGTTTCAATATCCATAACAACAGGGTCAATATCGCCTTTAATAACCCCACCCCAAGCAACAGCAATTGTTGATTTAATTATTTCATAGATGAGATCAAAAAAATATATGATTCCATAACCAAGTCTAGTTAAAAACATTAAATAAGCTCCCTCTCACTAATTAATTAGCCAAATATAAATGAAAATAATATTGACCATACAATAAATATAATTATATTTAACATGATTATTTATTATAAACTTTTACATTTAACCTAGAATTTACTGATTTTTAATAAAAAAAGAAAAAATGAAAAATTCAGGAAGTTAACTTTAATCCCATAACTCCTGCAATGATCAGACCAATACAAAAAATCCTAAATAAATTCGCAGATTCTTCCAAAAATAGAATACCGAAAACAATTACTCCAACTGCACCAATAGCTGTCCAGCAGGCATATGCAGTCCCCATAGGTATTGTTTTAAAAGATAAAGATAAGAAAATTAAGCTTAAAATCATGAATATAGCAGTTAAAAATACAAATAAATAATTAGTGAAGTTATCAGAGAAATTTAAAGCTAAAACCCAAGCCATCTCAAATAAACCTGCAACAATTAGATAAATCCATGAATTCATGAAAATGAGGTTTATATAAAGAAGTATATAAATTTTGATTAAATCAAATCATTGACTGGAGAAAACCTAAAATTAAGTCAATAAAGAAATTACCATAATAAATATAATATACAATAGCTAAAATTGCTAAAATAGCTATTATAACCATTCCAAATTTTTTATGCACTTTTTTAGAAGAAATTGGTGCAAATAACTTAATACCTGCTGGAGAAAATGAATCCAATACAATGTGGCTTAAAATACCTAAAAACAGTCCAAATGCCACTTCAATATAGTTAATTGATATTGGGCCAAAGAATAAAATGCTTAAGACAAAACAGGCAATGAATATCGCTAATAAATGGTTATTTAAAAATAAAAACCCAATTAAAATTATTAAAATAAACATTAATATATATGCATTTGAAAATGGAATTAATTCAGCTGCAAAAATCAAAATTAAGCTAACAGTTGCAGTTAATACAAATAAACCAAATATAGAGTGGGTGAAACTTCTATGCTGTGAAAAATAAAAGGTTAAACCTAAAAATAAAACGATTAATCCCAAAAGATAAGGTAATTTAAGCATATAAAGAACAATGAATAAGACCAAACCTAAAATGATTATTTTATAAACAGTGTCTCTTTTAAATTTATGGTCAAAATCAGGAATATTCGCCCCGATAACTGTTAAAGCAACAATAAGAGGATTATGAAAGAATAACAGAGATAATATCAAAGCAAATAATGTATGTCCTTTATAAGATGACATTAAACCACCTATACTAGTTAATTAATAAAAATACTATATTTAAATTTATTTAAAGAGCATATGAAAAGTAATTAATCACCAAAATATTCTAAAAAGCTATTCATCTGAAGAAAAGAACGTCTTATACTTCCTTTAGCAACTTCACCAAAAGGTGATAAAACTTCCCCTGTAATAGATGGAATACCATTTAGATTGCAGACATCCTCAATTGCACCAGTGTAAGTTTCGCCTGCAAAATCATAAGGAATCAATTCGCAACATACAGAGTTTGAAATATAACTAGCTATTAAATAACTTTCTAAAGAAGGCTGTTTACTGCAAAAAACAGCCTCAATTCCAGGATTACTATTTAAAGCAGTTGTATGAAAATCACCAACATAATCTATTTTTAATTCTTTAATTACATCTAAAAGACAGCAACTTAGTGAACCTTTAATATGAGCAGATCTATTTAAATCCATTTCATCATAATGTCTTAGATTATCCATAGTTGATTTTGGTGCTAAAAAAGGAATAACATAAATAGTGTTGTTTAAGTCCTTTGTTAATAATTTATTGATTAAATCTAAGGCTGCAACTTGAGACGATAATTCATTTCCATGAGTTCCAGCTAAAATTAATAAATTTTTATTACCTTCACCTAATTTAAAAATAGGAGTTCCAAAAACTGCCATATTAAGTATGAATTGATTAAGAGAATTCAATATAATATTTTCAAAAATATTATGATTCCTTGATATATAGCCTCCAGAATTTTTACAAATATAAGAAAACTCAAGATTATCAAATTGATTAATTTTTTCAAAATGCATGATAAAATAATCCATAAAATTGTATTAATTAATATATTATTATATGTTCAATATAAGTATATTTTCCATTAAGAGATGGTCAAATTGAAACAAAATATTAGAAATTTTATAAAACTTATAAATTACGAACGAAAAGCAGAAATAGCTGTAATGCAAAATGAAATAAAAAAATTATCTGGCCATGAACGAGAAGACAAAGGAAGGGCAATTAATAATTTAAAAGGAAAACATATTGGAAAAGAACTTGGATTTCAAATAGTAAAATATGGGCGTAAAAAAGAGATTAATACTGAAATAAACGTTGGAGACATAGTTTTAATAAGTGCTGGAAATCCCTTAAAAAGCGATTTGACAGGCACTGTAACTGAAAAAGGCAGCAGATTTATTAAAGTTGCTTTTGAAAGCGTTCCTAAATGGGCATTGAAAAAGCATGTACGCCTTGACTTATATGTTAATGATATAACTTTCAGAAGAATGGAAGACAATTTAAATAGCTTAACTTTATATGGAGAAAATGCTTTAAATCTGCTTTTAAGTAAAATAAACTCAAATCCAATTGAAGACTATAATGAAAAAGTAGATTTTAATGATAAAGGATTAAATAAATCTCAAAAAATAGCTATTGAAAAAAGTCTTAAAAGTAAAGATTTTTACTTAATTCATGGTCCCTTTGGAACTGGAAAAACAAGAACTCTCATTGAGCTTATTTACCAAGAGTATCTAAGAGGAAATAAAATTTTAGCAACTTCTGAAAGCAACACAAGTGCTGACAACATTCTTGAAAGATTATCTAAATTTGATATTGAAATAACCAGATTAGGCCATCCACAGAGAGTACTGAAAGATAATATCAAATATACTCTAGCCTATAAGTTTGAAAACCATCCGCTTAATCAAAAAATTGAATCAATACATAAAAAGATTAGCAAAATCTGTGAAGAAAGGGATAAACATACAAAACCAAGTCCACAGTATAGAAGAGGTTATAATGATAGTGAAATCTACAGATTAGGAGTTCAAAGAAGAGGAGGGCGTGGAGTAAGTTCAGAAAAGATGAATTCAATGGCAAAATGGCTAGAACAAAACAGCAAAGTGAATAAATTATATTTAGAAATTGACAGATATGAAAATAGCATAATAAAAGACATTATTAAAAACAGTGATGTAATTATATCAACAAATTCCTCAGCAGCACTTGAAGAAATTTCAAATATTAGATTTGATGTTGCAATTATCGATGAAGCTACACAAGCAACAATTCCCAGCGTATTAATTCCCATCAATAAATCAAAGAAATTCATACTTGCCGGAGATCATAAACAGCTCCCCCCAACAATAATTAGTGAAAAAGCATCTGAACTTTCAGAAACACTATTTGAAAAGTTAATTGAGAAATATGAGGAAAAATCAAGTCTTTTAAAAGTGCAATATCGTATGAATGACAAATTGATAAAATTTCCAAATGAAGAATTTTACAATGGAGAGCTAACAAGTGACAATAGTGTTAAAAACATAAGTCTAAGTGATATTCTTAATTTAGAAGATGTTAAAAACTTAAATAAAAAAGAAAAGAAATTGTTATCCTCTAAACACCCTTTAATTTTTATTGATACATCAGAAATGAAAAATAACTTTGAAAAACACCTTAAAGATTCCAAATCTATCGTGAATAAATTAGAATCAAAAATTGTTCTTAAAATTAGTGAGTTTTATGAAAGTTTAGGCATTAATTACAAAGATATGGGAATCATAACCCCTTATTTAGATCAAGCAAATTTAATTTCTAATAAAACAGATGTTGAAGTTAAAACAGTAGATGGATTCCAAGGAAGAGAAAAGGAAATAATTATAATATCCACTGTTAGAAGCAATAAAAAAGGAAAAATAGGATTTTTAAAAGATTTACGTCGTTTAAATGTTTCGTTAACACGGGCAAAACGTAAATTAATCATTGTTGGTAATAAAAAGACATTATCACACAATAAACATTATGCAAAATTAATAAATGAATCAGTAGAAATTTAGGTATACCTAAACTTTATATAGTAGAAAAGTCTAAGTATTATACAAGAGGTAACTTAATCTCTAACTCTTGATTGGGGACTCTTAAATCTTAAAACATGAATCTCAAAAAAATACCTGTTATATATATTTCAACCTCAACTAAATCCCAATTAAGAGTTTTTCTTCTGTCTTTCTTTTTTTATTTTTTATTTTTTTAAACTTGAAATTTCAAAATATTATAAATAGTATTAATAATAAAGATATTTCTTGATATATCATTTTAATTAAAATTTATTGGTGATTACATGGATAAAGTAGTTCTTGCATTCAGTGGTGGATTAGACACCTCTGTTTGTGTAAAATTATTAGAAGAAAAATATAATGTAGAAGTTATCACTGCATGTGTAGATGTTGGTCAAGGAGACGAAGAAATTAAAAAAGCTGAAACAATGGCTAAAAAAATCGTCAATGGAAAACATTACACAATCGATGCTAAAGAAGAATTTGCAAATGATTACATTGCAAGAGGAATAAAAGCAAACGCGGAATACGAAGGTTATCCATTAAGTACAGCTCTTGCAAGACCTTTAATAGCTAAAAAGATTATTGAAGTAGCTGAAAAAGAAGGCGCAACAGCTATTGCTCATGGATGTACTGGAAAAGGAAACGACCAATTTAGATTTGAAGCAGTAATTTTAGCTATGTCTGATTTAGATATCATTGCACCAATCAGAGAAATGAACTTAACAAGAACTGAAGAAAAAGCTTATGCTGCTGAAAAAGGAATTAAATTAAACTACGATAAAATTTACAGTATTGATGAAAACCTTTGGGGTAGAGCAATTGAAGGAGATGTCTTAGAAGACCCTGCAAATGAACCACCTGAAGATATTTATGAATGGACTGCTTCCTGGAAAGATGCAAAAGACGAACCTGAAAAAGTATCTATTGAATTTGAAGAAGGAATTCCAGTTGCTATAAACGGCAAAATTATGCCTTTACTTGATATCATTAAAGAAGCTAACAAAATAGCTGGAGAAAATGGTATTGGTAGAGTAGATATTATCGAAAACAGAATGATTGGTCTTAAAAGTAGGGAAATCTACGAAGTGCCTGGAGCTAAATTATTAATTGCTGCTCATAAAGCATTAGAAGAATTAGTTCTCACTACTGATGAAATCAGATTCAAAGAGTACATGAGTACACTTTATTCTGACTTAGTTTACAGAGCTCTCTGGCAAGAACCTTTAAGAGAAGATTTAGATCAAGCTATTGACCAAATGCAAAGAAGAGTAAGCGGAGAAGTTGAATTAAAACTTTATAAATCATCAATCACTCCAATTACAAGAAAATCTCCATTTAGTTTACATAGTGTTGAACAAATCTCATTTGAAGATAAAGAAACTGACCAAAGAGAAGTTGAAGGTATGATTAAATACCACGGTTTGCAAGCTGCAAACTACCAAAAATTATAACTTCTTCTTTTTTTTATTTTTTAATTACACTCCAAATTAAACACTATTTTTATTAATAAACAATAAAAAACCGCTTTTTTAGAAATTTAAATAAATGGCGATACCATGAAAACATTGCAAGAAATTATTGACTGCTCAGATAGAATCGTCTTTTTTGGAGGAGCAGGAGTATCTACTGAAAGTGGAATTCCTGATTTTAGGTCTGAAAATGGTGTGTTCAACAGTATGCAAAAATATGGAGAAACCCCAGAAAAATTAGTCTCACATAGCTATTTTATAAATCATACAGAAGAATTTTACCAATATTACAAAGAAAATTTGATTTTTAACGATGCAAAACCAAACAAAGCTCATATTGCACTAGCTAGATTAGAAGAAATTGGAAAATTAAAAGCAGTTATTACACAAAATATCGATGGACTCCACCAAAAAGCAGGAAGTAAAAATGTTTTAGAGCTTCATGGAAATGCTAATCGTAATTACTGCCAAATTTGTAACAAAAAGTATGATGCTAATTATATCCTTGAAAGTGACAATATTCCAAGATGTGAATGTGGCGGAATTATTAAACCTGATGTTGTCTTATATGAAGAACCATTAAATACAGGGCTTTTAAATTTTGCAACTAGCTATATTGAAAGTGCAGATACTTTAATTGTTGGAGGAACTTCTTTAGTTGTATATCCTGCTGCAGGATTAATAACACATTTTAAAGGAGAGAATCTTGTTTTAATTAACAAATCACCCACTGATTATGATAGCTTTGCAGATTTAGTTATAAATGAACCTATTGGTGAAACTTTAGGTAAGTTAAGGCTTTGATAAATTAAATTCAATTGGCCTAGACTCAAAATAAATGCCCTCCAAAGTATTTATTGTTTTATAGACCAATATTTCAACTCCATTTTCATGTGCTTCCTTTAAAGTTTGACTAAACTCAGGATCATTATCCCAATTTGGTCTAAAAGAGTCACCTAAAGGATGTTGAATCAAAAAGAACACAACTGCTCTAAAACCTTCTTTTTTAAGTTTAATTAATTCTCTAAGATGTTTTGAACCTCTTTTTGTAGGAGCATCAGGAAATCTTGCTTCAGTACCAACAACCAATGTCACACCTTTAACTTCAACATAACATTCGTTTTTTGGTGTTACCATTCCACAGCAACCTTCTTCAAAGTTAGCCAAGTATATATCAATTCTAGAATCATGAATTGTTTTTTCTCTTTGAATATGAGAATAACCAGCAAGTTCTTTTATTTTACCATTTCCAATAGCATCAAATACAATCTGATTAGCTTCCTGTGAGTATAGTGAAACTAAATGCCCACGATTCTCTACAAAATGAAGAGTGAATTTAGTTTTACGTTTTGAATCATTAGAAGGAAGAAGATAAACTACTGTTCCAGGCACCAATAGCTCTTTACATCTACCAGTGTTAGGAACATAAGCTATTTCTTCACGTCCATCAATATTTACTTCAGCTATAAAACGATTAGGTCTTTTTTTGAAAGTAGCTTTAATATATTCCATATTACCATCTATTGACCATTATTGCACCAATATATCCTATTAAATCAGTAGCAGAAAATCCATAGCCTTGTTTATTCATAGCTACATCTCCAGCACGACCATTAATATAAATAGCTAGTGCAGCAGCATTAAAAGTATCTAATCCTTGAGATAATAAACTTGTAGCAAGTCCAGATAATGCATCACCAGTTCCACCAACAGTCATTCCAGGATTTCCAGTTTTATTTATTTTAAATTTGTTTCCACTTAAAATAAGATCATATTCCCCTTTAATAATGACAGTTCCTTTAATAGCCTTTGTAATTTGTTGAAACATTGAAATATTTTCATCAATACTTGAGAATTCAGTTCCAGCTAATGATAACTTTAACTTACTCTCATCAATAGCTAGTTCTTTGATTTTATCAGCAAAAAAGGTTTTAAACTCAAATAAATGAGGTGTTAAAATCACATTTTCATTATTCTTAATTAAATTAATATCAACTAATTTTAAAGCATCTGCATCAATAACCAATGGTTTTTTAATTTTAGTTGCTAAAATATTAAATAATTTAGCAGTTTCATCGTTTAAACTGGCACCAGGACCTAAAAGTACGGCATCAACTTCTTCTACTAATTCTAAAATTTCTTCAGCATGTTGAGAGGTTAGATAATCACCCTCAAGACTTCTTACAATTAAATCTGGAGAAGTGGATTTAATAGCTAAACTGGCTGATTCAGGAGCTGCAACATAAACTAAATCAGCACCAGAAGAAATAGCTGAAAGACCTGCAATAGTAGGAGCACCGGAATAATCTTTACTTCCACCTACAATCAATACCTTACCATTATTACCTTTATGGGATTTTGAAGGCCTATTTTTAAGTCTTAACAGATCTCCATAGCCCATAAAGTATTCTGCCTCAATAGGAATTCCAATATCACAAGTAACAATTCCACCAACTTTATCTTCACCAGCTAGATGAATTCCTGTTTTTACTCTATGGAAACTTATAGTGTAATGAGGTTCCACAGCAACATCAGAAACTTCCCCTGTTAAGGGATCCATACCAGAAGGAACATCAACAGAAACTGTAAGTCCATTAGATTTATTAATAACTTCAACAGCCCTTTTTACTTTAGGTCTTAACTCTCCTTTAATACCAGTACCAAGAATTGCATCAACAATTATAAATTCACTGAAACTTTCACTTTGAGCAATATCACAATTATTAACATCTTCAATTGTGTCTAAATAATGAACAGTCAAATGAGAAAGTCTTGGTTCCATATTTGTTATAATTTCAAAGTTGGTTTTAGCATTATCTGAATGAATATTATCCTTATCAGTTAACATGTAAATATCAACATCATAACCCCTATTTAAAAGATAACGGGCAGCAACAAAACCATCCCCACCATTTCCACCGGAACCTGTGAAAATAGCTATTTTAACAGGCTTAGAGAAAGTGTAAACTGCAATCTTACCAACTTCTTCAGCAAGGGATTTACCTGCAGATTCCATAAGACAAAGCCTTGAAAGACCTAAACATTCACAATTAATATCAGTAATCATCATATCTATAGGATCCATAATCTCACCTTAAATTAATATAATATTGATTTCAATAGTATAAATTAATTAACATGTTGAACTAAGGGGGTTTTGTACTGCTAAAAAAAATCACCCAAAATTTATTTACAGGAATACCAATTAAGTTATTAAAAAATGGCGGAATTCTAATTATAGGATTTATAATTTATGGAGTGGTTGGGTCTTACTTCATAATGGGATTGAATTTAATTGATTCAATTTATTATACTATAATAACAATGGCTACAGTAGGATTTGGAGATATTGTGCCAACAACTGCCCTACAAAAGATTTTTTCAATGACTGTTGCTTTAAGTGGTGTGGGAACTATTGCATATGTTTTTAGTGGTGTAATCCAAAATTTCACAGAAAAACTAACTGAATATTCAAAAGGTGCAAAGATGTATAAAAAAATCGGTAAAATGAATAATTATTATATTTTATGTGGGTTTGGACGCGTGGGAAATGTAGTTTATGATGAACTTAAAAAAAGAAATCAGAATGTAGTTATAATTGAAAAAGACCCTCAAATTGCAGAATCCATTGAACGTGATGAAAAAACTGTGGTAATAAATGAAGATGCAACAGAAAGTGAAACATTAATTGAGTTAACAAATGAAAAATGCAGCAGCATAATTATTACAACCACCAGTGATGTTACAAATTTATTTGTTGTTTTAACAGTGCGTGAACATAACCCTGACACATGGATTGTCTCCAGATGCAGTAAAACAGAGAATATTCCAAGATTATACAATGCTGGAGCAAGCAAAGTAATATCTCCAGAAACAATAGGTGGAGGAAACATCTATTTTGAAGCTGTAAAACCACATATACTTAGAGTTACAGTTCAACATGAAATGGAAGACATTAAAAATGAGATGTACACCATAATTGAACATAACTGCATTATTGAAAATATAGATTATCATTTTCCAGGAATTAAATCACCTTTAACACGTAAAATAGGAGTTATATCTAAAGAAGAAGTTGATTTATTTTTAGAACAACTAGAAAATGACCCTCAATCAAAAGTTTATTTAGAAAACTTATACAAAACCGCCCATTACATCCATTCGCATTGGATTTCAGGTTCAGATGCTGAATGTTTAAATAGATTATTAAAAGATATTGAAAAAGAGTCTAAAGTTTTAGGAATTAATCTATCTAATGAAGAAATAGCTGAAATAACAAAAAAATATGTTGAATAATAAAATAAAAGAAAAAAGAGGGTTTAAAACCCTTAGAATAAATCTTGTAAGTTGATTTTGTGAGCTCCTAAGTTTCCACCGAAGTTACCAGCATCGATTTCTAATACACCAGGAACAGTACAAGCAGCTTCAATACCTGCTTTCATTGCTGCAGAAACTGCATCTGCGTCAACACCATCAATTACAATTTCAAATACACCATGTGCATCTTCTCTAATGTCAGATTCAATTCCTTGTTCTTTTAAGGAAATACACATTTTTTCGTTGGTAGATGCATCTAAGAAATCGTAACTGTTACAACCTACTTTAGAACCAGAAGCAACCATACCTCCAGGGAATGGAGTGATTACACCAGGAACACTAGCAATTGCATCAACTGCTACTTCAGCAGCTACTAAACCATTCATTTTACTATCTGCAATAATGAAGAAGTTTCCTCCTGCAACACCTTCTTTGTAACCGAAAGTAGATTCTACAAGGAAGTCTCCAGACATAATTGGAATAACGTGCATTTTTCTTCCATCAATTTCGGTTTCATCTTCATATCCGTCACCGAAGAATTTTAATTTGAAACCAGTTTTAAGTTCCTCATCAGCATCATCAAGAACATTGAATACTGCAGTAGTTGGTGCAGTTAAAATACACATACCAATTCTTTCAAGAAGTTCGTGATCTAATTTCTTTTTAGATCCATTACAAATCATAATTACATAACCAGGCCTTCCATCTGGAGTTTCACTAGGTGGTACATAGCAGTCTACACCTGCTTCTGCAGGACAACCAATAACGGAAGTTCCGTAACCTGTTGCTTCAGTAGCTGCAACAAGTGCTAATTTTTTTGTAGCTGCGGTTACAAGTAATCTAGTAACTTTAATTCCAAATGCTTCTGCATAAGTATCTTTAATTTCTACGCCGTTAATTTCCATATTTTCACCATAAAAATATCAAATTTTGATATATAAAAATTATTATATTTATTAATAAAATAAAGTTTTCTATTTAATCTCATCATTAGATGAGTTTTTAATTTCCTGATCTATCTTTTTCATTTCTGCATCTAACTCTTTATCTGAGCTGCTATTGAGAGATAATTTATCAAGAACTGAAGAACCATAATAAGGAAGCAATAACATTCCTAAAATAGTAGCTAACCAATAAGAAATTAATCTTTCAATTACAGTTGCAGCTGCACTTACTGAAGCTGAAATTCCTGCAGATGCATAGAACAAAATCATTACTCCATCTACAGCACCTAATCCTCCAGGTAGTAGTGGAATCATACCAATTAAAGAAGCCAAAATAAATACTTCACCAATAATAACTGGACTTATATCTGCTCCAAATGCTAAAAATACCAAATAAACTCTTAAAATCTCAAAACCCCATATTATAAAAGATAAAGGAAGTGCATAGTAGAGTATGTTCCTATTTGAGATTAAATTACTCATGGTATCCTGAAATCCATTAACTACAGAAACGATTTTTTCTTCAAGTTCAGAGGAGTTTTTCTTATAAAATCTCCTAACAATTCCAATACACCAATTAGAAAGTTTTTCACCAAATTTCTCATTAATGGATAAATAAATCAAGATTATAAGAAATGCAATAATTAAAATCATTGCAACAGCCATTAAAATAACAAGCCACAAATCCATGTTAAATGTAAATGTAGCTCCTATAATTGTAAGTAAAGCTAGAAAAACAAATGGGAAAGTATCTAATGCCTTATCTGCAACAACAGTAGCAAAAGATTCCTCCATAGTAACTCCAATATCTCTAGATAAGATATACGCCCTAACAGGCTCTCCACCACCTCTTCCCATAGGAGTGATGTTATTAGCTGCTAGACCTACAAGAGTAATTGGAAGTAATTTTTTAATACTCAAGTTCATATCAGCCATATTGGCAATAATACGCCATCTTAAAGTATACAAATAAAAAACAAAGAACTGAACAAGAACAGCAACTAAAATTAATCTTAAATCAGCGAATTTTAAAGCAGCAATAATCTCCTCAATACCTACAAACCATAGGATTACTACTAAAATAGCTAAACTAAATAATAATAAGAGTACTGTTTTTTTATTCATTTTGAAACCTACTTAAAATTTCATGATTAAAATAACTATGTTTAAACTTTATATATAACTTTATGCTAGAAATAAATTAATGAGATATATACACAAAAATGACATTTACACAGTATTACACTATAGTGGCCAAATCATGGAAGCCGTTGGTTTTATGTGTTTAGTCCCAGTTATAGTGGATTTGATTTATGGTGAGGCAAATGCTCATTGGTATATTCTCGTAGGACTTTTTTCTATAGTAATTGGTTACTTAATAAATCAAAATATAGCCTCTGAAACAAAAAACATTCGTCTTAAACATGGAATGGCAATTTCTTCATTTGCATGGCTGTGGGCTGCATTAATGGGGGGAATTACCTTTGAACTAGTTACCAACATCGGAATACTCAATGGAATTTTTGAATCAATGTCTGCATTAACTGGAACTGGAGTAACCATGTATAATGATGTTGAAATACTTCCACAATCAGTATTATTTTTTAGAGCATTTCAACAATGGATTGGTGGTTTAGGAGTAGTGCTTATGATTATTGGTGTAATCACCAGACCGGGAGCAGCTACTATGAAACTATACAAATCAGAGGCACATGAAGATCGTTTAAAACCAAGTGTTAAAAACACACTAAGAAAAACTTTAAAGATTTATTTTATTTACACAATCATAGGAATTATTTTATATGTTATTGCAGGAATGCCCCTATTTGATTCCATTTGTAATACATTCTCCACTATTTCAACAGCAGGAATGTCCATTAAAAATGATCAAATGGGATTCTACAACAGTGACCTAATTTATATAATTTCAATGGTTCTAATGATATTAGGTGCAACAAGCTTCCTTACCCATTATAAAATGGTTAAAACAAAAGGAAGAGCTATTTTCAAAGATGTGCAGTTTAAAACAATGATTGCAATAATAGCAGTTAGTTTCATTATAATTTATGCTACAAGCAATATTATTCCAATGCACAGTTTATTTGCTATTGTATCAGCAGTAACAAGTACAGGTGCATCTATTGACACTTCACAAGTAATGGGAACCTGGCCAATATTTCCTTGTTTAATACTAGCTATTGCAATGATAATTGGAGGTTCCAGTGGGTCTACATCTGGTGGAGTAAAATTAATTAGAGCTATTCTATTCATTAAAGGAATAATTAGACGTGTTAAGGAAAGTTTATCTCCAGAAGGTAGAATCATACCAATCAAAATATCAGGAGTTACAATTAGTGATAAAGAAGTGTATGAAAGTGGAAATTACATTGCATTATACCTTATATTCATTATAATAACCTGGTCTATTTTTTGTTTATTAGGTTATGATCCATTTAAAAGCTTATTTGGAGTTATTTCCCTTCAAGGAAATGTAGGGCTTGATTTAGGAATTATAACTAATAGTTTAGACCCTATACTTAAAGTAGCAGCTATTGGAAATATGTGGGTTGGAAGATTAGAAATATTCCCAATATTAGTAACTCTTGCAGGAATATACAAATTTATTAAAAAATAATAACTGCTTGAAAATATTTATATATCTAAAAAATAACCTTAATATTATAAAAATTTTTAAAGAGATGGAAAAATGTATGCAATAATTATGGGTGCTGGAAGAGTAGGTTTTTCATTAGCTGGATTATTGATTGAAGATGGATATGACGTTACTTTAATTGAAAATGATAGAAAACTAGCTACTGATGCTGCTTCTGAATTAGATGCATTAGTTATATGTGGAAACGGTACTAACTCAACACTTTTAGAAGAAGCTAATATCCAAGATGCAGACTATTTTGTAGCAACTACTGGTAATGATGAAGCAAACCTTTTATCATGTATTCTAGTTAAAAAATATGAAGTACCAAACATTATTGCAAGAGTAAGTAACCCGGACCATGAAGAAGCATTTATGGAAGTGGGAATTGACAATGTAATCAACCCTGAAAGAGCAGCTTCAGGAGTTTTAGAAAGATTAATTACAAGACCTAATGTTGCAGATTTATTAACTCTTGGAGAAGGAGATGGAGAAATCTTAGAAATGACTGTGACAAATGATAAGATAGTAGGTAAACAAATAAAAGAGATTTCACCAACTAAAGATTACATTATCATAGCTACTTACAATAAAGATGGATCTTTAATTATTCCTCAACCAGAAAATATTCTAACTAGAGGAGAAAAAATATCTATTTTAGTAAAAAGAGGATGCTTTAAAAAAGTAGCTAAAAAAATTGAAAGATAAAATAATTTAAAGAAAAGAGTAGGAAACCTCAATATGTTTCTTACCATTACCCAAAACTATCGGTCCATGACCTGGAAGAATATTTTTAACATTCAACTCTTTTAATCTTTTAACTGATTCTTTTAACTGATTATAATCCCCACCAATATCAGTTCTGCCAACTCCACCATTAGCAAAAACAGTATCACCACAGATTAATGTTTCACCATCCCAAAGACATATTCCACCTTTAGAATGACCGGGAGTATGTAAAACTTCAAAATCTAAAATTTTTGAACCTTCTTTAAGTAATGAATCTACATCATGACGTTTAAGAGAACCATTAAATAAAAAAGAAACATTATCCTCATCTTCATCATTTTTTAAAGCATTTGCATCAAGTTCATGAATGTTAACCTTTGCATTAGGGAATAAATAATTACCTCCAACATGATCATAATGACAATGAGTGTTAACAATATCAGTAATATCTTCTGGATTTACACCCTGTTCCTTAAGTTTTGAATAAAGATAATCCTTATTTTGACCAGTTCCAGTATCAACTAAAATTTGTTTATTTAGCAAATAGCAGTTAGAATCAACACCTAAACCTTCAATGAAAATAATATCCTCAAAATTCATGAAAATAAATTTAAAATTAATAATATTTATGATTAACCAAGAATTAGTTTTGATTGATACGAACTAGATAAAACATTAGAACAAATATTTAATTAAGTGAAAAGTAATCAGAAAAAATAGTTTTTAATAGAAATGGGGTCACAGGGATTTGAACCCCGATCCTGGGATTTCTCTTGTCTCAGTACTCCAATTGATCATCACAACGGATACTGTTCAGTTACGCGTATTTTCTTCAAAGACAACTGGAGTCCCAGATGATGCCAGGTTACACTATAACCCCAACAGATAATAAATAAAGAGCCAAGAGAGAGATTTGAACTCCCGTGTAATGGATCTGCAGTCCACCGCTTCGCCGCTAAGCTATCTTGGCACACATTAAATACAGATATTTATAATTTGTATAATGCAATATATAAAGTTTACGATTAAAATTTCATTTGCCTATCAATACCTGTAATTTCATCAATTTCAAGACCCTTTTCCAGGGCAAAATTTTTTTCTATTTTATAATTATTACTTTTAGTTCTCTCAGTATTTTCTGGAGATAAAAACAACCATTTAGTGTACTTAAATTTAACTCCAATATACGGAATAGCTCCAAAAATATTTGCAAACTCACATAATGCATCAATTTGTGGAAAATCAATATAAATTTTATCTTTTGTAGTGGTTTTAACTTCAATAGCCAAATATATTTTTCCATTACCTGCAATAACATCTGGTAAGGGAACTTTAGTAGCTCCTCCAGAAGCTGGAGCTCTCATAGCTGCAAAATTTCTATCCCAAAGTTTATGAACTAAATCTCTTTCTTCTGCAGAACCTTTTTTAGCCAAATTAACACCCAATATCAAAATAATTTATTAAATAAATATTATTGATTCAGTAATAAAACTAGTTAATGATAGCATTTGAAAAGTAATATAATAATTAGTTAAATGCTCCGGCCGGGATTCGAACCCGAGTCTTCGGCTCGAAAGGCCGAAATGATTGGCCGGACTACACCACCGGAGCAAACTATCTAAAAAAAAGTCGCCTTTATCATCATGGGGCCGGGGCCGAGATTCGAACCCGAGTCACAGGATCCACAGTCCCGTAGGATGACCGCCTACCCTACCCCGGCAAAGGATAATAAAAAATAATGTTAGATGCGGGAGCAGGGATTCGAACCCTGGTAGACCTGCGTCAACAGGTCCTAAGCCTGTCCCCTTTGGCCTCTCGGGCACCCCCGCTTATAAAAAAGAAAGGATACAAGAAACCATTAAAAATCTTAACAAAATTTTTTAAATGCTCCGGCCGGGATTCGAACCCGAGTCTTCGGCTCGAAAGGCCGAAATGATTGGCCGGACTACACCACCGGAGCAAAAACAACTAGAAATTTTAAATATGGGCCCAATGGGGTTCGAACCCATGACCTTCCGGTTATGAGCCGGACGCTCTACCTGGCTAAGCTATGGGCCCAAAAGCGCCATCGACAGGGCTCGAACCTGTGACCAATCGGTTAACAGCCGAACGCTCTACCTACTGAGCTACGATGGCATAAAATAACCCAATTCTTAACCAAATATTGCACCCATGTTTAAAATTCAAAAGACTTTAAACAGTACAAAATAGTTTGAATTACATCATATATAAATCTTTTGATTAAAAATTACAATGAATTTTCAAAATCAGATGCGTAATCATACAACAATACAACATCTATTATTAATTTAGAATAAACTAATATATAACTTTAACTATATCATATAGAAATAATAAAAAATATACATGATTGCTATGAGTTCTAACATATTTGATTTAATGAAAAAAGCCAATAAAATAACTTTGGATAATCATGGAGACTTAGTTACCCTTGAAAGAGCAGTATTCTTATCATGGTGGTGTGATAAAGGAGATTGTGCCTTTTGTTATATGAGCACTCAGAAAAATAAAATAAAAGATCCATCTAAAGCTAAAAGAAAAATACCAAATATTTATGCAGAAGCTGAGATGTGTAAACGACTTAATTGGAATATAGAATTTTTATCTGGAGGTTATGAGTCATTTACTACACTTGAAATAAAGAAAATAGCTACTAACATCAAAAATATAATGGGAGATGGAGTTTGGTTAAATACAGGAATTACTGATGAACTTGAAGAATTTGGAAGTGAAATTAAAGGAATTACAGGTGCAGTTGAAATAGCTAATCCAAAACTACATAAAAAAATTTGTCCAAGTAAAGAATTAGATCAGATAAGCAACATGTTAGAAAAAGCAGGTGATTTAGGATTTAAAAAAGCAATCACCATTATTTTAGGGCTTGGAGAAACATTAGAAGATATAGATTATTTAATTGATTATATTAAAACTTATAAAATTGACAGAGTCATATTTTATTCATTAAATCCACATAAAGAAACAATATATGCAAATAGCTCACAGCCAGCATCTCTTTATTATGCAGAAGTTGTTTCAAGAATTAGAATTGAATTCCCAAAAATAGAAATTATTTGTGGAACATGGATTGATAATTTAGCAAATATAGGCATCTTAATTTTAAGTGGTGCTAATGGAATTACCAAATTCCCTCTTTTTAAAATGTTTGGAACAAAATATGGGAAAAGAGTCGAGGAAGAAGTTAAATTTGCTGGAAGAAAATTAAAAGGAACCTTTACAGATAAAAATCAGTTAGGCAATCCGCAAAGTGAAATTGATCCTAGTTTAGATAAGTTTATTAAAAGATACATCAAGGAATCATTAAAAAATAAATATTAAAAAATTAATAAGGAATTTCCAATGAATTTGAGAAAACCTCATAATTTTCATTATTTTTAGTATATTTAAGATTAACATTTCCCAATCTTAAAGTATCAGGCAATGAAGCATATTCTCCAAAATCTTTTCTTAAATCATCAATAGAAGGTATTTTAATAGAAAAAGAAACACTTTTAGAATTGAATGCATCAATAGAACCAAAATCATGAGTAAATGATTGAGAAGTAGCTATTACATTTTCAATGAGACTATCAGAGTCATTTTCAACTTCCCAGATTATATTAATCTCATTTTCATTATCATTTGATTCATCTTCTCTTTGAAATATAAAAATTTTTTCTTCAGACATGAAAAAACCTCCTAAATATTTATTAATTATATTAATTATAAAGATATATAATATAAAATTATTTATTTTAACTAAAATTTCCAAATTAATTGGAGGTAATTATTATTAGTGTCAATATGAAATGTGGACTTGAAATCCACGTACAATTAGAAACTGAATCTAAGCTATTTTGTGATTGTCCAACAAATTATCAAGAAGCTCCTGCAAATACAAACATTTGTCCTGTTTGTTTAAACCAACCGGGAGCAAAACCATATCCAACAAATGAAAAAGCTTTAGAAAATGCTTTAATGATTTCTTTAATGCTTAATTGTAAAATAGATACTGGATTTACCTATTTTATGAGAAAACACTATGATTACCCAGATTTACCATCTGGATATCAAAGAACATCAGTTCCTATTGGATATGAAGGAGAGTTAAATGGAGTTAGAATTAGAGAAATTCACATGGAAGAAGATCCTGGACAATACAAACCAGACAGAGGTATTGTAGATTTTAACCGTTCTGGAATCCCATTAATTGAGATTGTTACAGAACCAGATATAAAATCTCCAGAAGAGGCAAGAAACTTCTTAAAAGAACTCATTCGTGTTTTACAATACAGTGGAGGAGCACGTGGAGAAGGTACTATGAGAGCTGATGTTAACATTTCTATTGAAGGAGGAAACCGTGTAGAAATGAAAAACATCAACTCAATTAAAGGAGCTTACAAGGCTTTAAAATTTGAGTTAGTAAGACAAAAGAACCTCATGAAAAGAGGTGTGGAAATCAAACAAGAAACACGTGCTTACTTAGAATCTCAAATGATTACTGTTGGAATGAGATTAAAAGAAGATGCTGATGATTACAGATTTATTCCAGATCCAGATTTACCACCAATGGAAATTAGCGAAGAACAAATTAATAATGTATTAGAAACAATGCCAGAGGCACCACATAATAAAGTAAAAAGATTTGTGGAAGAATATAATATTGATGAAGAATCAGCAAAAGTATTAACCTCTGAACTTGATTTAGCTATTGCATATGAAGAAGTAGCTAAAGAAGTAGATTCCAAATTTGCTGCACAATGGATGAGAGATGAACTTAAAAGAGTTTTATCTTACAATAAATTAGACTTTGCTGAAAGTGGAATCACTGCTAAACATTTAGTTGAATTCTTAAACATGCTTATAAATAAAGAGATTACCACCAAAGCAGGTCAAAGAATCATTGAAAACATGCCAAATAATGAAAAATCACCTAAAGCTATTGCAGAAGAATTAGGATTACTTGGTGTTGTAAAAGATGATGAAATAATAGCTGCAGTAAAACAAGCTATTGAAGAAAATCCAAAAGCAGTAAACGATTATTTAGAAGGTCAAAAAGCTTCTCTTAACTTCCTTGTAGGGCAAGTAATGAGATTAACACGTGGAAAAGCAGACCCTGGCGAAACTGTAAAATTATTAAAAGACAACATAGAATAAAGAAGGAGGAATATAATGCCTAATAAAAAATCTTTAGTTAAAGATTATATGACAAAAAATGTTATTAGTGTAAATCCTTCCACTCCAACTGAAGATGTTATTAGAATTATGAAAGAAAGTGACCACAACAGTTATCCAGTTGTAGATGAAAACAACAAGCTAGTTGGAATGGTTACTTCCTTTGATATTCTCCTTAAAGATTGGGCTGATGAAGTTAAAGATTTAATGAGTACTGATTTGGTTGTAGCAAATGAAAATTTATCTATTAACGATGCATCAAGAGTAATGTTTAGAAGAGGTATTTCTAGACTTCCTGTTATAAATAAAAATGAAGAACTTGTAGGAATTATCACTAACACAGATATGGTTCGCTCACATATTGAAAGATCCACACCAACTAAAGTAGAATATTTCAAAAGCACTATGGAACAATTATATGGAATTAAGACTACTTTAAAACGTATGGATGTTGACACTGATAAATTAAGACCAACACAAGATAGAATTTATGCTGATGAACTTGAAGGTAGAACTTACGAGTTAAAAAGAGGACTAGCTGAACCTGCCATTGTTGTTAAAACAGGAAACAGATGGATTTTAGTTGATGGACATCACAGATCAGTAGCAGCTAAAAAATTAGGCTGTGAAAAAATTGATTGCTATGTAATCGAGCTAGAAAAAGACATTGTTTTAGGTATGGAAAAAACAGCAGATAAAGCAGGAATCCATACTTTTGATGATATTGAAATTATCGATGATGACCAACATCCATTAATAGCAATTACTGAAAGTATAAAAGATAATATGAATAAGAATAAGAGGGATTAATTTGGCTGATGAAAAAATTCTTAGAGCAGTTTATGAAACTTTAGAATCAAGAAGAGATAATCCTAGTGATTCATACACCTCAAAACTAATGCAAGATAGTGATAAAAAAGCAGAAGATAAAATTCTTGAAAAAATAGCTGAAGAAGCAGGAGAAGTTATTTTAGCTGCTAAAAATAATGAAAATCTGGTTTATGAATCTGTTGATTTAATGTTTTTCACATTATTAAACTGTGTTTACAAAGGAATATCTATTGATGAACTTTTTGAAGAATTTGAAAGAAGACACAAATAATTATAATGTGTATTCCATATTACTCATTCCTCTTTCAAAACTTCCTATTTTAACTCTTTTTTTATTAAATGTTTTAAATCCAATTCTTTCATATAATGATTTTGCACCAGTGTTTCTAAAATCAGCATCTAGAGTAACTCTATTGAATCCTCTTTTTTTAGACTCTTCAATGACTAAATTTAAAACTTCCCTTCCAAGTCCTTTACCTCTTTGTGAACTTGAAATAGCTAATTCTGCAACATGAACATCTCCCTGTAAAACATCACATAATACAAAATGATCTAAAATATCAACAATAAATAATTTTAAACCACCAAAAGATGTTAATTGTTTAAAGGAATGCCAAAAAGATGGTTTTTTATTAACCCAAAAGATAACCATCCCTATAATTTCTCCTAAATCATCTAAAATGACCCAGATACTTTCATCTTTATCTAAATACTTTTCAATAGCTAGAACTGCTTTATTTTTATCACTGAAAAGCATATCAAATGTTCTAAAATCAACATCATAAATTAAAGTAGCTACTTCATGGACATCATGAATTTCCGGATTAAAATTTTCAAATTTCATACTTTACTCTTAATAATTGTAATTGCAAAAACAGCAGCACCAAAACCATTGTCAATATTGACAACAGCTATTCCTGGAGCGCATGACTGAAGCATTGCATTTAATGCAACAACCCCTCCTTCACCTACACCATATCCTACAGAAGTTGGAACCGCAATAACTGGAATATCAACTAAACCTGCAACAACAGAAGGCAAAGCCCCCTCCATTCCAGCACAAACAATAAGAACTGAAACCCCTTGTTCAAGCATATTTGCTATTTGCGGGAATAATCTATGAATACCTGCAACTCCTACATCATAAGAAGTGATAGCTTCACATCCACTTTCTTCAATGATTACCTTAGCTTCTTCTGCAATATTAATATCAGAAGTTCCAGCAGTGATAATTCCTATTTTACCTAATGGTTCAGACTCTTTATTAAAAGATGTTTTTATAACCAATATTTCTGCTCTTTTATTATAATCAAAGATAAATCCCTCATCTTTAAGATATCCCACATCACTAACTAATTTTTCATATCTTTTATTTGACAATTTTGTAATGATTAAATTTTCAACATCATCAAAGGGTTTTTTATCTTTAAAATAGTTCTGAATAATTAACACCAAATCTTCATAATCTTTACTTGGAGCAAAAACAGCCTCTGGAAAACCAGTTCTTGAGGATCTGTTTTCATCAAATTTAGCTATTTCATCAAATTCCAATATATTATTAGCTTTAATAAGATTTTCACATTCCTCGATAGTGATTTTTCCATCTTTAAAATCTTTTAAAACATCTTTCATAATATCATAAATTATTTATTACAATATCATATTTAAATATAATAGTGCATGGGATTTCTATGATAGTTAAAAAAATATTAGTTCAAGGAATAGTTCAAGGAGTAGGTTTTAGACCTTTTGTTTATAGATTAGCAACAAATCTTAATCTCTCAGGAACTGTAAAAAATCTAGGAAATGTTGTTGAAATAAAATTAAAAGGAATCAATGATGTTATTGAAGAATTTATTCATCGTTTACAAAATGAATTACCTCCAATAGCTAAAATTGATTCTCTTGAAATTAGTGAAGTATATAACGAGAATTTTGATAACTTTAAAATATTGGAAAGCGATGATTCCTATAGTGGAGAATCTGTAATTCCACCAGACGTGGCAATCTGTGATAAATGTTTAGCTGAAATTAGAAATCCCAATGATAGAAGATATAAGTACCCCTTTAATGCATGTACTGATTGTGGACCTAGATTTACTGTAATTGAAACTGTCCCATATGATAGAATTAGAACAAGTATGGAAGATTTCCCCTTATGCGACAAATGTGAAGTAGAATATAGAAATCCATTAGATAGAAGATACCATGGAGAGGCTATTTGCTGTGAAGATTGCGGACCTTCAATGGAAATATACAAAGGCCATGAAAAAGTGGATAGTGAAAATCCAATTAAATATGCAGCTGACAGACTAGCTGAAGGTAGAATAATTGCAATAAAAGGTATTGGTGGAACACACCTTGTTGTTGATGCAAAAAATAATGGTGCCATTAAAGAATTAAGAAAAAGACTGGGCCGTGAAATGCAAGCTTTTGCTGTGATGAGTAAAGATTTAGAAACAGTGAAAAGTTATGCAGTGCTCTCAAAAAAAGAAATTAAAACAATAACTTCCAATAAAAGACCAATTGTCATATTGAAGAAAAATAAATATTATGATTTTCCTGAAAGCCTAAGTCCAGGACTTCATAATATTGGTGTAATGCTTCCTTACTCCCCAATGCACTATCTATTATTTGATGAAAGTGAAGATATTTCCACTTATGTAATGACATCTGCAAATATTCCTGGAAATCCTATGATGATTACAAATGAAGAAATTTTATCTTTGGATAATGTTGCAGATTATTTCTTACTACATAACCGTAGAATTTTAAATAGATGTGATGATTCAGTTATTAGATTTAGAAATGATGAATTATCATTTATACGCAGATCAAGAGGTTATACTCCAGAACCTTATAAAATAAGTGAAAAATATTCAATTAATAAGGATACTGTCCTTGCTTTAGGGCCTGAATTAGATGTTACATTTTCAATAGCTAAAAAAGATATTGTATATCCATCACAACATATTGGGAACACTAATAAATACAAAACATTTAATTTCCTTAAAGAAGCTATTGAGCATTTGAAAAGAATTACAAAAATTAATGAATTTGACACCATTGCCTGTGATTTACATCCACAGTTTTTCACAACAAAATTAGCAAATGAACTTTCAGATGTCTATGATGCTCAAGTGTTACCAGTACAACACCACCATGCCCATGCAGCGGCATTAGCCAATGATAACAATATTGATGAAATGATTGTAATAGCTGCAGATGGAGTCGGTTATGGGAGTGATAAAACCAGTTGGGGTGGAGAAATTCTTTATACCGATATCAGTGATTTTAAAAGAATGGCATCACTTGAAGTTCAAAAGATGCCCGGGGGAGATCAAGCAACCAAATATCCTGCAAGAATGCTCGCTTCAATATTATCAAATGAATATTCAAATGATGAATTAGAAGATATTTTAAAATCAAATTACAGTCACTTTTTCAAATATGGAAATATCGAAATTGACAATGTCATTAAACAATTAAATTCTAACCTAAATGTTGGTTTAAGTACAAGTACTGGCCGTGTTCTTGACTCTGTTTCTGTTGCACTTAACATATGCGGTGAGAGAACTTATGAAGGAGAATGTTCCATGAAACTTGAATCTGTAGCATATGGTGCAAGGGGAGATATTGAAATTCCTTTTGAAATTAAAAATAACAAATTGAACACAAGTAAAATATTAAGAGAAGTTATTGAATTAAAAGAAAAAGGAGAGAATGTTAAAGAAATAGCTAATGCTGCACAAAATGCAATAAGTAATGGTTTAAGTGAACTTGCTATAAGAAATGCTGATAAAAAAGGAGTAAATCAAATTGGAGCTACTGGTGGAGTATTCTACAATGAAGCTATTACATTAGCATGTAAAAATTATATAACCAGTAGAGGATTTGAATTTATACAACATAAAAATACTTGTGCAGGAGATGGATCAGTATCCCTTGGACAAGCAATAGTGGCTAAATTAAAAAAATAAAAAAAGATATTTATCTATTTTTTAGAGTTCTTTCAAGAATATACTCGGCCCTATTCTTAAGATTATCATATAATCTAATTTGATTTTTAAGCTCTTCAACAGCTTCTAATTGACCATTATCTATTCTTTTTTCAATATCTAAAAGTTTAGACCATTCATCACCAGATGGAAGTTGTAATGTTGATAACATATCATCTGAAACATTTACTTTGAAAGAATTTCTGTTAATTGTAATATGAACATTCACTTCATTTGGCAAATCATAATATTTACGCGGTCTACCCCTAACGATTTTTTTAAAAGAAGAATTCAAAATTCCAATTTCTTCCATAGCCCTTAAATGTTCAATAATAGCTTTCTGACCAATGTTTAATGCATTAGAAATTTCACTTACAAACATTGGTTCTTCTCTAAGAAGATTAATAATATCCCTTCTTGTTTTACATCCCATAACATCAAGTATAGCTTCCATATCCACATCACTTAATGCGTTGTCATAATCCCCATGAATTTCTATACTGCTATGAGCACTAGGAAAGTTATTAACATTTTTACGGTATGGTCTTTTTTCATCAGTAGTGTTGTTAATATCTTTCATAATAATAAATTATACAAAAGGGTTTATATAACTTTTTGTTACTATAATGGAAAAAGCGATTTTATTTATAAATAAAATTGAATCAAATAAAGAACTGAAACTTATCCAATATATAAACAAATAACAAATTTCCATTAAAAATTAAAAATATTAATTTATATATTATTTTTATAGATTTAATTAATTTTAAATAATTAATTTACTCAAATTAAGTATTTAACATGAATTTTACAAATATTATAAAAATTTTAAAATAACCAAAAGTTTCTTTAAACATGCAAAATAGCGAAAGGTTTATATAACCTTTTGTAACTATAATAATACAAGAGAAAAGATAACTTTTTGTTACTTTAATATTTGGTTTGAAAAAACTCAAAATATAGTCGTTGTTAGTAAAACCATTTTCCTATATATCCATAAATTTCCAAAAAACCAAATACCATATATAAAAAGTTAAATTCTCAGAACAACGACTTTATTGAGTTTTTTAGAAATTTAAAAAACAGTGAAAGGTAATTTTATGGCTAATGATAAAAAAGATGAAAAAAAGAACGATCTTCAAGAAGAAACCCAAGAAGAACTTCTTGAAAAGCTAGAATCTAAAAATGAAGAAATAGCTAAACTTCAGGAAGAACTTGAAAAACAAGAAGATCAAACCAACGAATATATATCATACAGCCAAAGACTTCAAGCAGATTTTGAAAATTACAAAAGGCATAGTGAAAAGCAAAATGCAGAAATTATAAAATATGCCAATGAACAATTAATTTCAAACATATTAGATAGCTATGAAGACTTAGAAAGAGCTTTAAATCAATCTAACAATGAAAAAGAATTAAGAGAAGGTGTTGAATTAATTTATTCAAAACTTAAAGATATTTTAGAAAAAGAAGGGTTAAAAGAAATCCCTACTGAAGGTGAAAAATTTGACCCATTTAAACATGAAGCTCTAATGGCTGAAAATAATGATGACTTTGAAAATGGATATATTATTGAAGAATTAATGAAAGGATATACACTTAAAGATAAAGTCCTCAAATATTCAAAAGTAAAAGTCTGTAAAAAATAATGTTTATAAATCAATTACTTATTCAAAAAATCAAAGGTGATAATTATGGCTGATAATACTAAAAAAGAAAAAATAATTGGTATTGACCTTGGTACCAGTAATTCTGCAGCATCCGTTCTTGTAGGAGGAAAACCAACTGTAATCCCTTCTGCAGAAGGAGCAAGTCAATATGGTAAAGCATTTCCAAGTTATGTTGCTTTTACCGATGATGGACAAATGTTAGTTGGAGAACCAGCAAGAAGACAAGCTGTAACCAATCCAGAAAATACCATCAGTGCAATTAAAAGAAGTATGGGTACTGATCACAAAGTTACAGTAAATGGAAAACAATATTCTCCACAAGAAATCTCTGCATTCATCTTACAAAAAATTAAAAAAGATGCAGAATCCTTCTTAGGCGAACCTGTAGAAAAAGCTGTTATTACTGTACCAGCTTACTTTGATGACAACCAAAGGACTGCAACTAAAGATGCAGGTACAATTGCAGGATTAGATGTTGTAAGACTTGTAAACGAACCAACAGCAGCTAGCTTAGCATACGGTATTGATAAACAAGAAGATGATGATGTCAACATCATGGTATACGATTTAGGTGGAGGTACCTTAGACGTAACCATCATGGAATTCGGTGGAGGAGTATTTGAAGTAAAAGCTACCAGTGGGGACACTCAACTTGGTGGTACAGACATGGATAATGTCTTATTAAAATACTTAGCTGATGAATTCGAAAAAGAAAATGGAATTAACCTTATGGATGATGATCAAGCAGTACAAAGGTTAAGAGAAGCAGCTGAAAAAGCAAAAATCGAATTATCCACCACTATCACAACTGAAGTAAACTTACCATTTATTACAATGGGTGCAGATGGAACTCCTAAAAACTTAATTATCACCCTTACTAGAGCAAAATTAGAAGAATTAGTAGATTCCATTGTCCAAAAATCTGGAAAACCAATGCAACAAGCATTAGATGATGCAAAAATGAGTAAAAGCGACATTGATAAAATCATCCTTGTTGGTGGACCTACCAGAATGCCTATTGTACAACAATATGTTGAAAAATTCATAGGAAAACCAATTGAACGTGGTATTGACCCAATGGAATGTGTATCTATGGGAGCAGCTATTCAAGGAGGAGTACTTGCAGGAGAAATCAAAGACTTAGTTCTTTTAGATGTAACTCCATTATCTTTAGGTATTGAAACCCTTGGAGGAGTATCAACAACTCTTATTGAAAGAAACACTACCATTCCTACCAAAAAAAGTCAAATATTCTCAACTGCAGCAGATAACCAACCATCTGTAGATATCCATGTATTACAAGGTGAAAGACCAATGGCTGCAGATAACACTACCCTTGGAAGATTCCAATTAGTAGGTATCCCACCTGCACCAAGAGGAGTACCTCAAATTGAAGTAACCTTCGATATTGATGCAAATGGTATCATAAATGTATCTGCAAAAGATAAAGGTACTGGAAAAGAACAAGCTATCACAATTACTTCTTCAACTAAATTATCTGAGGAAGAAATCCAACAAAAAGTTAAAGAAGCAGAAATGAATGCTGAAGCAGATAAGAAAAAACAAGAAGAAATTGAAGTTAGAAACAATGCAGATTCAATGATTTACACCGCTGAAAAAACTGTAGAAGAATTAAAAGATCAAATTTCAGATGATGAAAAATCAAACATTGAAAAACTTGTAGAAGAATTAAGAGAACTTATAACTGGCGATGATATTGCTGCCATTAAAGAAAAAACTGAAGAGTTAACAAAAGTTGTACAAGAAATTGGTGCAAAAATATATCAACAAGCTGAAGCTGCACAACAAGCTCAACAAGCTGGCCAAAATCCTAATGCAGGAGCTGGAGAAGCACCAAACAACGACGATGATGACACAATTGATGCAGATTATAAAGTAAAAGACGATTAAATAGTAAAAATAATTAAAAAAAGGTTGTTTATTAATCTATTAATATAAGTACAGAATCAAGAATCAAATAATAAACTAACATAATAGATTAAAAAATAAACACCTATTTACTATTTTTTTAATTCTAATTATTACTAAGGTGACCACATGGCAGAAAAGCGAGATTATTATGAAGTCCTTGGAGTAGACAAAAATGCTGATGAAAAGGAAATCAAAAAAGCATATCGTAAACTAGCTATGAAATACCACCCTGACGTTAGCGATGATGAAGACTCTACAGAGAAATTCAAAGAAATCAGTGAAGCTTATGCTGTCTTATCAGATGAAGATAAACGTCAAAAATATGATCAATTTGGTCATGCAGGTATGGAAGGATTTACTGCAGAAGACTTCTATCAAAATGTAAACTTTGAAGATATTTTCCAAGGATTTGACATAGGAAATATCTTTGATATGTTCGGTTTTGGTGGAGGTTCAAGACGTGGCCCAAGAGGTGCACAAGGTCCGCAAAGAGGTTCTGATATCTACACAGAAATTACAATTTCTTTAGAAGAAGCATACTCTGGATGTGAAAAAGAAATTAAAATAAGACGTGATGCATTATGTCCAACATGTAATGGAAGTAAATCAAAACCCGGTAGCGAACCGCAAGTTTGTCAAACATGTGGCGGTACAGGACAAGTGAAACAAGTAAGTAACACCATTCTTGGACAAATGATGAATATTAGACCATGTAGAGAATGTGGTGGTACTGGTAAAATAATTACTGACCCTTGTGATACTTGTAATGGAAAAGGAAAAATCCGTGAAAGTAAAGAGATTAGTATAGACATACCTGCAGGAGTTAGTGAAGGAGACCGTTTAAGAGTAAGTGGTGAAGGTAACTGTGGAGAAACCACAGGTCTTGAAGGAAACCTCATAGCTACAATACATATCAAAAATAATAGAAACTTTGAAAGAGATGGAACTCATCTTTACTATACAAAAGAAATCAGTTTCCCAGAAGCTAGTTTAGGTTCAGAAGTTACCATCCCAACAATTGATGGAAAAGAAATTGAACTTACAATACCTGCTGGAACACAAAGCGGATCTGTTTTCAGAGTTAAAAACCAAGGAATGCCTTCTTTAAAATATAATGATAGAGGAAACATGTATGTTACTGTAAATGTAGTGGTTCCTCAAAAATTAAATAAACATCAAAAAGAATTATTAGAAAAATTCGCAAAAATCAGTGGTGACGAAATAAAACACACTGAAAAAGGTTTCTTTGACAAATTTAAAGAAGCCATCAACAAGTAAGTTAGCTATTAAATAGCTAATTTACATTTTTTACTAACTATTTCTATCAATTAAATTGAATATAGACTCAAATAAAAACTATTTTTATAAATTTTAAATAAAATTACAATAGCTATTTTTTATTATATGACTATGATTTTAAAAAAATATATAAAAAATAAACAAGATGTACATGAAATAATCTAAATAAATGATATATCACAAAAATAGAAAAGTTATTAATAATTATAGCCTGTTAAGAGTAACCCACCTTCTGTTTAACAGCATTCATCTTAGCGAACTACCTTGCCTAGAACAGTTCATTATTGGCAACTTTGTTCTTGCATCCTATGGAATGGCCGTTTCACCGATTCTTTTAATGTCCTCAAAAAATATCATTGTCAATCATTAAAAGCCGTGTCGTTTCTGCTCCAGAGTCATACCTCTCAGTATACGTTTTTCAACGCCATAGTCTGTAACGATGGGCGGAGTTTCCTTAGTTTAAATACAAAAAACCAGTAGCTGTCTTTAACTTGCTATAATTATTAAAAAGTAGCAGGGCCTAGATTTGAACTAGGGATCTCGGGGTTATGAGCCCCGCGGGATCACCAGACTACCCCACCCTGCTATGAATACAAAAGTAAATAGTTTATATAACTACACTATAAAATATTAGCTATTATAATATATAAATATTTCTATTTTAAACATTAAATATAATAAAAAAATATATTTTGAAAAAAATAAAATAAAAGATAGAAAGGAATCTATTTTTCAAGTGATTTAATCCTTTCATCAATTTCATCTAATTTAGATCTTGTCTCATCTTGGAATTTTTTAGAATCTTTTTTGAATTTTTTAAATTTGCTGTCTAATTCATCAACAGACTTAGCAGTATTTTCAAATTTCTTTTCAAGGCTTTCCAAATCATTCAAAGTAGCTAAAGACCAATCTTGAATTAATTGATCACTTTTTTCATCAAGAAAAGCATCAATCTTTTTAGAAAATGCATCAGTGTTAAAACCGGACATATCAATATCACTTAATCTAACTTTAATTTTTTTACCCATTCCTTCTTTTTCTTTTTCAATTTCATCTTCAACAGTAGAAAGTTCTTTATAATCAGAAGTTCCATCCCTATGTAGTATTTGATCCATATGAGGATCAGCAGTAGCTGGAACATATGATTTAATTTTGCTTGAAATATTAGGATTATTTATTAAAAAGTAATAAATAAGAATTAATACAGCAATTATTAAGATAATAACTGCAATTGCTTCACCTGCTTGCATATAATCACCTTATTTACTTCTTCTGAGTTTTTCCTCTTTAGCTTCAATTTCTTTAAGCATTTTTTCCAATTTTCTTTGCTCAGTTTGAGCTTCTAAACGAGCTAATCTCTCATTTATTTCACTATGTAAAAATCCAACTTCACTTCTAACTTGAGTAGTTGATTTCCTAATAGCAGAAAGACTTTCCTGTTGTTCTTTTGGAAGAGGGATTGGAGTATCCATTAATCTTTTGGACTCTAAATCTTTTTCAACCATTGCCATTTTTTTAAGTTCAATTTCCTTTTCAAGCATTAAAATATCATTTTTAGACTGTGCAACTTTCCTCCATTGAACAACCACAATAATTATAACAATACATACAATAAGTACAAGTATTAATATAAATATTTGATTAGGGATAGTTGGAATGTTAAAGTTTGGCATATTCTGCCTCCCATATTACTTATCATAAGATAATATTTAAAACAAAGTATATAAAAATTATGAAAAGATAAATAATATATTAAGTATAGATGTGAGAAGGTAATATTTATGATAGATTCATATATAAAAGCAGGAAAAATTGTTTCTAAAATAAGAAAAGACGCTTCTAAAATGATTAAAGAAGGATTACCTGTTATAGATCTCGTTGAATTTGTAGAAGGCGAAATAATTAAAAGTGGAGCTGGAATTGCATTCCCATGTAATGTATCCATTAACGAAGTAGCTGCACATTATACTTCACCTTTAAACGATGAAACACTAATATATGGAGGAGACTTAGTAAAACTTGATTTAGGAGCTGAAGTTGATGGATATATAGCTGATTCTGCAATTACAGTATTAGCACCTGGAAAAAATTTAGATGAACGCTTTGATGACGACACATTAAATTTAAATCAAGAAATAATTGAAGCATCTGCAGCAGGTCTAGAAGCAGCTATTAGCACAGTAAGAGCAGGTGTAGAAATTGGAAAAATAGGAGCTGCCGTTGAAGAAGCAATAAATGAATATGAATTAAATCCAATAGCTAATTTAACAGGCCACAGTTTAGAATATAATAATTTACATGCAGGATTATCAATTCCAAATATAAACAATCATGACACTACTATATTAGAAGAAGAACAAGCAATAGCTATTGAACCTTTTGCAACTAATGGAGTAGGATGGGTTAATGATAGCCCTGGAACATATATCTATTCCTATTTAGCAGACAAACCCTTTAGAATGAAAAATACACAAAAAACTTTAAATTATATCAAGAAAAATTATAGATTCCTTCCATTCTCAGGCAGATGGTTAACAGAAGAATTTAATGAACATAGACTTCACACTTCTTTAAAACAGTTATCTGAAGCTATGGCTATTTATCCATATCATCCATTAAAAGAAAAAACTGGATGCTGGGTTTCACAAAAAGAACATACAGTAATCGTAGAAAAAGAAGGTTGTACCATTACAACTCTTTAAATAACTAATTTTTTAAAAAAAATAAAAAAAAGAAGAAGAATTAGTAGTAAGTTACAGTCGGAAGACCTAACTTAGTTCTTCTTTCAATTTCTTTTTTAGCGTTGTTTTTCTTACCTTTAGCTAATTTTTCAAGTAAAGGTAATCCTGGTTTTACTTCATCCATTGGTTTTGTTTCAATTAAACCAGCGGAAACAGCAGCGGAAAATATACTAGAACCATCATCAGTTCTTGTTAAAACAGTGGACCAACCATCAGGAGAACCTACTGATCCAGTTGAAACATCTGCATATTCACAAACATAGTCTTGACATATGTTACAAGCAGCTTGTTCATATCCATGAGTTTCTTTAAGACCAATACCTTGTTCTTCACCGTTTTCATGAATCCAGAATTTTCCTTTTCCAATATCCATTTTATCAATATCTGATAATGAAGAATTCATTTTAGCTTCTACAAAAGTGTCTAATGAAGCCATTGGGAAGTTTTCCATACAGAAAATACCAATTAATAATTTAATTTTATCAGCAATGAATCTTGTAGCAAATGGATATGCTTGAGCTTTTCTAATACCTTGCATTTGACAAGGAGTAACAACAGTTCCTATTTTTTCAAGCCCAGCTTGACGAGCAGCTTCTTTAATACCAAATACATTTGGAGACATTGAATATTTAGTTCCTGCAGCAGCAAGTACTTCATCAGCAGTAGTTGCTATTTGTGGAACAGGTTTCCAATCATCTCCAGGATCTCCAGCTACTACAGCTCCTTCAATAATACCTTCTTCAATAGCATAAATAAGTAATGCTGAAGCAATACCTCCATCTTGTGCTACTTTTTGAATTCTTTTATCAGTGGATCTAGCTGAAAGTGCTTCTTTGTAAGTACCTAATACCATCAATAATCCCCCTAAAGTCCTGTTTCTTTCTTAATTTGTTTTTCAGGTAACCAAGACCTTGGACACATTGTGTAACAAGATCCACATTTAATACATCTATCAGTGTTAATATTTGGTCTACCTTCAACCATTTGAATAGCTCTAGTTTGACATGCAAGACCACATGTTCCACAACCACAACATAATGCATTACGGATTACATTGTTTAATAAATCACAACCACATGCAGTTGAACAAGCAGCTAAGTCTAATGCAGGTTGTAAATATTCCATATCGCCTTCAATTAAAGCAACAACAGATTTTGCAATCATTTCAGGAGATACTGGACAACCAGGGAGAACTAAATCTACTTTTACTAAACTGCTAATTGGTAAGAAAGATTCATGTTTAGGTTGTGCTTGTTGTCCACCACGTGCATAGGTTGTGAAACAACCATTAGCTGCACAAGAACCAAATGCACAGATTAAAGTGGATTTTTCTCTTGCTTCTAATAATTCATGAACACTGTGTTCATCTTGTAAACATACTGAACCTTCAACTAAACATAAGTCCATTTCAGGCATTTCCCATAAATCTACTAAGGTTTGACCATAAACAATGTCAACCATATCAGTAAGAAGAACATCTAAAATGTCATAATTTTCAGTTAAAGACATTCCATCACCAGTACATCCACTTAAGTGAATGTAACCTATACGTGGTTTAGCAGCTGCTTTGGTTTCAGCAGGTTTAGCAGCAGGTTCTGGTGCTTTTTCTTCAACTTTAGGAGTAGATTGAACTTGTGGTTTTTCTTCTTTGACCGGTTCTTCAGATCCGCCAAAAACTTTTTTTAATTTTGAAAACATTATAATACCCCAATTTCCTTTAAAATGATATCTATAGCTTTAGGAATCGCCGCTTCAACAGAGTCAGATAATCCCATTACAACATCTGGTGAAGAGATTTCTTCTGGTTTACAACCAACAATAACAACTTCACAAGATTTTGCCAACTCATGAAGTGGCTCTTCAACAGGCCAAGTGTGTGCATTTTCATATTTACCTTTTGGCATGTCATAAGGGGAGAATATTTTTACAGTTCCAGGTTCAGCATCAAACTCCACAACATCAACTACTATCACTTTTTTCCAATATTCATCAGGAAGAGAAAATATAAAATGTGTTGCTCCGGTTCCAGCATCAATAAACATGGTTTCGTCAGGCATTTCTTTATCTTCGAAATATTCTTCTAATTTATGAATGACCATAGGTCCAAATCCATCATCTTTGAATAGAATATTTCCACATCCAACTACTATTGTCTCTGCATGATACGGCATATTATTTCATCTCCTTGACTTAGATTCTCACCATTTCGTTTTTAATTACACTTTTATCTTCGTCATTTACAACCATTACGTGAGTAGCACAAGATAAACATGGATCGTAAGCTCTAATAACATGTGGAGCTAATTCATGTGAAAATCCTTCAGTTGCAGGACCCATAGTTGGTATATTCCAGGTAGTTGGAACAATAGCTGAATAAAATTGAGTTTTACCATTTTCAATTTTAGACATGTGTACATTAGTTCCCCTTGGACCTTCAATTACACCAATACCTAATTTACCAGTACCTCTTGGGTCATAATCTGCTCTAGCAGAAGCAGAAGTATCTAATTCATCAAGAGCATCAAGACATAATTGATAATTAACTAACATTTCATCTGCTCTAGCAACGTGTTGAGCAATTACACCTTTGCCTTTAAATCCATGGAATTTTTCCATTCTAGCTCTAGGACCAGTTTCAACATTTTTACCATCCCATAATGGTATGGTAGTACATGCTTTTTTACCAATGTCTGAGTCATCATACCATGCTTCAGGTAAAACTTCAGAGAATTTATCTAAGTCAAACCAGTCGTTGTCCCCATATGCACCACTACTTGCTAAAACAGGTGCATCAACAACACCTAAATCTTTAGGAAGTCCAGCTTCAAGAACAAAGTTTTTAATTAATTCAACATGAGCTTCAAGTGTTTCTTTAAGATCAGTCATTCTTGTGACTAATTTATCTTTAGCAAGTGGAGAAATGTTCCTTGCCATTCCACCAACTCTAATATCTGCAGGGTGAATACCTTCACCAGCAATCATATCTACAACATATTGTACTGTTTTTCTTATTGTAGATACACTTTTTACTGCAGTTGCAAATTGATCATCTGGAACAATATCTGGTGCAACTAAAAAGTGGTGAATTGCAGCACTGTTAATATTATGAGCAGCTAAAGTAGCTTCTCTTAAAAGTCTAGCTGCTTTAGGAATTTCAATACCTAAAGAACTGTCAACAGCTTCAACAGAAGCTAATGTATGTGGTATTGGGCAGACACCACAAATCCTTTGGCACAAAACAGGTGCAGTTTCAGGACTTTTGTTAAGAACCATCTTTTCTAAACCCCTAACAGGAGTAATACTCAAATACCTTCCTTTTGTAACTATCCCCTCATCGTCAACATCCATGACTAATTCGGCATGACCTTCTTGACGAGAAGTAGGAGATATAACTATTCTGTCTTTCAAATGTGTCACCTCAATTCTAAATTAGAAACTAACATTTAATATATTAATATAAAGTTAATTATTAAAAGTAGGTTTTAGAATAAATCGAAAGATTTATATAGTAATGCAAAAATAACATATATGATTTTCAGATTGTAAAAATTTAAGTAGTTCAATATACATAAATATAGACATACTTTAATTCATTATTTAATCTCATATTGGAGGTGAGAAATTGGAAAAATCAAACATGATCATATCTATAATTATAGTATTATGTGTTGCAGCAGCAGTTGCAGCTTACGGTCTTATAAATGGAAACGATGCAACATTTTCCAATCTCGCTGGAGTAGACTCTGGTGGTGACTCAGGAAGTGGAACCGGACATGGAAATAACACAACTAATTTAACATTAAACAGTCTTTTAAGAGGAAGTGGAACTAGTGCAAGTTCAGGATCCGGAAGTGGAAGTGGAAGCGGATCAGGCACTAGCTCTGGTTCAGGCTCAGGAAGCGGAAGTGGAAGCGGATCAGGCACTAGCTCTGGTTCAGGCTCAGGAAGCGGAAGTTCAGACAACCCTCCTTATAATCCAAATCCAAGTCCAGGACCTATCATCACTCCAGAAGAAGCAAAAGAAATCGTAAATGGAGTAATAAAAGTAATTGGATGGTATGCAGGAGAACCTACATACGATAATGCAACTAATTTTTATTATGTGCCAGTTTATAATGCAGCCGGCGACCCTGTTGATACAGTAGCTGTTAATGCTTCATCTGGATGGACAGATAGAGGATAATTAAGAGAATATCTTAATTTATTCTCAAATTCTTATTTTTTTATAAGAAAAATAGTTAAATATAAATACTACAAAATATAAAGTTAAATAGTACTGAACTGTAGGGCCCGTAGCCTAGCTGGATAGGGCGTCGGACTTCTAATCCGAAGACCCCGGGTTCAAATCCCGGCGGGTCCGCTATATTTTTACAAACTCTTTTTTTAGAACATTATTTTTATAAAACTTAATAATTTAATGGGCTTGTAGCCTAGTCTGGAAGGGCGTAAGACTCCTAATCTTAAGATCGAGGGTTCAAATCCCTCCAAGTCCGCTTTAACTATTTTTATTAAATAATTTTTCAATCAATAGCTAATTTTATAAAAAAAATAGAAACATTTAAATATGTTCATATGAATATATGTTCATATGAGTTCAAAAGATATTTGTGAAATTAAAAGTGTGAGAACTGATCTGGTTAATGAAATATCTAAAAACATGCTTAGTGAGGAAACACTTCAAAAGACATGCGAATTATTTAAAATTTTAGGAGATGTTAACAGGATAAGAATTCTTTTAGCACTTCAACATTCAGAATTGTGTGTTTGTGAACTATCACTGCTATTAGATATGAGTCAATCAAGTGTATCACACCAATTAAGACACTTAAGAAATAAAAATCTCGTAAAATTCAGGAAAGAAAATAAACAAATATTTTACTCATTAGTTGATGAAGAAATCACCAAATTAATTAAAAAAGGCGAAAAAAATGCAAATTAGCGAAAAAGAATCACACCATCACCACCACGATGATACATGTAATCATGACCATCATGAACATGGTCCAGGATGTGCCTGTGAAGCAGATTTATTAGAAAACATCGATGAGGATGTTGAACAATCCAAAAAACCACTAGCTATTTTTGCAATTGGTATTGCAGTACTAGCTATTGGACATGTTATAGAATTACTAAGTCTTGCCCCTATGATTGTTAGCCAGCTAATATTCTTAGTTGGTGCAGTTTATGTGGGTCATGACATAATGAAACATGGGATAATAGAATTAACTCATAAAAAAGTAAAAATTGAACTTTTAATTACAATAGCTACCATTGGTGCATTTTTATTAGGATCTGGAGGAGAAGGTGCACTATTAATGGTTTTATTCTATCTTGGAGAATACCTTGAACATTACTCATTAAATAAGTCAAAAAGTTCTCTTGTAAAACTTGTAAAAATGACACCTGACACAGCTCTTGTAAAACATGACGATCACGAACATGAAAAAGCAGTAAAAGATGTTAAAATAGGAGATATTGTAATTGTAAAACCTGGAGATAAAATTCCAGTTGATGGAATAATATCTAAAGGAATAACCTCTGTAAACCAGGCTTCAATTACTGGTGAAAGTTTAGCCGTTAGTAAAACTGTTGGAGATGAAGTTTATGCTTCCACTATTAATGAAGAAGGTTATATCGAAATAGAAGTGAATAAAAACCCTGATGACACCATATTTGCAAAAATTATTGATTTGATTAAAAATTCAGAAGAAAATAAAGCTAAAATAGATGTATTCATAGATAGATTTGCTGAAATCTACACCCCAATTGTTGTGGTCCTAGCTCTACTTGTAGCAATTCTACCACCATTCTTTATTGAAGGATCTATTGCAGACTGGACATATAGAGCATTAACACTTTTAGTAATTGCATGCCCATGTGCCCTAGTAATTTCAACTCCTGTTTCCATTGTTTCAGCTATTACAAAAGGAACTAAAAATGGAATAATTATTAAAGGAGGAGAATATGTTGAAGAATTATCTAGAATCAAAGAAATTCTTTTTGATAAAACTGGAACTTTAACTGAAGGTAAACTTGAAATAGCTGAAGTTAAAACTTTAAAAGACAACGTAGATATAATGCAAATTGCATGTTCTATTGAATCAAAATCAAAACACCCAATTGCAAATTCATTTAACAGATATCAAAAAGATAATAATTTACCTTTATTAGATGTAGATAACTTTGCATCAATAGCTGGAAAAGGTCTTAAAGGAGAAATAAACAATATTACTTACTTTGTAGGTAAAGAAACTCTTTTCCCTAATCAAGAAATCAAAATAGATAATAAAAAAATGAACACCACTGTAATTATTGGAACTGAAGAAGAAATTCTTGGGATAATTACCCTTAAAGATAAAATCAGACAAGAAAGTAAATCAACAATAGCTAAAATTAACTCTCTTGGAATTGAAACAACCATGATTACAGGAGATAATGAGGAAACCGCTAAATCAGTAGCAGAAGAACTTGGTTTAACCAATTACCATGCCAATTTGCTTCCTGAAGACAAAGTAAATATTGTAAATCAGTCCGTAGAACATTACAAAGATGTTGCAATGGTTGGTGATGGTGTAAATGACACTCCATCACTTGCAAGAGCCAATGTTGGAATAGCAATGGGTCTTGATGGTGCAGATGTTGCAATTGAAACTGGAGATATTGTTCTTCTTGAAGATAAATTATCTAAACTTACTTTACTTCTTGATTTAGCAAAAAGAACAATGAGTAAAATTAAATTCAATGTAGCTTTCTGTTTAACAATAAAAGTAATCCTTATGATTTTAGGAGTAGCTGGATACATTAACTTATGGGAAGCAACATTAATTGGAGATATGGGAATTACTTTAATTGTAGTTGGAAATTCTCTTCTTCTTGCAAAATAAAGAATTATTTAAACAAATTAAAAATTGTCCAAGGTAGTTCTTTTAGCTACCTTTCTCTCCTTAATTTTTTTATCAAAAGAGATTTCACCATATTTACCTCCACCACCAGGAGTAATATTAAGAGTTTTATTTCTAAATCCTTCAATTCCACTAGCTATTAAAGAATCTATTTTTTTAATATCATCAATATCTACATTGATTAAGATATCAATTTCAGTACCTAATGTATCAATTAAATTTTGCCATTTTCCCTGTACTGTTTTAGTTGTGACTCCTTTATCATAAACTGTGGATATTAATTCGGCTAAAGGCATTAAATGAATATAATCTGGCCTGAAACTTGGATGATGAGGTTCGTTATAATCTGCTATCTCAGAGATTCTAAAATCAACCCCTTTTTTAATTGTTCCTCCACAGCTACATTTCATATTATTTTCTTTAGCTATGTTAGGATCAATTAATTTATAGCATTTAGTACATGCAGTCATATGATATTTTCCCAAATTTGGAACAAGCCCATAATTCTTTACAATATCCTTGTTTTTAATTGCCTTTTTAATTGATGAAAATGAAATATCTTCAAGCTCTATTTGATTAAACTCCCTACCTAATCTATGAGGCCATGGAGAATGAGCATCAGAATTAGACAAAAATGGAAAATCCTTAAGTTCAGCTACAGTATCTGCCATAAATGTATCTGCAGATAAGCCTAACTCAACAAAATCAGGAGCAGTTCCATAACAGTCATAAATACTATTATAAGATTTATACATTCCAGTCCATGGAGTAAAAGCATGTGCAGGGCCAATCAAACAGTCATATTCTTTAACTAATTCTAATAATTCAGCACCAGAATATTTAGTTCTTGGTCTACCATCAGATGTCTTATTTTTAGAAACAAGTCTATCTGAAAGTTCACGAGCAATATCCATATCTGGAATAATAATTAAATGATGAATTCTACTTTTACCTTCAACTTCAGTAGTTAAAACAAAATCCATATTATCATAAGAATAAATCCCATCTCCAGAATAAGTAGTTGACTCCTCAATAATATCCAACCAACCTGGATGAAATGCATCCCCAGTACCTAAAAGTTGTAGTCCTTTTAATTTTGATTTAGGAGCCATATTTTTTATTAACATGTCCTTAGAGGAAGCCATTGAAAAACAGCTATGAACATGAAAATCTGCATTAACTAACATGACTAAATGTTAGATTAATTTAATATATTAAATTTTACAAAAAAAAGTTAAAAAAAATATTGGAAATTATCCAATATATCTTAAATCATCTCTATCATTACCAGCAGCTTTATTAAGAATATCTTGTTCCATTTGTTGAGCTTTAATTAACATTTCTCTTGTTTCTTCAGCTCTTTCTTCTAATTTATCAGTGTTAACTTCAATATTTAAAAGAATAGCTAATTTCTCAAGAATAGCTCTAGCTGCTTCAGCATCAATAAAGAAACCAGGAGTTTCACCCATTAAACAGGACCCATGAATTCCCTGACGCATACCTAAGCCTAAAAATAAACCAGAAGCTCCAACAATACCTCCATCATTGGATCTGATTTCAATTTCCGCTTCTTTAAGTGATTCAATATTTTCTTCACAAGTAGCTGCACCATAAACTTTAGGATTTTCACTAGTTTGCTGACCAGTTGCCATTCCACCTAAAGTAAAAATTTTAGAAACTCCATAACCTTTTACAAATTCAAGAGTTTCAGAGCATAATTCAAATTGTCCTTCAGGAGATAACCCTTGTGTATTTCCAACAAGAATAATAAGGTCAATATTATCTTCACCAATATCTTTAAGATAATATAATTCATTAATCATGTTTTTGATAATTCCATCCTCACCAATGAAAACTTGAGGAGGATAATAATATGAATATATTTCAGCAAATTTTGTAGCTTCTAACTCATCAATCATGTGGTCAGCAGCTAATTTACCTACATGTCCAATACCTGGAAGCGCCTCAATAAATATAGGATTATCTAATTCAACTTCTTCTAAAATATTAATCTCTGTAGGATTCATATCAATACTCCAATAATTATTTGTTCATGGCTTCTTTTTTTAGAATACGGCGATACTTACCATATTTATCATCAATTGAAAACTTAGGAGGGTAAATTACATTAACTGAAGCCCCACAATTTGGACATTCATCTTTTAATGTATATATCATGCAGTCATTACATCTCTTCATTTTCATTTTCATAAAGAACACCATAAACATTAAAGAATTATTCTAATTCTCTTAAAAATGAACCATTACCTTCAGATTGCTCAACAATAGCGATACATCTTTCAGCAGCATTCTTTAAAGCTTTTTCTGCTAAACGATAATCAGTAGATTTAACAGTGATTCTATATCTAGGAGCACCAACACATTGTACTTTGATTTCCTCTTCATCATCACCATTGTCTTCAGCAGCTTTAAGAGCTTCAATAATAACTTCCACTCCATTAGGAACAAAAGTCTCAATATCCACATATCCACTAATATGAACTTCTGGAGGAGTAATATTCTTTTTAGCTACTTTAGTAATAGCTTCAGCCCATTCTTCATTAATATCCTCATTTAAAAGAGAATCTACACCTTCTTCAGCAGCAATTTCAAAAGCACCATAAATATCTCCAAATTTATCCATGAGCTCGTAACCAACTTCATCGTAAGCTGCATCAAGAGTCTTATCTAAGGATTTGGCGACTAATTCTAAGAATTTTTCAGCTTTTTGTTCAATTTTCCATTGCTGGATTTTTTTGGTTCTTTGATCCTCTCTGATTCTTTTCAATGAAGCATCAACATGACCTTTCTTTGGGTTAACTCTTAGAACACGACAGACAATCTTTTGATTTTCTCTTACGTGATCCCTAATATTTTTAACCCAACCAGAAGATACTTCTGAAATATGAATAAAAGCTTCTTTTCCATGGTATTCTTCTAGTTTAGCGAAAGCCCCATAATTAAGAACTTTATAAACAGTACCTACAATAAGTTCTCCTTCATCAGGCCATTCTTGACTTTTTCTTACCATCTAATCACCAAAATAAATAAAATAAAAAAAATTAGAAAAAATATAAGCAGAAAGCTTATAGATTTAGTTTAAAACTTTATCGATGTGTGCCATAATTTTAGCTTTAGCACCACGAGATTTGACAATGGTTTTACCACAAATGATACATTTTACATCAGAAGCAGCACGGTCAAAGATGACTTGTTCATTGTCACAATCTAAACATTTTACTTTTAAGAAATTTCCTCTACCTTTACTAACCATGTTAAATCACCTATTTTGCTACAAATTCTGGTTTTCCAGTTCTGAATGAATTTTTAATGTGAGATTTTCCACATTCTTTACATTTTAACCTTAAGTCTAATTTTTTAACTGGTTTGTTTCCAGCAGGTAAAGGCCTTGGGTAACCTCTGTATCCAGCAGTTACACGTCTGAATTGTCTTTGTCCCCATTTTAATTCACTAGCTTTTCTTTTTTTAGCAGTGTGAACTTCATGCATAGTGTGTTTTCTACAATGTGGACAGTAAGTTCTTTTTTCTTTTGGTATTTTCATATTTCCACCATTATTTTATTAATACGCAAAAATGCGTTCCATTAATTAAGTTATAATAAATCTACTGTGAATTTATCTAAATATTTATAAAAATCTTACAGAATAGAGATAAAAACTTTACAGTAACTGGTCAAGTTTACTAAAAGCAAGAATCCAAATTATAAAAAGATATAATTTTTTAATATCACAAATAGATACATTCAATTATATGTATTTAATATATATTTAAAGTTATTGGAAAAAAAATAGTTTAAGCTTTTACAATGCGACCTTTCTTATTTTTAACAAAGATGTTTGCATTAATTTTAGGCATAATAACAATATCTTGAGGATAAAATGGCCCGTAAATCTTTTCATCTACACCAATAATGGAATCAATATTATCAAAAACAAGTAAAGTAACTAATGCACTTTCTTTAGCTGTTTTTATAGATTCCAAATCAACAAATTCCTCTTCCTGATTTATTAAATCATAAACATCTCCATCAGTTCTTGGAGCCTTTTCTTTTGGTTTGGAGATAGGATTTGAAAACTGATTTTTCAACTGCTGATTTTTAGCTTCCTGTACCTGCTTTTCAATAGGTTCAACTTTTTCATCTTTAATAATTTCAGCATTAGAAATCTCTTCTAAATGAGTTAAAACATCATCTTTAGGTTTTTCAACTTCACTAACAACCTTTACAGAATCAGAAGGTACTTTCACAGTATTTTCAGCAACGTCCTCAGATTTATCTTCAGTTAATTTATCAAGAGAAATATTGCTCCTATGCTCTTTTAACTTGTCAATTAAAGAAAAGTAAAATTTTTCTTCTTCAGGAGTTAAATTAAGAGGAGTAGTATCCACTAAATCAAATTTAGGTTTACCAGTGAATAAATGATAAGAACGGTGAATATTAATAACAGCAGCATCAGTAATTTTATGCTCTCTCCTTTCACAAATTTCAGTAGCTACTCTTTGAGTATCCTTAATAAGATTATACTCTTTAGAAAAAGGATCAGCACCTGCAGATTTTTTTAAGTTATTCAAATATTTATGAATATCTTGGTAAAAAGTGTCTTCAACACGCGCTAAAGTACCATTATTACGTTCTTTTTTCTGGATTTTACGTAAAGTTTGAAAAAATTGATCCACTTAACAACCCTCTTAAGAAAGCTTAACTAAAAAATAAAAAAGTAATTTTTGATGAAATTAATCATCAGATTCTAATCTTGGAGCTAATAAGAAACTAAGTTTACCATCACCAGTAACCATTTCAAGAGATAAAGTTAAAGGTAAATCATTTCCAAGCCTAATTTCTGCAATATCAGAGAATTTATCTGCTTTTAACATTTCTCTAATTTTTTCAAGTGAAAATGAGGATCTAACTTCAGTATCTATTTTTTCTCCATGAATATATTCAATACTTGCATCTCCAAACTCACCATCAGCTGAAGCTACAAAGTTATCTGAATCTACACTTAAAGCGATTTTATCAGAGAAGATATCAATATCGTTGATAGAATCTTTTAAAAGTGCAAATGGAACTTCAATTTTAACTGGATGTTCAAGTTGTGGAGGAACAGGACTATCATACTCCATATCGATTAATCTGATTTTGAAAGTTCTGGTAGCTTCTCCTTCAAAAGTAACAATGAGATTACCTTCATCTAAAGTTAATAAAACACGATCATTAGATTTAGCACGTTTTAAAACTTTCATGAACTCATCAGTATCGATATTGATTTTTTCAGGCTCATCACATATGAATTCATCAAATAGACTTGCCTTAAGTTCTAAATGTACAAATGTTATGTGACTACGGTCTAAGGCATCTAATCTCATACCTTCACTATCAGTTTGAATCTGTACTTCATCAACAATGGATGAAATAGCATCAAAACTGGTTTTTAATATATTAGAATTATTTAATTCCGCTTTGAACATACATAATCCTCTATTCAACAATTTTCTAAAAGTAATATGATAATAATAATATTTTTATTTTCATTACTTATAAAATTAATTAAATTGAAAATAATAAAAAAAAAGTTAAATAGTAACATTATAATTTTTTACTATAATACCAAACTAAAATTGAAAATAAAGCATATTGGATAAGTAAAAGTATTAATGTTACTAATGCAGGAATAGTTAAGTCCATAGAAACAAATATTACACTACAAATAGCTAAAGCTATAATAGAAAAAACAAATGTTACATAACCTGCTTTTCCACGTAGTAATTCATTTCTTTCATCAGTTTCAGCAATTTTATAGAATTTTAATACTGATTTATTTCTATATAGCAAAAAGCGAGCAATACCCATTACAATAAACACTGCTCCCCATGTAGTTAACATTATTGGCCAAAAGTCACCAATATCCACATTTAAGAAAGACAAACCAAAATTAGCAGCTATTAATATAACTCCAAAAATTATGTAGGCTTTCACATATTTCATTTTTTTATTTAAGAAGTTGTCACTCATTTTCATCTTCCTCGTAAATAAATATCTCTTCAATTGTTTTATCAAAATATTTAGCTAGTTTAAAAGCTAAAACAATAGACGGATTATATCTTCCATTTTCCAATGAGCTAATAGTCTGTCTTGAAACTTCCATTGCATCAGCAAGTTCAACTTGACTTATAGATTTTTCAGCTCTAAGTTGTTCTAAATTATTTTTCAATAAGATCACAACCTATGTAAAGTTAACTTTACTGTAAAGTGTACTTTACACTTGATAGTTAATAAACTTTTCTATGATAAATTAGCATAATATATAAACAATAAAAATAAATCTTAATTAGAATAATTGAAGGATGAAATAAGATGCAGTTAAAAGATATAGATTTCAAACTTGTTGGTGGAATCCTGTTAATGATAGCGATTATTACATATGTTGTTGCAGGAGATAATGAAACTTTAACATTTGTAGTTTCCATCATTGTAATGTTAGGATTAGTATTATGTATTGTTGGAATTGTTGAAACCATGATTAAATCAAAAAAAGAAAATGAACTCTTAGAAAAAGATATAGACAGAGTAATTCAGCCATTAGTTACAAAATATTCCAATTATAATAAAGAATTAATCAAAAATTTAACTGAAGAAAATTATCCAGAATATGTTGAAGAAAGGAAAAAAATCAACAAAGAAATGGAAAAAGAATTAACAGAACAAATACCTTACTTAACAAGCAAAGAAATTAAACTTATTGTTATTGAATTTAATAGAAATCAGGATGAATTATTAAAAAACAATGATAATCAATAAATTACTTTTAAAAATGATAAACTACAATGCTGGAGATATAAAAAGAATCACTCACAGTATAAAAGTCCACCAATATGCTAAACTTATTGGAGAATGTGAGAATTTAAATGATGAAACACAGTTTATTTTAGAATCTTCAGCTATTTTACATGATATTGGAATAAAAAACTGCGAAATCAAATACAATAGTACTTCAGGAAAATTACAAGAAAAAGAAGGGCCAATTGTCGCTAGTGAAATATTAACTAGCTTAAATTATTCAAAAAAATACATTGAAAAAATAAACCACCATATATCCAATCATCATAGTTATAACAATATTGATTCTCTTTCTCTTCAAATATTAATTGAAGCTGATTTCTTAGTTAATTTAGAAGAGGAATCATCTTCAAAAGAAGTACAAAATAATGTATACAATAAAATATTCAAAACAAAAACAGGTAAAGAACTAATGAAAAAAATATATGGAATATAGGAGTTTAAACTCCTATAATTTATATACTTCTTCCATAAATCTGGCTTGACCAACTCTTTTCATTGTAGAAGCTAATCTTTCTTTTTGAGGTTTAATAGCTAACCTATTGTAAACAGTAATTACTTTTTCAATTAACTCTGCAATTTCATCAGCTGAATCTGCACATAATTTAATTCCTTCAACAACTTCCCTACCAGATTTTCCACCAACGAAGAGATCATATCCTTCAAATTTAACTTCTTTTGCATCATGTGGACAAGCATTGAAACATTTTCCACAACCTATACAATGAGTGTAATTTGTATAAGACATTTCTCCCCTGATATCAATAGCTTCTACTTTGCAGACATCTAAACAACGACCACAACCATTACACTTATCTGGATTTGTAGTTGGGAATTTTACACCATTTATACCAAAATCATGCAATTGTGGCCTTGAACATTTATTTGGACATCCATTAATAGCTATTTTAAATTTATAATTTGATGGGAATTCAGTAAATTTCTCTTCAAGTTCATAACAGAGAGGAGTAGTCTCAATAAGACCCAATGCACAATTATGAGCACCCGGACAAGCTAAAGTTGCACGAACTAAAGGCCCTTCAGAACCTGTTGTAAGATTATTAGCTTCAAGTTTTGAAATAATCTCTTCAACATCAATAGGCTTTATATCATGAATTTCATAGCCTCCCCTGTTGGTTAATTTAAGTTTTCCATTATATTCTCTAACTAATTCGTTGATAACCTCAGCATCCTCAACATCATAAAATCCACTAGGTTTTGCCCTTACCCTAATAAAGTAATTTCCATCAGCTCTTAAACCCATTCCACCTGAACGATCATTCCAGTAGTAGGAAATAAACTCATTATTTTCATATCTTTCATTAATAACTTTTTTAAACCTATTTAATTTAAAGTTTCTAAGTTTATCAATAGCTTCCAAGTCTACGCCTTCTTTAAGGTCAATAGCTTTTTTAATTTCATTACCTTTTTCTGTTCTAATAATGACAGTAGAATAACCATCATCACTTCCAACAGAACCTACTGAAATATCTGCAAAGTCCGCATCAAAATTACGGCAGAATTTACATCCAGAAGCCATTTCAATATCTTTAACAGGTGTTTTAACAGTTTTATCAGCTGTTTCGATAATGAATTTACCATTAGTTACATCAAATTTCACAACATCTTGAATTAAAATTTCATTTTCACCTAAAATTTTTTCGATAGTTTCAAAATTAAATTTTTCAGTACAGAATAATCCAATTAAATATTCAATTTCTGGCAAATTAACAGCTTTTCCATCATATCCAAGTTCAGCACCATGTTTTGCCAAATATGGGTGATATTGAACTTTTCTTAAACCTTCGATTTGACATGGAAGCCCTACAACAGCTACTTTTTCAAGCCCCATATCCCCAGCAGTTTTTAAAGCAGATAACTGTGAAATCGCATATTTTGATTTTGAAGTGTCTTTTAATGCTTCTTTATCTTTGATAACAAATGATACTGGTTTCCAGTCATTATCACCAACAACGATTGCACCATCAATTTTTCCATTTTCAATTAGATAAGATAAGAAGGAAGTGACTACACCACCATCTTGACCTTTAATAGATCCTTTCCCATAGTAATATTCTTCAAAGAATTGTTCTCTTATACTAATTTGATGTCCACCAGAAGTAACACGAGGACAGACCTCATAACACATTCCATGACCATCACGCTTACATTGTCCAATTAAATGTGGTTTTTCATCAAATTCAATTAAGTCATTAGGACAGACAATTTCACAAGAACCACATTTTGCACAGAATTCATTATCAACAATTGAGTCCAGCTTCCACTTACAGTCTACAGGAGAAGTAAATTTTTGCAAATAACCTCCAGTAGCTATCATTCTACGAGACACTTCATCAATAATTGCATCAGATAACTCAGAACCCCTTTCAGAAGCCAATTTTTTAGCCTCAACTAATATTGTGTCTTTAATTTCTTTTGATATTTCTTTACGACTCTTAGAATCATAATCTTTATCAAAAAGATTGAAAATATTTTCTAACATAAAAATCCCTTTATTAATAGATTATATGACGTTTATTCCATATATAATTTAAATAAAAAGCTAAATTTTGGAAAATAAATTCAATTAAATTGAAAAATTATAAAAAAATTCTATTTTTTTAAAAAAATATTAAACAAATAATTAATAAGAATACTCAAATAAAAAAAAGAAGAAAAGATTAGTTACAATAAACCTTATTTAAATTACTATTTTAATTGCAACAATCTTTTAGCCCGCAGTTATTCTCTTAAATTGTAAATCAAACCATAGGAACGGCATGAAAATATGTTTAAATACGGCCATACAACAAGTGCTACAAATAAGTCCACTATAATAGACAAAGCCCATATGAAAGCAGGAACAATATCTACATAGACATAAGAAACAGCAAATCCTAAAATACCCACAACCGCAAATACAAATACATATACAACAAAAGATATTACTGCACTAATTAAAAATATTCCAAAGTATGAACCAACTAACTTTAAAACACCAATAGATTGCATTATATCTTTTAATTCACGAATATGAAATGCTGCATTTATAGATCCATTGTTAGCAGCCATATGAGTAACAGCCAAAGCTGAAAATATTAATGAAATAATATTTAATATAATCAATGCAATGAAAGCAAGAACTATTATTGACTCCATATTAGTTGTAAGACCTATAAAGAATAATAACAAGAATATTACAACAGATATTAAGATATAAATAATTGACACTGCTAAAACTTTTAGTCCATCTTTAAACATAGTAGTGTAATTATTAAATTCTGGTAAAGTTTCATTCCCATTAATCATTCCTTCAGTTGCAGTTTTAATTATCCTATATTCATAACCCAATAAAAAGATGAATGGAATGATTAAAAAGCTAAATAATGAAAGTACACCTAATTTTAAAAGAGTAGATCCATCTTTCAATGCATAGCCAAAAGCATCTTTATATATTTCTAAAATCATTTAGTCATCCTCACTTATAATAAAAACATCTTCTATGTGTTCTCCACCCAATATTTTTGTGATATTATATGCCAAAAGAAGAGAAGGATTATATCTTGCATTTTCAAGAGCATTTATAGTTTGTCTAGTAACACCAACCAATTTTGCAAGCTCTTGTTGACTTAATCCTTTTTCTTGACGCAATTGTTTAATATTGGTTTTCAAAAAAATCACCATATATCATTAATTATACAAATATAGCAATCTATGTAAAATATATATTACATAATATTTAAAGATAACTAAATTGTGAGAATAATTAAATTAGTTATATATTATAATAGAATTAATATTAATATAAAGTTAATTACAAACTTAATTGAAAAAAAATAGAGGAGATAATATGGCAATACATCCTATTGAATTTAGGTATGGTACTCCTGAAATGAAAAATATTTGGGAATCCGAAAATAAATTACAAAGAATGTTAGATGTAGAGTCTGCATTAGCTCAAGCTGAAGGAGAACTTGGGATTATCCCCCAAGAAGTTGCAGACGAAATTGCATCAAAAGCAAATACTAATTATGTAAAATTAGAAAGAGTAAATGAAATTGAAGCTCAAACAAAACATGATATTGGAGCTCTTGTTAAAGGGCTTGGTGAAGTTTGTGAAAATGATGCAGGAGAATATGTTCATTTTGGTGCAACTTCCAACGATGTTGTTGACAGTTCAAACTCATTACTTATTAGAGACTCAATTGAAGTCTTAAAAGAAAAAATAATAAGATTAACCAAATTATTACTTAAATTAGCTGAAGAAAATAAAGCAAAAGTAGCTATTGGACGTACACATGGCCAACATGCACTTCCAACAACTTACGGTATGAAATTTGGTATTTGGGCTGATGAACTCCACAGACAATATGACAGATTATTACATGCTGAGAAAAATGTTTGTGTAGCAATGATGGATGGTGCTGTTGGAACCACAGCTGCTCTTGGTGAAGATGGATGGAAAATACATAAAAAAGTAGCTGAAATTTTAGGTCTTCCAGCTGCAACCATCACAAATCAAGTTGTACAAAGAGACAATCATGTTGAATTTATCATGGTATTAGCAAATATCGCAAGTACATTAGATAAAATAGGTTTAGAAATCAGAAGTTTACAAAGAACTGAAATTATGGAAGTTGGAGAATACTTCGACCCAGAAAAACAAATGGGTAGTAGTACCATGCCACATAAAATGAATCCTATCACAGCAGAACGTATTTGTGGTGTTGCAAGAATTATCAAATCTTATGTAAATGCAGCATTAGATAACAATCCACTTTGGCATGAAAGAGATTTAACTAACTCTTCCTGTGAAAGAATAATGTTCCCTGAAAGCTGTATTTTAACTGATTATATTCTTAATTTAACCATTAAATTAATGAGCAATCTTGTATTCTATGATGAAAACATTGAAAGAAACCTTAATTTAACTAATGGTTTAATAATGGCTGAAAGATTAATGGCTGAACTTACAAGAAAAGGTATGGGAAAACAAACTGCATATGGAATTGTAAGAAAAAATGCTATTAAAGCAAATAAAGAAAAATTATTACTTTCAGATCTAATTCTTCAAGATGAGGAAGTTTCCAAATTCTTAACAGAAGCAGATGTAGAAGAAATTATGGATCCTCACACATACATTGGTTCATCACAAATCATCATAGATGAATTAATTGAAAAATCAAAAGAATGGTTCAATGAATAGAGATGAAATAATATGAGTAATTTAAAAACATTAAAATCAATAGATGTTGCTTCTGCTACAATTATTGGAACTGGAGTTCAAGTACTCTTTTCAATAATTTTAGCTATTATCCTCTTAATAATAGTAGGAATTGTTAGTTCATCATCTTTTGTTGCATTTTTATCAATTGCATCAACAATTATCTTTGGAACAATTGCTTTTTGCATTTTTAGTTATTTTACCCAATCTTCTATTTATAACTGGCTTGCAAAAAGAATCAATCCAATCTCTTTTTCAATAGAAGATGATGGAACCATAAGTAAAATTGCAACAACACCTACTGCAATAAATTTAGCTATTATATGCACTATCTTCTCAATAATCATTTATTTAATGACTGTCTTTGTTGTACCATTAATTTTAAGTACAATAGTTCAAGTAATGATGCTTGCAGGTCAAATACAGGTTGCAACCGCACTTTATAGTGTAGCAATGCTTTATACCAGCCCAGCAATGGTAATCGGTTATATTTTAGGCATATTTATTATGACCTGCATTTATACTTTAATTAGCGCATCTATCTACAATTTACTTGCAGCAAAAGGATATGGAGCAAAAGTAAAATTAAATGAAGAAGATAAAATAACTTCCTTAGAATCAATTGATGTTAAAAGTACTGCATTAATATATGGAGTAATCTCCCTTATTATAGGTCTTGTAACTGGAATTATAACTGCTGTCATATCTGGAAGTTATCTTAATATTGTAGCATATACAGTAAGTGGACTTATTGGTGGAATAATAGTAATGGCCCTTATAGCTATATTCTATAATTTCTTATCAGAAAAACTTGGAAAATTAAAAATAGAATTAGTCAATGAATAAATTGACTAATTATTTATACTTTTTTTGGAACTGACTTTTTAATTGGTGGAACATATCCTTTTAGTGCTAGGGATAATGATATAACAGTTACTGAACTTAATGCCATAGCTAGACCAGATAATTCAGGCCTAAACATTATGCCAAATGCTGCAAATAAAGCACCTGCGGCAACTGGAATCAGTACAGAATTATATGCAAATGCCCAGAAGATATTCTGTTTAATTCTAGTCATTACTTTTTTAGAAAATTGAATAGCTGCAACTACATTTTCTAAATCGCCTTCCATTACAACAACATCCCCACTTTCCATAGCTATATCAGTACCATTTCCCATAGCTACACCAATATCTGCCTGTGTTAATGCAGGAGCATCATTAATCCCATCTCCAACAAAGACAACTTTATTTTCATCTTTTTGAAGATCTTTAACAATATTTAATTTATCCTCTGGAAGAACATTAGCACTAATATCATCTATGCCCACTGCATTTGCAACTGTTTTTGCAGTATTTTCATTATCTCCAGTTAACATATAAGTTTTAATTCCCATTTTATGAAGTTCTTCAATGGTTCTTTTAGAAGTATCTTTTATTTTATCAGATAAACTTAAAATACCTTTAATTTCACCGGCAATAGCTAAAAATATAACTGTTTTACTTTCATTTAACAGAGAATCATATTGAGAGAGAATTTCATCTGAAATTTCGATATCATTGTACTCTAAAAGATTTTTGTTACCTGCTAAAATAATTTCATTATCAATTTCAGCTTTTAGACCTTTACCAGTTATATTTTCGAAATTAGAAACTTGTGTTAACTCAATATTCTCTTCTTTTGATTTTTTTATAATTGATTTAGCAATTGGATGAGTAGAATTCTTTTCAACACTAGCTATATAATATAAAACCTCTTCATGAGAAATCCCGTAAGGTATAATATCATCAACTTCAGGTTTTCCTTCAGTAATAGTTCCAGTTTTATCAAAAGCTGCAACATTGATTTTATCTGCAATTTCCAATACATCCCCATTTTTAATAAGAATGCCATACTCTGCAGCCCTTCCAATACCAACAGTTACAGCAGTTGGAGTAGCTAATCCTAAAGAACATGGGCATGCAACAACTAAAATTGAAATTAAAGTAGTTAAAGCAAATAATAATGTTGAATCAAATATAAAGTACCATATACAGAAAACTGCAATAGCTATTACTAAAACAACAGGAATAAAGTAACTGACAGCAGTATCAGCAATTTTTTGAACTGGTGGTCTTGAACTTTGAGCCTTTTCAACTAACCTAATGATATTTGAAAGAACGGTTTCCTGTCCAATTTTTAAAGCTTTGATGTATAAAACATTATCTTGATTAATAGTTCCTGCAAATACTTCATCATCTATTGATTTAGAATTAGGTATTGGCTCACCATTAATCATAGATTCATCTACATATGAATGCCCCATGACAACTTCACCATCTGCAGGAATCTGATCACCGGGCCTAACTAAAAGAACATCCCCAATTTTAATTTCAGATATTGAAATATCTTTTTCTGTGATAACCTCACCATTTTCATCAAATTCAACCAATGTCGCAGTAGTAGGTTGAAGTCCAATTAATTCTTTAATAGAGTCAGTTGTGCTTTTTTTAGCTCTGGCTTCAAGATATCTTCCAATCATTAAAAAGGAAGGAAGCATCAAAGCTGTTTCATAAAACATGAAAGAATGATTTAATACAATGTTAAATGTTCCTAAAACACTTGAAACAAAGGCAACTAAAACACCCATTGAATACATTACATCCATATTTAAATTTTTATGGAGCAATCCACTAATTCCTGCTTTTAAAATTGGATAAGACACATAAATAAATGGCAAAATACTTATAATCAAAGATATTTGGCCTGTTGTTAATCCAAATGGTTGCCATTTAACATACATTATAGCCATTAAAATAACTGAAAAAATTAAACCAACAACAATACGTCTAAGCTTACTTTTTAAATCTTTTTGATATAATGCTTCTTCATCAACTTCAAGCTGACCTTCAACTCCTAAAACTTCAAAACCTAATGAATTTATGACTTTTTCAAAATCATCCACTGAAACTTTGGATTTATCATAATTAATTCGGGCAGTTTGTGTTGTTAAATCTGCCCTAACTTCAAAAACACCATCTAATCTTTTCAAAAAGTTTTCAACATTCATTACACAGGAAGCACAATGCATTCCTTGAAGTTTTAAGGTGATTTCATCTGTATGAATTTCAAAACCAATATTTTTAACTTCATTTTCAATTTGATTAAGGGAAACTTTTTTAGGATTTACAGTTAAATGCACTTTATTACTAGCTAAATCAGCTTCTACATTTTCAATTCCATCTACTTTACTTAAAGTTTTATTTGTAAGTAAAACACAAGAAGCACAATGCATTCCTTCTATAGGTAAATCCATATCTTTAAGCTTTGCCAATAATATCACCTCTCAAATATTATTTTGAGAATTAATTATTGATTGAAAAACCATACCCCACATATAACCATTAAAATTAATTTAATAAATTAAAGTAGATAAAATTTTTGAAAATATGCTAATAAATACAAACGGTTAAAATTATTACGAATAAAATGGAATTTAATTTTTGACAATTATTCCATCTTGAAAAACAGTTAAAATATTATCCCTATTTGCAAGAGATTTAATATCATCTAAAGGATTTTGAGAAGTTATAATTAAATCAGCTACTTTTCCAGTTTCTACAGACCCTATTTTATCATTTTGATTTATGAATTTTGCAGCTTCAATTGTACCACTAGCTATTGCTTCAGATGGAGACATTCCAATATCAACTAAATTAGATAATTCTTCTAAATTATATCCATGAGGAATTACACCTGAATCAGTTCCAAATAATATTTTTACACCTTCTTCATAGGCAATAGCTATATTTTCCTTATGTACTTTAACAATTTCTTTTAATTTAGCAGTTTTTTCACTTGCAAAATTATCCCATTTTGGAAAACCATTTCTATATAAAAAGTCATGGACAAGAATTGTTGGAACCAGAATAGTTCCATTTTCAGCCATCTTACGTGAAGTATTCCTATCTATAAAAGTTCCATGCTCAATTGAATCAAATCCTGCATCAACGCAATTTTTAATACCCTGTAAACTATGACAGTGAGCAGATACTTTTTTACCATGAATTCCTGCTTCATTAGCTATTGTTCTAAGTTCTTCAATATTAAATTGAGGATAATCCGGTGATGAATTTGTTGTTAAAACCCCACCACTAGCCATAACTTTAATAAAGTCAGCACCAGCTCTTTTAACTTCACGTGTCTTTTTTAATACTTCATCAACACCATCACAACGTCCTTTAGGAAATCCAGGATAAATTATCTCCATGTCAAATCCTGATGGCATGAATAAATCAAAATGGCCCCCAGTACACATTAAAGGAGTGATAGAAATAGTCATTTTTGGAGCTAAAAATAAACCTCTCTCTTGAGCCATTTTAACTCCCAAATCAGCAGATCCACAATCTCTAATAGAAGTTACACCTGCAAAAATAGTTTCTTTAGAATGAGGAACTGCATTGTAAAAATGAATTGATAAAGGATTTGACATATTTTCCTCTTTATGAAATCCTTTAGCTAAAATATGAGTATGACAGTCAATAAAACCAGGAAGTAAAAAATTATCTTGACCATCAATAACTTTAACATTATCTTTAGTTTTAATTTTAGAATTTGAAATCTCAGCTATAATGTCATCTTTAATTAAAATAGAACAATTATATTCAACCTCTTTATAAGGATTAATAATGTTTATATTTTTAATTAAAGTTTCCATATAACCAACTCAAAGAACCTTAATTATTCCTTCATCTCCATCAACTTCAACCATAGTTCCAGTAGTCAATGGTTCAGTATCTTCAGGAGAATCCACCATTGGAATATTTGACATTATTGCTCCAGTAACAATAATTGGTTCAGCTTTAATACAAATTATTGCTTTTGGAGCAGTATTGTTTTTCTTCATTTGGAAAATAACATAAGAACCAACAGTTGAACCCTTTCCACCAGGAATAAATAAAATTTTATCTTTAATTATTTCTCCTTTTAATTCATGATTAGGATCAATAACTTCACCAGTTTCAGGATCTACACCACCTAAAAAACTAATAGGTTCAGAACTGACAATTAGTTCACCTTGAGCTTTTCCTTTAGCAATATTTTTACATTTAATCATTTAAACAACATCCTTTTTCATAACTTCTCTTAAAACAGCTGTTGCATAAGAACCTTTATTTATTGAAAATTCTGTTAAAACTCCCTCATCAGTTGCAATAGCTGATGTATCCCAAACTTGGAACCTCATTGAACGCCTTAAACCATGACTTCCTAAACGAGGCATTTTAGGAACTTCAAAATCTTCTTTAGATAAACCATAATTATCTAAAATACTTTTTTCCATTTCTCCAACTTTACCTCCTGCAAATGGGACTTTAGTACCATATAATGGAGAAGTAGGATTTACTTGGAAAGTATCAATTAATTCTTGATATTCTTCAGGAGTTTTATCACGAACAATTCTTTCTTCATTGTTAATAATAATATCCCCTTCAATGTATTTATTAATACCCATCTCAACTCTTTTGCTAACAGCAGCATTAAATAAAAAAGATTGATATGCATGTACGAACATCCTTTGAAGAGGTTTAGGAAGTGCATGTAATGCGTTCTTATAGGATTTATCTGTTAATTCACCTTTTTTAGAATCTTTAATTAACTCCCTAATCATCATTTTTTCATAACGCATTCCTTTACCCATAAGTTCTAAAGATTTCTCTAAATCTCCATCATCATAGGCTTTACGTGCTTTCTGATTTTCTTCATGCTCTTCTTCAGTTGGATTTCCAATATATCTTCCAACAGCCTTTTTTAAATCATTTTCAACTAAAGCTTCACCAACTAAATGAGTATTTGTTCTTGGCTTACCAAACCTTTGCCAGCCAAAGTAATTAGGAACACCAGTAACTTCCAATTGCTTTAAAATATCACTAGCTATCTCTGCACTTTTTTCTACATCCTCAATATCACGAATAAGGATTCTGAATTTATTTCCTTTAAGTTGGCCCATTCTAAGTTTTTTTCTACCACGAATAACTTTTAAAAAATCAGTTTTATAAATTTGACCACTTAAAGCTTTAACTTGCTCAAATTGTTCATCAGAATCCATATTAGATATACAAATCCATTGACGAGTACGAGCTTTTTTATCTTTCATCCCTGCAAAGCCCATTCTTTTCCTATCAATGTGTAAATCCCTGGCTATATCTAAAACAACATCCAAGGTAGTTCTACCTATCTTTTCAATCCAAATCCAAACATTTGGACCTTCACCAGTTGGAATTAAATCAGGAATTTCTTCAACATAAAAATCTTCATATTGATTTCTAATAGTTCCCCCAATTCCTTCTTCTTTAGTAACGTAGGTATTAGCATTTAACATAATATCACGTGAAAAAAATAAAAATTAAGACAAATGCCCCGACCGGGATTTGAACCCGGGGAATAGGATCCGCAGTCCTACGTGTTATCCAAACTACACCATCGGGGCTTACAAAAAAATAGTTATCAATAAATTATATAATTTTTTTAGTATTTAATATTAATGTATTTATTGTAAATATCAACTTATTTTTCAAAAGTTACCAAACATATAACCTGTAACAATAATCTCCATAATTCCTACTAGCTATTGAAATATTTTCTGCTGAATCATAATTGCCCGAATCAAGTAAAGTTGCTCCATTAAATTCATTAACTTCAACAAATTTATAGTTGTCTTTTAATCCCAGTTCTTCAAATTTTGATTTAGTTAGCTCAGAAACTTCTTCAATAGCTTTATTTTTATCCCACCTATCTGATAAGATATTAGAAATTTCAGATAAAAATGTTTCATCAGTAAAATTAACTTTTCCAGATAAAGATTCCATTATATCCTGAGCTTTATTAAAATTATCAGCTTTTTGAGATAAACTTGGATTTGGTGTTACAACAACTGAATTTAAAAATAAAACACAAGTTAAAACAAGAAAAATAACTATCAATGCTTCAAATATTGCAACATAACCTCTTTCATTTTTCATGAATAAAAATAGCTAATAATCATAAATAAAAATTAAAGAAGTGTGAAAAAATTAATTTCCACGAATATGATTAATCACTTTTTCTTTTTTGCAAATAGCATTGTCTGAAGCTTTCTGAACTTTTTCTTTCATAATTTCAAAGTCTTCAGGAGTTGTTTCACCAACTAACTTCTTAATTTTTGTATATGCTGCTTCTCTAAATAATGGGACTAATTTGTCACTACTTCCATCTTCCTTAATTAAAATCGGCTCACCAGAAGTATTAACAACACCAATTTCAGATATATCTACACCTGCACTAGAAACAGCATTTTTAACATCATCTACAATTTCTGGAGGCACAATCAACATTAAAGAATCAGTAGACACACCTAATGGGTCAATATCCAATTTCTCCAACATATTTAATACATTTGGAGCAACCATTTTTCTAATTTTTTCTTCATAAAATTCTAATCCAACACCAGTTGTATTTGATATTTCATGAGCATCTCCACGAAGACCTCCATTAGTCACATCAGTTATTGCATGAATATCTTTAATTAAATCAGCTTCAAAGAGAGCATGTGAAGCTTGAACAAAATTAACATTTAAAGTGTCCCATATAACATCAAAAAATCCATTATATAATGCAGTTGTAGTAATAGTTCCTCCACCAGAGCCTTCTGTTAATAAGATAATATCTCCATCAGTAGCTCCTTTTCTTGCAGTTGGAGGATAATTGGATACACCTACACTGCCTACAGCAGAAACAAACCTATCACCTAAAACCATGTCTCCACCAACACGTAAGGTACTTCCTGCAACAATAGGAACATCTACAAGCTCAGAAACAGCTGCTACACCAGCAGTAAAATCAAATATTTTTCCAACATCCCCATCATCTGCTAAATGAACATCACTTAAAATAGAAACAGGGTCTGCACCCATTACGCAAATATCTCTTAAAGTGGCTCTTGTTACATGAAAACCACCTAAAAATGGATATTCGCTTAAACGAGAATGAATTCCATCAACTGCTGTTGTTATATATAACTCATCATTAGGGCTGTTAGCTTTAACTACACCACCATCATCTTGTTCAGATGGATTTACAAGAGAAGAAGTATTTGTACTTGAAACAATTTCTGCTATTTTTCTGTGGACAAAAAAATCACCAGCTCCACGGGATCCTACTCCCATTTCTCCCATTGCAATATCTGCTTTTGGAACTTCAGTTATTTCTTTTAAAAATGAATCATCAGCATTTTTCAAATTTAAAGTGGTTTTAACCTCATCAATAACACTTTCCGCCATTAATAGAGATTTATCCTGAGAAATATTTTTATATTCTCTAATTCTTTGAGACAAAAGGTCTTTTAAATCATTTTCATTATAACTATCTAACCTTTGTCTAACATAACCTTCCATATCCATTATTTCACTTCTAAATTAATAAAATTCTTTAATATTTTTAATCCAGGCTTACCACTTTTTTCTGGGTGGAATTGTGTTGAAAAAAGATTATTTCTACTTAATGCCGCAACTACATCAAAGCCATAATCACAAGTTGCAGCTATTATTTCTTCATCATCTGGAACTACATGATAAGAGTGTACAAAATAGAAAAATTCACCATCAATACCCTTTAAAATAGGATTGTCTTGATTTATAACATGCAACTTATTCCAACCCATATGAGGTATTTTACGACCAGGAGGCAATAATTTTACATCACCCTTAAATAAATCAAGCCCTTTAACATTCTCTGTTTCTTCACTAGAACTCATTAATACCTGTTGACCAAGACAAATTCCTAAAAAAGGTTTATCCTCCTCAACATGTTCATAGATTACATCTTTAAAGGGTTCAATATTTTTCATAGCTGTTCCAAAAGCTCCAACACCTGGAAGAACTAAATGTTTAGCATTAGCTATTTTTTCAACATCATCAGTGATTTCTACATCACAGTTTAACTTTTTAAAACCATTTGAAATACTTCTAAGATTACCACTTTTATAATCAATAATAGTTATCATAAAAATCACTTATTTATTCCAATCAATAACAGAGCGAATCATAGAACCAAAATCAGAATATACAATTTCATTTGTACCTAATGTTTTAGAATGTGCATCTAATTCTGCAACAACATTATCATAACCTAATTTCCTTAAAGGTTCCACTAAACGAGGCCCATCAGTAATAGCTATTGTTTCAGCATCAAAATCTTCTACAGGAAATGCATGAGGTACTCCAAATACAACAATCATGTCTAAATCTTTATCTTTAAGATACTCTGCTGCAATTTTACCTGTTTCTGGATATTCATCCAATCCACCAGTAATACAGTCCACATTAACATTTGTGCTCTCTAATTGATTTTTAATATTTTTTGCATGATTTCTAATTCTTGTAAGACCAATATTTTCATCTAGATTAGCTACAACAATAGGCTCATTATCCCCATTAACATCTGCATAATCAAAGTTTACAATATCTGCAAACAAGTAAGAAGTTTCCTTTTTAGCATTTAATACAAAAGCAACTTTTTTACCTTCTTTAATAGCTGAAACCAATTTTTTAGCTACTTCTTCTTTATTATCTCCAAAATTAGGTTTAATATATTCACCTTGAGCCATTCCACGAGTTTTTTCTATTTCAGTTGCTTTTTTAAGCATTTTAATTTGTCTTTCAGCTTCATCAGAAGGAATAACACCACATTCAACAGCAGAATCAAGAACCATAATAGCTCCCTCAGTGTTATCACCTTCACCAAAACCACCATGAGACTCAACAGGAATAACAGTACAATCTAAATCAGCATTGGATATTGCTTCTTTCAAATCTTCACCAATAATCATACTTGCACAAGTTCCAACAACACCCATGAGTTTTGGATTGAACATATCATAAGCTTTAATTAGTGTATTCTCAAGTTTTTCTCCAGCACCTAAAATAAAATCATTTTCAGCCATTGATGTAGTTAATACACGAACACCATCACTTTCAAGAAGTCTTCCAGTTCTAAAACAGCAGCCATGAGGCCCATGCATGATAATAACATCTACATCCATGTCTCTCAATGTATAAAGTGATGCAGCTATTGGACTTGGTCTTGGATGCATTTAATCACCTTGTAATTATACTGATAATATCATTATTTGAAAGTTCATAATCACTAGCTACCCTCATGTTTTTACGGGCATCAACAGCATGCATAAAATTATCCCCAATATCAGAATGAACCATGTAAGCCAATTCACGAGGAACTGAACCTTTTGGAATTAATATTGCATCAGGCAAAACATTTCCTTTTTGATCAGTGTATTTATGTTCATCTTCTACTGGATAAACAACAATCATGTTAAGTAAATTAAAAATAGCTTCATTTAATGCCTGTTGAACACCAGTACTTCCATATTTCTCTAAAATATTGGTTCTGATATACTCTAAAGCTTTAAGTTGATTTGGTGATAATTCATCTTCTTTAAGAATTTCAAAATCAGAATCCCCAGAAGTATATTTAATTAATCCTGATTCAGCAGCTTTTACAAGCGCAATTTCAGATTCTGCTGAGGTTGGAATTACATTTGGATATTTTTCTTTTATTCTTTTAATATTTTCTTCAGAAGTTGGTAAATCAGCTTTATTAGCGATAATTAGCATTGGTTTAGCTATTCTTAAAATATTGCGTGTTAATTTAATAAATTCTTCTTCATCCCATTTAGTGTAATCTGGATTAACAGTTCTTTTTGCTTCAATAATATCTTCAAGAGATATACCAGTTCCAGATAGCTGATCAAATATTACTTTAGCTATATCTAACTTTTCAGCCTCAATTTTACGAACAAGTCTGCTCCAATTTCTGTTTAAGATTCCATACATCCACATTACAATTTCATGTTCCATAAATTCCAAATCATCTAAAGGATCATGACTTCCTGCCTCTACAGGTTGACCTTCAGCATTAGTAGATCCAGATGCATCAATAACATGAATTAATACTTTAGCTTGCATTAAATCATCTAAAAACTTATTACCTAAACCTTTACCTTCATGTGCCCCTGGAACTAAACCTGCAACATCTATAAGTTCAACAGGAATTAATCTTTTTCCATCAATACAAATAGAATTTCTCGGATTACAAGTAACATCTAATTCTTTACAAGGACAATCACTAACAACATGTGCAACAGCTTTGTTTGCATCAATTGTTGTAAAAGGATAATTAGCCATTTCAACACTTGAAGAAGTGGCAGAATTAAAAAAAGATGATTTTCCAACATTTGGTTTTCCAGTAACAGCAATTTGTAGCATAATAATCACAAAATAATTAATCTATTAAATATTAGTTCATTAAGTTATATATAAGTTAAATTATATGATTAAATATTAACTTAATTATTTCGGAGGATTAAATGGCCACTAAAAAACCTACTGCAGAGAGAGTCATGGAAGGAATTCAAGATATAATCTTTGATGGTGAAGAAAATAAACAGAAAGCAGAAAAGATTGTACAAGGAATTCAAGAAATAAAACCTAAAGCAGAAAAGGTCGTTAAAGGAATCCAAGAAAATAAACAGAAAGCTGAAAAAGTCGTACAAGGAATTCAGGACAAAATAACAAGCGATAGTGAAGATAAACCCAGAGCACTTAAAGTTAGACAAGGAATCCAAGAAATAATGACTGGATCTAGAGAAATGATGTTTAATGTGGATTTTGATGAATCCAAATTTGAATTAGTGAAAGTTAATGTTAAAATAAAAAAATTAGACCCTGTTTTTGACGGATATACAATTGTTAACATAACTGATATTCATTTAGGGCAATGGTTAAGTCCTAAAATATTTGAAGGAGTTGTAGACTACATAAATGCTTTAAACCCAGATATGATAACTTTAACAGGAGATTATGTTTCATATATTTTAGATAAATATGAAAAACCCCTAGAACATGGATTTAAAAGACTTGAAGCGAAAGATGTAAAGTTAGCAGTTTTAGGAAATCACGACCATTGGTTAGGTGAGAAAAAAATAAGAGAAATACTAAAAAATTCAGATATTATCGATGTTAGTAATGACGTTTATACATTAAAAAGAAATAGTGAAAATGGAGAAAAAATACTGAATATAGCTGGTGTTGATAGCTATATGCTTGGAAAAGATAATCTAAATCAAGTAATGGAAAGATTACCTAAAGAAGGACCAGCCATAATATTAGTTCATGAACCCGACTTTGCAAGCAAATCATCAAAAACTAATAGGTTTGCTCTTCAAATATCTGGACATTCACATGGAGGGCAATTTATAATTCCTGGAACTGGAACAACCATATTTAGAGGATCTTACTCTACAAAATACCCTGTTGGAAAATATAAAGTTGGAAATATGCTCCAATATACAAGTAAAGGCCTTGGAACTAATGTATTTTGGATGAGAATTAATTGTAAACCTGAAATAACACTTTTTACACTTAAATCAGAACACTGAAAAATTATGACCTCAAAACAAACAATAAAAAGTTGGATAATAACTATTCTAGACACAATAATAATCGGAATAGGAAATATTGCTGCTGTAATAGCTATGTCTTACATTTGTACTGATTTCATATTAGGACCAATGTATAATGCTATATTAATTGTTGCAGCAGTTTCTATAATCAATTTTTTAATTTGGCCACTAATTAGAAAATTTGTAATGCCCTTTTTGATTTATACATTTGGAATTGGAATGATAATAATAACCTGCCTTATCTTTTATGGTGTTTGTCATTTCATCCCAGGAGTTAGTGGAGGTCTTGCAGCAGTTATTCAGGTCCCATTGGTTATGGCTCTTGTAACTGGAATTATTTCAAGCTTAATTAACTTAGATTTAGATAAAAGCCATATTATTGGGCTTAAAAAGCAAGCTATAAAAAAGAAACGAAAGTCCAAAAAATACCCTGGATTAATAATGCTTGAAATTGATGGACTTTCAGCAAGCACACTAAAAAAAGCAATTGAAAAAGGATATATGCCAACAGTTAAGCAATGGCTAGATGATAAAAGCCATAAGCTAACCCCATGGGAAACAGATTTATCAAGTCAAACAAGTTCAAGTCAAGCAGGAATATTACATGGCAATAATAAAGATATTGTTGCATTTAGATGGGTTGAAAAGGAAAATAATAACAAAATAATGGTTTCTTCTAAATTTTCACATGCAAAAGCTATTGAAGAAAGAATATCTGATGGAAATGGATTGTTAGCTGATAACGGTGCAAGCAGAATCAATATGTTTTCTGGAGATACTGACAATGTTATTTTTACTTCAAGTAAGCTAAGAGACATTAGAAAGCTATACAATTTTTCATGGTATGCAGTATTCTCAAGTTTTTATACATTCCAACGTATTTTAATCTTGTTTATATATGATATGCTTGTTGAAATTAAATCTCAAATTATGCACAAAATAAGAAATATTCAACCAAGATTAAAAAGAGGATTGATTTATATTGGTGCTCGTGGAGGAGCTAATGTATTTTTAAGAGAAGTAGCTACTGAAACATTAATTGGAGATTTGTTAATTGGAGAAATAGATTCTGCATATGCAACTTACACAGGTTACGATGAAATAGCACATCACTCAGGAGTTGAAGATGACGATGTATGGAGTGTCTTAAGAAGTATAGATTTACAATTTTTCCGCTTACAGAAAGCAGTAGATATAGGAGATAGAGATTATGAATTTGTAATCTTATCTGATCATGGACAGGGAAAAGGAGCTACATTTAAACAAAGATATGGAATTTCTTTTCCTAACTTTGTTAGGAGTTTAATACCTGAAGATATGACCATATTCAGTGCAATGGACTCTAATTTAGACCATTTAAAAGAAATTTACAGCACAGAAGGACGACTTGAAAATATTAAAGACAAAATGGATAAACTCAAAAATGAACAGATAACTGAAAGTAAGACTTATAATACTTTAAAAGACAAATATGATGAAAGTAAAACCATTAACAACATTAAAACAAGGTATGGTGAAAGTTTAGACTTTATATTAAATCAAAAAGACAATATAATAAAAAACAAATACGAAGATGTTCTACAGTATATAAAATCTCATGAATCATTAAGATATACAGTTAAAAAGCCAGAAGAATCTGAATTAATTGTATTAGGTTCTGGAAACTTGGCATTAATCTATTTCACCCAATGGAATCATAGATTAACTTACGAAGAAATAATTACTCTTTTCCCAAATATTATTCCAGAACTTGTTAAACATCCAGGAATTGGTTTTATATTAGTAGATTCCAAAAGACATGGGCCAATGGTACTTGGAGACGAAGGAGTTTATTATTTAGATTCTGATGAAATAGTTGGAAAAAATCCAATTGAAAACTTTGGAAAAAATGTTGTCAAACATCTTAAAAGACATAATTCATTTAAACATGTCCCAGATATTTTAGTAAATAGTTTTTACGACCCTGAAACTGATGAAATATGTGCTTTTGAAGAACTTATTGGAAGCCATGGAGGACTTGGTGGAAATCAAACAAAACCATTCTTAATCTATCCATCCCAATGGGAGATTCCAAAGGAGATTGTTGGTGGAGAATCCATTTACAAGATACTTAAAAAAGAAATTAACAAATTAAAAGAGGATAAAAATGAATAAAATATATATTGTTGGAATTGGACCTGGATCTAGTGACTATTTAACAAAAAAAGCAATAGAAACTGTTAAAAATTCAGATATTACAGTTGGAAGTGAAAGAGCAATAAAATTATTTGATGAAATTCAGGAAAAGATTTCATTTAATGTAAAAGACCTTGTTGAAAAGTTAGAAGAAGCTGTTGAACTAGCTATTAATGGATCAACTGTATCAATATTGTCTACAGGAGATCCTGGATTTTCAGGAGTGTTAAAAACCGTGCTTAGAATAGCTGATGAAAAAGGATTCAATAAAGAAAATATTGAAGTCATACCTGGAATAAGTTCATTGCAATTAGCTGCTGCAAAAAACCATATACAATGGGACATGGCAAATGTTATGACTTTTCATGGTCGTGAAAACATTGAAGACATATTACCAGTTATAAATAATGGAAAAACCACCATTGCATTACCTTCACGTAAAGTAAAAGATATGGCACAATTTTTATTAGATAATAATGTCAATCCAAATCGTAAAGTTACAGTTTGTGAAAGATTAAGTTATGATAATGAGAAAATTGTACATTCCACACTTAAAGAAATAGCAAATAGCGAATTTACATATATGTGCATAATGATTATTTACTAAAATAATTCATCCAAATCTAATTTTTTTAATTTAAACTAACTTATTATTTTTTAATCAATAAATAAATAGCTATTTTTCAATATTATTAAAAATTACTCTTTTAAAATACTATTAATTAATAAATAAGAGCCACTACCAAAAAATGAATGTTAATTTTTTAAAAAAATTAACAGGTTTGGTAGATAAAATGATTGAAAAAAGGCATGTAGTAATTTTTGTTTTCCTATTATTTTTATTAATAGGAACCGTATCTGCAAGTGATGTAGACAATACAACAGAAACAACAAATACAGCTATTTTAAATGAAGATAAAGGAGTGATAAATGAAATAGAAGGTACTCTAGAGACAAAAGACTTAGATATGTATTATAAAGATGGTGCACATAAAGTAAATGTTTATGATAATGATAAAAATCCATTACCTGACATTCCAGTGAATATAACAGTTAATGGCATAACATATTATCGGATAACTGATGATAATGGATTTGCTAAACTAAATATCAATCTTGATCCTGGAAAATATGAAATAACAACTGATTGTATACTTGGAACAAAACATATCTCCAAACTAAATAATATAAACGTGAAACCTATGAACGCCACACTTGTTGGCAGCACATATATGGACGTAGGTTATAAAAGCGATAAATACACAGTTCAATTAGTTGGAGGCAATAATAAACCACTGGCTAATCAGCAATTAACATTCACAATAAATCAAGTTTCTTATGATAGGATAACAGATGAAAATGGAGAAGCAAGCCTAAACATCAATTTAAATCCAGATAAAGTTTATACAATTAAAACAGAACATCATGGAATTGGACATTACAAAAGTGCCAAAGATTTAGATGGATATATAGCAGTTAATACTTATAAGACATCCATAATTGGAAATAACTTAAATATAGAATTTAGAAAAGGAAAATATACTGTTCAATTAGTTACAGAAAAAAATAAACCTTTAATTCAACACCCAGTCATTTTCACAGTGAATGGAGTTAGTTATGAGAGACTTACAAATTTAACAGGACATGCAAGTTTAAATATAAACTTAGATCCCGGTACTTATCAGATATCCTACAAATTTGAAGAAACATTGGGATATAAAGGAAGTTCAGGAGATAAACTCATTACTGTTAAAACAAATGAAGTTAATCTCAGTGGAGAAGATATGGAAATAGGATATGGAGGTTATGAAACTTATTTTGTAACTTTAATGGACGATAATAAACCTTTAGAAGGACTTAACATTAAAAATGAAATTTATAAAAATGGACAACTCATTGATACACAATATAAACAGACAGAAGAAGATGGAATAGCTAGAGTAATAATTAATCTAGAACCTGGAGAATATAAAATAAAAAGTAGTGTAATAGATTTTGGTTACTCTGCTGAAACCATTTCAAACACCTTAACTATAATTCGTCAGAACTTAACTGCAGAAAGTAAAGACATAATATTAAATAGAAAAGGGTCCTATTTCGTTGTAAATTTAAAAAATGAAGCAACAAATCAAAGTGTAATCAATGAAACAGTTAACATTACCGTTAATGGAATAACTTATGCTCGAGTTACTGACAATAACGGAGATGCAAAATTAAGAATAAATCTCGATCCTGGAAAATATGAAGTTACATGGATATACAGTGGAAGTAATGGATATAAACCTGTTTCTGGAAGTAACATCATACTGAGAGATGATAATTACAAATTAGAAACAACAATCACTGTTCCTTCAACAAATATATCTAAAAAAGGAAGTTATTTAGAATCCATTCTAAAAGATTCCAATGGATTACCAATTGAAGGAGAAATTATATCCTATTTCGTTTCTGGAATTGAATATAAAAAAGTAACCGATGCAAATGGAATTGCAAGGCTTAAAATAAATTTAAGTGATGGAAATTATTCTGTTAAATTAAAACATGCTCCAACAGGAAAATTTGGACAATCAGAAACAACAATATTATTAAATGTCAATAAAGTTCCAAATTTTAATTACACAATTGAATTAATAAACGGAATAACAAAAAATGACAAATCTATTGATTTTATACGAGATATTAAAATCCATATCAATGGTAATAGCTATTTATTCACTACAAATTCTCCGTACACACAAAATACCGTTATAAAAGATAATGAAAACTATTTTATTTCTTATCTTGGAGAAAAGATGAATAATGACTTTAAAACACAGGGGATCAATTTAAAACTTGAGAATCAGAAGTTAAAAATAACTTATAGTGGAAAAACTAACGATGTTGTAAGTCAATTTAGTGCCATCTATAGACCTACAACTGTAAATAACTATAAAGGAGAAGCCGTTGATATAATTCTAGAAAATGAAAAAATAGCAACAATTGAATTTACAGAAAGATTATTCACTACTAATTCCGTTTATGATTTAATTGGAGTTGGTTATCAATTCTTTAGCTTTGAACAAATTAATACTAGCTTAAAAATGGATAATCAAAGTATGCATAAAAGCACTTATCTTGCTTATGGAAGTGGAGAACTCTACGAATGGAATGAATATGACAAGTATGAACTTTTAGAAACTTATATTCTTGGTAAATCAAAAGTAAATGACACTATTTTAAACAATGCACTTTCTCAACGTTATAACCTAGACAACAGTTATTTGTCAGATGCTTATGATTTTTATATAGCTGGATTATACTGTCTTTGGAGTTCAACTTATATTAATGATCAACTAGCTGAGAACAATAATGTAAGTTGGGATAGGGAAACATTAGTATTAGTTTATTCTGATTGGCTTGGAATAAAGTTAGACACACTTGGAAAAATGGATGTAACAGGAGAAAATGAAAGCAATATTAAAAACTTCAGAATAAATTCCGGAATTGTATATTCCTTATGTGAAAAAGCAGGCTTACAGTTATTAGGAATTGAAGGTGAATCTGCAGCTAGTGAAATATATGAAGGAATAAATGAAGGAAAATCTCTTGTTATTGACAAAATTGATGACCAGGTAATAATAAAAATTGCAAATTCCACTAACAGGTTTGTTATTAACCTCACCAGTGGTTCTTTAGGAGCTTATGTCAATATAGATAGCGAATTAATATCTGATAAAATTCAATTAAAAGGAGTTCATGGAATTTATGGAATTAGATATCTAAAACCAATTAATCTTCAAAAACAAGTTAATTATCAGATGACAGTTATGAAAAATTATCTAGAATTCCTAAATCCCTTTAATGGACATATTAAAATGGATATGGGAATTGCTCTTGAGTTTGGAGGTAAATTACTCCCAACAGCAGTTGGTGGTATAAAAACAGGTACAGCCGGAGGAGTTGTAGCTGGTCTTTATGTAGTATATGCATCTAATGAACTTATTGTTGAATATAGAGATAAATATATTGAAGACAAATACTGGCAATATTTCCCAAATAGGAATACAGTAAATGCTAAAACAATCTTCACAATCAACCAAGAAACAGGATACACTGACTTTGTTGAAATTCCTTATGATAAAAATGGAAATCTAGATATGGATAATGCAAATTACGTAGATTCTATAACTGGAAGAAGAGATTTAACAGACTATGAAAAAGTAATCTTTAAAAATTGGGACTATTAATACATATAAAATAACTATGTAAAACAGTTCATAGGTTGATGAACAATGAAAACAGCAAATATAATTGAAACTAGCATAACTGTTATCTTAGTATTGGCATTTATTTATTTTTTAGCCAATATTAGATTATTAAATGGTTTTCTAGAACCTTACTTTAAAATAAGCATATTAATAGCTGGGATTTTAATATTGATATCTCCACGTTGGATAAACAGTGAACAAAAACATTTGCTTAAATACTGTCAGATATTCATAATATTTGCATTTGTTATAACATTACTTGTTAAAGGGTAGAAACAATGATAGAACATATATTAAACTCAAAAAAAGTAGAAAGAGCAATTTTTTTAATTGTTATTTTAGTATCCCTACTTTTCAATGATCCTATTGAAATAAGAATAATTTTACCCTTTTTAATATTAATATGTTATAAACGGTGTCTTTTTGGGGAAACTAATGAGAATTCACTTGAATATATGCTTAAAAATAGTAAAATAGACTTTATATTAACTTTAGTCTTAATTGTTGAATTCTTTGGATTTATTGTATTGATGTAGACGAACTTTAAAAAAAGAGATGGAGTTATAACTGAATTATATCAGCTTCAACTTCATCATTATTTTTTCCTTCATATAAGATTTCAGCTAATTTTAATAATTTTTCTTGACCTTTAACTTCATCTTTGAATAAAGGAACTTCAGTAATAATTTGATCTGGGAATTTTTGTTCAATTAATGCAAGACGTTTTTGTTGTAATTTGTGTCTAGAATGACAGAAATCACAATCAGTTATGTCCGGCATTACTTGATTTACAATAACACTATCTACAGTAATATCATATTTTTCTAAAGCTTCTAAAGCTCTTTCAGACTCGTAAATGGACATTTCCTCTGGAATAACAACCATTTTAAAGGTAGTCCTTTCAGGATCAGATAATACTGCTTTAGCTTGGTCAATTTTTTCTTTTGTTTCTTCAAGTTCTTTTGTAGATTGAATATCTTCATCTGCATCCATAAATGGAATAATATTTTTTAATGAGTTAGCTGCAGCACCTAATTTAGATTTGATTTTCATTAATTTTCCAACCCAAGAGTCCATAACTTCAGGGAATGATAATAATCTTAATGTATGGCCAGTTGGTGCTGTATCAAATACTACAACATCATATTCATTTGAAGTCATAACAGACATAAACACTTCAAATGCTGCTGCTTCATCAGCTCCTGGAGAAGCAGATGCAATATCTAATTGGTCAGACAACATATCAAGACCCATCAAACTGTTTTTATCACTAGAATTTGCTTTCTGTGCTTCAATTACAGCTTGTTTTTGTGCCATAGCTTCATCTGGGTCAATTTCCACTGCATACAAATTAGTTTTTATTTCACGAGGATAAGAACCAATTGGTACTTCTAAAGAATCAGATAAAGAATGAGCAGGATCAGTAGATACGATTAAAGTTTTATTACCTTGATTAGCCAACCATAAAGCAGTAGCTGATGAAATTGAAGTTTTTCCAACTCCACCTTTACCACCAACAAATAAAAATGTAGTTTGATCTTTGTTAAATTTGAAATAATCTTTAAATGCCAAAAAATTACCTCCAATAAAAGTTTTAGTAACTTAATGTTATTTTATATTAATTATTTTTTTAAAGTATATAAATATTAAGTTAAATTAAGGGCTTTTACTTATTAATATATTAATAAAAAAAATCATATTTATTACTATTGAAAATTATTAACTGTGATAAAAATGAGCGAACTTCCACAATTGGACTGCAAGAAAACAAAAGAAAAGATTATAGAGTTTATAAAAACTAAAATGTCTGAAGCTAATGCTGAAGGTTTAGTAGTTGGATTAAGTGGAGGAATAGATTCAACATTATCAGCATTTCTAGCTACAGAAGCTGTTGGAAAAGAAAATGTATTTGGAGTCAGTATGCCTTCAACAACAACACCAACAGAAGATAAAGTTCATGGTACTGATTTAGCCAATATTTTAGGCATTGAATATAGAGAAATTGGTATTGACAGTATTTTAAATGAATATTTGACACTTACTAATTATATTACATACAATGACCCGCTAGCTATTGGAAATCTCAAAGCAAGGATTAGAATGAGTATTATCTACTACTATGCAAATGCTAAAAATTACATGGTAATAGGAACTGGAAATAGAAGTGAGTTGTTAATAGGTTACTTCACCAAATACGGTGATGGAGCCTGTGATATTGAACCAATTGGAGATTTATACAAGCTTCAAGTTAGAGAACTTGCAAAATACATGAATGTTCCATCTGAAATTATAGAAAAACCTCCTCGTGCAGGATTATGGGACAATCAAACTGATGAAGATGAAATTGGAATGAAATATGAAGTACTTGATAATCTCCTCTATCTTTATGTTGATAAAAAAGAAGATATTTCAAAAATAGCTGAAAATCTTAATATTTCAGTTGAGGAAGTTGAAAGAATTATTAAAAAAGTTAAAATAAATGCTCATAAAACTAGAATTCCTGAATCTCCTAAGAGATGTGATTTATAAAAAATTATGGTGATTAAATGACAGAAAACATTGAAACAAAATGGCAGAAAAAATGGGATGATGAACACCTATTTGAATCAGACCCTAATGATAAAGAAAAATTATTCATTACAGTAGCTTTTCCATATCCTAGTGGAGCTATGCACATTGGACATGGTCGTACTTACACAGTTCCAGATGTTTATGCAAGATTTAAAAGAATGAACGGATACAACGTTTTATTCCCAATGGCATGGCACGTTACTGGAGCACCAGTTATTGGAATAGCTAGTAGGATTCAAAGAAAAGTCCAATGGACCTTAGATTTATATGAAAATGTCCATAAAGTACCTAAAGAAACACTTCCTAAAATGGAAGACCCTGAATTTATTGTAAAATACTTCAGTAATGAATATCATGAAGTAATGCATGATATGGGATATTCAATAGACTGGAGAAGAGAATTTAGAACCATTGACCCTACTTACAAAAAATTTGTAGAATGGCAAATAAGAAAATTAAAAGATGCAAATTTAATTAAAAAAGGAGAACATCCTGTAAAATACTGTCCAAGATGTGAAAACCCTGTTGGAGATCATGATTTACTCGAAGGAGAAGGCGTAGGTGTTAATGAATTAACCTTACTTAAATTTAAATATGGGGACAAAATCCTTGTAACCGCTACTTTAAGACCAGAAACCATCATCGGTGCTACAAACATTTGGATGAACCCAGATATTGAATATATTGAAGTAGATGCTGAAGGCGAAAGATGGATTATTACAAAAGAAGCTCACCATAATTTATCCAATCAAATAAAGAATTTAGAAATTATAGAAGAAGTTAACCCTAATGATTTAATTGGAAACTTTGTTGAAAATCCATTTACTGGTGAAAAATTACCAATTTTACCAGCTAGTTTCGTAAGTGGAGATTATGGAAGCGGAGTAGTATTTTCAGAACCTGCTGATGCACCAGCAGACTTTATTGCTCTTAAAGATTTAAAAAATAACACAGAATTACTTGAAAAATACGGTCTTGAAGAAATCATCAAAGATGTCAATCCTATTAATGTAGTTACTGTAAAAGGTTATGGAGAAATTCCTGCAGCTGAAATAATTGAAAGACTAGGAATTACAGACCAAAATGACCCTAAAGTTCAAGATGCAACAAATGAGCTTTATAAAGTAGAACACAGTAAAGGAATCATGAGTGAACACATTCCTGAATATGGTGGAGAAAAGGTCTCAATAGCTAGAGACAAATTTAAACAAGACATGATTGATAAAAATATGGCTACAATCATGTATGATTTTGCAGAAAGACCAGTTATCTGCAGATGTGGAGAAAACTGTGTTGTAAAAATCATGGACAACCAATGGTTCCTCAAATACTCAGATCCAGAATGGAAAGTGAAAACCCATGAAGTTCTTGATGGAGAAACTATTATCCCACCAGAAATTAAAAACAATTTTGAATATTATATTGACTGGTTAGAAGATTGGGCTTGTTCTAGAAACATTGGACTTGGAACAAAACTCCCATGGGACAATCAATGGTTAATTGAACCTTTAACTGACTCCACAATCTACATGTCCTATTATACAATAGCTAAATTCCTTAGAAACATTGATGCAGAGTTATTAAATGATGCATTCTTCGATAAAGTCTTATTGAACATTGATTCTGATGATGTTAAAGTAGATGAAGAAACTACCAAAGAAATTCAGGAAGAATTTAATTACTGGTATCCATTAGACTGGAGATTATCTGCAAAAGATTTAGTTGGTAACCATTTAAGTTTCTTAATGTTCCACCACAGTGCAATCTATCCAAAAGACAAATGGCCAAGAGGAACTGTTGTATTTGGAATGGGATTACTTGAAGGAAACAAAATGTCATCCTCAAAAGGTAATGTAATCCTTTTAAAAGATGCAATTGAACAATACAGTGCAGATGTAGTAAGATTATTCTTAATGGCTTCTGCTGAACCATGGCAAGACTTTGATTGGAGAGAAAAAGAAGTATTAGGAACTAAAAGAAGATTAGAATGGTTTACTGAATTTGCAGCTAAAGTTGAAGAAATCAAAGGAAGTCCACTTGAATTAAACAATATTGAAGAAGTGGAACTTTCAAGAACCATTGATATCTGGATGATAAATCAGCTTAATTCACATATCAAAGAAGCAACTGAAGCTTTAGAAGTATTCCAAACAAGAAAAGCACTTCAAGAAGCATTATTCTTACTTAAGAAAGATGTAGACCATTACATGTACAGAGTAAAACATTTACTTGATTCAAAAGATCCTGCAATAATCTATGTACTTAGTACTGTTCTTGAATCCTGGATTAGATTACTTTCACCATTTACACCACATACCTGTGAAGAATTATGGGAAACCTATGGTGGAGAAGGATTTGTCTCCGAAGCAAGCTGGCCTGAATATAATGAAGAATTAGTAAGTGAAACAGTTGAAAGGTCTGAAGAACTTGTTCAAAACATCATCAAAGATATAAATCAAATTAAAAAGATGGTTGGAGACAAAGTTGAAAAAGTACATGTCTACCTTGCACCAGAATGGAAATGGGACTTATACAAAATAGCTGATGAAGTAGGAAAACCAGATATTGGTCAAATAATGGGTAGAGCTATTGGAGCTAACATATACGATGATAAAAAAGAAATAGCTAATGTAGCTAAAAAAGTTGGTCGTGAAATGACTAAAACAAGATATGTTGGTAAAATAGATGAAGAAAAAATCTTATCTGATGCTCTCGACTACATTAACCAAGAATGTGACAGCAATGTCATAATCCATACAGATGATTCCTACGATCCTGAAAATAAGGCTAAAAATGCAATGCCTTACAAACCAGCTATCTTTATGGAATAATCTTTAAAAATAAATAAAAATAGGAGAATAGCTATTTAGCTATCTCTTAAACTCTTTTTTTTAACTATAATTTACGAGCAAATAGAAGATATCCACTGTGACCAACCATACGTGTTTTTGGCCTTACCCCTTGTTGTCTAACTTCAAGTCCACGCTCTAAAATCTCAATAATGTCAATATTATAAAATCCTAATTTTTTAGCAATCCTATATGAGACTTCTGCCTGATCAATATATGGAGCGTAAACTGTAAGCCATCCCCCAACCTTTAAGGAGTCGTAAACATCTTCAAAAATTTCAAAAGGCTTAGGAAGGTCTAAAAAGATCAAATCTAAGTTATCTTCATCAATACCTTCTTTAATATCCTTATTTTTAACTTCAATATTTGTAATTCCAAAGTTTTCAATATTTTTCCTTGCAACTTCAGCAAAGTCTTCTCTAATTTCATAGGTGTAGACTTTACCTTCACTGCCTACAACATTTCCAAAATTTAATGCAATAGCTCCAGCACCAGTTCCTGCATCAACGACCCTATCACCAGCACCTAAACCTGTATGAGCTAAAACAGAACCAATATCTTTTTGAATTAAGATAGAACATCTTCTATCCATTAAATCTATAAAATCATTTACATTAGGTTTAACAATCTTGAAAGTATGATCTAAATGACTTTTAAGTTCATCTCCAATTTCTGAATTAGCAATTTGCTCAGCTGAAACAATACCTAAATCACTTTGGAATTCTTTATCTTCTTTTAAAAGATATTTTTTACCTCTTTCATCTAAAATCATCTTCAAAATTATCACCTATTGATTTTCAAGTTCTGATAATCTTTTTACTCTTTTTAACATGTCTGGGTGAGTGGACAATATTTCCATGAATTTTGCAGATGATTTAACTTTAATATTACTTTCAGATATCCTTCTTAATTCTTCATCTGAAATAGATCCATCACCATCAAAGTCAATTTGTCTAAATGAAGTTATATCACGAGCACCATTGTTAATATCGTTTACAAAGAATGCACGAGTAGTGTTAATATCTTTAAGTTCTTCATTGTTGGCTTTTGCTGCACCATAAGACAATTTATAAAGTGCTGATGCTAAAGCAGCAGGCTTATTACCAAATTCCACACTAGCTGCATCTGCATAGTACTCTCTGATTCTTGAAACACATAATACTAATAATTGACCTATGAAGTAGAAAACATAACCAATAATTCCAATTATGAATCCAGAATTGTTTTCATTATTATTTGAAAACATGAAAGATAATGCAATATAATAACAAATCATAGGTATTACACTTACCATAGATGTTACAATCATATCATTATGCTTAATATGTCCCATTTCATGTCCAATAACTGCTTTAAGTTCATCCCTAGTGAGTAAACCTATAATTGGTCTTGTAAGTGCAATATGACCACTTCTTGAAGATCTACCATAAGCAAAAGCATTAGGAATATTTACTTCAGATAAACCAATTTTAGGTTTTTTTATTCCTGCTTCAGCAGCTAATTCTTCAACCATCTGATGAATATGAGGTGCTTCAGTTTCAGATAATGGTCTTACTTTCATAGACATTTTAACAATAGATGGTCCAAACCAATATTGTGCAAAAATAATTATCAAACTAATAATTAAGTAAAAGCTTAAAGATCCGCCAAAACCTAAATAATAACCTGCTATTGAAGCAAGAGTATATACAATTAGGAATAAGACCGCCATAACAACTATTAATCTTAATTGAAGTTTCCATGTGCCTTTCATTATTTACACCATTAATTTATAAATTTTAGATTAATTTTAGTTTAATAATATTTATACTTTATATATTTAAATCCTTAACCAAAAGTTAAATAATTATAAAAAAACATATTTATTTCTGATTAATAGGTGATTTAATGAGCGGACCTTGGGTAGAAAAATATAGACCACAAGAATTAAAAGACATTGTAGGCCAAAAACAGATTATTAACAGACTTGAAAAGTATGTTGGTGAAGAAAGCATGCCTAATTTAATGTTTACAGGACCTGCAGGGGTTGGAAAAACAACTACTGCACTTGCACTTGTAAAAGCTATTTTAGGAGATTATTGGAGACAAAACTTTCTTGAATTAAATGCATCTGATGCAAGAGGAATTGAAACTGTAAGAAACAATATTAAACAGTTCTGTAGACTTAAACCAGTGGGTGCACCTTTCAGAATAATCTTTTTGGATGAAGTAGATAACATGACAAAAGATGCACAGCATGCTCTCCGTCGTGAAATGGAGATGTATACAAAAACTGCATCATTTATTCTTTCCTGTAACTACTCATCTAAGATAATTGATCCTATCCAATCAAGATGTGCAATTTTCAGATTCGCTCCAATCAAAGGAGAAGATATTGTTGAAAGATTAAAATACATCTGTGAAGAAGAAGGATTTGCATATGAAGAATCTGGACTTGAAACAATAGTCTACTATGCAGAAGGAGATATGCGTAAAGCTATTAACATTTTACAAGCAACTGCATCTGAAGGTGAAGACATTAATGAATCTTCTGTTTACGATGTAGTGTCTAAAGCTAAACCTCAGGACATTAGTAAAATTGTTACTAGTGCTTTAACTGGGGACTTTATGGGTGCTAGAGACTTACTTAGAGACAGTATGGTTTTACAGGGTACCAGTGGAGAAGACATGGTTGCTCAAATATACCAAGATGTTTCCAGAAGAGTTGTTGACGGTAAAATGGAAGCAGACATATACATAGATTTGATTGAAGCAATAGCTGACTGTGATTTTAGAATAAGAGAAGGAGCAAACCCAAGAATTCAATTAGAAGCTCTTTTAACTAAATTCTTATAAGGTATTGTCATGTTATGGACAAAAAAATACCAGCCACAGACAATAGATGAAGTAGCTGGTAACGGTAAAGAAAAAAAGAAAATTCAAGAGTGGATAGACCAATGGAAAGCTGGAAATCCACAAAAACCACTTTTACTTGTAGGACCTCCAGGAATTGGTAAAACTACTCTAGCTCATGCAATAGCTAAAGAGTTCTCTGAGTTTATAGAACTAAATGCCAGTGACAAACGTTCACAGGACATTATTATGAGCACTGTTGGAGAATCCTCTGAAACATCTTCTTTATTTGGAGATGAGTATAAATTAATCATTTTAGATGAAGTAGATGGAATTCATGGAACTAATGATCGTGGAGGAGTTAAAGCTATTAATCAGATTATTAAAACTGCTAAACATCCACTTATCTTAATAGCTAATGATTTCTACAGTAAACGTCTCACAACTATCAAAACAAAATGTGATGTCCTTAAAATGGCAAGAGTTAGAAGCCCGACCATAAATAAACTCTTAAGAGAAATAGCTAAAAAAGAAGGAATCACAGCTAATCCCGATGCTTTAAAAGAGATAGCCAGAAGAGCTAATGGAGATATGAGATCTGCTTTAAACACCTTCCAAGCAATAGCTAATGAAAGTGATGTTTTAGAACTTGAAGATGTTGAAAGTGTTAATAACAAGGATACACGCTCAACAATATTTGATGGAATAACCCGTGTTCTTAAAAGTAAAAATCCCCGCCATGTCAAGGAATCATTAAGAGAAGTTGAAGAAGATCCAACTCTTGTAATGGAATATATTGCAGAAAATGTTCCAAGAGAGTACAGTGATAAAAAAGAAATTAAAAAAGCTTATGAAAACTTGGCTAAAGCTGATTTATACTTTGGTAGAGCCAATCACAGCAGAAATTATGGTTATTGGAAGTATGCAAGTGACTTTATGGGTATTGGAGTAGCAGATTCAAAAAAAGAAACCTATAAAAAGTTTTCAAGAATTGTAACACCAACAATATTTACAAAAATGAGTAAAAATAGAGGAAAAAGAAATCTCAGAGATAGAATTGCTGAAAAAATGAGTGAAAAATTACATATCTCTCATTCAGTAGCTATTTCAATGTTTCCTTATTTAGAAATCATGTTTGAGAATAATGAACTTGCATGGGAAATATCTGATTATCTAGAGCTTGAAGAAGATGAAATAAAAAGATTTAGAAAAAGAAAAATTCCTAAAAAAGTTATAACCAAAATGGAAAAGCTCAAAAACGAAAGAAGAGAAGCAGAAAAAGAAAAACGTAATGAAGAGCTTAAAAAACAGATGTTGGATGCTATTCCTGAAGTTGAAGAAATAGCTGAAGAAGAACCTGTTGTTGAAGAGGAAATAATTCCTGAAATAGAAGAAACTCCAGAACCTATTGAAGAAGAAAAAGGAGAGCCAGTTAAAGAGGAAGTAGGTGAAACTAAAAAAGAAGAACCAAAGAAAAGCAAAGATAAACAAGTTTCACTCTTTGACTTTTAAATTTTCTTCTATATAATCAGATGCTCTTAAAACATTATCTCTGAATTGTGGTGCAACATCAGCTAAAAATTCCATAAATGAATTAGCTAATTGCACATATTCATCTTTTTCATTTTTATTTTTTAATGTTTCAAATCTCTCATTTTCTAAAAAGTTATTAATCCACTTTTTTTCAATGTTTCTTAAAGGATAAAGTTCATTATCTTTTTTATTGAAGTTAATGCCTTCACCTTTAAATAAAGAAGCAAATATCTCATTTACTTCATCATCCTGAATTAAAGGATTAACAACATAATCATAACCCCCACTATAAACTAACTTAACACCATATTTTCTTGTATAAGGCTCCAATATTATTTCAACTAGCTTATTTAAAGAAGTATCTTCATCGGAAATTAATATTTTTGAGTTTGGTTTTATATTAGCCAATATTTTAGAGGATTTAGAACATATCTTTTGAAATAAGCTGGAACGTACAACTTCAATCTGAGGATATTGATGGTAGAATGTTTTTTCTCTTTTTCTTGAAAATTTAGAAAACCTTAAATTATTAACATATAATTTTGAAGGAGTATAACTAACAAATCTAGAATCTACACCTATTATTTTAAGAAATTTCAATACATCTTTCTTTGAATCAGTAAAAGACTCTTCTTCATTATTAGCTACCATGTCAAATAAATCCATTTAAATCACATTTAAAGTTTCTTTTAATTTAGCTTCCATTACATCAATAGGCGCTTCCCTACCAGTCCAGATTTTAAAACTTTCAGCACCCTGATACAATAACATTTTAATTCCATAAACTACTTTTGCATTGGCTTTTATAGCTTCTTTAAGAAGTACTGTTTCATTAGGATTGTAAACAATATCATTTACAACCAGTTCTTCATGGATATCTGCTGCCTTAACAATAGGCTCATCAGAAACATTTGGATGCATTCCAATAGGAGTTGTATCAATTAAAATATCTGCATCTGATATGAATTTTGATATTTCTGAAATATCTGATGAATTGACATTTGATATTAAATTAGATGCAAGTAAATCACTAGCCAAATTTTCAGCTTTTTTAAGGTTTCTATTTAAAATATTAACCTCTTCTGCACCATATTTAGCCAAATAAAATACAATAGCTCTTGCTGCACCACCTGCACCTGCAACAACAATATTTTTATCTTTAATTTTAGTTACTTCTTCAATAGCCCTAATACAACCAATTCCATCAGTGTTATACCCTTTAAGATTTTTGAAATCAATTGTATTTACTGCACCAATCAGTTCAGCTATTGGATCCAATTCCTTTAGATATTTAATAACATTGATTTTATGAGGAATAGTAACATTTAATCCTTGAATATTTAAGCTATTTGCACCTTCAATAGCTGACTTTAGGTTATCTGGACTTACATTAAAAGGCACATAAACATAGTCTAAACCTAGTGTTTTAAATGCCTCATTATGCATAGGTGGAGAGAAACTATGTTCAACAGGCTCACCAATCAATCCAACAACTTTTGTACTTCCTTTAATCACCATAAGAAATCACTTATAATTTTATATCTAACAAAGGTTATATAAACATTGATTTATAAAATTTTAATATTAATACTTAATTTTTATCAATTTAATAAGGAGAACAAAAATGGAATTTACAAGACCAAGAGGAACTAGAGACTTTCTATTTACTGAAATGAGAGAAAGAAAAGAAGCAGAAAGTACTCTAAGAAACGTTTTTGAAAATTATGGTTTTCAAGAAATTAAAACACCTTTATTTGAAGAGTTAAAATTATTCACAACAAAATCTGGAGAAGAAATTGTAGATCAGTTATACAACTTTAAAGATAAATCTGATAGAGAATTGGCTTTAAGACCAGAACTTACTGCTCCAGTAGCTAGATTATACTTAAATGAACTTCAAAAAACAACTGCAAAACCTATTAAACTTTATTACTATGGAAGTTGTTTTAGATATGAAAGACCTCAAAAAGGAAGATTTAGACAATTTTGGCAATTTGGTTGTGAATTAATCGGTGCAAAATCCCCAGAAGGTGAAGCAGAAGTTATTTCAATGTGTAATGAATCTTTAGAAAGTTTAGGAATTACACCTGCTGATATTAACATTAACCATTTAGGAATTATAAGAGGATTATTTGCACACTTCAACATTGACACTAAAACACAAAGAGAGATTATGGTTATCATCGATAAAGGAGATAAAGAGCTTTTAAGAGAATCCTTAGTTGGTGACAATCCAGTTATTGACAATGAAGAGTTAAACAATGTACTTCTTAATTTAATCGATATGGTAGGAGGTAAAGAAATATTACCTGACATTGAAAAGTTAGTTAAACCATATGATGAACCGCAAGAGTCATTAGCTGAATTAGAAGAATTAGTTAAAACATTAGATAGCTTTGGTGTGGATAATTACACATTAAATCTTGGAGTAGCTAGAGGACTTGATTATTATACTGGAATTGTATTTGAAGTCTACATTCCAGAACTTGGAGCTCAGAAACAGGTTTGTGGTGGAGGAACCTACAGCCTTATTAAAGTCTTTGGAGGAGAAGAAATTGAATCCACAGGATTTGCATTTGGTTTTGACAGATTAATGAATGCAATTGAAGAATTAAATGGTGAAAAAGAATTAAAACCATACCTTGATGTATTTGTTGCACCAATTAATGATGAAACTAGACAAAAATCCTTTGAAATAACCCAAACACTTAGAAAAAATGGAATTGCTACTGATGTTGACTTAAATAGAAAAAAATTCAAAAAATTAATGAATCATGCAAATAATATCAATGTTGGAAAAGTTGTTATTGTTGGTAAAAAAGACCTAGATGAAGGAAAAGTTACTGTAAAAGACATGAATTCTGGTGATCAGGAATTAGTTAGTCTTGATAGCTTAGTAGATTATATAAAAGGAGAATTATAAATGGAAATTAATTTTAGACATGAAGTCAATGGAGAAAAATTAATTACCGCAATAGCTCAAGACTACAAGACTGGCCAAATATTAATGGTAGCTAATATGAACAAGGAAGCTCTTAAAAAAACCATTAAAACTGGAAAAGCACATTACTGGAGTACTTCTAGAAATGAACAATGGTTAAAAGGAGAAAGCTCAGGACATGTACAAACAGTGAAAGAAATTCTTGTTGACTGTGATATGGATGCAGTTATTTTAAAAATTGAGCAAAAAGGAGCTGCATGTCACGAAGGTTATTATTCTTGCTTTTTTAGAAAATTAAATCTTGAAAATAACCCAGATATTAGTGAACTAACTGATGATGATGTTGAATTAATCGCAGAAAGATTATTTAACCCAGAAGATATTTATTAAGGAAAGATAAAATTGACAAATTACGAATTAAACACAATTGTTCCAGATACTAGTGCCGTAGTTGAAGGATTAATAAGTAAAATCATTTCAGAAAATAACCTGGATTATCCTGAAGTTATTATTCCAGAAGCAGTTGTATGTGAACTAGAACATCAGGCAAATGCAAATAGACAAGAAGGAATAAATGGCCTTAAAGAACTTCAGAAGTTACAAGAAGCTCAAAATGATGGTGAACTTGCAATAAGCTTCAAAGGAAAACGTCCTACCAATTACGACATCAGATATGCTAAAAGTGGAGAAATTGATGCAATAATAAGAGATGTTGCTAAAAGTGAATTTGGAACATTAATTACAAATGATAAAGTTCAATGCGAAACAGCAAAAGCACAGGGCATTCCAGTATACTATGTAAAACAGGAATACAAAGAAGAAGAACTTTCAATAGCTAGTCTATTTGATGATGAAACAATGTCAATTCACCTAAAAGAAGACACAATCCCAATGGCTAAGAAAGGAAAACCTGGAAATGTAAAACTTGTGAAAATTGGAACCAAACCTTCTACATTTAGTGAAATTAATGAAATAGCTAAAGAGATTAGAAATAAAGCTAGAAGAAATCCAAAAATATTTTTAGAGTCCGATAAGATTGGATCTACTGTAGTTCAGGCAGGAGAATATAGAATTTCAATAGCTGAACCTCCATTTTCAGAAGCTAGTGAAATTACTGCAGTGAAACCTGTAGCCAACATCGATTTAGAGGAATACAATGTTTCTGATAAATTAATGAATAGAATAAGAGAAAGTGCTGAAGGTATTCTTGTTTCTGGTTCTCCAGGAGCAGGTAAAAGTACTTTTGTTCAGGCATTGGCCAGATATTACAGTGAAGATCTCAACAAAGTTGTAAAAACTATGGAATCACCAAGAGATTTGCAATTACCTAATGAAATAACCCAGTATGCCCCATTAGAAGGAAGTATGGAAAATACTGCAGATGTTCTTCTTTTAGTAAGACCTGACTACACTGTTTATGATGAACTTAGAAAAAACAGCGATTTTAACATATTTGCAGACATGAGACTTGCTGGAGTAGGTATGATTGGAGTTGTTCATGCTACAAGACCAATCGATGCAATTCAAAGAATCAGCTCAAGAGTGGACTTAGGAGTAATCACTTCCATTGTTGATACAAGCATCTATATTGAAGATGGTGAAATTAAAGATGTATTAGAAACTAAAATGACTGTTAAAGTACCTAGTGGAATGCAAGAAGCAGATTTAGCTAGACCAGTTATAGAAATTAAAGACTTTGAAACTGGACAGCTAAAATATGAAATTTACACCTATGGTGAGCAGACAATAGTTATGAATGTTAATCTAGCAACATCTTCAAATGGTGCCCGGGAAAAATCTTCAGTTGATGAAATAGCTGAAAAAGAAATTCTTAAAAGAGTAAAACGTCTAATACCAAAATCTAAAATAAAAGTAGAGATTGTTTCACCTGAAAGAGCCAACATTTACATTAATGAAAAGTACATTCCTAAAATCATAGGTAAAAATGGTAAAAGAATAGCTGAAATTGAGAAAAAAGTTGGAATCGGACTTGGTGTTGAACCTATTGAAGATAGTGTTGAAGAACTTAAAAGAGGAGATTCCACTTATGTTGAAGTTATTGAAACAAGAAAACAGGTTATTCTTGATTTAGGAAAAGCAAATGAAGGAGAAAACTTTGATGTTTATATTGGAGGAGAATATCTTCTAACAGCAACAACAAGTAAAAAAGGAGAAATTAAAATTAAAAAAGGAATAGAACTAGCTGACATAATCCTAGATTCCTTAGATTTAGGATATGAACTTACAGCTATTAGAAAGTAGGTGTTTAATATGAAAATCGGTGCATCAACATTATCAGGATTTAAAGGAAAACTTGAAAAAAGCTTAGAATTTATAGAAAATAACGGAATTGAATATGCAGAAATATTACACCAATATCCTAATGAAACCATAAATACAGAAGTTACTGATTCCTTTAATTTGAAGTACACCATCCATTCTCCTATTATTAACATAAACATTGCTTCTTTAAGTACAGCTATTAGAAAAGCTTCAATTGAAGAAATTAAAAAATCTATTGATACTGCAAATGAGATTGGTGCTGAAACTGTTGTTGTCCATCCAGGATCAATTCCATTTTTAGGCAGAGACTTTGAAAAAGAAATATATGGATTAGCTAATGATGCAATAAAAGAAATTGGAGATTATGGTAAAGATTTAGGGGTTACTGCTGCTATTGAAAACATGCCTGCAATTGAAGGCCACATGTATCAGAATATCTATGACTTAAATGAATTGCTTACTAGCTTAGATATGTTTATGACTTTAGATATTGGTCATGCTCATCATGTAGGATATGCTCCAGATGAAATGTATTTTGAATCAATTAAACACATACATGCACATGATAATAATGGAGATGAAGATGCTCACTATGCATTAGGTGAAGGGAATATTGATTTAAAAAGCATCATAAACAAATTTGAAAAAGAAAAGTATGATGGCATATACATCATCGAAGTAAATGATGAAGATTCTGTTAAAAAAAGTTTAAAATATTTAAAAAATATGAAAAAATAAATTTTATTTTCTATTTTTTAAATTAATTTTTTATCTTTAATCTCATTTTGGAAATGCAAATATTTAGAATCAACAACTTTTCTAATATTTTTAGCAGTTTTTTTACCAATACCTTCCACTTCCATTAACTCATTTTCACTGGCATTAATTACCTTAGAAACAGTTCCAAAATGTTCTAATAATTTTTTAGCATTAACTGGACCAATATTTGGTAAAGATTCAACAATAAATAGCTGCTGTTCCCACATATTAACTGGTTTTTTATCTGTTCTTGTTTGAATATGTGGTTTTTCACCAGTTTGTTCACGAATAGCTATTCTTTTAATCATAGCCGCAGTATCCTGAGCATTTCTTGTAGGAATAATACTAATACCAAAATCAAGAGCTATTGAAGCAATTGAACCACGAACAGCATTTGGATTAATAAATCCATTGTAGAAATCATCACCTTCAAGAATAATCAAAGGCTTTTTAAACTCTTCTCTAAGCTCAGTTGCCTGTTTAAATAGTCTTTTATCCATAATTGAATCAACAAAGTCCTTAGCTGTTTTTCTCTCAATAGCTACATCATCACTAACTTGATAGTCAGCAACTGCCATTGGCCTAACTTTTACATCCATTTCCATTTCTGTTAAGTGCCTGATTACTTTAGAATTACCTTCTCTTGAATCAGCATATACTACTGGTTTATTTGAAGTTTCCACTTTTCTGTCAAGAACACGAACTTTCTTTTCATTTTCCATTCTCTCAACAGCAGTTTTGTTAAGTTCTTCAATAACCTTAGGGTCAATTAATTGGTGTCTCATACGATCTTCTTTTCTAATTGATGACCAGTAATAACCTTCATCTCTTGTTCCTTCAGTGATTAAAACTTTAACCCTTCCAGTTCTTTTACGACCAGTTCTTCCTCTTCTTTGAATCATACGAACTTCAGAAGGCACAGGTTCATAAAGAATAACTAAATCCACAGCAGGAATATCAATACCCTCTTCAGCAACACTGGTGGATATTAATACATCAAACTCCCCTTTTTTAAATGATTTAATAATATTTTTTTGCTCTTTTTGAGTTAATCCCTTTTCACCATCTTTAGCTGCCTGACCAAAGAATTTAGCAGATTTTATACCCTCTTTTTCAAGTTTATTATGAATCATTTCAAGGGTATCCCTATACTGTGTAAAAACAATGATTTTAGAGGAATTCTCATCGATGTTTTTAACATATCTTGTTGATTGCAGTTTAGTTTGTTTAGAATCAACAGAGAGTTCTTTTTTAAGAATGTTAGTTAGTTTTCTAAGTTTTGGATGCTCCCAACCATTTCTCTCAGCATCAAAAGCAAGCCTAACTGCCCTTCCAAAGTTATCATCAAGCAGTAAAGACTTTGCAGCTTTGGTTTTTTTCTTACGTAACCTTGAAATATATTTATTGAAAGTTGAAACTCCCTGTGTTTCAATAAGCTCAAGGGAATGTTGAATATTAATAACTGCACTTAAAACAGAGATTGCCTGGAAACACTCCTTTGGAGGATTTGCAGAACGCCCAATCCTATTTTGAACTCTTCCCCTTGCCTTTAAAATATCAACTTTACTTACAGAAACTGTTTTAATAATACCCATATTTTTAAGGCCTTTAAGCCTTATTTTAAGAGCTTTATTAACAGATTCTTTAATCTTTTCAAGCTCTTCACTCATTTTAACTTTAACCCAATCGATTTTAACTGGATTAAAATAAGGTCTTACGTCATCATCATCTTCACTTTTAACAACAATGTTTTGAATAAATAGATTCTCACAAACCTCTTTTATTTTAGATTTATCAGACCCCGGAGATGCAGTAAGACCTAAAACAAGATTAAATTTAGATTCCTTAACATATCTTGATGCCAAATATACATAAGAATAAGAACCAACAGCATGATGGCATTCATCAAAAACTATTAGAGAAACATCTTTAAGAGAATATCTGCCATTTAATAAGTCAGATTCAACAGTTTGAGGAGTTGCAGATATTACCTGGGATTCTTCCCATCGTTTTACTCTCTCATCTGTCTTAACAGCACCAGTTATGGAAGTGCAGGGAACAGTTAAAAACTCTTTAAAGCTGCTTTCATGCTGAATAGCTAGTGGCTTACTTGGAGATAAAATAAGAATTTTGGAGTTTTTAACTTTTTCAAGCCTGTCTGAAGCAACCAATACTGCAACAATAGTCTTACCTAATGCAGTTGGTGCTACAATCATAGTATTTCCTTTTTTTAAAACATCCCCAGCCAATAATTGCTGATACAATCTAGCTTCAATACTGTCTTTTCTAATAAAAGGATGTTCTATATAAGTTACCATGTAAATACCATATTAATTTAATATTTAAAAAGAATTATGAGAGCATATGAAAAGTTATCTAAGCTCATCAACACAGGATTTAAATTTGGTTGCAGCTTCACCAACAGCAATGATTTTATCACAGTCAATAGTTAAAGCTGTTTTAATACCATCCCTAACTTCTTCATAAGTAGCTCCTAAAGTGCCTTTTTTAACAAATGAATCAACATGATCTAAAAGTATTTTTTCCTTAAGTTCAGGATTTTCATTAATTAAATCACTAGCTATTTTTTGAGAAGATGCAGATGCTGGAACAACATATTTTGAAAGCTCCAAAACACTATTAAATATTTGTAAATCTCCTTCTTTTCCAGATTCTGAAGATACAGTAATTACAGTAGTGAAATCTCCGAAAATCTTTTTAAATTCTCCCAAAACAGTTTTAACACCTGCAGGATTATGTGCAAAATCAACTATCACATCTTTTCCATCAATGGTTGTAACTTTCTCCATTCTACCTTCAACACCAGAAAAAGTAGCTACTGATTCAAGAATCTGATTAAAAGGCAATTTAAAGAATTCATGTGCAGCAATAATAACTCCAGTTACATTGAAAACATTATGCAAACCATTTAACATCATTTTAACTTCAAGTTTACCTTCAGGAGTATGTAAATCAAAAGTCTTATTTTTTAAATCAATATTAGTTGCCACATAATCAGTCTGAGGATTAGTTAAACCGCATTTGCAGAAATAATAACCTGAACCAGAAATAATCTCTTTAAGGTCAATCATTTCTCCACAAACACATTCTTTTTTAGAAACACTAGCTGGAGTTTCATCTACACTAAAAGTTATAACTTCACCATTAAAGTCCAAATCTCTTATAAAACCCATAATTGTAGGATCATTTGCATTAACAATTATTTGTTTGCCATTTAAAGACTGGATAAATTCAGACTTTACCTTTGCATAGCCCATAAATCCTCCCAATTCATCCAAATGGTCAGGAGTGATGTTTGTAATTAAACCAGATGATAAATGTGCAGCATCCACCATTCTTTTAATAGTTCCTGGAACACCAAATGTCCCAACTTCCAAAATAGCTACATCGCCATTTAAACGAGCCTGTAGAGGAGGAATAAAACCTGCATTTCCTTGCATATTAACCAAATTATGTTCAACAGGTTTAATACCAGAATCTTTAATTATTTTCTTAAGCAAGGTTGTCGAAGTTGTTTTACCATTAGTACCTGTAATTCCAAATGCAGGTTTATTTGGTAAAAATATATCTAAAATATCATAAATCTCCAAAATAGGAATATCCTCTTCTTTTATGATATCAAAAACTTTTGCAGATTTTGGTAAACTTGGAGGTGGAATAATATAATCAGATTTTTTAAAAAATTCAATAGGATGTTCACCATGGAATACTTCAATATCATATCCTTCTAAAGATTTTAAAAACATGCAATCCTCTTCAGAAGACATATCAGTTCCTATAACATTAAATCCCCTGTCTTTAAGAATTCTAGCTATTAAATTTCCATTAGCTCCACAAATACCTATTACACCAAAAGTAGTGTTTTTATCAAAATCTGACTCATTCATACTTTTTACTTCCCTTTTTAAGTCCTTCCATTATCTTTGCAACAGTGGTTTTCCTATCATAAGCTATTAAAGGCCCCATGTGTAAAATAATATCTCCAGGTTTAGAATATTTGAAAGTAAGCTCTGCTGCATCTGTAATATTTTCACAAGCTATTTTAGTTGCATCTGGATTCTCAATAGCATCTAAAACTTCATAGGCTGCATCCATTTCAACTTCCTGTGTTACCTCATTAAATCCACTGGCTATAATAACATCTACATATTGTCCTACAAGTTCCCCTACTTCTTTTTTATCCCTTTTAGATAACGTATCAAAGTGATCAAGGAATAAAACAACATTTTCATCTTTAAAGTATTCCAAAGTGATTTTCATTCCATCATATAAAAATGCAGAGTCTAGGATAACTTTTCTTCCATTGTACTCCCCGACATCTTCCATATGTGCAGGAAGTCCCCTAAATTCAGATAATGCATCAATAATATCCTTTTCAGCTATTCCATAAGTTAAAGCAACTGCACTGGCTGCAACTGAATTTTCAAAGAAATAACTCATCATGTGGAAGGGAGTAGTAAATGAATTATCTTTATAATTTATAGTTAAAGATTTATCACCAGCTACGCCTGAAAAATCACAACTAGAATTTTTATTTAATTCATAATAAATAGCATTATCTCTAACTTTGGAAATTATATCTCTACAGGAGTTATTTGAAATGAAAATTTCACTCATTTTCTCAAGGATTAATTTACGTTCCTGATATTTTTCAAGAGAACCTCCAAATTCAGACAAATGATCTTCAGCAATATTTGTTAATAAACCTATTTTCACAGATAAATCATTTAAAAGACCAATAGTTCCATGTGGAAGTTCAAAAATAGCTATATCACAATCCTGAGCTTTTCCTTTAACAATACCATCAATAATAGCTTCACTTACAAGGTTATTAACTAAAGAAGAACAAGCCCATACTTTATAACCTGCCTGTTTAAATAAAGAAGTTGTAATGAAAGTAGTGGTTGTTTTACCCATAGTTCCAGTAATTCCAATAATATCCACAGGTATTAAATCATTAACCATCTTAGAGAATTCTTCATTAGATATTACTTTTATATTTGCTTCTTTAACTTTTTTAGCTATTGGTGCTGAATCCGGCAAAGTTGGAGCCTTATAAACACAGTCAATACCCTCAATTGAAGGATCATCATTTCCCAAATCTAGAATAACTCCTTCTTTTTCCATTTGTTTCAATATAGATTGAACATCAGTTTTAAAATCAGACAACTTTTTCGGATCAGTTATAACAACATCATAATCTTGATTGTTAAGTAATCTTGCAACAGGTCTTCCTGCATTACCTGCACCTATGACTAAACACTTCATATACTATTCCCCATAATTAGATTAATATAGTATATGGCCTTTATTTAATTTAAAGTTTTAAAAAATAAGAAAAAAAGAATAGAAAAAAAGTTTCTATTTCATAAATTGTTTAAAGATATTATAAATTAATTATCTACTGAAATTGAATTAAATTTTCAACATCATCATATCTAACTTCAAGACCACACATTGATGGAATATAATTAGCTGCTTTAGCAGAATTAACACCAATAACCTTGAAACCCATATCTTCAATTGGAGCTACAACCATACAAGTATCACAAACAATATTTCCACCAGCATTTTCAATAGTGGTTGTATATCCCATTCTATCAGCAGATGCCTTTACTGCAACAGAGGTACAAATCCATAATTTATTTTGAATCTTTTTACCTTCAACAATATTTGCAACCTTCTTAATTTCCTCTAAAGAAGCATGAGGACATCCTAAACAAATTAAATCAGGAGTTACATCAGTAGTTGTTAAATTAGTTCTTGTTTCATCAATATCTTCACGAGTAATAGCTATTTTATCCTCTGCATTTTCTTTTTCAGCCACTTTATACTCAGGAGTGACATTTTCCATATGATACAATGCTACAGAACCAGAAGATGCCAAAGCTGCACCTAAAGTTTTTAAATCATTGTTGTCTGGAGTGTTTTGTAATATGAAGTAAGGTATTCCTCCACCAACTTTCTGACCAATAATATAACCTAATGCACCGAAATCAGCACCACTAAGTTCACATTCAACATTAACAACTAAATTTGCTTTCCTATTTTCTTCAAAATGGAATCCATACATAGGAGTTTTACCAACAATTGAAGCAGCTAGTGCTCCAGGACCACCTTCACGATTAGTACGGGCTCCAATAACAGAATTTACATAAGCAACTGCAGAAGATTCAGCCCATGCAATATGATCTCCAAATCTAGGAACATTACCAACAAGATATGGAGTACAGGTACATGTTTTACTTACTCCAAGCTTTGCATATGCATCTACAATCCTATTTTGTTTAATAGAGAAATCTTCTGGAAAACCAAATTTTTTCCAGTTATCTAAATCAGTTCCAGGAGGGTTTAAAGTAGAAATAGTATTAGCATCCCCAATATCACCTTTAGCTAAATCTTCTAGATATTCAAGACCTGCTTCACCAATTGTTTTGTAAGAAACACCTGAAACTTGTGCAGAAGTAATTTTTACTAATTCACTAGCTCCATAAATATCTCCAAGTGCAACTAAAAGATCCATACTTTTTCTAATAGTTTCCCCATATTCTCCATTACACATTGCCTCTTCTTCTCTAGTTAAATACATGTAAAACACCTAAGAATTATTGTTTAATTGATATTCAACCATTTCATCAACTAACTTTAAGAAAAAATCCTTTGATTCATAAGGAATCATAGCACCAGCAGCGATATCATGACCTCCACCTTGGCCACCAAAATTCTTAGAGCTGTCATTAAGAGCTTTACCTAAGTTTACTCCCTTATCAACCATTTCTCTTGTAGTTCTTCCTGAAATTTTAATATCATTATGTAATCTTGATAATCCTAAAACAGGTTTTGAATTATCTAAAAGTTCAACAGACAATCCAATACTAGCAATTGTTCCCATTACAGATTTTAAAACCTTATCTTCAGTGTAAAGATATTGAATACTATTTAAACCAACAGCTCCTTCTCTTTTAATCCAACTTAAACCTTTAAGTATTTGATTACGATATTTACGTTGTAAATCAAGAGCAACTTCAAGTATTCTTTCACGTTCTCCAATAGCTATGCTTAAACCTAATCCTGCTTTTTTATTTTTACCGCAAGCATCTAAAATATAAGCATATTCTTCTAAATCACGTAATAAAGGAATTTCCTTAGGAATGGTAAAACAATCACCAAAAATATCAGGGTTAATTTTAATTAATTCATCTTTTAAAACATCTTTTTCTTCATCAGCCAAATCTGAGAATTTAATACCATAAGATAAGCCAATTTTTTCTAAAAATTCAGTAGCTCCCTCTAAGTCCCCACTAATTCCAGGTAAAGCTGGAGAAAAAGTATAAGCAAGTGATTTGTTTAAAGGTTCTGAAGCTTTTGAGACTGTTTTAAGGCCTTCATGAATTTCTAGTGTTCCACTTTCTTTTGCATCATTTACAATAAAACTGTTAACACCAGTGAAACCATCTTGACCTTGCATATCTCCAAAAGCACCAGTCAAAGCAAAGTAAGCAAGATGTTTCTTATTTAAATCCCTAACAGTTAAATAAGCTGATCCTGCACCACTTAAGTCTTTACTTCCATCAATTTCAAATAAATGAGGATTGACATGCACTAAGTTACTATCTGCTTCAACATCACTTACTTGATGATGATCAGCAACTATAACATCACTTTTAAAGGAATTAAGCTCTCTTATATATGCACTACCCATATCTGAAAAAATAAATAAGTTATATTGTTCATGTCTTAATTGATTAACAACATCATCTTTAAGACGAGGAACAATAGTAGTGTGAAATTGAGCTCCTTCTTCTTTCAAAGCATTAGCTATAACTGCTGCTGCTGAAATTCCATCAGCATCGTTATGAGAAATTAATCTTATAACATCATTATTTTCAATATGCTCTTTGAGCATATTAGTAGCTTCACTAGCCCTATTTAACAAGGAGTGCTGCTTGTTGTGGATTGTATCTCCAACCTTCTGGTAATTCACCTTCACTTACATAATAAGAACCTAACCTTCTGATTCTAGATTCAATGATGGTTAAACCTCTTTTAGAATGTAAGTCTTTAGGGTTTTCTTCTAAATGGTCTCTGATGTTTACTGCTCTTCTGATTAAGTTCATTAAATCTTCAGGATATTCACTTGCTTGACCATTTCTTTTTAAAATTTCGTTAATCCTTTCACCAGTTACTTCTTTAACACTAGGAATACCATAAGTATCTCTTAAGATGATACCGATTTCACTGGTACTTTTACCTTCTCTGGTGAATTTTAAAATCATTTCTTCAATTTCTTCGTTACTGTAAGTTACCCAATCTGGTTTTGCCATAATAAATACCTCATTTTATATTATTATAAAAATTATAGAATAATTATTCAGTATTCTCTTTAGAATACCATTCAATAAATTTTTTTAATGAATTTTTTCTATGTGAAAACTGGTTTTTTTCCTCGGTTGTTAATTCTCCAAAAGTTTTACCTTCTTCAGGAACATAAAAAATTGGATCAAAAGCAAAGCCTAAGTCACCTTTTTCTTCAACTGCGATTTCACCTGCGACCTTACCTAAAAAGACCAAGGGCTCAGAATTGGGGGTGCAGTACCCAATAACTGACCTGAATTCGGCATAACGGTCGTCAGTATTGGTTAAAAGCTTTAATATTCCAGAATTTCCTAATGTATCTTGAACATATGATGAATAAGTTCCTGGAAATCCTTTAAGAGCTTTTATGAATAAACCAGCATCTTCAACAATCACAGGTCTATTTAATTTACGACTAGCATATTTTGCACCTGATTTGGCTACCTCTTCAAGAGTTCCTTGAGGTTCACAGTAACCTAAATCAATATGCTCTAATTTAATGTCATAATCTTTAAAAATATTCTCTGCTTCTATTACTTTATGTTTATTCCCAGTTATAAATGTTATCATAAAACCACTTCCAAAAGTTAATGAGTATATCTTCCTCTTGACTCAATTTCATTAATTTTTTTAATTATTTGTTCTCTATTTAAAGAATCATCATTATATTCATCTGCATAACCTTCAAGAACCTTATCAAAAATTTTGATAGCAGTATTATAATCAATACTTTGAAGAGATTTTTTAAGAACAAGCAAATCAACAGCCTTATCTTCAAATAAATCAGAATATCTTCCTAAACCAAAATCAATGAAAACTAGCTGATTTTTATCATTGACCATCATATTAGAAGAAGTTATATCCCCATGAATGATGTTTAAATTATGGAATTTAGCAATGTTTTCACCAATTTCATAAGCTAAGTCCTCATTTATAATATCTTTAACTAAATCCCCTTTAATTTCTTCCATAAGAATTGTTTTATCATGCAAATTAACATCATATAAAATAGGAGTTACAACACCAGCCTTTTTAACATCAGATAATAATTTTGCCTCCAATTTTGTTCTTGCTTTTCTTATTTTATTGTCAATTTCAGGAATACGATAATTCTTAGAAACTCTATTTTTTAAAACTGCATCTCTACCCAAATAGCTGCTTTTAACTATATTAGATTCAGCACCCTTAGCTATTAAATCATCAGGAAGTTTTAAGTATGATTTTTCATTTTTAATCCATGGAATATCAACTTCATCAGTTCTAAAACGTTGAATAATTCCAGTGTCTTTAATATCCATTGGACCAAACTGCTTATGCATTAAAAGACCTAACCATGCAATCATAACCCCATTATCACCACATAACTTCATTTGAGGCATGTAAAATTTAGCTCCATGCTCCACAGCCATTGTATTAAGCATTTCACGAAGGCGAGTATTCGCTGAAACTCCACCACATAACATGACTTCATCTTTCTGAGTATGAGACAATGCCCTCTCTGTAACCTCAACAAGCATTGCAAAGGCAGTTTCTTGAAGAGAATAACAAATATCTTCAATTGCAGTCCCTTTCTCATGTTCTCTAAGTGCTGCAGAAAGCAAGCCAGAAAATGAAAAGTCCATACCTTTTACAACATAAGGCAAATCAATATATGAACCTGATTTGGCCAATTTTTCAATAACAGGACCTCCAGGATGTCCAAGTCCAGTTTCCCGCCCAAAATGATCAAGACAGTTCCCGATAGCTATATCTAAAGTTTCACCAAAAATTCTATACCTTCCACTTTCAAAAGCTATTACCTGACTATTACCCCCACTAACATAAAGAGAAACAGGATTAACAGCACCAGTATCTAGTTTTCCAATTTCAACATGTCCAATACAATGATTTACACCAATTATTGGTTTATTTAAAGACAATGCTAAAGTACGGGCAGAAGTGGCAACTATTCTAAGTGCAGGCCCAAGCCCCGGCCCTTGAGAAAAAGAAATCAAATCAATATCATCATAAGAAATTCCAGCCTCTTCAACAGCCTGTGGAATTAGCTGTGGAATCCAATTAGCATGATGTTCAGCAGCTATTCTTGGATGAATTCCTCCTTTTTCAGGAAATAGCTGTTTACCAGCCATACCTAATATATTTCCTTCATCATCAACTATTCCAACACCTGTTTTTTCAGCAGTTCCTTCAATACCTAAACTTATCAAAATAATCAACTAGTACACTTTATTAAAATATATATAACTTTTAGGAAGTATAAAAAAATTACACTTTAAAAAAAATATCACATCAACATCTTAAATCCTATTGATAAACCTAATTATAGTGAAAACTCTTAAAAACATTACTTAAGTAAATGTAAAAAAATTAAAATATATCAAATACAAATGAATAAACAATGTATTTTTCTAAAAGAATCGAATATCTAGATTACCTAAAGGTACTTGCTATTTTATCAATTATAGCTATGCACATAACTGCATTTTTTAGTGATGTAGAAGTAATGAATCTAACAATGCATAACCTATCACAAATTGGTCGTTTTGCAGTACCTATCTTTCTAATGGTAACAGGCATTCTTCTTTTAAATAGAAATTATCCTAATTATTTAGATTTTTTTAAAAAAAGAAGTTTAAGGATAACATTGCCCTTTTTATTTTGGATTTTTATTGCATTACTTGTAACATATAATATAAATTCAAATCTATTTAACTCATCCTCATTTTTAGTTACAGTAGCAGATACACTTAACACTGGCATCCTCTGGTATTTTTGGATGTTAATAGGAGTTTATCTAGCAATACCTATTATCAATGAATATGTTGTTGCCAAAGGCATGGAAGGCATTAAATATTTCCTAATAATAGCAATATTGGATCTATAATTTTTCAACTTTGCACTATATTTAAAATACATACTTATTTAGATTTGAGATTTTTTATTAACCCCGTATTATATCTTTTATTAGGATATTATTTACATAATTACAAATTCAATATTACAGACAATAGGATAATTTTAATTTCACTTATCTTGTTCTTATTCTCATCTGTTTTAAAAATATTGTTCGCTGGCGATTATACAATATTTTATGGCGTGAACAATCATCATTGGGAAAGCGAATATAATATATTCTTAGATACATTTTTAGATGTTGGAATAATCGAAATTATTCAAGCAAGCTCTTTACTTCTATTAATAAAATATTTAAATAGCTCTAAACTAACAGGAATACTTTCCAATATAAAAAAATCATATTTAACAAATATTTTGTTAAATTATTTGAATCCATTTCAAAAACAACATGGGGTATCTATTTAGGCCATTACATATTTCTATTAATATTACCTCCATATGTGGCAAACTTAACACTAACTGGAACTGAAACAGTACTTGCAATACTAATAATCTCATTAGGAATATTAATTATCCTATATTGTGTGATTTCCATTTTAAGAAGAATACCAATAATAGATAAAATAATTGGTTATAATTCCTAACAATTAACATGCTTTATAATGAAAAAAGAAAAATTATTCAAGTTCTTGACCACATTCATCACAGAAGTTTGAATCCTCAACTACATAAGCTCCACAGTTTGAGCAGTATCTTCCTCCATCTGGAACAACATCACTATTTTCTGTTTTTGGTGTTTCAATATACATCATAAAGCAACATATCAAATTCAACAATGGATAAAATATTACCAGGAGATAATGCTCAAGACCCTGTTCAAATATCATTTCATATAAAGCATTTTCATCGAATCCTAAAATGAAAAAACGTAATGCATCAAAAGCGGCTTCGCCTCTAGAAAATTCTTCAAGAGTTAAAAGTCCATAAAAACCACTACCAATAAAAGCGAGCATCACTAATCCTAAAAGAATAGCCAGCACTTTACTATTTTTAATGCTTTCATTAGGAATGATTAATAAAATTGATGGAATAGCCATGATAAAAATAATCACCGGACTTATCTCCCAGCGTTCACCAAAATTAGTGACAGAATAACCCCAAACCAAAAAGCCAACAATAAGAATAAAAATACCAAAAATTAGTTTATTTTCATAGGTTATTTTTGATTCTATTAGGCCAATAATACCTTCATTCATCCATATTTCTCCAACAGTTATATCATTATTTTTATACACAACTAATATTTAATATCTACACAAATATTAAGAACTGGTTTATCCATGAAAAACTAATATAATATTTATAGATAAAACCATAATTAAATACAGTGATTGATATGGGATTTTATAGTAATAAAACTCCTGAAGAGAAAAGAGTTAATGAATTAACAGGAGATATCCACCTTTGCGAAGAATTTAAAAATGAACTTGAAGCAAGGAAAATACCTCTTTACAAAGGTTACAATATTCAGAAACGTTTAAGGTTAGAAGTGGAACAGGAAAAACTTCATGGAAAAGAAGTTGATACAAGATTAATGGAGCTATTAGAAGAAAATAGTAAAATTAAAACTGATTCTAATTATGCAGAAACCATTAAAAATGTTGAAGGAGCTACAAAAGTTCCATCAAGACCAAAAGAATACAATGCACCAAGTGGTTTTTTAACTAAAGAATTTTCAAAAATGAATATTAAAATACCTCCAAAAGGAAAACCTAAAAAACCACAGGAAGAATTAACTGATAGAGAATTACTAAATAAAATCATATTGCAAAATGAGAAAATTATCAATCAAAATAAAATAATTATTGAAGAATTAAAAAAATTAGGTGAAAACTAAATGATAGATGGAATAACCACTTATGGTTCAGAAGACTTATTAAATGAAATCAAAAACAAAGAACCAGTATTCATATGTACTATTGGAACAACTGAAACTTCAAGAATTCCAGGAATATCCGGTGCAGGAGCTACACCAGAATTAACTGAATACACACCTGCAGCAGATGTTGAATTAATGGTTTTAGGAGAAGTTCGTTGTATGGATGGAATTGCACAAACTGTAGTTGATGGTGTAACCACACCAACACCCGCAGTCCTTACAAAAGCAGCTATTGAAGTAGCAGATATCCCATTTGTGATTGTAAATGCAGGATCTAAAATAAAACCTGAAATCCAATGCATGAACTTAACTGATGACTATGGAAGAGATGTAAGAACTGGCCAAGCTATTAAAAATCCATTGGAAATATTTGAAAATGCAAGAGAACTTGGATTAAAATTAACTAGAATGCATGATTACTTAGTAATCGGTGAAAGTATAGCTGCAGGAACAACAACAGCATTAGGTGTCTTAAAAGCTCTAGGATATGATGCAGATGGAAAAGTAAGTGGATGTATGCCAACAAATCCTCATGATTTAAAAACAGCAGCTGTTGATGAAGGACTTGAAAAAGCAGGAATTAAACCTGGAAAAGATGTTGATGCATTTCAAGCAATAGCTGCAGTTGGAGACCCAATTATAGCTGCGGTTGCAGGTTTAGTTTTAAGTACAGATATTCCAATTATTTTAGCAGGTGGAACTCAAATGGTGGCTGTTTGTGCAGCTATCAAATCAATAGACCCTAATTTTGATTTTTCAAGAATAAATATAGCTACAACTGTCTATGTAGTTGAAGATGAAACAGCAGATTTACTTGCCCTAGCAAAAGCAGTTGATGAAAATATTACTGTCCATTCAGTTGATCCAAGATTTGAAGATGCAGAATATGCAGGTCTTAAAAATTATGTTGAAGGACATGTAAAAGAAGGTGCAGGAGCTGGAGGAATGATGTTTACAGCATTAATTCGTGGTAGCTCTGTTGAAAACTTAAGAAAACATATAGAAAAAGCATGTGAATAGGAAAATAATTATTTTTCCTATTTAAAAATTTTATAAAAAAAGTTAAAAAAAGGATATTTTTAGAATAAATTAGTAATTGAACCCATAAATATGATAATACCTATAGCCCAACAGTAATATGCAAAAATATCCAAACTCTTATTTTGAATAAGGTCAAGTACCCATTTAATAGCTATATAACCTGAAACAGCTGCAGCAATAAATCCAAATGCAACAGGCCAGAGATTTGCATCTAAAGCTGATCCAATGTCACCTAATTGAACAACAGTTGCTCCTAAAATAGCTGGAATAGATAATATGAAACTGAATTTAGCAGCAAATTCTTTATTTAAACCGATTGTAAGACCAGCAGCTATTGTAGTACCTGAACGTGATAAACCTGGCATGATAGCACATGCTTGACCTAATCCCATAAATAAAGATTCTTTAGCACCCATATTATTGAAATCAACTTTACCACTGTTCATTCTTTGAGATAAGTAAAGAATTGTACCAGTTACAAATAAGAAAAATGCTGGAACATAAAGTGCACCTGCAAATAATGCTTCAACTTGACTTTCAAATAAGATTCCAACAATACCAACAGGAATTGTACCTAAAATAACATACCAAGCTAATCTCTTATATGGATCTTTCTTAAATCCTTCTACAAATCTTCCTTGAGCAATGTCTCCAACACTTAAAATCCATGCCCTTATCATTTCATAAACATCTTTACGGAAGAAGAACAAAACTGCAATCAAAGAACCCATATGAAGGAATGTATCAAAAGCAAGAGAACTTCCAACGCCCAAAATATTATGAATAAAAATTAAGTGTGCAGAACTACTAATTGGTAGAAATTCAGTTAAACCCTGAACAACACCAATTATTATCCCTTGTAAAATATCCATAAATTACCACCTTAAATATAAGTTAACCAATTAAATTTATCTTCTTTTCTAGCTTCTGCAATATCAAAGAAAGTTTTTTGTAATTCTTCAGCAACAGGACCTCTTTTTCCTGCGCCTATAACTTTACCATCAACAGAACGAATTGGAGTGACTTCAGCAGCAGTTCCAGTGAAAAATACTTCATCAGCGAAATATAATCTTTCCCTAGTTAAAGATTCTTCAACTACTTCATAACCTAGATCTTTAGCTAAGGTTATAATAGAATCCCTAGTAATTCCTCTAAGAATAGATGAAGATAAAACAGGAGTGCGTAAAACACCATCTTCTACTATGAATATATTTTCACCACTACCTTCAGCAACATAACCTAAATAATCTAACATAATTGCTTCATCATATCCATGTTCAATAGCTTCCATTTTAGCTAATTGAGAGTTCATATAATTAGCTCCACATTTAGCCATGGTTGGTAATGTATCAGGAGCAGGTTTTCTCCAGGATGAAACACCTACATTTACACCTTTTTCCATTCCTTCTTCACCTAAGTAAGCTCCCCAATCCCAAGCAGCTATTACAGTGTTAACAGGACAACCAAAAGGACTTACACCTAATTCCCCGTAACCTCTGAAAACAACTGGGCGAATGTAACATGAATCTAACTCATTAACTCTTACTGTTTCTAAAATTGCTTCAGATATTTCTTCTTGAGTATACGGCATGTCAATTTTGTACATTTTTGCAGAATCAAATAAACGTTGTACATGTTCCTCAAGACGGAAAACACAAGTACCATTATCATTATGATATGCACGAATACCTTCAAAAACACTTGTTCCATAATGGACTACGTGTGAAAGAGAATGGATTTTAGCATCTTCCCAGTTTACCAATTCACCGTCCATCCATATTTTACTAGCTGAATCATCCCAAGCCATTAATATCACTTCGTCAAAATTTATTTCAATATAATAATTAACTTTTGATTTATTTATATATTTCAGTTCAAGGTAGATAAATGCTTTTAAAATAAAAATGCAAAATTCTAAGAAAATAAAGAATAAATTAAACGATGTTTAATAAAATCTTGACCAACTATTAATTTTAATATAAAAAGCAAATAATAAATATAAAAAATCATCTTTAATAATATTTACTTAAAAAAGATATCAAAAAGCGAAAGATTTATATATTACATCAATCTTAAATAATGTTGTCTGTTGGTTCCGTGGTCTAGGGGTATGATACCTCGCTTACAACGAGGGGATCACGAGTTCAAATCTCGTCGGAACCACTACTTATTACTTTTTTTAATTATTTCTTAATTCAATACTACTATTTTTAACAAACTTATTTAATTTCAAAAGAACTTATTTTACAAATATTTCTTAAAATTTTCAACAAATAAACAAATATTTTATATTAAATTTAAACAGTAGTTCATTTATTATCTTTAAATCCTATAAAATTTATAATATTTGCTTTTTTGACAAAAATACCAATTTTCCATTAGAATTAAATCAAAAGATTAATAAGCCCTATGAACTAGAATTAATAATATCAATAAATTTTTAAAATATATTGAGAAGTGATTAAAAATGGTAGTAAAAATAGGAATTATAAAGAGTGGAAATATTGGTACCTCACCAGTATTAGATTTACTTTTAGATGAAAGAGCAGACAGACCTAATATTGATGTAAGAATAGTAGGTTCTGGTGCTAAAATGAACCCTGAACAAACAGAAGAAGTTGTTCCTAAAATTAAAGACTTTGATCCTGACTTTTGTATATTCATAAGCCCAAACCCAGGTGCTCCAGGTCCAGCAAAAGCAAGAGAACTTTTATCTGAAATGGATGTTCCAGCTATCATCATTGGTGATGCTCCAGGTGCAGGTAAAAAAGATGAAATGGATGAACAAGGTTTAGGTTACATCATTGTTAAAGCAGACCCAATGATTGGTGCTAGAAGAGAATTATTAGACCCAACTGAAATGGCATGCTTCAACTCTGACATTATCAAAGTATTAGCAGCTACCGGTGCTTACAGATTAGTACAAAACACTATTGACGAAGTAATTGCATCCTGTGAAGCTGGTGACATTGAATTACCAAAACTCATTATTACCGCAGAAAAAGCAGTAGACGCAGCAAACTTCGCAAACCCATATGCAAAAGCAAAAGCAATTGCAGCATACGAAATGGCAGCAGCTGTTGCAGATTTAGACTTAAAAGGATGTTTCATGTTAAAAGACCACAATCAATACATTCCTATTGTCGCAGCAGCACACGAAATGGCAGCTGCAGCTGCAAAATTAGCTGTTGAAGCAAGAGATATTGAAAAATCTAATGATACTGTAACCAGAACTCCACACATGGGTGACGGTAGTACTGGAAGCAAATCTGTATTATTAGAAAAACCACAATAAGTAGCTAACTGCTACTTTATTTTTCTTTTTTTAAAATAAAATTAATAAATAAAAAAAAGTAGATTTATAAGACTCCTTTTGTACTAAGAATCTGATTATGTTCTATTTTACAAGCTTCTTTTAATGCTTTAGCAAATGCTTTGAATAATGCTTCAGCTTTATGATGATCATTAAATCCTTCTACAGTTCCATAAATATTTATTTTTGCAGAGCTTGCAAAGGATTCGAAAAAGTGAATGACAATATCTGAAGTCATATCGCCTATTTTATCATTTTTAAATTCCAAATCCATATTACAATAGCTGCGTCCACTAATATCAATAGCTACAGTTGCAACAGATTCATCCATAGGTATAATTGCATGTGCCATTCTTTTTATACCTTTTTTATCTCCAATAGCTTCATTAAATGCTTCACCAAGAACTATGCCAATATCTTCAATAGTATGATGATCATCTATCTCAATATCCCCTTTAGCATCAATATCTAAGTCAATGAAGCTATGTTTTGAAAAGGATTCCAACATATGATTAAAAAAATTAACTCCAGTTGAAATATTGTACTTTCCACTACCATCTAAATTCATTTTAATATTAATCTCTGTTTCTGATGTGTTTCTTGAAATATTTGAAACCCTTTCCATCATATCACCATTACTTTTCTTTAATATTTAGGAGGTTCACGAATAATTTTAATGCAATCTACAGGACATTCCATTGCACATAATGTACAAACATGACAATAACGTAAATCTAATATTTTTGCAACTTTCCCAATTTTCCATATTTTTGCAGCTTTTGGACAGATATCATAACAATTTCCACAAGCTATACACTTATCTTCATCAATTTCAATTTGTAAAATGAAAATCACCCCAATATAACAAATCTACAACTTTAATGTTGCAACGGACATAGCTTTAAAACCAATGTAAACAGTTTTACCAATAGTAAGATTTAAATCTTTTTCAGCAGACAAAGTGATGAAAGAATATAATTCTACTCCACCTACATCAATTCTAACTTTAATAACTTCCCCATCCAGTTTCATTTCAACAATTTTTCCATCAATAATATTTCTAATACTGGATGTACTAGGTTCAAGCATTATAAAGATATTATCATAGCTGATTAAAGCCAATATATTATCTCCAAGAGCGTAACTTCTATCTAAAGGAATTTTAATTGATAAATCATTTTTAGTTAATTCCATTACTCCCTTATCTTCATCAATGTCTGAAACAACAGTTTCAATTTCATTAACATCCCGATGTAACTGCATAATGGCATTAATTTTCTTACATTCTTTTAATATAGAACGACCTTCAGGAGTTAAAATGGCTCCCCCACCACCACCTTTACCTCCTTTAGATGTGCTAACAATACTAACATTAAGAGCTGTTTCAATTTTATTAATATAATTCAAAGCAGTCCTATATGAAACATCAATAAGTTTTGATGCATCTGTAATTGAACCAGTATTAAGTATACCTTCTAATAATTTGAATTTTTTATGATCTAATAAAAAAGCATTATCATTAAAATTAATTTTATATTCAACATCTGCCTTTACATCAGTCATTAAACTTCCCCCTCATTGCCAAAAGACAATAATAAAAAATATGTTTTTATTATTTAAATAGTCTTTTAATCAATTATTTTCTAAATTCAATTCTTTCAATTACATTTAAAAGTTTATTGAAAAGAGAAGACAATGGACCGAATTTAGCAGAATATCCTCTGAAATGGTCAATATCATCTTTTGAAAAGAATTTTAAAAGAGATAAGAAGAATAAATAAACAATCGGACAAACAATAATTCCTAAAACTAAACCTAATGGATTTTGAGGAATGAAAAAGGTAACAACAGCCATGATAAATGAAGCTACAAATATCTTTAAAATAGAACCCATAGGAGCTTTAGTTTCTGTTAATTTAAATACTAAAATCATAATTGGAATCATCATTGCAAAACAAGCAACAGTTGTAGCCAATGCCCCACCTTCAATTCCCATTATAGGCACGAAATACCAGTTAAGGAATAAGTTAAGAATAGTACCCGCAACTAGAATATACATCGGAATTCTAGGATTACCAATTCCCTGAACGATACTTGTTGAAATTGAGAATAATGAATAAAAAGTCATTCCAATAGCTAAAATAGATAAAGCAATAGCTCCTGCGCTGTAAGCTGGATTAGTGAAATATAATATCTCCAAAACAGTTCCTGAGAAAAATGCAATAAATACACACATTGGAACAACAAAAAGCAAAGAGAACCTATAAGACAGTAACACATATTTTGAAAGTGTAGTTCTGCTGTGCATTGCAAAAGCCTCTGAAGCAGCAGGCAAGATAGTAGTCGCAATAGAGGTAGAAATAATTAAAGGCAATCTAGCTATTGGATCAGCTGCTGCAAATATACCAACATCAGATGTTGTTAAAAATCTACCCATAACTAAAGTACAGACATTATAAATAAGCATTTCTGCAACAGCAGTTATAATAACAGGTACAGCAAATTTTAAAAGAATAGCTGCAAGTTTTAATTCACTTTTCAAGGAAAATTCAAATCCTTCACTAGCTGGAGGCAATAATTTACCCATATGATTTTTAAAGAGATAAACAGCCATTACAACAGATGTTGCAAATCCTAAAACAGTACCCCAAAGTGCACCAATAGCCTGGAATCCCATTAAGACAAATGCAGTTGCAAATAGAATCATACCTAACTGTTCTATAGCACGAGTATACAGAATATACTCCATTTTATATACTCCCTGAAAAGCACCTCTAAATGCACCTACAATTACACTGAATGGAGTAATAAGCCCTACAATTTGAAGAGGAACTGTAGCTATCGGTTTTTGAAGATATACTTCTGCTAACCATGGAGCTGCAAAGAAAACCATGATAAAACCAAAAAATAGCCCTAAGAAAATCATTATTTTTAAAGCTGTATAAATGGTCTGTCTGGCCATATCTGACTGGTTAGTGGCATTATACTCAGCAACATATTTTGCAATAGCTGGTGGAAGACCCCCTGCAGATAAAGTTTGAAAGATTCCCTGAAATGGCAAAGTCAATCCTAGAACACCATACATTGATGGTCCAAGTAAGGATGCCATTAAGAAACGGTACACATACCCTCCTAAACGAAAGATAATATTACCCAAAAATATTATAAAACTACCACGAACTAATTTATTTGCCATGAACAACCAGCCATAAAATTTTAAATTAATATATTATAACTAAAAATTACTATATAAATTTTTTATCAACTGTTAAAATTTTATTACATATAGTAAATCAAATGTAAATTACCTATATTTTTTTAAAAAATTGCAAAATTCATTAACTGTTCTTGTTAAAGATTGATAGCCATATTCATCTTTTTCGATTTCTTCAATAGAATCATTTGACCAAAAGGAAGCCCCCAAATTTGAGCCAAATGGGCCTCCACTCACTGGAATAATTCCATGTATCATGAAGTAAATGATATTCTTAAGATGGACAACATCTTGTCCCCCTGTTCTATCTCCACCAACAGCTATACTCATACCAATCTTGCCTCTTAAAATATTATAATCAACTGCTTCAAGAGCTCTTGTACGATCCATAATAGCTGCTAGATTACTGCTGATACCACCACTTTGAACAGAACTTGCAAGAATAATTCCATCAGCATCAAGCAAATCATCATAAACAGAAGTCATATCATCTTGAATAACACATTTCTTATTTTCCATACAATAATCACAATGCATGCAAGGAGTTATTTGCTTTCCACTAGCTGAAAATAATTTTGTTTCAAAACCTTCATCATTTAATAAATCCAAAGCCTTATTAAGAGCATATTCAGTGGTTAAATGTCTTGGACTTGCAGAAATCCCATAAATTTTCATTAAATCCCTCCAAAAAAGATAAAATACTTAATATAAATTTATAATCCCTTTAAAATAATAAATGTTATTGGAAAGAATTTTATATTAAATAAAATAAACTTCTATTAGAGGCTAACTATGAAATTTGGAAAAGGAACAGTAAAAAAATATTCAAGAGAATATACACGAACTCTTAAAAGTGGTGAAAAACGGAAATATAAAACCGAACAAATCCAAATTACCATTCCAAAACAAGAAGATATTTATGAAAATGGTGAAGAAGTTCTTATAATTCCTCAAAGTGAAAAATCAGAACTTGAAGATATTGAAGAAATCATATCCTCTCTTGAATTTGGAAATTACTTACTTAAGGAAGAATTATCCGCACTTAAGGAAAAAGATACCAATTTAGAGGATAATGAAACTTACATTACTTTAACAAATAATTATAATGAACTTAAAAACAGCTATGAAGAGCTCATTAATGAAAAAGAAATAGTTAGCAGCCAATTAAAAAACCAGGAATCTATTTTTAATGAAAGGTTAAGTAAAGTAACCGAAATTAAAGATAAATATGGAATGGAAAATGAAAATTTAATTAATGAAAATCAAGACCTCATTGATTCCAATAACAAATTAAAAGAAAGTAATGATTCTCTTAAATCAGACATTGAAGAATTGAAAGAGAGTTACAACATATTAGAAGAAGAAAAAGAAAAAACCTCCAAAGAGTACTTAAAACTAAAAGAGGAATATAACAACCTAATTGATAAATACAATGATATGGTTGATGAATTAGTTAAAATCAACTCATATAAAAAACGTAATAATTTAATAAATAGAAAATTCAAAGAATATTTATTGAAATCAGATTAATCAAACTTAGAATAATCTTCTTCAACATGCCACCTTTTTAAACCAGGTAAAAACATAGTTGTAATCCCTGTAGCTTCTGTTTCAGCTAGTCTAGGATTTTTAGCCATCATTTCTTTTGATTTTCTTATTATCATTTCATTAAGAGTAATATCTGGTTCTGTAAATTCTCCATCCTGAAAACAGTCAATACAATAATCAGGATTAGGACTTCCATCTTCATTTGTTCCATAATCTTTTTTTACAATTGGTCTACCGCAAGAATTACAAAATCCCATATTATAATCTCCTATAAAAAAAAGAAAAAAGAAGGATGAACTTAGTTTACTTGTTCATCTTCATCAAGTGCAAGTCTCATACTGTCAGGATCTTGAGGGAAGTGAGCTAAGAAGTCTTCTGCAGCCCTTCTTACATCTCTAGAACCGATAATGTATCTACCTGCAATAATAATATCTGCACCTTTTTCAGTAGCTTCTTCAACTTTGTCAGGAGTGATTCCTCCAGCTACTGCAACTAAACCACCATCAATGAGTTTTTTGATTTCTTTAATATTACCCCATTCAGTCATGTTGCTTGTATCTTCACCTTTTTCTGCTTTGTAGGTTTCTAAGTCAACATTTCTGTGTAATAATACTATATCTGGTTTTAAATCTTCAGGAAGTTCAGATAATTTTTCAGCAAAGTCATCTACATTCATCATATCAAGGATAGAGTAGATACCTTGTTTTTGGGTTTCATGAATAGCTTTTTTAATTGACTCAATAGTTCCAAGTCCAGAAATAGCAACAGCATCAGCAGTTTCATCAGCAGCCATTTTTATTTCTACCCTACCAACATCTAAAGTTTTTAAGTCTGCAATGATAAATGCACTTGGACGTAATTCTCTGATTTTAGAGACAACTCCAACACCGAATTTTTTAACAAGAGGAGTTCCTGCTTCAATAAGGACTCTTTCTTTATCTGGAAGATCATTAATGATTTTTTCCATAGCATCTAAATTATCTAAGTCAAGTGCAACTTGTAAGTAAGGTGGAGACCAAAGTTTTTGTACTCTGAAGCCCATGATTGGGTGGGTTCCACGATCTTTTTCTGCAAGTACTTTATCAATAGATGGATAACCAGACATTGCTCTTCTAATAGCTAATTTAGTTGCTCCATAGTTGTATTGGTAAATTTTCCTATAATTTTTTGCAGCAGGATGAATAAATACGCTTACATTAATTACAATGTCTTCAACAATGTCTTTTGGAATGTATCCTTCTTCTACTGCATCTGCAACAGCTCTACCAACAGCAGTTTGTGCAGGTCCAAATATTTTATTTGCATCATCTAAATCTCCAACAGTTACTTTAGGAATGATTAAAGTAGCTGGTTTGGTCATTAAGTTAGGTCTAATTACAGTGGTTAAAGGAGTGTGACCAACAGATAAATTGGATAACCCATTTGCAAAAGCTTGTCCAGCAGGTCCTTCTTTATCACCAATAATTAAATCAACATGTGCTAATTCATCTCCATCTCCAATGAGAGCTTCACCTATATTGTACATTAAAGTTCCTCCATTTTAAAAAAGTATTTAATAAATTATCTAACTAGCCATATTTAGAACAATATGCCAATACTTTTAATCCACTAATTTAATTTTAAAGAAGTGGTTAATAGATAATATACTTAATTATACATTATTAGTTTATGAATTTAATATAATATATATTTTAATACTTAAAATCAGTATAAGAAAATAGAAAAATTATTTCTTAAAAAATATGTTTTAATATAAATTTCTAAAAAAATAAAAAAAAAGAAAAGGAATTTTCCTATTGGAAATTAATCCTTTTTGAAATGTCTTTAGGTAATGGTAATCTTCTAAATGGCATACCTTGAGTTTTAGCTTTAATAGCGTCAATTAACTCATCAACAGTCATATCAACTTTTTCGCCAGTTTCACGAATAGTGACATTTAAATTACCAGATTCTACTTCATTATCTCCAACAACAAAAGTGTATGGAATCCATTCTTTAGCTGCACTTCTGATTTTCTTACCTACACTTTCATCCCTGTCATCTACATCAACACGAATATCCGCAGCAGCTATTTTATCAGCAAGTTCAAAAGCATACTCTTTATGAGGTTCACCAACGGTGATAACTCTTGCTTCAATAGGACTTAACCAAACAGGCAACATTGGAGCTTTTTCATTTAATTCAATAGCAGTTTTTTCAAGTAAACTGCAGATAACCCTTTCAATACTTCCAGTAGGACTACAGTGGAGAATAACAGGATTATGTTCCTCACCATCTTCACCTAAATAAGTGATACCAAATCTTTCACCACTTTCAACATCAATTTGAACAGTTGGGTTTTCAATTGGTCTTCCTAAGTAATCAATTGCAGCAAAATCAATTTTACAATCCCAGTAATGTTTTCTTTCTGGTAAAATTTCAAGTAATACTGGTTTTCCTATTTTTTCACCAATAGAATACATCCATTCACTGTATTTATCATAGAATTCTTGAGTTGCTCTAAAGATTACTTCATAATTTACTCCTAAATCTACACCAGTTTGGATACACATATCAGTTTGTTTTGAGAACTCCTCTAAAGATGCATCTAAATCTGCACAGAAACTATGGAAATCCGGCATTGTAAATGCCCTTAACCTTTTAAGACCAACAACTTCACCTTTTTGTTCAAAACGGAAACTGTAAGTTGAAAGTTCATAAAGTTTAGCAGGTAAGTTTTTCCAAGTACAGAAAGTATCTGCCATTACTCTGAATGCACCGAAACAACATGCAAATCTAAGCATTAAATTCTTTTTAGTGGCAGTTCTGTATTGTCTTTCACCAAATTTAGCAGCATGAACATTAATTGCATCATTATCTAAATCATAGAAAATTGGTGTTTCAATAGGCATTGCTCCTTGATCAACTACTAAATTATAAACATAATCAGCGAGTAAATCACGAACTAAACGTCCTTTAGGATACCATTTAAGGTTTCCAACATCAGATGCAATTTCGTAATCACATAACTCTTTTTCTCTCATTAATTTGACATGAGGCGGTTCCCCTTCATCAGAAGCTCCTTCACCAAGTTCATATTTAACAAGTTTCTCAAATTGATCATTATCAAAATTAAATTCATCAATATCAATAAGTGTGTCCCCATCAAGAACAGACCATGATGATGGTTTTTTCTCTCCTTCCTCTTCATCCTCTTCATCAGCAGTAATGGTTCTTGAAAGCTCACTTAATGGATGTCCTTTACAAGAGATTTCAAATGCTTTATACCAACCAAATGGGACTCTGTAAACATCTAAACCTTCACTTTTAATAATTTCTTCAGCATCTTTTAAAATTTGAACAGCAACTTTAGGAGAACTTAAAGAAGAAGACAAATGAGCATAAGGATATAAAACAATATTTTCTGCTTTAACTTGATCATTAACTTTTTTAATTTCTTTAATTAAATTTTTAACAATAGCAGATGGATTTTTTTCATCTTCTTTTTCAACAGCAGTAAATACTACTAAAGATTCATCAAAAGCTCCTTGTTTTTTAGCTTCTTCAATTTCTTCAGCTACTGGAGTTTTATTTTTTACATTATAATTTAAATAATCAGAATGAATAATTAAAATTCTCATTTATAATCACCAGTACTTAAAAAATAAATATTAAATTAATTTATGTGGATTATATTATATAAAATTTTAACTTAAAAAGAACAAGTGGAAAAATTCAGTGCTGATTAACAGACAAAAAAAGAAAAAGAAAAATTCCCTTATTTGATAAGGGAATTAATAAATTTTTATTTTATTTTTATGGTTGTTTTACTGTGATTTTGTTGGATGCTGTTGCATTTCCATAAACTGAAGTGATAATATACTCACCAGGAATCAAATTAATATTCAAATGAGCAACACCATTCTCATCAGTAACCCTGTT